>NZ_CP020474.1:3550122-4170996 GCF_002080415.1 Roseovarius mucosus | reverse complement strand
GCGACCATGCGCCGTGCCAACAGCCAACCTGATCAGCTCTGCCCCAAGACGCCCGACACGGCGGTATTCGGGGGCCACAGCCAACCGCGAGCCCCACCAGACGTCTTTGTCGGCCTCGTGAATGCGAACCGTGCCCACAACCTCATCCGCTTCCGAGGCCATTGTCGACACGGCAACCAGAGGCAGGGCGTGGCGGTCGATCTCATCGCGGTCGTGATCTGCGAAAATGCCCTGTTCCGTGACGAATGTCCGGTGCCGCAACGACGCCGCCGCCCCGATTTCCCAAGGCGCTGTCGCCTGCCTGATCAAGAACTCGGGGGTCACAAAGGCTGCGGGGCGCTCGATGATCATGACGAGGCCTCCTGCAAGGCGGGCCGCTTGAACTTTTCAAAGGCCGACAGCGCCGAACAGGCCCCGCAGCGCCCACAACCGGCCTTTATATCCTCAGCCCGCATGCCCCGATCGACGATCATCTGCGACAATGGCCCCAGAATTCTGTGCATAAAGGCCGAGCTGGGCGCCGGGTGGCTTTCCAGCGGTGTGCCAGAGACAGGCACAAAGGGCACAACAAACGGATATACCCCGATCGCGGTCAGGCGTTCACACATCGACAGGATGGCCTCTTCGGTATCCCCCAACCCTGCAAGGATATAGGTCGACACCTGCCCCCAGCCGAAAACCTCGACCGCTGCGCCGAAACTGTCGAAATACTTTTCAAGCGACACCTGCGCCTTGCCGGGCATGATCTGCTGACGCAACTCCGGGGTGACGACCTCAAGATGCATGCCAAGGCTGTCAATCCCGGCCTCTTTCATCCTTCGGTGCCACGCGTCATCCTCTGGCGGTTCGCACTGCGCCTGTAGCGGCAGATCAACAGCGGCGCGGATCGCCTCGGCGCTCTCTGCCAGCACCTTGGCCCCACGGTCCTTGCCCGCAGGCGTGCCGGTCGTCATGACCATGTGCTTGACCCCGTCCAGTTGCACGGCGGCGCGCGCAACCTCGGCCAATTGGGCAGGGGTCTTATGCGCAATCGTGCGCCCGGCGGCGAGGCTTTGGCCAATCGCGCAGAACTTGCAGGTCTTCTTGCGGCTTTCGTATCGGATACAGGTTTGCAGGACTGTGGTGGCCAGAACATCCTTGGCATGCAACTGCGCGATATGTCCGTAGGGCACGCCATCGGCCGTAGACAGATCCAGAAACTTGGCCCGCTTCGGGAATTCCACATCCGCAAAAAAGGCACCGTCTTTCATGACGCGCGACCGACCATTCGCATCCGGCGCTTCGACCAGATAGGGCGAGTCAAAGGCGCTTGCCGTATGAACCGGGATCATCACGGTCATGCCGCTGATCGTTACGGCCTTATGGTCCGTCGGCCCGGCACCGCCCCGGCGGCTGTCCGCCCCAGCCTTGGGATCGACAAGGCGCATGCCGCGCGTTTGCAGGTCGTTGATGATATCTCCGGTTTGCATGTCAGTCCTCCAAGGGGATCGGCTGAAATTGCGCGCCTGTGCCGGTCGTGTGGCGGGCCGGCGTCAGGTCTGTGTTGTGATTTAAGGACAGCAGTTCGGGCCGGGCGTAATGCCCCACCGAATCCATCATCCGCTTGCGCTTGGTCACCAGCCCGAGGTCAAGATCACCGTATAGGATGCCTTCGCCTTCCGTCAGCGGGGGCACGACATGGCGACCCTCCGGCGTGATGATGCAGGTCATGCAACCATCGCGCAGCGCCTTTTGCAGGACAGGATCGGGTGTCACGCTGTCAATCTGTTCATCGGTCAGCCAGCCGGTTGCGTTCACAACAAAGCAGCCCGATTCCAGCGCATGGTGGCGCATGCTGACTTCGATCTGCTCGCCAAAGACGGGCCCAACCAGCGATCCGGGGAATTGCGCAACGTGTATTTCCTCGTGCTGGGTCATCAGGGCATAGCGGGCCAGCGGATTGTAATGCTCCCAACAGGCCAATGCCCCAACGCGGCCCACACGGGTCTCCACAACCTTCAGGCCCGCGCCATCACCCTGCCCCCACACCATACGTTCGTGATAGGTGGGCGTGATCTTGCGCCGCTTGAGAAGCAGCGTGCCATTCGCATCAAAAATGAGCTGCGCATTGTAAAGCGATCCGTGGTCCCGCTCGTTCACGCCAAGAACGACAACTACGCCGTGATGCGCACAGCGCTCCGCGACACGTCGCGTGTCGTCAGACGGGACGGTTACAGCCTGCTCATACAAATGCAGGTGCGGCTTGCCCTGTTGGCACGGCGGCAGGACAAAGGAAAAATATGGGTAAAACGGGACAAAGGTCTCGGGGAACACGATCAGATCGGCCCCGTTTCCCGCGGCCTCGTCAATCGCGTCAAGCACGCGGGCCATTGTTTTCTCACGGCTGGTCAGATCGGGGGCGATCTGGACTGCAGCCGCCTTCACGCTGCGGGACATGTGATCCCTCCAAAACAAAAGGGCCGAGGCAATCATTGCCTCGGCGCTGTTGGCTTACACGGTCCAGGTGTCGACGATGACCGCATTGTCGCGCACATGCAAAAGCTTCAGGTCGAGAACGTCCTGAGGTGCTATCGGAATGATGCCGGGCAGCAGCGATGGCTCGCCATGGCCATAAAGCGCCTGCAACGCAAAGCGGCAGGCATAGACCTTGCTGCCCTCGGCCATGAACTTCTTGAGGTTGTCCGCAAAGTTCTGGTGGCCCGGAAAGGCCGCGTCGCCCAGCGTCGGAAAGCCGCGCTGAAGACCCAGCGTGACACCCGGACCATAAAGCAGAATTGATGTCTCGAACCCCTTGCGCGCCAGACGGATCGCATTGAGCATATTCACCAACCCGATAGACCCTTCAAAGGCAACGGTGTGAAACGTAACCAGCGCCTTCTGGCCCGGCTCGGCTTTGACGTCCTCAAATACCTTTTCTTCATAGTCGACGAAAAAGTCGCCGTCCTTGTGCTTCTCTTGCGTGACTGCTGGCATGTGTTCGCTTTCTTGGATGTCAGGCCACTGCGGGCCAATTGATGTTGAGCAACCATGGAAGCGCCGCGATCATACATTCAATTATCAATTCAATTATGCATACAATTTTTTTCCTCATCGCAGAATTTCTGCTATTTTTGAGAAGTTCAGCGTAGAAAACGGCCGCCTGACTAACGCATTTCCACGAATGCACGGCTCAATACATACAATCCGCTTCAATGCATGCGCGCACGGCGCTAAGGTTTTTCCATGACAGACTGGACACCGATTCTCCGCCCCGGAGGCCTGCCGCGCTATATCCAACTGGCCGACGCAATCGGCACAGCCATTGCCAATGGCACGCTGCACGACGGGGCACGCTTGCCCCCGCAACGCATGCTGGCCAAACGCCTCGGCATAGATTTCACGACGGTCTCGCGCGGCTATGCAGAGGCGCGGCATCGCAGGCTGGTCTATAGCCATGTCGGTCGCGGCACCTTCGTCATCGGCAAGACGCTCGTCGATCCGCAGCGGGAACAGCGCCGCGCCGCCGATATGGATCTGACCATGAATTTGCCGCCAGAAACCGAAGACCCGGTGCTGCTGGCGCGAATGCAAGCAGGCATGCAGACCGTCACTGCCAATCTGATCGACTTGTTGCGATACCAATCCTCAACCGGCGGCCAGATCGACAAAGAAGCCGCGTCAAACTGGTTGTCGCTGCGCGGACTGGTGCCGTCACTCGACCGGATCGCCGTCACGCCCGGCGCTCATCCCACGATCGTCGCGATTCTGATGAGTTTGGCCAAACCCGGAGATTGCGTGCTCTGCGAAGACATTACCTATCCCGGCATCCGCACCATCTGCGCGCGGCTGGGATTGCGCCTTATCGGTCTGCCCGGCGATGCCGAAGGCATTGATCCTGATGCGCTCGATACGGCCATTCGGAACCATCGGCCCAAAGCGCTCTATCTCAATCCGACGCTCAACAATCCGACGACGCGCACCATTTCCCTCACGCGGCGTCAGTCTATCGCGGATGTGCTCCTCGCCCATCGTTTGCAACTGATCGAAGACGACGCCTATGGCTTCATTCCGCCCCAGCCCCCCGCACCGCTGGCAAGCTTTGCGCCGGATCTGGTCTGGCATATCGGCGGGCTCGCCAAATGCATCGGGGCCGGTCTGCGGCTGGCCTATACGGTCGCACCGTCCAGCCATGCCGCCCGCGAACTGGCCCATCAGATCAAGATCATCTCGGTCATGCCCTCCCCCTTGATGATGGCCCTTGTGACCCGGTGGATTTTGGACGGCACCGCCGATGGTATCAGACGATTCATCCGCGAAGAGAGCCAGAAACGCCAAGCCATCGCAGCCGAGGTCCTCGCAGGCTACCAATTCGAAGCGGCGCCAAACGCCTTCAACGTGTGGCTGCACCTGCCCCAAGGCGTCACGCGCGCCGACATCATCGGACGCATGGCCGGCACCGGGGTCGGCCTCATGCCCTCAGACGCGTTTACCGTGTCCGGAGTACCCTCCGAAGCGATACGGGTCTGTCTGGGGGGGCAAATCAAGCAAAGCCAACTCCGGGATGCCATGGGCCTGTTGGCCTACCTCATGTCGAGCCAAACCTGAAACGCCTCCCCTTCACGCCCAGCCCCTCCATCGCACTGCCGCGCCAACGCAGCACCCGTCCGTTCCGCCCGGCTCACATCCACTTTCCAGCCAACCGCGCCAGCGCAACCGGTTCCAAAACGTTCATAACACCCCACGACCATCTCCCGCGACAGGTATTGGGAGCCACGCGCCCAATCCTCAACCCGTCACTCCTCTGACACTCAAGACCACCCGCTGAATGACGCCAGCATACTTTATGCGGCTCGCTTCTGATCTCCGTTCTTCCACGACTAATTAAGCCGCCGCTCATTACTGCGGCTGGCCCAGATCCAGCGCAATCAAATGCGCCACATGGTCCGGCCCACATGACAGCTTCTGTGCGACCTTGCTTTCAGGCGTCACCACCCGCCAGAATGGCACAACCTCTTCGATCCGTTTACCCTCTTCAAGGTCGCGCAAGCTTACCTCTGCGACCACGCGAAGATATATGGCCGTTGTCACTGGGCACATCGACTGCGCCCCTGCTTTGCGGGCCAACTCGTTGCGAAGCCGTGCAATCGTCCGCGTTTCGCCCTTGGGGATCTTTGCGAGATACGTGGCAACATCGCCCGGTGACGAGATTAGCATCGTCGTCCCAGCCTTCACCCCTGCAAAATCGCTGTGGAGCATGACAATATGCGGCGGCTTTGCAGCACCAAACCGTTTGCGCCAATCTGTCGGCTTCTTTGCCATCTACTGTTCCTCAACTCGGGCTTTCAACTTGGCCAAATACGTGGTCGCGAACTCCGTCGGATCAAACAACAAACGAGCCATAATCCGCCCCAAAGGAGAGGGAACAGTCACACGTTCGATCACTGCGATGCGTGTGCCCCCTGAAACCGGCTCCAAAAGCGCCTGCCACTCACCGGAGTAGCCAGCATCCGACGTGAAGCGCAACGATATCCGATCCGCGGACATGTCGTCGGCAACAAACTCGATCCGCTCCCCGCGCGATGTCATCTCGAACCATCCCGTCTCTGTCCGTGTGACGGTGCCCAAATCGCGCCATTCTGGTTGTGTCTCCACATCTGCAATCACTGCAAGCACCAGATCAGGCGGTGCCGCAATGGTTGTTTCCGCGCGACCTTCGCGCGTCGCCGGCAAGAGCCACCCAATAAAGAGGATCAGGACCACGAGCAGTGCCACTGCGAAAAGAGACAAGATCAAGATTCGCATACACGTGCCTCCGAATTGTTTCCTTTGAGTCTATCGACCCGTGCGAACACTCAGAAGTATCTCAAGATTTCTTTATTTCTTTCAGATGGTTGCGCTATTTCGTAGCTTCCACAGGTCGCAACCATCGTCTTCATGACGTAAGATACAGCGAACCCGGCGGGTTTCCCCGCCGGGCCCAAGGGGAGGCCCCGTTCCTTTCAGAACGGGATCTCGTCGTCGCGGTCGACCAGCTCGGGATTTTCACTCTCGGCCGACTTCGGGCGGCTTCAGGCAAGTCGACCTTCTCAGCGATGATCTCGCGGCCGTAGCGGTCGTTCCCCATGCGGGAGGTCCATCCAGCTCGCAGTGGATGCGCCCCTTGAAGCACGTGATGCGATGCCAACCGGGCGTCAAGTTTCCACTTGCAAACTGCTCATTACCTTTGAAGGGTTAGGGGACACTAACTTTTGGCGTTTCATGATGACCGACTGCGGCCAGAGATTTAGGATGCCTGTTATAAATGGAACAAGACGTAACAAGGAGCGAACCGACAGTTTCCGCTGAAACCCTCGCCAAGTGGCAGTTTTTGGTTGATCAGATTTCTAAGATTGCAGACGTTCCAGCAACGCTGATCATGCACACGCGCGAACAACAGCACAGTGTTTTTGTCAAAAGCGCAGGCAATATCAACCCCTATCTTAAGGGGCAATCCTTCCAACTTCACGACAAGTTGTACTGTTCTGGCGTGTTCCAACGAGACGGTGAACTCTGCGTCGAAGACGCCACGCAAGACCCGCATTGGCATGACAATCCTGACATGGAGTTCGGGATGAGCTTTTATGTCGGGTTGCCGCTTAAATGGCCGGATGGTTCGAATTTCGGCACCATCTGCATGCTGGACCGGTTCACAAATCAGCGTGCGTTGCAGTTTCGCGAGGGGTTGCGGCACTTTTGTCAGATTATCGAGGACGACTTGGCCATGCTTGAGGAAATCGAGCGGCGGAAGCGGGCAGAGGCGCGTTTGCAGAAAGAACTGGACTTGCGTGAAGACCTTGTTGAAGCACGAACAAAAGACCTAGAGGAGGCCAACACTGCGTTGCGGGTACTTTTGAAAGGTGTCGAACGATCCAAAACAGAAATCGAGGAGCGTGTTGCGCAGCAGATCAAAGGGTTGGTCTTGCCGCATGTTTCGCGGTTGCGGCAGTTGAATGCAGATGACGAGCGCGCGCGCTCTTATCTCGACACCCTCGAAGCAAATCTCAAAAATATCACGTCGGCATTTTCGGGAAAGTTGGCTGTGGCCTTGGAGAGGTTGACACCAACGGAATCAGAGATCGCTCAATTGGTCGCACAAGGGCGCAGCACAAAAGAAATCGCAAAGACCCTGTCCCGCGGCACCAGCACAATTGATTTCCATCGCAACAACATCCGACAGAAACTTGGCCTGACCCATGGCCGCAGAAACCTCCAGAAATATCTGGAGAATTTGAAATAGTATGGGGAAACCCCCAATATTGAACCCACAGTATTCTAGCACCCTGACCAGCCCACCGTGCCCTATCCTCGAACCATCCGCGCAACGGGCGGTGGATCACAACAGGGAAATCAAAACGATGGACAAGAAAGATCTCAAGCCAATCACAATGAACGGGCAAAAAGACGATCTGGCCCCCGGCCTGTCACGACGGTCCTTTTTCATGGCTGCCGGTGCGGCTGGCGTAGGCAGCGCGGCGAGCCTGCTGACGTCGACCTCTGCTCAGGCTCAATCGACGGACTGGACCCAACCGGGCAACAACAACCACGTCATTGAGCTTCAAAGCGCGACAAGTTTTCCCGACGGTGCGGTCGGCATCGAATACTTTGGCCACTGCGCATTCAAGATCACGTCACCGGGCGGTGCGACCGTGGTGGTTGATCCGTGGCGAGACGATCCATCGGGCGCTTGGGGTTTGTGGTTCAAGTACAAGTTTCCCGAAACGGTAACTGATATCACGCTCTCCACGCATACGCACTTTGATCATGACGCTATCGACCGGCCGGTTTCGACCATGGTGCTTGACCGTATGGTCGGCACGTTTGAATTCGCTGACCTTAAGATCACCGGCTTTGCGGACAAACACGTTTGCAAGGCCCCCGGCTACTACGACTGGACCAATGCCCTTGCGGAATTTGGCGCCGAAGCCTGTGCGCCCAACAATGTCAGCCACATGGATATGGTTGTGTACGTGATCGAAACAGGGGGCATTCGCACCTTGATCTGGGGCGATAACCGTGCAGATCCCGGTCCTGGTTTTTGGGAGGCCATCGGCCGGGTTGATGTATTGACGATACCGGTGGATGGCTCAGAGCATATCCTGTCTTACGAGCAGGCGAATGCAATTGTTGACCGCCTCAAGCCCAAGGTTATCGTACCGACCCACTACCTGAACGAAACCTCCACCTACACCCTGTCCACACTGCGCCATGCGGATGATTGGGTGAAAGACCAAAAAAGCTTCAAGCTGCTCGACAGCGCCAATCTCTCGCTGAACGCAGCCGAGGTTGCTGCAATGGATCGTGAGTTCATGTACTTTGGCAGCAACGTCTCAACTGCATAAACTGGCCAAAGCATGTCACAGTGCGAACCTTGGAAGCTAAGCGTTCAAGGTTCGCTCATACCTCTAAGACCTGAGTACACACACCCGAACACGTGCTCTAAAACGCCGCGTTGTCCCGCTCTGCGAAGAGCGGTCACCTCATCCGCAGAGGCCTGCAGTGCCGCGCCTTCCCGCGGCCTTCAACGCTGCGATGAAGCGTAGAAGAGCGGCCATTCGTGTAAAGGGCGGCAATGTCGATGGTTCACAAGCGGCAAAGAAGAACCTGCGCGCGCGAGCAGGCCTCACATCGGTCGACCACTCGCGTCGCGCGTCACCCCCGGCCATCATTCTGCAGTTGGCCGAAGTGGTAGTCATAGCTCCGAGGTTCAGGGCTATTCTTACCGCCATTCAACCATCGTGCGTGTCGCCACCATGCGCGTGACTGGCAAATTGGCGAAAGTCCAAGCAACGCGGCAAGACAGCCCTGTCCGCCACGTTGCGAAACTTGCCGGCTGACAAAGGTGGTGGGCAGTCGCAGTACAATCAACGCACATTCAAACACCGTGGCGACTGCTCTAGGGACTGAGAGCGCAATACACTTGATGTGGCAGCAATATAAGACAAAAATGACACTAAGCAGCAAGTCACTTGAGCAAACTCGGGTCGGTTGTGAAGCAATGAGTCTGAAGCCTACGGGAGCAATTTAATGTCGATATCGGATCAGCTGATCACCCAACGCCGCGCAGAACCCGCAAAAATGCGCGAAGAAATGCGCCAAGTATTGACCGAAAAGGAACAACAGACGCTAGGGATCAATATGGGTGCCGGGTCCGACCATCCCCGTGCTTGGGTCGGCCCCCCGTTTATTTACGATCTGCTGGGGGCGATGCAGTTCCAGCTGCTGATCGATCTGGGCATGCGCGAAAACCATAAGTTTCTGGATGTAGGTTGCGGCAGCCTGCGGTTGGGCCGTCTGGCGATTAACTACCTGCTTGAAAACCGGTATTTTGGTCTGGAACCCAACGTCGACATTCTGAACCGCGGATGCGAGATGCACTTTGGCGCGGATATCGAGAAATCGCAGGTCATCGCAAAGAAAAAGGCGACTTTCGCCTATAACACAGACTTTGATTTTTCGCTGACAGGTGGGCCGGTGGATTTCGTTTTTGCGCAATCCATCGCGTCGCACACTGGACCAGCCATGACCCTGAAACTGCTCAAGGCGATTGCCGACGTGTCACACGACGATACCGTCAGCATGGTGACCTATATCCGCTGCGGAATGCCTTCCAAGTCGAATACCGAAGAAGGCTGGTTCTATCCCGAATGCGTGACCTATACTGATCAGGCGTTTGGCGCCTTCGCACGGCAAGCTGGGCTGCACGCCTATCGCACGGTATGGCCCGCGACGAACATCCGCGAGGACGGTCTGGTCACCACACAGCACCCGACGATCCTAACGAAACGGCCGTGGAAACCACGCCTAAACCAACGCATGACCGCGTCGCTGTTTGAGGGCATCCAGAAAATCAACTGACCAAAGCCCCCGCCCCACAAGGTGTGGAACATCCGGGTTAGCGAGTGCTCCGGAGACCCGCGCGATGATCATGGTTACTGGGCGTCATTCGCAGACCACGCAACTGCGTCTTCGACCAGTTTTGATCAAACTTACCTAGCGCTCGGTTGTGTGGATCTGAAAAGCCACTTAACTCAAATCGACGGAACATACGAACGCGTGCACAAACGACCCCGCCTCACCCCTCACGAAAATCCGCCCCGAGGTTTCACCCATTCCGGGCCCCGATCCCAAACAGGTCGGAACCACCGGCCAACTTCCCCCAGACCTTACAAAACCCACGTACAGACCTTACCAAACTTACACGCGAACTCTTATGTCAGCCCCATGTCTCGGGCGATCATGGCCGCGTGGGTGCGGTTTTTGGCGCCGAGTTTGCGGGATAGGGTTTTGAGGTGCAGCTTGACTGTAACCTCTTGAATATCAAGGTCTCTTGCGATTTCCTTGTTGGATTTGCCGTGCAGGATGCCGACCAACACATCGGTCTCTCTGGGCGTAAGGCGCACCGGCCCCTCCGCCTCCGACTCTCCGGTCTCCAGAAAATCTAGCGGTGTGTAGGTCTCTCCCAACAACATATGGTGTACCGCGGCCACCAAAGACTGTGGATCAAGCGTCTTGGGCAAGAACCCCGCCGCCCCCGATCTCAGCGCCCTGCGCCCAATCTCCGCCGTCGCCGTCCCCGACAAAATCGCCACCGGGCATTTCGCCCGCGCTTTCATCACCCCAAGTCCTGTCAGGGAATCCATGCCCGGCATCATAAGATCGAGCAGAACCAATTGAAAAGGCCCGTTTTTTTCTTGAACATCCAGCGCCGCCCCAAGGCTCTCGGCGACGTGCACCTCAAACCCACCCTGCGCGCGCAGGTAGGCGGCGATCATTTCCCGGACCAGATCATGGTCGTCGGCCAACAAGAGCTTGGTCATCGGCGCGTCCTTCCTTCTGCCACCTCAAAATTCCTTTTTTTCTCATTTTTCAACACGTAAGCAAGCTGCCGAACCATGACAATCCTTTGATAACCCTAAGCGGGTATGTCCCGCCTACCCTATAACCGGCAAGTTCCGTGCCAAGCCGTCAACTCCCCTATCTTTAGGGATAGGGGGGTGGTCAAACGGTGGAAAAGAGGCAAATACCAAAGATGGTATAAGAATGTGACCTGTCCTGATGACCCCGCGTGACAAGGAACTCCTCCGGTTGATATACTCTACACACGCAAAAGCTGAAGATCACTCGGAAACTGTCTCAGCCGCGCCGCGCCGAAGGATCAGATCCACCCAAACTGCCTTTTGTCCAAGTATTCCAGTGTAAGGCCCGACATGCACGTCCCCTCCTCCCGCAGGTTCCCCCGTCTGAACAGACTGCTTGTGATCCTGCTGGGCCTGTTTGCAGCGGGGTGCATGCTGGCTGCGGTACTGTTGACAAGCCGCGTCTATGTGCAACTGGACGAGTATCGAAGCGCCAGCCAAGACAACCTGCATTGGACCACCTCACGGCTGGAGGTAGACCAGCTTAAATTCCTCGCCTCTCTCTATGCGCTCACCGGACCCGAAGAAAATCTGGTCGACCAAGTGCGCCGCCAGTTCGATATCCTCTACAGCCGCGCAACCGCCCTCCGGGATGGCCGCGTATACCGCGAGGTGCTGGAACTGGATATTGCACATGCAGACCTTGATCGCGTGTCGGAACTCTTGGCCAGTATGGTGCCTATCATTGACGGTGATCCGGGCGATATCTTCAAGGAACGGGCACGGCTGATCCAGCTTGGAAGCCGGATGGCAGATCCGATCCGCAACATTGCCGCGCGGGGTCTTGCGGCGGATGCGCAGCGCTCGGATTCCGAACGCGCGGCGCTGACCGCCAAGATCCTGAGCCTTGCCGTTCTGATCCTGATGATGCTGGCTGCGCTGTCCTCTCTCTTGCTTTTGGTGTGGCGCGTCTACCGCAGCTACCGTATGCAGGCAGAGCAAAACATAAGCAAATCCAATAGACTAACAACCATTCTTAACACGTCACAGGATGCCGTGCTTGTGGTTGGGGTCGACGGCTGGATCGAAGACACGAATGCGCGTGCGGATGATCTTTTGGCGCTGACGGATCGGCTGACGGCACGCATAGACTTGGGCGACGTGCTGTTCTGCAAGGGAGAAGATGGGACGTTGAAGCCCCTTTCCGGTAAACTCTTGCGTGACACCTGCGCCAGTGGCCCGTCGCGGCGCGAGGACGTGATCGTACGCAATCTGGAAGGGCGTGAATTTGCGGCGGAACTTTCGGCTGATCTCGCGCGACAGGGTGAGGGCGATATCTGCATCCTCTTCATCCGGGACATCTCGGAACGTCTGGCTGCCGAGGCTGAAATAGATCGCTCCCGCGAACAGGCCCTAGCGGGAGAGCGGGCCAAGGCGCGGTTTCTGGCCATGATCAGCCACGAAATGCGCACGCCACTGAACGGCATCCTGGGCGCGCTCGAGCTCTTGGGGGATACCGGGCTTACCCCGGAACAAGAGAAATTCACCCGCATCATGCGCTCCTCGGGCCAGCTCTTGCTGACGCAGATCACCGATGCGCTCGACCTGACACAGGCCGCCGCGCGTCAAATCGTGTTGCGCCCCGCCGCCTTTGACCTCGACCAACTTTTGGCAGAGCTGACGGAAACCCAACAAGGTCCAGCGCAGGCACGCGGCAACAGCCTGCGTCTGCTGGCCCCCCAAGACGGCTTCGGGCGTGTCACTGGGGACAGAGCGCGGATTTATCAGGTTCTACTCAACCTTGTCTCGAATGCGATCAAGTTCACGCGGGATGGGGAAATCACCCTAGACGTGAGCCGCCTGTCATCAAAAGACACCGAACCAGACATGATCGAGTTTCAGGTGATTGACACGGGCATCGGCATAAGCGCCGACAATCTACCAAATGTGTTTGAAGATTTCATGCGGGTTCAGGACACAACAGGCGACCGACCCGAGGGGACGGGGCTGGGTCTTGGCATCGCGCGCCAACTCGTCAAGCTGATGAAAGGCACCATTGGCGTTGAGAGCGAACTTGGCGAAGGCAGCCTTTTTTGGGTCCGCCTGCCGCTGCCCGCCGCATCGGCGGTCGTCGGACCCAAGCCCAAGGCGATCGTTGCCCCTGCCCCCGTTTCCGCCCCCCTGCGCGCGCTCGACGTTCTGGTGGTCGAGGATAATGCCACCAATCGCGTTGTGCTGGAAGGCATGCTGACAGGCGATGGCCACAAGGTGCATCTGGCCTGCGATGGGATCGAAGGTGTGGATTGCGCCCAAATAAGGCGTTTTGACCTGATTTTGATGGATATCAGCATGCCACGCATGGACGGGCGCGAAGCGACGCTCCACATCCGCGCAAGTCAGGGGCCGAATGCGCGCACGCCCATCGTGGCGCTCACAGCCCATGTGCGCGCAGAGGATCGCGGCGACCTCAAGAATATGGGCTTTGACCGGGTCGAGACCAAACCCCTGCGCCGCGAGGCGCTGCGCGCGCTGCTGATGCAGATTGGATCAGCCCCTTCGGCCCCCGTGGACCAACCCTGCCATGTTGACCCGAGTTACATGGAACAACTGCGCGCCGCCTTGCCGCAAGACCGCATCGACCGCCTCTTGGTAGAATTTGAAGCCGAAGGCGAGGCCATTCTGGACGGTCTGAACCGCGATGCTCCGCTAAGCGGAACGGATCTTGCGGATCGCATCCACAAGCTGGCGGGCACGGCGGCGGCGACGGGCGGGCTTGCCTTGCAGGCCCTTCTGGGGCGCGCGGAATCCGCCCTGCGCGGCGGCGATACAGCCGAGGCGCAGACAGCCATTCTGGCCCTGCCCGACCTCTTGCAAGAGACGCTCCGCCAACTGAACGGCCACAATCGCGCGGGCTGAAACGCGCACAATGAATTGCCTTTTTGCGGACTTACTATACGTTTGCACCAAGTCAGCCCGCGCCCACGACCCACGCGCGCCTTGGTGCCCTCTGAAAACGGATTGCCGCATACAATGCAGATATGGAAACAACTGCTTTTGCTCTGCCTCATAGTCGGCACAGCGTATGGTGGCTATTACGGCTATCAGACTTATCTCGTGAGCGCGCCCGAAGCAGCTGCCGAGGCGCAGGCTGAGCGCCCTGTAACGGTTGAGATCGCTCTTGCAGAAGAGCGCACGCTGCAACAGACAATCGAAGCGGTCGGCACAACCCGCGCATTGCAATCCATCGACATCGTCCCCGAGGCGGACGGGCGGCTGACCAGCCTCAGGATCACGCCCGGCACGCGGGTCGAACAGGGCGATGTGCTGGCGCGGCTTGACGATACGATCCAGCGTGCCGACCTGAGCGAGGCCGAGGCTGTGCTGGTTGAACAGCGGCAAACCGTTGAACGCACGCGCCAATTGCGCCAAACCGCCGCCGTGTCGCAGGCCACCGAAGAAGAGGCCGTGGCGCGTCTGGCCGAAGCCGAGGCCGAAGTCGAGCGCGCACGCCGCAGGCTTGAGGATCGCACCATCACCGCGCCCTTCGGGGGCGTGGTGGGGCTTACCAACTATGACGTTGGTGCGCGCGTGATCGAAGGTCAGGTGCTTACCCGGCTGGATGACCTAAGCGAGGTCGAGGTGGAATTCTCGCTGCCTGAAACGGTGTTTTCCCAAGTGCGCCCCGGCCAGACCCTGATCGCCCGCAGCGCGGCCTTTGCGGACCGGGTTTTTGAGGGCACGCTGGATGTGGTGGACAGCCGGATTGATCCGGTCGGTCGCGCCTTTCGAACCCGCGGGCGGATACCGAACACCGATGGCACGCTAGCCTCGGGTATGTTTCTGGCGCTGACATTGGTGCTCTCTGAAAGCGCGCATGTCACCGTGCCCGAAGAGGCGCTGATCTTTCAAGCCGCCGAAACCTACGTCTTTGTCGTCACTGATGGCAAAGCCAATCGCCGCATCGTGACCTCTGGGCAGCGCAAGGATGGGCAAGTTGCCATCCTGTCGGGGCTTGAGGCGGGCGAAGAGGTGATCATTCGCGGACTACAGCGGGTGCGTGACGGGAGCGTGGTCAAAGTTCTGGGAGCAGACGCAGACGCAACGGCGAAAACCGACCTTGCCAAGCCGGAGAGCGCGACGTGACCCTCTCGGACATCTCGATCAGACGTCCAGTTCTGGCCGCTGTGGCCAGCCTTTTGATCGTGATCTTTGGTGTGGCGGCTTTGCGCTCTATCCCCGTGCGCGAATTGCCCGATGTGGACAATGCCGTCGTGACCGTGACCACCACCTATCGCGGTGCCGCGCCCGAAGTGATCGACACCGATATTACCGAGACGGTCGAGGGGGCCATTGCCTCGATCTCGGGCATTCGAACCATCAGTTCCGAGAGCCGACAGGGCCGAAGCCGCGTCACTATCGAATTTGAAACCAGCGTTGATATTGACGTGGCCGCCAATGACGTGCGCGATGCCGTAGGCCGGGTGCGCGGCGACCTGCCGGAAGAGGCCGACGAACCGCAGGTCGTCAAGAGCGATGCCGATGCCGATCCCGTGATGCGCGTCGCCGTCACCTCGGACCGCATGACAACAGCCGAAATCACGGATTATATCGACCGGTTCGTGGTGGATCGGTTCTCAACCCTCGACGGGGTGGCCAATGTTGATGTGATCGGTGCGCAGCCCTTTGCGGTGCGGATCTGGATTGACCGCCGCGCGCTCGCCGCGCGCAACCTCACCGTCTCGGATGTCGAGGCGGCGCTCTTGCGCAACAACCTTGAACTGCCCGCAGGCGAGGTGGAATCGATCAACCGGCAAATGACGGTGCGGCTGAACAGCCGGTTGCGCAGCATCGAGGATTTCCGCGACATCGTGATCGACCGCGTGGCGGGCTATCCGGTCCGGTTGGGCGATGTGGCGCGGGTCGTGCCGGGGGTGGCGGACGATTCCACCATTGTGCGCACCAATGGCACAGAGGCGGTGGGCATGTGGATCTTGCGGCAGAGCCAATCCAACACGCTGGAAATTTCCAATGCCGTGCGCGCCGAGATCAAGACGCTGGAACCGAACCTGCCGGAAGGCATGAAGATCATCGTCGGCTCTGATGATGCGCTCTTTGTCGGGGCGTCGATCCGCGAGGTGGTGATCGCGCTCTTTATTTCTCTGGCGCTTGTCGTCGCGGTGATCCTGCTTTTCCTGCGCAGTATCCGCGCCACGCTTGTTCCTTTCATCACAATTCCTGTGTCGTTGATCGGCAGTTTCCTTTTGATCGGCATGTGGGGCTTTTCGCTCAACACGCTGACATTGCTTGCGCTTTTGCTGGCGATTGGCCTGGTGGTGGACGATGCGATTGTGGTGTTGGAAAACATCCAACGCCGGATCGAGGATGGGGAATCTCCGCTCGTGGCCAGCGTGCATGGCGCACGCCAAGTAACCTTTGCGGTCATTGCCACCTCCATCACGTTGATTGCAGTTTTTGTACCGCTGTCGTTCATGCCCGGTCAGGTGGGCCGACTTTTTGTGGAGTTTGGCTGGGTCATGGCCGGCACGGTCGCCATCTCGACCTTTGTCGCCCTTTCCGCCTGCCCGGCGCTTGCCTCCAAGGTGCTGAGCGCCCGCAAACTGCGCGCCAATGCCCCATCCGGCCCACGCCCGCCCTCATGGATTCAGCGCGCCTATCGCGCACTCCTGACCCGCGCGATTGGCATGCCACTGGTAATCCTGCCCGTGACACTCGCCATCACCGCAGGAGCAGCACTTTTCTACGTGGATCTGCCCCGCGAGCTTGCGCCGCGCGAAGATCGCGGCGTTGGGTTTGTGCCACTTACCGCGCCTCAGGGATCGACCGTCGCGCATTCCGACATGGCGGCCCGACAGGTCGAGGCCATCCTTGATCCGCTGGTGCAATCGGGTGAGGTCGAAACCGTGTTCAGCTTTACCGGCTGGGGGGGGCGTTCGTGGCGCTCTTTCGTCGTGTTCCGCCTTGCGCCATGGGAAGAGCGGGATCGCCCGGTATCAGAGATTGTCAGCGAAATCGCACCGCAGATGGGGCAAGTCACCATCGCGCGCGGCTTTCCCGTAACCCCGGCGGGTCTTGGCCTGCGCGGCAGTTCCACGCCCGTGCAGGTGGTGATCGGCGGGCCTGACTTTGAGAGTGTCAAGGAATGGGCCATAACCCTTCTAGAGCGTGCCGAAGAGGTTGAGGGGCTCGTCAATCCCGAGATCAATTTTGAACAGAACCTGCCGCAGCTCGACATCGAAATAGACCGTGCGCGCGCCGATGATCTGGGCATCTCTGCCGATGTGATCGCGGCCACGCTGCAAACCATGCTCGCGTCGCGCGAGGTCACGACCTTTGTCAGCCGGGGTCGCGAATATCCGGTGCTGGTTCAGGCCGAGGATGCGGACCGCCGCTCGCCCACGGATATTGAAAACATCTTTCTGCGGGCGGGCGACGGGGAAACGCTGGTGCCGCTTGGCGCGCTCGTGACCCTGAACGAGAATGCCGCAACCCCGTCGCTACGTCGCTTTGACCGGCTGCCGTCTATTCAACTCTCGGGCGCGCTTGCCCCAGATGCAGAATTGGGCGACGTTCTGGAACAACTCCAAGAGATCGCCGCCGACATCCTGCCGCCCGAGGCCAAGCTGGGCTATGATGGTCAATCGCGCACCTATATCGACACCTCCGCCGGGGTGGGTGTGGTGTTTCTGCTGGCGCTGCTGATCGTCTATCTCGTGCTTGCCGCGCAATTCGAGAGTTTCGTGCATCCGCTTGTCATCATGCTAACCGTGCCGATAGGGGTCGCCGGGGCGATTTATGCCATGGCGGCGGGGGGATTATCGCTGAATGTCTACAGCCAGATCGGCATTATTCTACTGATCGGGCTCATCTCCAAAAACGGTATCCTGATCGTCGAATTCGCCAACCAGTTACGAGACGAAGGTTATGCCGTGCGTGAAGCTGTGATCGAGGCCTCGGTCCTACGCCTGCGTCCGATCATGATGACTGCCGTCTCGACCGTGTTGGGCGCGGTGCCGCTTGTCACCGCCTCTGGCGCGGGCGCCGAGAGCCGGATCGCTGTGGGCACTGTGATCATCGCAGGGCTGGCCATGGCCACGGCGCTCATGCTCTTTGTCACACCGATCCTGTATGACTTGATGGCGCGGTTCACCCGCCCGCGCGGAGCAATTGAGAAAACGCTCGACGCAGCGCTCGGCAAAAGCGGCCAGCCCGCTGAGTAAGCTCTTGCCGATGACAGCGCCTTACCCCGCTTTTGTAGCCCCACAAGGGTGGCATTCCCGTGATCGGGATGGCATAAAAGACCAGCAGTCTGGGAGGGTCGTCGCGGTGTTGAAATCCAGTGTCAGGGTCGCCTCGCTTGCCGCGCTGTGCCTCTGGATTCTGCCCGATCTGGCGCAGGCGGCTGAGGTCCGGCTGACCGCGCCTGACGCGGGGGATGGGTTTGCAGACCGTTTGCGCAGCGCCTCGCTCACGATCACCACTGCCGCCCAACAAGAGGCCACCGCACAAGACCTATTGGCTGCGGCCCAATCGGATTACGGGCGTCTGATCGGTGTGCTTTATGCCGAGGGGTTTTATGGCGGCGTGATCCGCATCCTCGTGGATGGCCAAGAGGCCGCCAGCATCCCGCCCCTGCGCGCGCCAAGTGACATCAGACAGATTGACATCACCGTCGAGCGCAACGCGCCTTTCGTCTTTTCAACCGCACGCGTCGCACCGCTTGCCCCAAAAACCAAGCTGCCGCCTGAATTTGTCACCGGCAACCGGGCCAAGGGCGATCTTATCGGCGATGCGACACGCAGCAGCATCGCCGCATGGCGCACCACCGGACACGCCAAGGCGCTTGTGTCAGAGCAAACCATTATTGCCGATCACGCGGCCTCGACCTTGTCCGCCGACATCCAGCTTGATCCCGGACCGCGCCTGCATTTTGGCGAGCTGTTGCTGGCCGAAGAAAGCCGCGAAAGCCGTGTGCGCCCGGACCGTATCCGCGACATTGCGGGCCTGCCGACGGGCCGCAAATTCTCGCCCGAAGAATTGGACAACGCCGCCACCCGCCTGCGCCGCAGCGGTGCCTTTCGCTCGGTTGTGATGATCGAGGCAGACAGGCCCAATCCCGATGGCAGCCTTGATATCACGGCCCGCGTCACCGATGCCCCGCCGCGGCGTCTTGGCTTTGGCGCGGAACTGGCCTCGCTCGAAGGGCTGACACTTTCGGGCTTTTGGCTGCATCGCAACCTCTTTGGCGGTGCCGAGCGACTGCGGCTTGATGCCATGATCGGTGGTATCGGCGGGGATTCAGGGGGCGAGGATTATCGCCTTGGCGCGCGCTATGACCGGCCCGCAACCTTTCACCCCGACACCGGGCTGTTTCTTGAGGCCCGGATCGAGGGAAATGACGAGCCAGATTATACGGAATCAAAGGTCGAAGTCGGCGGCGGCTTTACCCGGGTATTCTCGGACGAGCTGCGCGGCGAGGCGGGCATTGCCTATCGCTATTCCGACATCGACGACGATCTTGGACGGCGCGAGTTGCAGCATCTGCTGTTTCCGGCCAGACTGACGTGGGACAAACGCGATGATGCGCTCAACGCAACCTCGGGTCTTTTCCTTGAGGTGTCGCTCACGCCTTTTATCGGCCTCGACCAAAGATCGGGGGACGGCGCGCGCATATTTGCAGATGCCCGGCACTACCGTAGCTTTGGCGCGGGCGACCGTTACACCCTTGCAGGGCGCGCGCAGATCGGATCGGTCGCAGGCCCCTCAATCGGCGAAATCCCGGCAGACATGCTGTTTTATTCCGGGGGGGCAGGCACTGTGCGCGGACAGGATTATCAATCTCTGGGCGTGGATATCGCCCCCGGAGTGCGCGTGGGCGGGCGTGCCTTTGTCGGCTTCTCGGGCGAATTCCGCGCCAGCGTCACAGACAAGATCCAAGGCGTGGCCTTTGTCGACACGGGCTTTGTCGGTCAGGATGCGCTTGGCACAGGACGCGGGGATTGGCACAGCGGTGCCGGGATCGGTGCCCGCTACTTCACCCCCGTGGGCCCGATCCGCGTGGATATCGCCACACCCTTGGGTGAAAGGGCCGGGGAAGACCTCGAACTTTACATCGGTATTGGGCAGGCATTCTGATGGCCCGGCTGGTCCTTTTCCTGTCGTTGCTGCTGGGGGCGCTTGCAACGCCACTCTTGGCGCAAACCGCAGATGAGGATCGCGGCTATCTGCAAGCCTTGATTGAAGATAACCTCTCTGGTGCTGGACGCGAGGTGCGGATCACCGGCTTTGCCGGGGCGCTCTCGTCTCAGGCGACTATCGCAGAACTGACCATCGCTGATCGCGACGGCATCTGGCTCACGCTGCGCGATGTAACGCTCGATTGGACGCGCACGGCGCTTTTGCGGGGCCGGGTCGAAGTCAATCGCCTGACCGCGCGAGAAATCACGGTGGCGCGTGCGCCAATTGCCGAAGAACCGCTTTCGCCAGACATGGCAGAGGCCACGCCCTTTCGCCTTCCAGAGCTGCCAGTCTCCGTCAACCTCGGCGAGATCAGCGCCGAGACGCTTACTCTTGGCGCCCCGCTTTTGGGTGAGGAGGTCGCTCTGCGCCTGCTTGGGCGGCTGTCACTGGGAAGTGGTGAAGGGGCGGCAGAGATCGAGGTGACCCGCCTTGACGGGCGCGGTGCCGTATCGCTGAACGCAAGTTTTGTGAATGCGACCCAGGTTCTCGCCCTTGATCTGTCACTTCAAGAGGACGCGGGCGGCATCGCCGCCACTTTGCTGCAACTGCCAGATCGGCCCGCTCTTTCGCTCGGGATCAGCGGCACGGCGCCCTTGAACGACTATACGGCCGACATTCGCCTTGCCTCGGACGGCACCCCCCGCCTGACCGGAGAGGTTACGATCCGCGACGCGGAGGCCGAGGGCGTTACGTCAAAAGCCTTTGGCGCGACGATTTCGGGCGATCTCACACCGCTTTTTGCTGCTGACTACCGCCCCTTCTTTGGGACAGAAAGCGCGCTCAAACTGACCGGCACGCGCCAGCCAAACGGGGCCTTGGACATCGCGGATTTCACACTTTCGGCGGCACAGGTCACGCTGTCCGGCGCGTTGTCGCTCGATGCGGCGGGGTGGCCTCAGCGATTTAGGCTGACCGGCGAATTGGGCGATGGTGACAGCCGCGTGCGTTTGCCCATCAGCGGCCCCGCAACCCACATTCGTGGCGCTACGATTGACGCTGCCTTTGATGCCGCGCGCGGCGATCGTTGGCGCACACAGCTGGGCCTGACCGGGTTCGAGCGCCCTGATATCGGCCTTGCCACGGCCACGCTCTCGGGGCGTGGGGCGTTAGAACGCACCGCACCGCGCGGTGTGACGGCGCTTGTTGAATTTGACCTTGCCGGGCTGCGCGTTGACGATCCGGCACTGGCTGAGGCCGTCGGAACAGAACTGTCCGGCCTTGCCTCGCTCGATTTCACCGAAGATCGCCCACTTGTCCTGAGGGCCCTACGGCTTGTGTCCGGCGCTGCGCAGCTTTCGGGCAATGGACGGATCGCGGCCTTGGCCGAAGGGTTTCCTGTCTCTGGCACCGCAACGCTGGAGGCACCCAACCTCGCACGCTTTGCCGCGCTCTCCGGGCAGAGCATTGCAGGGGCAGCCAAGGCGACCATCGCAGGCTCTGGCAGCCTGCTTGGGGGCGACTTCGACATCACACTCGATGCGGAAACGGATCAACTTGCGGTCGGCATTGCCCAGGTTGATCCCCTGATCGCAAGCGCGGGCACGCTCTCGATGGCTGCACGCCGCGATACCACCGGCATCGCGCTCGACCGCCTTCAGATCGAAAATGACGTGATCCGCGCCACAGCTTCGGGGCGCCTCAGCGGCGAGAGCGGCGCGCTCAGCCTTGCGGCGCGGTTGACCGATCTGGCACTTTCAGATCCGCGCCTGTCCGGTCCGGCAGAAATCAGCAGCAACGTGGCCTGGCAAACCGGGGGCGATGTGACCCTGACGGGACTGGATGCAGCGCTCATGGGAAGCCGCCTGCGCGCCAATGCAACCCTCTCGCCCGAGGTCGAGGGCCTGCCCCTGAGCGGGGAACTCAGGGCAGAGATCAGCGATCTGGCACGGTTCAGCGCCCTGGCGGGCCTTCCCCTGCGCGGTGCCCTTGACCTGACGCTTGACGGCAAAGCCAAGGATCGTGGACAGGATGTAGAGATCAGCGCCACGCTCGATGGGCGTAATCTTGGAACCGGGATCGCCGATCTCGACAAGCTCATCGCCGGGCAACTCTCTCTCAGGGCAGACGGTGCGCGCCGCCTTGACGGGATCGAGATTGGTACGCTTCGGCTTGAGACGCCACAACTCGCGCTCTCCGCAGGGTCGCCCAACCCGGATGCTCCCGTAGATTTCAACATACGTCTGGCCAATTTGGGCCTGTTCGCCCCTGATTTCGCGGGCCCCGTGACCGCAACGGGCCGCGCCACCCTGTCGGGCGCTCTTGCTGAACGGGTGGCCGTGACGCTTTCAGCTGAGGGCCCGGGGGGCACCACGGCGCAGGTCTCGGGCGATATCGTGGATCACGGCGCGCGCCTTGATCTTAGTGCCAGTGGCGCGCTGCCGCTGGCGCTTGCCAACAGCTATATCCGACCAAACGCGATTCAGGGAACGGCGCGCTACGACCTGCGGATCAACGGTGCCCCCGCCCTGCCCGCCGTCTCGGGCACGATCAGCACCTCTGACACACGCATTGCCCTGCCCGCAACCGGCCTCACGGTCGAAACCCTGAGCGGCACGGCAACGCTCGGTCAAAGCCGCGTTCAGACAGATTTCACCGCGCAGATGCGCGATGGCGGACAGATACGGGTGACCGGGCCGGTTGGCCTGACCCCCGGCTTCACAGGCGATCTGTCGGTGGGGCTTGATGGCCTCGTGCTGAGCGACCAGTTGATCTATACCACGACGGTGAACGGCAACATTGGCGTCAACGGCCCGTTGACAGGCGGCGCGCGGATCAGCGGGGCGCTGACACTTGAGGAAACCAATATCCGCATCCCCTCGGGCTTGGGCGCGGCATCGGTCTCGTTGCCAGATCTTCAGCATCGCAACGAACCCGCCGCAGTGCGCACCACCCGAGAGCGCGCAGGCCTGATCCAGACCGAAACAGCCGGGCGCGCGCGGCCCTACGCGCTCAACCTGTCGATCAATGCCCCCAACCGGATATTCGTTCGTGGGCGCGGGCTTGATGCCGAACTGGGCGGCAGCCTGCGCCTTGCCGGAACCACCGATGCCGTTGCCCCGGACGGGTTTTTTGAATTGATCCGGGGACGGATCGACATTCTGGGTCAAAGGCTTACGATGACCGAAGGCCGCATCACGATGCAGGGCTCTCTTGATCCCTACCTGCGCTTTGTGGCCACCACCGATGCGGGCGACGTCGCCGTGCAAGTGATCGTTGAAGGCGTGGCAAGCGCCCCCGAAGTGCGCTTTGCCTCTGACCCTGATCTTCCGCAAGAAGAGGTGGTCTCTCGGCTTATCTTTGGGCGCGGCTTGGATAATATTTCTGCCTTTCAGGCCGCGCAAATGGCCTCGGCGGTGGCGACGCTGTCCGGCAATAGCAACGGCGATGTGGTTGGTAAGCTGCGGGGTGCCATCGGCCTTTCGGATCTCGACGTCACACAAACCGAGGATGGCGGCACCGAGGTGAGTGCCGGTGCCTATATCTCGGACAAGGTCTATACCGAAGTCACAGCCGACAGCGAAGGCAAGCAACGCATCAATCTGAACTTTGATCTTAGCGACAGTGTCACGCTCAAGGGCGGGGCCTCTAACGATGGCTCCTCTGGGGTTGGCGTGTTTTTTGAACGCGATTATTGAGGGAATCGCGAAAACTTTTACAGGTTGCTCAGAATTCGGGCATAAAAGACTGACCTAACGCTCTGCTGCTTGGAATGATTTGTGCAGGCACAGAGCAAAAGGGAGGATCGCATGCGTTATATTCCATGGTTGATCAGTATTCTGCTCGTGCCCATTGGTGGGGCGATTGCCATATGGTTGCTATTCTGGGGCGGGATGCTGGCAGGGCTTGCGGGCTTGGCCGCAACCATCGGGCTCTACGATGTTTACCAAAGCAAGCGTGCAGTTCTCAAAAACTATCCGCTCTCTGCCCGTCTGCGATTTCTCTTTGAACATTTCCGCCCAGAGATACGGCAATACTTCCTCGAAAGTGATCATGACGAGACCCCCTTTTCGCGCGAACAGCGCGCGCTTGTCTATCGCAGGTCCAAGGGGATCGAGGGCTTGCGCCCTTTTGGCACGTTGCGCAATGTCAATGCCGTCGGGCATGAGTGGATCAATCACTCCATGTCGCCAAGCCACATGGGTGACATCGCATTTCGCCAGCCCATCGGTGGCCCGGACTGCACACAGCCCTACGACAGTTCTGCGCTCAACATTTCGGGCATGTCCTATGGCGCGCTGTCGCCAACGGCGATTGAGGCGCTGAACTGGGGGGCAAAACTGGGCGGCTTTGCCCATACCACCGGCGAAGGCTCGATCTCGCGGTTTCATCGCAAACACGGCGGCGATCTGATCTGGCAGATCGGATCAGGCTATTTTGGCTGCCGCACCGCCACAGGCGCGTTTGACCCAGAGATGTTCGTCACCAATGCCTCTGACCCTCAGATCAAGATGATTGAGATTAAGCTCAGCCAAGGGGCCAAGCCCGGACACGGCGGCATCCTGCCCGGCGCAAAGGTGACAGAGGCGATTGCAGAGGCACGCGGCGTTCTGGTGGGTCAGGATTGCATCAGCCCTGCCGCCCATTCTGAATTTTCCTCGCCCGACGGCCTTTGCCGCTTTATCGCCCGGCTTCGGCATCTCTCGGGCGGGAAACCTGTGGGGCTCAAACTCTGCGTGGGTCACCCATGGGAGGTGTTCGCCATGGTCAAAGCCTTTCATGAAACCGGCATCACGCCAGATTTCATCACCATCGACGGGGCCGAAGGCGGCACCGGCGCGGCCCCGGTGGAATTCGCCGATCACAAAGGTGCCCCCATCCGCGAGGGGCTCATGCTTGTGCATAACAGCCTCGTTGGCATGGGGCTGCGCGACCGCGTTCGCCTGATTGCCTCGGGCAAGATTATCAGCGCCTTCGATATGTGCCGCATGTTCGCCCTTGGTGCCGATGGCTGCAATATCGCGCGCGGTTTCATGTTCGCGGTTGGCTGCATTCAGGCGCAAGTCTGTCACTCGGGCAAATGCCCAACTGGCGTCACCTCGCAGGATCCCGGCCGTTACCGCGCGATCGTGGTTGCGGAAAAGCATCTGCGCGTCGCCAGTTATCATCGCAACACGCTCTTCGCCCTCAAGGAAGCGGTGGAATCCTCTGGCCTTCAACGCCCACAGGAATTCACCCCACATCACCTGATGATCCGCGTCAACAGCCGCGAAGTGCGTTCCGCCGCAAGCCAGTATCTCTGGCTTGAACCCGGCGAATTGCTCGGCGGTCATGTCAGCCATCCCGCCTTTGCCAAATACTGGGATCACGCCCGCCCAGACACATTCGCCTTCGCCCCCTGACCAAGGACCGCGAACAACCGGGATAAGCCGGTTCTGATCAGAGGAAAACAAATGGTGCCCAAGGTGGGATTCGAACCCACACACCCGTAAAGGCGGCGGATTTTGAATCCGCTGCGTCTACCGTTCCGCCACTTGGGCACTGTTCTTTCTCTAGCCAAGCACGCGACCGACGTCCAGTGCCGAAACGGCGTATTGTGGCGGAATTTGTATGTGGCCGCGCTCGAGACTTGACCCCGGCCATCGGGCGTGGTGTCTCGCGTCAGGCAACGTAAGAGACCCGCAATGATCCGCGCCCTTTATGACTGGACGATCCGAATGGCCGACCATCGCCATGCGCTTTGGGTTCTGGCCGCGGTGTCCTTTGTCGAAAGCTCGGTGTTTCCGATTCCCCCAGATGTCTTGATGATCCCGATGATCCTCGCGCGGCCTTCGCGGGCGTGGTTGATCGCGCTTGTGGCGCTTGTATCTTCGGTTCTCGGTGGGTTGCTGGGCTATGCCATTGGGGCCTTTGCGTTTCAGGAAATTGGCCAACCCATCCTCGCAGCCCTTGGCAAGGGCGACGCAATGACCGAATTCAGCACAAGGTTCAACGATTTCGGGTTCTGGGCGGTGCTGACCGCTGGCATCACGCCCTTTCCCTACAAGGTCATCACCATCATGTCGGGCTGGACTGCCATGCCGCTGGGGGTGTTCATCGCCAGCTCCATTCTGGCGCGCGGCATCCGGTTCTTTCTTGTTGCGGCATTGCTCTGGAAATACGGGCCCTCGGTGCGCGATTTCATCGAACGCCGTCTCGGGCTTGTAACCATCGTCTTTGTAGTTCTGCTTTTTGGCGGCTTTTACGCAACGAGGTTCTTTTGATGCAACTGAGCCAGAAACATCTCATCCTCCTTGCGGCGGGCGGTTCTGCCGCGCTGATGCTGGGGGCGCTCGGGTTTCAGCACTTGGGCGGCATGGCCCCCTGCAAGCTCTGCATCTGGCAGCGTTGGCCACATGTAATCGCGATAGCCTTTGGCGCTGCTGCGCTCGTCGCCCTGCCCCGCCTGCTCTGCCTCGGGGGTCTTTTGGCTGCGCTCACCACGGCCGGTATCGGCGGATATCACACCGGGGTCGAGCGTGGCTGGTGGCAAGGTCCGACCAGTTGCTCGTCGTCCGGCACGGATGGGATCAGCGCCGACGCACTCTTTGAACAGATCATGGCGGCGCCCCTTGTGCGCTGCGATCAGGTGCCATGGGAGATGCTGGGCCTGTCGATGGCCAGTTGGAACATGCTGGCCTCTCTGGGCCTTGCCACACTCTGGCTGATGGCATTGCGCAAGCGCTGAACCATTGCTTAGGCCCCCGATTTCCACGTGTTGAGCAACAGGCTCGTCTCGGATTGCGCTATCCCCTCGAACCGCCGGATCTGCGCCAGCACCTTGTCCAGCTCTTCAAGCGTTTCGGTCCCAATCTCGACAATTACATCCCACCGGCCATTGGTGGTATGGGTCGCGCGCACGGCGCTCAGACCGTTGAGTTGGCGCAAGATCCGATCTGTGCCGCGCCCTTCAATCCCCAGCATCATGAGGCCCCGCACCGGATCACGGGCCGCGTCGCCGCGCAACACCACGGTAAAGCCAACAATCGCGCCACTTGCCCGCAACCGCTCAATCCGCGCCCGCACCGTGGTGCGCGACATCCCAAGCCCAATCGCCAGATCCGATAGAGAGGCGCGCGCGTCATGCCGTAGCATGGAAATCAACCTCTGATCGGCATCGTCCATTTCGCAGCTTCCTTGATCCAATTTGCACAAATACTACCCTATTTGCGCAAAATAGCCGCTTCATTTCAACTCAATTCGGCGGCATCCTGATCCCAAAGCGCAAATGTGAGAGCCTCTGATGACCCCACAAACCATCCTTCTGATCGGTGCCCCGGTGGATAGCGGCAAAGACCGGCGCGGCTGTCTGATGGGCCCTGATGCCTATCGCACTGCCGGCTTGGCAGAGGCGCTTGGCGATCTTGGGCATGGCTTGCGCGACCTTGGCAATCTCTGCCCTGCCCCGGCGACGGTCGATCCCGCCCTGCCCGCGCATCTGCACGCGCCTGCCGAAACGGCCGGCTGGACGGCAACCTTGATGCAGGCCGCAGAGGAAGCCATGCAAGAGGGGCTGCCGATCTTTTTGGGGGGCGACCACAGCCTTTCGCTTGGGTCCGTCGCAGGCGTGGCCAATCATGCCGCTGCCATGAGGCGCCCGCAATTCGTGCTCTGGCTTGATGCCCATAGCGATTTTCACACACCGCAAACCACTGCGTCGGGCAATCTGCACGGCACGCCGCTCGGCTATGTCACGGGCCGCGCCGGATTTCACGGCTTTCCAGAGGTTGCCAATCCGGTGCCCGAAGAAAACATCTGCATTCTCGGCCTGCGGTCCGTAGACCGTGCGGAACGCGAGGCGCTGCAATCCAGCCGCATCCGCTATCACGATATGCGCGTGATCGACGAACAGGGGATTTCCCGCCCTCTTGCCGCCTTTCTGGATCGCGTGGCCGCTGCGGGTGGCGCGCTGCATGTCAGCCTTGATGTCGATTTCATCGACCCGCTCTTTGCCCCCGCCGTGGGCACGACCGTGCCCGGCGGCGTCACGATCCGCGAGGCGCATCTGACGATGGAAATGATCTGCGACAGTGGTCTTATGACCTCGCTCGATCTGGTGGAACTGAACCCTTTTCTAGATGAACGCGGGCGCACCGCGCAGGTGATGGTCGATCTCGCGGCCTCTGCCCTTGGCCGCCGCGTGTTTGATCGCCCCACCCAGGCCTATAGCTGAGGACCCAAAGATGACGCTTGCCCCCTCCCACAAGGCGCTGGTGCCTTTTGTATCTGTCGATAACATGATGAAACTGGTGCATCACATCGGGATCGAGCCGATGTTGCGCGGGCTGGCCGACTATATCGAGGCCGATTTCCGCCGGTGGGAGCTGTTCGACAAGACCCCGCGCATCGCCAGCCATTCCGAGGAAGGCGTGATCGAGCTCATGCCCACTTCGGATGGCGAGGTTTATGGCTTCAAATATGTCAACGGCCATCCCAAGAATACCCGTGAGGGGCTGCAAACCGTCACCGCCTTTGGCCTCTTGGCGAATGTGGGGAACGGCTATCCTGTGCTCTTGTCCGAAATGACCGTGCTCACGGCGCTGCGCACGGCGGCCACCTCGGCGATGGTGGCCAAGTATCTTGCCCCCAAAGGCGCGCACACGATGGCGATGATCGGCAATGGCGCGCAATCAGAGTTTCAAACGCTGGCGATGAAGGCGATTTGCGGCCTCAAATCCGTGCGACTCTACGACATTGACCCCGCCGCAACCGCCAAGGCCGCCCGCAATCTGCGCGGTCTGGGGCTGGAGGTGGTCAGTTGCTCCACCCCCGAGGAAAGCATGGAAGGCGCGCAGATCATCACCACCTGCACAGCCGACAAGCAATATGCGACGATCCTGACCGACAACATGGTTGGGGCCGGCGTGCATATCAACGCCATCGGTGGCGATTGTCCGGGCAAGACAGAACTGGCACCCGGCGTGCTTCAGCGCTCGACCATCTTTGTAGAATATCCCGAGCAAACCCGGATTGAGGGCGAAATACAGCAACTTTCGCCCGATCACCCCGTGACCGAGATGTGGCAGGTGATCAACGGCACCGCCAAGGGGCGCAGCCACGCTGATGAAATCACGCTTTTTGACAGCGTGGGCTTTGCCATCGAGGATTTTTCGGCCCTTCGCTATGTTCGCGACCATATCGCGGGCACCGACCTTTTCCTTGATCTCGACCTATTGGCCGACCCGGACGATCCCCGCGACTTGTTCGGGATGCTGCAACGTGCGAGCACCCCATAACCGCCCCCGTTTAGCGTCCTTTAAACAGCCCGCCCAAGATGCCACGCACGATGCGGCGGCCCGTGGTGCCGGTCAATTCCTTCATCACGGCTGAGGCAAGCGCGTCGCCAAAGCCTTCGGGTTCGCGCGCGCGGCGGCTCTGCCCCGAGGTGGCCCCACCTGAATACCGCCGTGCCGCTTTGAATTCGCGGGCGCGCTCGGCTTCGGCCTCTTCGGCGGCGGCCTCTGCGGCACTCTTGACCTCGGCGTCTTCGGCCTCTTTCGCCGCAGCGGCGGCGCGGGCGGCCAGAATCTCATGGGCGGACTGCCGATCAATCGCCGTCTCGTATTTCCCCGCAACGGGCGAGTCTGCGATGACCGCGCGCCGGGTGGCCGCATCGCAAGGGCCAAGCTGTGTTGCGGGCGGGCGTACAAGCGTGCGTTCAACCACCCCCGGCACACCCTTGTTTTGCAGCATCGAGGTTACAGCCTCGCCTACGCCCACATCCCGGATCGCCTCTACCGTGTCAAAGCGCGGATTGGGGCGATAGGTCTCGGCGGCGCGGCTCAGCGCCTTTTGATCCCGCGCGGTAAAGGCGCGCAGCGCGTGCTGAAACCGGTTGCCAAGCTGGCCCAGAATATCCTCGGGCACGTCATCCGGGTTCTGAGTGATGAAATAAACACCAACCCCCTTGGACCGGATCAGGCGCGCCACCTGCTCGACCTTGTCGACCAGAGCCTTGGGCGCATCCTCAAACAGCAAATGCGCCTCGTCAAAGAAGAACACCAGCTTGGGTTTATCGACATCGCCCACTTCGGGGAGTGTCTCAAAGAGCTCGCTCAAAAGCCACAAGAGGAAGGTCGCATAAAGGCGTGGCGAATTGATCAGCCGGTCGGCGGCAAGGATGTTGACATAGCCACGCCCCTCGGGCGTTACGCGCATCAAATCCTCTAGCGCCAAGGCTGGCTCGCCAAAGAAATGCGCGCCCCCCTGATTTTCCAGCACCAAGAGCGCACGTTGAATGGCCCCGACCGAGGATACACCCACATTGCCATAGCGCAGCGACAGATCGGCGCTGTTCTGGCCCACCCATGTCAGCAGCGCTTGCAGATCCTTGAGGTCGAGTAGCGGCAACCCCTCTTCATCCGACACGCGAAACGCGATGTTGAGCACACCCTCTTGTGCATCCGAAAGCCCCATCAGCCGCGACAGCAAGAGCGGCCCCATCTCGGCCAGCGTGGTGCGCACCGGGTGCCCTTGCTCGCCAAAGAGATCCCAAAAAATCACCGGAAAAGTATCATAGCGAAAGGCGTCAAAGCCAATTTTCTGGGCACGCTCGGTGAAGGGTCCGTGCAGCTTGTTTTCGGGGCTGCCTGCGACGGCCATGCCCGATACATCGCCCTTGATGTCCGACAGGATCACAGGCACGCCCGCATCCGAGAACCCCTCGGCCAATACTTGCAACGTCACCGTCTTGCCGGTGCCTGTGGCCCCCGCGACAAGACCATGCCGATTGCCGTATTTGAGCAAGAGTTCCTGAGGCTCGGAATAATCCGCACCGCCGCCGCCCACGAAAATCGAAGTCTGCACCCCAACACCCCCTATCCAGAAAAGGTCACGGGCTGACCATACTTAATTAACCCTTTCATGCCAGTCTGAATTCATGCCCGGAACCGATTGTCCTCTGGTTGCGGGTGACTTCCTCCCTGTCAGACTGGCCGCGCCCCTCGGGTGCGGCCTTTTTTCGCGATTTTGCGACCTTCCCTGTTGACGGGTGCGCGCATCTGTCCTAGCGTCCGTTTCAATAACTAAGTCGGCCAGTCCGACGGGGAGAAACGTAGGAAGAGGCCGAAAGGCCTCTTTCTTTTTTGCTGACCTCATAATCACAGCGTATTACAAGATGGCGTAAAGCTGCTGGCGACGCGACATTGCGACGTATTTCATCCTGACTCTCCCGGCACACCATGCTAAAGCGCGGCGGAAACATAGACCGATATGGGGAAATGATGCCTAGACTCCTTACAAGCCTTTCGATTGTGGCGCTTCTCGCAATGGGCGGAGCCCTCAGCGCACAAGAAGCAACACAGCCGGCCCCCGAAGCCCCGGTAGAGGCCGCAGAACCGGACGCCGAGACCCCGGCGATCGGTCTCGACACCGGACGCCCTGTGCAAGAGGATCCGTCCTATATCAAATCCACCCATGACGATTGGCAGATCAAATGCTTTCGCACCGGGGTGGAAGGGCAAGAAGACCTCTGCCAGATGTATCAGCTGATGACCGAGAGCGCCGGGAATCCGGTGGCGGAATTCACCATTTACCGCCTGCCCGAAGGTGGTCCGGTGATCGCAGGCGCCACGATTGCTGCCCCTCTGGGCACGCTTTTGACCGAAGAAATCAAGCTCTCGGTCGATGGCGCCAATGCCAAGAGTTATGCCTATTCGTTCTGCACCATGGCGGGCTGTTTCGCGCGCATCGGTCTGACGCAACAGGACATCGACACGATGAAGCGCGGTGTTAAGGTGACGCTTGAAATTGTCCCGGCTCAGGCGCCGGATCAAAAGGTAAAGATTGACGCCTCGCTCAAGGGCTTTACCGCTGCGTTCGAAGAAGCCTCAATTCTTCAGCAGTAATTAAAATATCACTCCTAAGGCCAACGCCGCCCTATGGGGCGGCGTTTTGCGTTCCAACCTCAGGCAAAGCGCTTGAGCGCCAGCACAGCGTTGAGCCCACCAAAGGCAAAGGCATTGCTCAGCGCCACATTCACTCGCGCCTCGCGCGCCACGTTCGGCACCACGTCCAGTGCGCATTCCGGGTCCGGTTCCTCATAGCCGATAGTGGGCGCAATGATCCCGTCGCGCAGCGCCATGATACAGGCCAAAAGCTCGACCGCGCCAGTTCCACCGATCAGATGCGCATGCATGGATTTCGTCGAGGAAATCATCAGACGATCCGCGTGATGCCCGAACACATCCGCCACCGCCGCACTCTCGGTCTTATCATTCGCCGCAGTGCCAGTGCCATGCGCGTTGATATAGCCCACCTCTTCGCGGTTGATCCGCGCATCATTGAGCGCGCCGGTGATGGCACGTGCGGCCCCCTGTTTGGAGGGCATGACAATGTCGGAGGCATCCGACGTCATGGCAAAGCCTGCCACCTCGGCCAAAATCTCGGCCCCGCGCCTTTTGGCATGCTCCATCTCTTCAAAGACGAAAATCGCGGCCCCCTCGCCCTGAACCATACCGTTGCGATTGGCCGAGAATGGGCGGCAGGCATCCCGGCTCATGACGCGCAACCCCTCCCACGCCTTGACGCCGCCAAAACACAGCATCGATTCAGATCCCCCCGTGACCATCACCGGGGTAATGCCGCCATGCACCATCTGAAATGCCTGCGCCATCGCGTGATTGGACGACGCGCAAGCGGTCGAGACGGTAAAGGTCGGCCCCTTGAGATTGAATTCCATCGACAGATGCGAAGCAGCGGCGTTATTCATCAGCTTGGGCACCACAAAGGGATGCACCCGGTTCTTGCCCTCTTCGTAGACAGAGCGGTAATTCTCGTCGAGCGTGGTCATGCCCCCGCCTGAATTGCCAAGAATCACGCCCGCCCGCGCGGCCAACTCGCCCGAAAACTCCAACCCGGCCTGCGCCATGGCCTGCCGCGCCGCGATCAGTGTGAATTGGGTAAACCGGTCATAGAGCGCCAGTTGCTGACGGTTGAACTGCACCTCGGGATCGTAGTTCTTGACCTGGCCACCAATGCGAATCGACAAGCGCTCGACGTCCTGAAACTCCAGATCGGAAATACCGCAACGCCCTTCGCGCATCGCCTCAAGCGTGCTGGGCACATCGGCCCCAAGCGCGTTGATCGTGCCCGCGCCAGTAATGACCACCCGTTTCACGATTGCGCGGCCACCAGCCGCTCGATGCCGGCGATGATCGAACGCACAGTGGAAATGTCGAAATCGCTCTCTGACGGGTTGTTGGCGTTGAAGGGCACGGAAATGTCAAACGCCTCTTCGATGGCAAAGATACTCTCGACCAATCCGAGACTGTCGATACCCAGGTCCTCGGGCGTGCTGTCGAGAGTGACATCCGCAGGTTCGAGCACGGCCTGTTCGGCGATGATGGCGATGACACGGTCCTGAATGGTGCTCATGGCAAGGTCTTTCATTCTGACGCCCGGGGGCCGGGCGGATGCTGGTCTTCTGCGTCGGTTTGGTAACAGTTTATTTAAGATCGGTCCCGCGCGCAGACAATCTTTTCAAGACAGCTGCGCAGTGTGCCGCACCTGAAACCCTTCGCTATCACAGGCAGGCGCATGGCAAAAGGCCCGCACCTCGCGGCACGGGCCCTCAACCGACGAAAAACTCAGATCTCAGCCCCGTGGCGTATCCAATGACACCCCGGCCTTTTCCAGCGCTTCCCAGATCCGCGCATCGCGCCCGTAGACATCGCCACGATACTGCGGACGCCCCTGTGCTTGGGTAAAGGCCGTGCGATAGATGATATGCACCGGCACATGCTGCTCCAGTTGCACATAGGTTTCACGCCCTGTGCCCAGCACGGAATGAAAGAAGGCCTTGGGATCGCTTTCCTGCCGCCCCAAGAGCGCATAGGCGAAATCGAACGGTTGATGCAGGCGGATACAGCCATGGCTGAAATCGCGCTTCTCCAGATCGAACAGCGCTTTTTGCGGCGTGTCGTGCAGGTAGATATTGTACTTGTTGGGGAACATGAACTTGACCAGCCCAAGCGCGTTGCGCTCTGACGGTGGTTGCTTGATCGCAAAGGGAAAATTGCGCGCATTATACGCGCCGAAATTGACTGCCCCCCGGCTCACCTCGCGGCCATTGCGATTGTAAAGCTTGAGATGAGACGCCGCCCCCGGATTGCGCTGCATCTGCGGCAGGTATTCATTGACCGCGATTGAATAGGGCACATGCCACGTCGGATTGATGACCATATACTCCATCTCATCCGAGAATTCGGGGCTCCGGCGGTTCTGGTCATTCTTGCCAATCACGGCTCTGGTTGCAAAGGTCACCGCGTCATTGTCGAGAATACGCGCGCTGAAATCGGTCAGGTTAACAAGTATGTGGCGCTGTCCGCGCTCCTCGCTTAGCCAGCGCTCCCGCTCCATCGCGACAATCACCGATTTGAGCCGCTCTGTCGCAGGGGTATTCACCGCCGCAAGCGTCGTCGCCCCCGCAATGCCGTCGGTCTCAAGCCCGTGATCCCCTTGAAAGGCCTGAACCGCCTGTTGCAGCCTCATATCATAGGTCTGCGCCGCACTCCGATCCAGATAGCCCATTGCAATCAGCCGGTTACGCAGGGCGATGACAGCCGGGCCGCTGTCGCCGGGCCGCAGCTTTTCTGCAGAAACCGTAGCCCCCCATCCGCCTTCTGCGACCAACTGCTCTAGCCGCAGTTTTTGTTTGAGGAGGCGCGCGTATTCATTGCTTTGCGGCGCAAGGTTCCGCATCACACGGCTAGGTTCTTTTGCAAGAATCTCTTTCAAAAGCGCGCCAGATTCCTGCCGCAAAACCTCACGCTTGATGTCACCAATAACCTTTGAGGGCACCAAAACCCCAGATTGCACATCATGCGCATAGCGCAGATAGGTGCGGCTGAGTTCGACCTCTACCTGCCCCAGATCGCGCTGTGACCGCGCGGCGGTCATCGACGCAATCAACCCGTCAAGATCATAACGCTCCGCAGGCAGGCCATGCACCCCGGCCCGCGCCAGCACCTGAACCAAGGCCTGACGGCGCGCGAGATGCTCGGCCCCAGCGCCGGTCCAGACCGGACGATAGCTCTGATCCTGATAAAAGGCCGCAAGGTCACGATCCTCGGCTGCGGCCTCGGCCACCGCTTGCCGAAACGCCGCTTCTTGCGCCGCAGCTGGCATGATCCATGCAAACAGAACAAGTGCGGCGGTCAGCATGACCGGGACAATTCGGAGCAAATCGCGAGAGCGCGGGTGGCAAGACGCCAAAATCATTCTTTTACCTCTAAGTCACGGGGTCGCTTTGAGAAACTATATGCGGGATTTCCCATCGTTCTCAATTTTTTACTAAGGATTCCGTGTCAGTTTCGACGACAAGTGCATGACTGCGACGAAAATGCAGCGGCGGATGCGTATTCTAGCCACATCAGGAAAATTATGCGCGAAATCCCGCCGAAAGGACTTGAATATTGAACGACACAGCAAATCAGGGCTTGGTCATTGATTCCCGCTGTGCCATAAATTCCGCACATCTGGGGATGATTGAGAATGTTGCGGGACAGCAACAACAGGTAGGCTACGGGACAGGCGATTGAAACAATGACAGAAATCAGTTCAACTGGCATCTCGCGGCGTGGCGTATTGCTTGCGTTCGCGGCAACAGCTGTGGCAGCAGCCCCGACATTTTCCAATGCAGCTGGCTTTCTACGCGGTGCTGGCGATATCCGCCGCATTCGCCTTGTTTCGCCGCGCACCGGTGAACGGCTCGACACAATCTATTGGATCGAAGGCGATTACCTCAAGGAAGCCGTGCGCGAGATATCGTTGTTCATGCGTGATTGGCGTACCAATCAGGTGAAAAACATTGATATTCGCACCATCGACATCATGGCCGCCAGCCATAACCTGCTCGACGTATCCGAGCCCTACACGCTCTTGAGCGGCTACCGAAGCGCCCAGACCAACGCGATGCTGCGCAGCCGTTCCAATGGTGTCGCCCGGAATTCCCTTCACATGGTCGGCGAGGCCGCAGACCTGCGTCTTGGAAGCCGCTCTGTCAGCCAGATTTACCGTGCCGGCGTGGCCTGTGGCGGCGGTGGCGTTGGGCGCTATTCCGGCAGCAACTTCGTACATATGGATTGCGGCCCGGTGCGGACCTGGGGGCGTTAACCCTCAATCACTGACAGTACCAAGAAACCAAAAAACCGGCCCATTGGCCGGTTTTTCTGTGCATCATGACCTGTCAAAGCGCACCCAAGGCACGATCAGCCGAATTTTGCATTCCGTGCCGCCTGCAACCGCGCGAAATCATCGCCCGCATGATAGCTGGACCGCGTCAGCGGGCTGGCAGAAACCATCAAAAAGCCCTTGCCATAGGCCGCCTTTTCATAGGCTGCGAACTCATCAGGATGCACAAAACGATCAACCGCGTGATGTTTCGGCGTGGGTTGCAAGTATTGGCCAATAGTCAGGAAATCTATTCCGGCGGCGCGCATATCATCCATCACCTGATGCACGGCCTGCCGATCCTCGCCCAAGCCCACCATAATGCCCGATTTTGTAAACATCGTCGGATCAAGTTCCTTGACCCGCTGCAAAAGCCGCAGGGAATGGAAATACCGCGCGCCGGGGCGCACGGTGGGATAGAGTCCGGGCACAGTTTCAAGGTTGTGATTGAACACATCCGGCTTGGCTGCCACCACGGTTTCCAGCGCACCATCCTCGCAATGCAGGAAATCCGGCGTCAAAATCTCGATCGTGGTTCCGGGTGCCCGGTGGCGAATTGCGCGAATGGTCTGCGCAAAATGGTCAGCCCCGCCATCCGACAGATCATCGCGATCCACGCTCGTCACAACCACATGCTTCAAGCCCAGCTTGGACACAGCATCAGCCACGCGCCCCGGCTCGAACGCATCAAGGGTTTGCGGCTTGCCGGTGGCCACGTTGCAAAAGGTGCAGCCGCGCGTGCAAATCTCGCCCATGATCATCATGGTCGCGTGTCCCTGGCTCCAGCATTCGCCGGCATTCGGGCAACCCGCCTCTTCACAGACCGTTACCAGCTTGTGCTCGCGCATGATCCGATGGGTTTCGAAATAGGCCTTGCTCGTCGGGGCCTTGACCCGAATCCAGTCAGGCTTGCGTGGTTGGGCGTTATCGGGGCGATGCGCCTTTTCAGGATGACGTTGGTCCGGCAGTTTGAGATCGCGCACGAATTTTTCCCCGCGAATGATTTGGTAAGGCTTGGATAGTATAAATCATAGCGATGGAGAGTGCCAGTCACGCAGCGTTACATCCTGACGACTGCACCATGGGTAACGAGTGTCCATCGCGCTTAGTGAGTGTCCCTGTAAATGTCGACCTGCGCTGCGTGCGGCGCAGGTCGCATCGCGGCTGTGGGTTCCGGCACCTCCGCGCGCGCAAGAGCGATAAGCGCGGCACCGGCAGTTTCCAACACCTCGGCCAGTTTCTCGAACCACACCTCGTCTTGCGTGCTCTGACGACGCACCAGAACGATCTGGCGGGCGGGCTCTGGCGGGCCAAACCGGCGCAGGTTTATCCCCGGTGCCGCCCTCACTTCGGTCGCCGCCGCAATCTCGGGCATGAGGGTCAGGCCGAATCCCGCCGCCACCAGCCGCGACAGCGTGCCAAGCGAAGAGGCGCCCATATCGATCTGTGCGTGCCCACGCCCACGTCCGCAAACCTCAAGCGCTTGATCCGTCAGGCAATGCCCCTCTTCCAGCAACAACAGCGGGCTGTGCACCAGCGAGGTTGGGCGCAGCGCCTCTGCCCCCTGCCCAAGCGCCGCCAACCGAACTGAGGTTCCCGCCAACAAGAACCGATCCTCGAACAGCAGTCGCTCGCGCAGCCCCTCAGCCCCGACCGGCCGCGCCAGTATCGCGGCGTCCAGTTGACCGCCTTGAATGTCTGCGATCAATTGGTCAGTCTTGGCCTCGCGCACTTGCACATCAAGCGAGATATCGCGGCTGCGCAGCGCCTCTAGCACGCCGGGTAGAATATAGGGCGCAATGGTTGGGATAATCCCAAGCGATAGCCGCCCCGCCAGCCCGCCTTGCCACCGCGCCGCCTCGCTCAGCGCCTGCATCTCGTCCAGAACCCGCAGGGCATGCGCCAGAATCAGGCGGCCAAACGGGGTCAGCACCACATCCCGCGCACGCCGCTCGACCAGCTTTTGGCCAAGCGTTGTCTCCATCTCTTTGATTTGAACAGAGAGCGCCGGTTGCGAAATATTGACCACCTCTGCCGCACGCCCGAAATTGCGCTGTTCGGCAAGCGCCTTGAAATAGCCAAGCTGTCGAAGGGTGATGTTCATATCCATAGCTTATGGGTCACCACCTCAATGACAAGCCTGAATTATAGCATGGCGGCTTTGCAGCCTGCGCGTTCAACCGATCAAGCTGCCCGCTTCTCCCAACCCCTCGTAATGCCGTTTGAGCCGTTGCAGGGCGATGCGTAACACGATCTTGCCCGACCGCGCCGACCAGCCCATTTTCTTCTCGGCGCGTTCCAGCCCCTCCATGTAACAACAGCAGCGCAGCACCACATCGCCCAAGCCCGGCCCAAGATCCCGCAACGCCGCCAAGACCCGCAGGCGTGCCGCCTCGGCATCATACCCACGAGAGACCACGGGGCTGCCATGCTCATCGACATGACTGAGAAAATGGTCCCAGTTCTGCGCGACACGTGGGGCCATCTGGGCCAGTTCGAAATCCTCGCGCAGCCGTTCGCCCGCGCGCACAAGATCCGAGGTCAGAAACCGGCTGCCGTCCTTGTCACGTCGTCGGGCCAGCGCCACAAGGGGCGAGTCCACCAGACCGTAGCGCGCGCGTCGTCCGCTGGCATCCGGCGTGGGGTGGGATGCGGCCTGCTCCGACAAAAACGGCCCGTCTCTAAGACCGCTTGCCTGATTTTCGGCCTCAGCCAACATCAGGCTGAGCGCGTTGCGCCCTGTGGCGGTGATATGATACCGCGCGATGCGCCCCGGTCCGTCACAGGCCACCCATCCCTTGAGCGCCATAGCCTCGGCCACTTCGCGCTCGACGACCGCCGTGCGCAGGGTCTGGCCGCTACCGGTGTCACGCACCACCACGGCCTTGTCCATATCGGCAGAGACGGCCAACAGGGCCCCCGGCTCACAGAGGCGGCGCAAAACGCGCCGCGCCTCTGATTTCAAGCGGTTTTCCGTCAGTTCAGGCGTCTGATTGTGTCGCGTGATGGTGTGGGATGTCATCGCAGCCTCCTTGGCAGGAGAACCGGAAATCTTGTCATGGTTAACCCTTTGTCCAAGTCGCCGCAGCGCCTCGTCCACCAAAAGATCATCGCGGCGGGTCTCATAGGCGCGGATTTGGCGCATCACGGTCGAAGCGTGCCGCCCCGCGTGCCGCGCCAGGGCCCTGATCGGCGTGCCGGATTCGGTATGGGCCAGATAGTGCAGCGCCGCCTCCGGCACCCAAGAGGGTACGTCATGCAAAATGGTCTTGAATGCATACCCCTCGTGCATCGCCCGTCCCCCAAATTTTCGGCCTTCCGGCACCAGATCGCAACCTGGCAACTTACCCACAGAGTTATCCACAACTTAAGAGTGCAAAGATTACCGGTTCGTTAATTGTTTCCAGAAATGCAACCTTCATTGACAAATCGTAAACAAATCCAAAGCCCTGCGCGCGGCGCAGCGCCTGAAAACGCAACAGCCACCGAACCTGTGCGACGAAGCATTTGCACGATCACAGGAGCCTCTTATGCACGATATACTTGGAACTCTGCAGGCGTTACGCCGCCCCCCACTGTTGATCCGCGCGGCGCGGATAGGTCTGCAAGACTACCGCCGCGAGGTGCATTTGCGGCGGCTACTGCGCGATGGCCCCCTACCCCAGAGCCCTACCGCGCTTGTGCGCCTGCTTGAAACCGAGGCCGCCTTGGATCAGGAACGCCGCCTTGCGTCCACAGGCTACTCACCGGCCCGCCATGTCGAGGTATTGATCGCCATGATGGCAGAGGCACGGGACATGACCCCGTTATTGCTCGAGACCTGACAAAAAAAAGCGCGCCGCAAATCGGTGCGGCGCGCGTTCTTTAGGCAAGTCTCGATGATCTTAGCTAAAGGCATCCGGCATTTCAGCCTTGCGCTTGGCGACATAGGCGGCAAGTGCCTCGGCAATTTCCGGATCAAGCGGCGGTTGCTGATAATCCGCCAAAAGCTTGTGAACCCGCGCATTGGCCAGAACCATCGTGTCGCGCTCGCCCTCATCTGCCCACGTCTCGAACGGCTTGTAGTCGAACAGGTCAGAGCGCCAAAAGGCGGATTTGAAATTCGCCTGCGTATGCGCACAGCCAAGATAATGGCCACCCGGCCCAACCTCACGAATGGCGTCCATCGCCTGCGCCTCTTCATCCACCTGCACGCCGCGCGCCAAATGGTGAAGCGTGCCCAGTTGATCGGCATCCATGACGAATTTCTCAAAGGATGACACAAGCCCGCCTTCAAGCCAGCCGCAAGAGTGCAACATAAAGTTCACCCCCGCCAAAAGCCCGACGTTCAGGCTATTTGCCGTCTCATACGCCGCCTGCGCATCCGGCAGTTTGGAACCGTTGAACGACCCGGAAGACCGGAACGGCAGCCCCATCCGCCGCGCCAACTGACCCGCCCCATAGGTGATATGTGCGGCCTCCGGAGTGCCAAAGGTCGGCGCGCCCGAGTTCATGTCGATCGAGGTAACGAAGGCCCCAAAGATCATCGGCGCGCCGGGGCGCACAAGCTGACTATAGGCAATGCCTGCCAGAACCTCGGCCAGAACCTGCGTCAGCGTACCCGCCACAGACACCGGTGCCATCGCACCGCCAACGATAAAGGGCGACAGGATACAGGCCTGATTGTTCGCGGCATAGATTTCCAGCGACCCCATCATGACATCGTCAAACGTCATCGGCGAGTTCACGTTGATGAGCGATGTCATGACAGTGTTGTTCTGCACGAACTCCTCTCCAAAGAGGATGTTGCACATATCAACGCTGTCTTGCGCGCGGCTAGGCTCTGTCACCGATCCCATAAAGGGCTTGTCCGACAGGGTCATATGCGCCAGCAGCATATCAAGATGGCGCTTGTTCACCGGAATATCGGTGGGTTCACACACCGTGCCGCCGGAATGGTGCAACCATTTCGACATATAGCCCAGCTTCACGAATTTGCGGAAATCCTCCATCGTGGCATAGCGGCGGCCGCCTTCCATGTCGCGCACGAAGGGCGGGCCATAGACCGGTGCCAGAACAAGGGACTTGCCGCCGATTTCCACCGTGCGCTCGGGATTGCGGGCATGCTGGATGATCCGCGACGGGGCGGTGGCACAGAGTTGCCGCGCCAAACCACGCGGAATGCGCACCCGCTCGCCCTGCACATCGGCCCCGGCCTGGCGCCAGCGTTCCAGCGCGGCTGGATTCTGGACAAAATTCACGCCCACCTCGGCCAGTACCGTTTCGGCATTGGCCTCGATGATTTCAAGCGCCTCTTCTGTCAGAACCTCGAAATTCGGAATGTTGCGCTCGATATAGCGCGCGGTCTCGATGCTGACGGCGGTGCGTTCGGCACGGCGTGCTGCCCCGCCGCCGCCACGGGACCGTCTGCTGCTCAGTGCTGCTTCTGACATGGATGCACCCTTCGTATATGGTCAATTGCAATAGCCAAGGCTCCCGCCACAGGGCAGGTCTGCTCTGGTCATACCTGTTTGTCGGCGTGTATCAGGCGAAGATTCCGGCGATTGCGGGGAAAAAGCGACACGCGCCCCTTGTTGATTTCAGGACAGGATAAAATGAATGACAAAATATATTCAAAAACCATAATGCTTTGATCTCGGCCTGATCTATTTACCATGATCAGCGTCAGTCTCTAAAAGCGCAGGACAAACTGACAGATCTGGGCTAACCGCACCGCAGTAAGAGGTATGTTACGATGAAGACGTGTTTGCGCCACTTGGCGAAACTATCTGCGCTGATGAGTGCATTTGCGCTGGCAAGCCCCGCAACAGCCACCAATGGCTATTTCTCCAATGGCTATGGTGGCCAGTCCAAGGGCATGGCGGGCGCAGGTGTTGCGGTGCCAACGGGTGTCCTCGGCATGGCGCAGAATCCGGCCACGGGCGTCAAGCTGGGCAATCAAGCGGGCTTTTGTCTCACCACCTTTGCCCCGAACCGCGACGTGGAAATCGCCCCCGGCGGGCCACTGACCCCCGGCACCCACAAAAGCCAGAATGACGTGTTCTTCATTCCCTGCGGCGGTGCCAACTGGAAACTCGATGACCGCTCATCGCTTGGCGCCTTTGTCTTTGGCAATGGTGGCATGAACACCGAGTTTGACACCAATTTCTTTGCCGGGCTTGGCGCGGGCTCCGCCCCGGTCGGGGTCAATCTCGAACAGGCCTTCATTACGCTGAACTATGCCCGCAAGGTGAATGATCGCCTGACCTTGGGCGTATCTCCTATTCTTGCGGTGCAGCGGTTCAAGGCACAGGGGCTGCAAGCCTTCTCTGCCCTTTCGATCAGTCCCAGCGATGTCACCAACCGCGGGCACGATTGGTCCACCGGCTTTGGCGTAAACCTTGGCCTGCTGTATGAGGCCAATCCGGAATGGACCTTTGGCGCGGCCTATCGCAACGAAATCCAGATGTCCAAGTTCAGCCGCTACAAGGGCCTCTTTGCCGACGGCGAATTCGACGTGCCCGCAATGCTGACCCTTGGGGCGGCCTATACCCCCGCCGCTGCCCCGCATTGGACACTCACGGGCGAGTATCAACGCATCTTCTACGGCAATGTAAAACCCATCGCCAATTCCAGCGCACCTCCGGGCGGCCCGCTGGGAGCGACCAATGGCGTGGGATTCGGCTGGCAGGATGTCGATGTCTGGCGTCTGGCCGCCATCTGGCAGAAGTCTGACAAGCTGACGTTGCGCACCGGCGTTAGCTATTCGACCGAGTTCATCAAGAACGACGGCAACGTGGTGATCAACACCATCGCCCCCGGCACGCCCCAATGGCATCTCTCGGCGGGCGGCACCTATGAGATCAACGACCGCTGGGCCTTTACCTTTGCCTACACCCATGCCTTCTCCAACAGCTTTTCGGGGTCCAACCCCGCGCTTACCGGCGTGGCACAACCGGTTAAAATCCGCATGCATCAACACGAGGTCGCAACCGGCATCAGCTATCGCTGGTAAGGCGCGCTGCTTTCTCTTGCGCCGGAGCGGGACGCCAATTACTAGGCGAGATATGAGCCAGATATCCCATGACCGCCTCCTGATCATCGACTTTGGCAGCCAGGTAACGCAGCTTATTGCGCGTCGCCTGCGCGAGCTGAATGTTTATTGCGAAATCCATCCCTACCAAAAGGTGACGGACGCATTCCTGCAAGAGATGGCGCCGCGCGCGATCATCTTTTCGGGTGGCCCCGATAGCGTGATGCGCGAGGGCAGCCCAAGGCCGCCTCAGGCCGCCTATGATCTGGGCGTGCCGATCTTGGGCATCTGCTATGGCCAGCAGGTCATGATGCAGGACTTGGGCGGTCGCGTTGAGGCGGGCGAACATGCCACCGCCGAATTTGGCCGCGCCTACGTAACGTCGACAGGTGTCGCCAGCGGCTTTGTCGATGGCTGGTTCGCCGGGGATTCGCGCGAACAGGTCTGGATGAGCCACGGCGATCATGTCTCTGAAATCGCACCTGGATTCGAGGTTCTGGGCACCTCGCCCGGTGCGCCCTTTGCCATCACGGCAGACCGCGCCCGCAACTTCTACGCCGTGCAATTCCACCCCGAGGTGCATCACACGCCGAACGGGGCGCGGCTCTATGAGAATTTCATCCGGCAGGCGGGCTTCAAGGGCGACTGGACCATGGGCGCCTACCGTGAAGAGGCGATTGCCAAGATCCGCGCTCAAGTGGGCGACAAACAGGTGATTTGCGGCCTCTCGGGGGGTGTCGATTCCTCTGTCGCCGCCGTGCTGATCCATGAGGCCATTGGCGACCAACTGACGTGCGTCTTTGTCGATCATGGCCTCTTGCGTCAGGGCGAGGCCGACGAGGTCGTGGCCATGTTCCGCGACAATTACAACATCCCCCTCATTCATGCCGATGAGGCAGAGCTGTTTCTAGGTGAGCTTGAGGGCGTAAGTGACCCTGAAACCAAGAGAAAAACCATTGGACGCCTGTTCATCGACGTGTTCCAGAAATACGCGAGCCAGATTGAAGGGGCCGAGTTTCTCGCCCAAGGCACGCTCTACCCCGACGTGATCGAGAGCGTCAGCTTTTCGGGTGGCCCCTCTGTCACCATCAAGTCGCATCACAATGTCGGCGGCCTGCCCGAGAAAATGGGCCTCAAACTGGTCGAACCCCTGCGCGAACTCTTCAAGGACGAAGTGCGCGCTTTGGGGCGCGAACTGGGCCTTCCCCAGAGCTTTATCGGGCGTCATCCCTTTCCCGGCCCCGGTCTTGCCATCCGTTGCCCCGGCGAGATCACCCGCGAAAAACTCGACATCCTGCGCAAGGCCGATGCCGTCTATATCGACCAGATTCGCCGCCACGGGCTCTATGATGACATCTGGCAGGCGTTCGTTGCCATCCTGCCGGTGCGAACAGTTGGGGTCATGGGCGATGGGCGGACCTATGATTTTGCCTGCGCCCTTCGCGCTGTCACAAGCGTCGATGGCATGACCGCCGATTACTATCCCTTTACCCACGAGTTTCTCGGTGAAACCGCGACGCGCATCATCAACGAGGTCAAAGGCATCAACCGCGTGACCTATGACATCACGTCGAAACCACCGGGAACGATCGAGTGGGAATGATTTCTCTCACTGGCCAAATGATTTGTCCCTCCGAAGACCTTGAGGTCACGCGCGCCGCCCTGACGGAGCATATCCGCCTTAGCCGTGCCGAACCGGGCTGTCTGTCGTTTGACGTGACCGAAACCGCGCCCGGAGAATTCAGCGTGTCAGAGCGCTTTGTTGACCGAGCCGCCTTTGACGCGCATCAGACCCGGACGCGCGCCAGCGAATGGTGGCGTGTCACCTCTCATATGCCCCGCCACTTCGAGATCACCGAGGAATGAGTCTGGCGGCCCCCGCCCCGGCCCCACAGACCTTGCGCGCGGGGCTCTGGATGCTGGGCGCGGTCGCCTCTTTCTCATCTATGGCGGTAGCGGGGCGCGCGGTCAGCTTTGAACTCGATACGTTCGAGATCATGATGTATCGCAGCATTGTGGGCTTTATCCTTGTACTATGCGTGGCCCGCCTGACCGGCCAGATTGCCACCGTCACCACGCGCAGCCCCGGCACGCATCTTGTCCGCAACCTCTGCCATTTTACCGGCCAAAACCTGTGGTTCTATGCGATCACCGTCATTCCGCTGGCACAGGTCTTTGCCCTCGAATTCACGGCCCCACTCTGGGTTCTGATCCTGTCACCGCTGGTGTTGGGCGAGCGGTTGACAGGCACCCGCGCCCTCGCCGCCGTAATCGGCTTTGCCGGCATCCTCATCGTCGCGCGCCCCAGTCCCGAGACAATCAACCTGGGCACAATCGCTGCGGCGGCGGCCGCCATCGGCTTTGCCGGTTCAATCCTGATGACCAAGCGCCTGACACGCACGGAATCCCTCACTTGCATCCTGTTCTGGATGACACTGCTGCAAATCGGTTTTGGCCTGGCCTGCGCAGGGTATGATGGCGACATCGCCCTCCCCTCGCTCACCTCTGCCCCATGGCTCGTGCTGATCGGATGCGCGGGGCTTTTGGCCCATTTCTGCCTCACCACCGCGCTCTCGCTGGCTCCGGCCACCTTGGTCACTCCGGTTGATTTTTTACGACTGCCCGTAATCGCCATTGTCGGCCTTTTGGTTTATGGTGAGGCAGTTGACGTGTTTGTACTCGTGGGCGCGGCTGTGATCTTTGGTGCGAATTACCTGAATCTTTGGCGCGAAACGCGCAAAAGTGTATGAATTTACACTTTTTTCCTTAGAAAGTGTGTCCGCTGCGCCACCTGCCGCCACGTCGCAATTTGTGACGCCGCGTCAAAGATTGACCGGTTTCGGCGTAAAGGTAATGTAATCCAAATATTTCTGGAGGAGAGGGACACATGAAGAAAACTTGGCTCGCAGCGACCGTGATCGCCGCAACGGCATCGTCAGCCTTTGGTGGTGAAATCGAACGACGGGGCGACCCTTCGATGATCCTGTTCGAAAAAGGCAAGAACTATCTCGAGTTCTCGGCCGCAACAGTGGACCCATCCGTCTCGGGCGTTGCGCGCCCCGGCGTGCCCACGGCCCCCACTGGCAACATCCAGAACCGCTATCAATCCTTTGCAGGCGGCTACAAGCATGAGCTGAATGATCGTGTGGCGCTCGCGTTCGTCATCGACGAGCCGGTTGGCGCTTCGGTCAATTATCGCACGCCCCCGGCGGCCTTGGGTGGCGCGTTCTTTGGCGGATCAAGCGCCGAAGTCAGCTCTGTCGCGTTCACTGCCCTTGCAAAATACAAGGCAACTGATCGCTTCAGCATCTATGGTGGTCTGCGCTATGTCGGCCTGTCGGGCAATATCACGGTGATTTCGCCCGCCACCCTTGGCAGCGCGGTTCCTGCACCCAACTCACCCTATACGCTGGGCGTGAACAAGGATTTCCAAGTCGGCTACCTGTTGGGTGCCGCCTATGAAATTCCCGACATCGCCCTGCGCGTTGCCCTGACCTATGAGTCCAAAACCGAGCACGATTTCAAGGACAACACCGGCGCAGGTTTCAAAGTGGAAATCCCGCAGGCGTTCACCCTTCATGCCCAATCAGGTATTGCCAAAGACACCTTGCTCTTTGGCTCTGTGAAATGGCGGGAATGGTCGAAATTCGCCGTTCAGCCCGGCGACTTCTTCTCTGTCGCCACGGGTGTTCCGGTCAACGTTCCTATCGCCAGCGGCCCGAGCGACATCTGGACCTATGAGCTGGGCATCGGTCGCCGGTTCAACGAAAACTGGAGCGGCGCTGTCCTCCTTGGCTATGAAAAGGATGAAGGGGACGTCGTTGGCAACCTTTCGGGCAAAGACGGTTACTTCAGCTACGGTCTGGCCGCCACATACGAAACCGAGGCATGGGAAATCACCGCTGGTATCAAGTATTTCGATGTCGGCGACGCGAACTCGAACGTCACGGCCTTCTCTGGCAGCGATGCCATCGCCATCGGCACCAAGGTCGCCTTCCGCTTCTAAGCGGTCCTAGAACCAAAAATAAGGCCCCGCCCCTCACCCGGGCGGGGCTTTTGCATGATTGCATTTGACCCCGCGCCGCGCGCTTTGTACCAAACCCGCGAGAGGGAGCAGCGATGATCTACACTTCGGCACAAGACTGGCGCGAGGCCACACATAAACGGGTGCTGTTCTACGGCATGTCAGGCTTGGGCAAGACGCATGTGTCGAACACGCTGCGGGATGCCGGGAACTGGTTTCACTACTCGATAGATTACCGCATCGGCACGCGCTACATGGGCGAACTTATCGCCGACAATGCCAAGGCGCATGCAATGCAGGTGCCCTTCCTGCGTGACCTTCTGCTGAGCGACTCGATCTATATCGGCTCCAACATCACGTTTCACAACCTCACCCCGGTTTCGACCTATCTGGGCAAGCCGGGCAATCCCGCCAAAGGCGGGCTGCCGATCGAAGAATACCGCATCCGGCAGGAACAGTTTCGGCAAGCCGAGATCCACGCGCTGATGGATACGGCCTATTTCATCCGCCGCGCAGACGCACTTTATGGATATCCGCATTTCATCTGCGACACCGGTGGGTCGATCTGTGAATGGGTAGACGGCGACGATCCCGAGGACACGATCCTAAAGGAACTTTCGGCACATTGTCTGCTGATCTATATTGAAGGCTCCGAGGCGCATACGGCCGAATTGATCCGCCGCTTTGATCGCGCGCCCAAGCCGATGGCGTATCAGCCTGCCTTTCTCGATGCGGCATGGGCCGAATACCTCAAAGAAAACAACTGCGAAGAGGACGAAGTTGATCCAGACAGCTTCATCCGCTGGACCTATGCCCGCGCCCTTGCGCACCGTCAGCCCCGCTATGAGGCGATGGTAAAATGGGGCGTCAGTGTCACCGCCAACGAGGTGGCGACCGTCAAAACGGCACAGGAGTTTGAGGCGTTGATCGCCACCGCCCTTGAGCGCCGCGCCGCCACGCCTATCTAAGGCCCGACAGCCAAGGAACCCCACCTGATGCCCATCAAGATCCCAGCCGACCTGCCAGCCTATGACGTGCTTACGCGCGAAGGTGTGATGGTGGTGGACCCGGATCAAGCCGCGCGGCAAGATATCCGCCCCTTGCGCATCGGCCTTCTCAACCTCATGCCGAAAAAGATCCAGACCGAGAACCAGTTTGCCCGGCTGATCGGGGCAACCCCGTTGCAGATCGACTTTGACCTGATCCGCATGAGCGAACATCAGACCAAGAACACCGCCGCCGAACATATGGAGAGCTTTTACCGCCCCTTTGAAGAGGTCGCCGCCTCGGGTGACAAATACGATGGCCTCATCATCACCGGCGCGCCGATTGAGCATCTCGATTTCGACGCCGTGACCTATTGGGCAGAGTTGGCGCGCGTCTTTGACTGGACCCAAACCCATGTGCATTCGACCTTTGGGGTATGCTGGGGCGGGATGGCGATGATCAACCATTTCCACGGGGTGCAGAAACACATGCTGCCCGCCAAGGCCTTTGGCTGCTTTCGGCATCGCAACATGGTCCCCGCGTCACCCTATCTGCGCGGATTTTCCGATGATTGCGTGATCCCCGTCAGCCGCTGGACCGAGATGAAGCGCGCCGAGATCGAGGCGGTCGAGGGGCTTATGATCCTTCTGGACAGCGATGATGTCGGACCCTGTCTGGTCGAGGATACCGCGCGTCGTGCGCTCTACATCTTCAACCATTTTGAATATGACAGCGACACGCTGAAACAGGAATATGACCGCGATATAGCCAACGGCACGCCGATCAATGTGCCCTGCAACTACTATCCCGGCGATGATCCGTCGCGCCCGCCGCAGAACCGCTGGCGCAGTCACGCGCATCTTCTTTATGGCAACTGGGTGAACCAGATCTATCAGACGACCCCGTTCGATATGAATGCCATTGGCTGTTAAATCCCTGATCCTTGTTGCGGTATGTCTGGTCGCTTTTTGGGGCTGGACCCAGCAACGTGCCCGCACCCACGAGGCGCGCGCCGAAGCCGCCTTTCCCCCAGAGGGCCAGATCATCGACGTGAGCGGCCACCGCGTGCATGCCGTCGTGATGGGCAATGGGCCTGATCTGGTGCTGATCCACGGGGCCTCGGGCAATACCCGCGATCTGACCTTTGAACTCGCCCCGCGATTGGCAGAGCGCTACCGTGTCATCGTGATTGATCGCCCCGGTCTGGGTTATACCGCCCGCATCAACCGCACCGGGGCCACGATCACCCAACAAGCGGCGCTGCTGCAAGAGGCGGCAGCCCAGCTTGGGGCCGACAAGCCTATCGTGCTCGGCCATAGCTATGGCGGCGCGGTAGCGCTTGCTTGGGCGGTGACGCGACCTGATCATATCGCAGCCCTCGTGGATGTGGCCGGTGCCGCCAAACCCTGGGATACCGGCCTCTCCACCTATTACCGCGTGCTCTCGCATCCGGTGCTTGGCCCGCTCGTGATCCCGCTGCTGACCGCCTTTGTCCATGATACCCGCGTCGAACAGGCGGTGCGGGAAATTTTCACGCCGCAAGAACCACCCGAAGGTTATCTCGAACATATTGGTGCCGGCCTCACGCTGCGCCGCCATTCTTTGCGCGCCAATGCCTTGCAGCGCGCCAATCTACTGGCCGAGATCGAGGCACTGCACCCCCTTTACGGCACCATCACCGTGCCGGTCGAAATCGTACACGGCACGGCTGATACCACCGTGGGCGTCTCGATCCATTCCGAACCGCTGGCGGCCCAAATTCCCGGTGCCCATCTGGCCGTGCTCGATGGCGTCGGGCACATGCCCCACCACAGCGATCCAGAGGCGGTGATTGCAGCCATAGATCGCGCCGCCACCCGCGCCGGATTGCGCCCCGTCGATTGAGCCGCCATACTGACGGAAACCATAGCGAGAGGCCCCATGGACCTGCCCTTTGACGGCGCGATCAGCGCCTTTTTCGAGACGGAAGCCCCCGAAGCCATCCGCAAGGAAATCCGCCGCGCCGATAAGGATGATATCTTGGGGGCCGATTTCCCTTATTCCGAAGGCCTGTCAAAAAAGACCTATGAGAAAGATATAGAAAAGCTGCAAATCGAACTGGTCAAGCTCCAGCATTGGGCCAAGGAAAGCGGTGCGCGCATCGCTATCGTCTTTGAGGGGCGCGATGCGGCGGGTAAGGGCGGCACGATCAAGCGGTTCCGCGAGTATCTGAATCCGCGCGGCGCGCGGGTTGTCGCGCTTAGCAAACCGTCGGATGTCGAGGCAACGCAATGGTATTTTCAGCGCTATATCGACCATCTGCCCGCCGGGGGCGAGATCGTATTCTATGACCGCAGTTGGTATAACCGCGCGGTTGTGGAAAAAGTGTTCGGCTTTTGCACCGACGCGCAGCGCGAGCATTTCTTTGCCCAAGTCCCGGATTTCGAGCGGATGATCGTCGACGAGGGTATCCATCTCTTCAAAGTCTGGCTCAATGTTGGCCGTGCCGAGCAACTCCGCCGCTTTCTCGACCGCGAGCAAGATCCCCTCAAGCAATGGAAACTCAGCTGGATCGATGTCGAGGGTCTCAAGAAATGGGACAGTTACACCGCCGCCATCGCCGAAACCCTCACGCGCAGCCATAGCGACCATGCGCCGTGGACTGTCGTGCGCTCGGACGACAAGCGGCGCGCGCGGATTGAAACCATCCGTCATGTCCTCAGCCAACTGGATTATGCCCGCAAGGATGCCCGCGCGGTGGGCAGCGCTGATCCGGGCATCGTCGGCGGCCCTGAAATTTGGCATGGGTAAGCAGGGCTATCACCACGGCAATTTGCGGCAGGCTCTGGTTGAGGCCACGCTGACCCTGATTGCCGAAAAGGGGCCGCAGGGCTTTACCATGGCCGAGGCCGCAAAATTGGCCGGTGTCTCGACCGCCGCGCCCTACCGGCATTTTTCAGGCCGCGAGGCGCTGATTGCCGAGGCCGCGCGCCAAGGATTTGAAATCTTTGTCACCCGGATGGAAGCCGCGTTCAATGACGCCCGCCCCAATCCGCTGACGGCGTTTATGGCAACGGGGCGCGCCTATTTGGCCTTTGCCCGCTCGAATGCCGGGCATTACGTGGCGATGTTCGAATCCGGCCTCTCGGTAAACTCCAACCCGGAATTGGCCGATGCCGCCGCGCGGGCCCAAGCGATCCTCACCCGCGCCGCCGCCGCGCTCTCGGCGCATTTGCCGACTGACCGCCGCCCACCTGCGGCGATGTTCGCCGCCCATGTCTGGGCGATGAGCCATGGGGTGGTCGAACTTTACGCGCGTGGCACCCCCGGTGCCCGCGCCCCCTTTCCGCCCGAAGACCTGCTTGAATCCGGCATAAGCGTCTATCTGCGCGGTCTGGGCCTCATCCCGCCCGACAGCACCCCCTGACCCGAAAATTCAAAGCACACCTCTTGCGTGCAGCACTGGGCATCTTACATATGTAAATGTAAGTAACATTCACACACGACAAGGAGACGTCATGTCCGCCATTACCACCTGGCCCGCACAGGCCGAATCTTGGCTCGACCGCCAAGGCAAACCCGCTTGGATCATCGCCATGGTCTTGGGTCTTATCGTTTTTTGGCCCCTCGGGCTCGCCCTACTGGCCTATATGATCTGGAGCAACCGCATGACCGTACGCAGCCTTCCCTCTCGCTTTCAACGCCAGAACGCCACGCGCAGCACTGGCAATGCCGCCTTTGACGCCTACAAGGCCGACACGCTGCGCCGTCTCGAGGAAGAGCAGGAACAATTCGAAGCCTTCCTTCAGTGCCTGCGCGACGCGCGCGACAAGGCCGAATTCGACCAGTTCATCGACGAACGCCGCAAGCCCGCACAGGCGCAAACCACCGCCTGAGCCGTACCGCAAAACCAAAAAGGGCCGCCCTCTGGGCGGCCCTTTGACTGTGTAATCCGAAACGGATCAGCGCTTGGAGAACTGGAAGCTGCGGCGCGCCTTGCGCTTACCGTATTTCTTCCGCTCAACGACGCGGCTGTCACGGGTCAGGAACCCGGCAGCCTTGAGAGCGCCACGCAGGCTGGGATCGTAAAGCTGCAGCGCCTTCGACACGCCGTGCTTGACCGCACCGGCCTGACCCGACAGACCACCACCGGCGACTGTTGCCATCACATCGAACTGGCCTTCGGTGCCAGAAATCGTGAACGGCTGTTTCAGGATCATCTGAAGCACGGGACGCGCGAAATACTCGTTCATCGGCTTGCCATTGACCACGACCTTACCCGAACCGGGCTTGATCCAGACGCGGGCAACCGCATCCTTCCGCTTGCCGGTTGCATAAGAGCGACCAAGCGCATCACGCTCGGGCTCGCGCGGGGCTTTGATGGCCACTGCTGCAGCGCTGACACCGCCAGCGACGGCTTCGAGACCTTCGAGGGATTTGATTTCGTCAGCCATCAGTGAGCCACCCGCGTATTCTTGGAGTTCATGGATTTGACGTCCAACACCTCAGGGCTCTGCGCCTCATGAGGATGCTCGCCGCCAGCATAGACGCGCAGGTTGGTCATCTGCGTGCGGCTCAGGCGGTTGCCCGGCAGCATGCGCTTGACCGCCTGCATCACGACGCGCTCAGGGTACTTGCCCTCGAGGATCTCGCCGGTGGTGCGCGATTTGATGCCGCCCGGATGGCCGGTGTGCCAGTAGTTGGGCTTGTTGCGCTTGTTGCCGGTCAGCTGCACCTTGTCGGCATTGATGACAATCACGTTGTCGCCCATGTCCATGTGGGGGGTAAAGCTGGCCTTGTGCTTGCCGCGCAGGCGCATGGCGATGATCGACGCAAGACGGCCCAGAACCACGCCTTCGGCGTCGATCAGGATCCATTTCTTGTCGATATCTGCCGGGGTAGCAGAGAATGTTTTCATTTCAGGCAGAACCTTGTGCTTGGTCTTTGGTCTTGATCAGTTTGGGCCACCCTATGGGCGGCTCTGATGCGATGGGCGGGTTATAATCAGTTCAATGCGCAGGTCAACTGCCATATGTTCAAAATAAAATAGCTAAATCAGTAGCTTAAAAAATAGGTATTATTTTACCCCAAATAATCCACCCCGTCACCGTTCTTGAAATACGCTTGGGGGGTCCGGGGAGTGAACAGCGCCCCGTCTAGGGCTTCATTTGGGGGGGATCGAATAGGTCAGGCTCGCGCGCGCCACCGGCGCGCTCATCCCTTCGGAATAGATCAGAACATCCCCCACCGCCAGCACCCGCCCCAGCTTGAGCAACCGACACTCCGCGATCAAATCCACCCCTGCCATGGGCTTGCGCATGAAATCAATGCTGCAATTTGTCGTCACGGCCAGCCCCTCAGGCCCGATCATCGCCAGAATTGCCAAGTAAACCGACACATCCGCAAGCGCAAAGATCGACGGTCCAGACACCGTGCCGCCGGGCCGCAAATGCCGCTCTCCCACCAAGAGCCGCGTGCGGATGTGCATCTCGCCCACCTCCTCGATGGCAAACTCCCCCGAGACTTGTGGAAACTCCCGGTCGAGAAAACTCATCAAGTCCGCCGCCGTCATCTTGACGCTCATGCTTTGCCCCCCGCGCTGTTCCGCGCTAGAATGGCCATAACGCACAAGGGGTTACAAGATGGCAATTCTCGACCGCACCGACCAGGGCGCAATCGCGCGGCTTACTCTCAATTCGCCCGGCAATCTCAACGCGCTTTCGGATGCCATGCTGGCTGCGCTTCAGTCCGAGTTTGACAGGCTGGCACAGGATCGTCACATCCGCGTGATCACCCTCATGGGTGCCGGCAAAGCGTTCTGCGCCGGGCATGATCTCAAGGAAATGACCGCCGGACGACAGGCCGAAGATGGCGGGCGCGCCTATTTCGCCGATCTCTTTGCACGTTGCGCCCGGATGATGACCACTATCCTTACCCTGCCCCAACCGGTGATTGCCGCACCGCATGGCATCGCCACTGCGGCAGGCTGTCAATTGGTGGCAAGCTGCGACATGGCCGTGGCCGCGCATGGCTCGCGCTTTGGCGTCAATGGCGTCAATATCGGTCTGTTTTGTTCTACCCCGATGGTGGCGCTCAGCCGCAATATCCCGCGCAAACAGGCGTTCGAGATGCTGACCACCGGCCAGTTCATCGACACCGCCCGCGCCGCAGAGCTTGGCTTGATCAACCGCGCCGTGCCGCCCGAGGATCTGGAGTCTGAGACCATGGCCCTTGCCGAAACCGTCGCCAGCAAACTTGGCTCTGCCGTGCGCATCGGCAAACGCGCCTTTTACGACCAACTCGACATGGGGTTAGAGGCCGCCTATGCCCATACTGGCGCGGTGATGGTTGAGAATATGCTCGACCGCGACACCGCCGAAGGCATCGCCGCCTTCATCGACAAACGCGCCCCCGATTGGGATCAGTGACGCCCCTTTCCAAACACCCCTCAATGGCCTAAATCGCAGCCCATGGATAACGTATTACACATCATCGGCGGCGGCATGGCCGGGTCAGAGGCAGCATGGCAAGCCGCGAATATGGGCGTGCATGTGGTCATCCACGAAATGCGCCCAAGCGTCAAAACCTTTGCCCATCGCACGGGTGATCTGGCCGAGATGGTCTGTTCCAACTCGTTCCGTTCGGATGATGATGAACAAAACGCCGTGGGCCTCCTGCATTGGGAAATGCGCGCGGCGAATGGCCTGATCATGGCCATGGCCCACGAGAACCGCCTGCCTGCGGGCGGTGCCTTGGCGGTGGATCGCGATCGCTTTGCCCAATCGGTCACGGCGCGGCTGTTGGATCACCCGAATATCACCGTGCAACATGATGAAATCACGCAACTTCCTGAAAGTGGCCATTGGATCATCGCCACCGGCCCGCTAACCTCTGAGGGGCTGGGACAGGCCATTGCCGCCGAGACCGGCACAGAGGCGCTCGCCTTTTTTGACGCCATCGCGCCGATTGTCTATCACGACAGCATCGACATGTCGCGCGCGTGGATGCAATCGCGCTATGACAAGGGCGAAACCGAGGCCGAGCGCACCGCCTACCTCAATTGCCCGATGGACCGCGATCAATACGAGGCGTTCATCGACGCGCTGCTGGCCGCCGACAAGACCGAATTTCACGAAGGCGAAGCAGAGTCTTCCCCCAACCCCACCCCTTATTTCGACGGCTGCTTGCCCATCGAGGTCATGGCCGAACGCGGCCGCGAGACCCTGCGCCACGGCCCAATGAAGCCTGTGGGCCTGACCAACCCACATGCGCCGGATGTCAAACCGCATGCCGTGGTGCAACTGCGCCGCGACAATGCGCTAGGCACGCTTTACAATATCGTGGGCTTCCAGACCAAGATGAAATATGGCGCGCAAACCACTGTTTTTAAAATGATTCCCGGCCTTGAAAACGCGCAGTTTGCCCGCCTTGGCGGCATCCATCGCAACACGTTCCTCAATTCCCCTACGCTGCTTGATGCGCAGATGCGCCTGCGCGCGCGCCCGCATATCCGCTTTGCCGGGCAGATCACCGGGGTCGAGGGCTATGTCGAATCCGCCGCCATGGGCCTTTTGGCTGGGCGTCTGGCGGCAGCGGAAATCCTGGGTCAGAGCCTGCCCCCCGTGCCACAGGACAGTGCCATGGGCGCGCTTATCCATCACATCACCGGCGGGGCCGAGGCGAAAACCTTTCAGCCGATGAATGTCAATTTCGGGCTCTTTCGCCCGATTGATGGGTTCAAAGGCGGGCGGCGTGGGCGCATCGACCGCTACAAGGGCTATACCGACCGCGCCAAGGCAGCTTGGGGCGAATGGCTGGCGGCTCAAAACATGAGCATCGCCTCATAACGCATTGAATATATGTTCATAACGCGCTTTGCTCCTTCGCCAACCGGCCCACTCCATCTGGGGCATGCCTATTCTGCGATGCTGGCCCATGACCGGGCGCAGGCTGAGGGCGGAACCTTTCTTTTACGCATCGACGATCTGGATCAAAGCCGCTGCCGCCCGGAATGGGAGGCGCAGATTTTTGATGATCTGGCATGGCTGGGTCTCGACTGGCCCCGCCCCGTGTTGCGCCAATCAACCCGCCTCCCCCGCTATCGCGCGGCCTTGAATATACTTTGGGATCAAGGGCTTTTGTACCACTGTTTCTGTAGCCGCGCCGATATTCGTGCCGCCGCCTCTGCCCCGCAAGAAGGCGCGCCGCTCTTGGGGCCAGATGGCGTGAACTATCCCGGCACCTGCCGCCCCACAGCCCCGCAAAACGGGCCGATGCCCGAGGGTTGCGCGCTGCGCCTTGATATGGCCCGCGCCTGCGCAAGGCTCACCAACCCACTCATCTATAGGGAAAAAGACGACGTCATCACCCCCCGTGACCTGCCCGAAACCGTCGGCGACGTGGTGCTGGCGCGCCGCGAGATGGGGGCCTCTTATCATCTGTCTGTTGTTGTGGACGATGCCGATCAGGGCATCACCCATGTCATTCGCGGCGAAGACCTGCAAGAGGCCACGCAAATCCATGTGCTCTTGCAACACCTCTTGGGCCTGCCCACGCCTGCCTATCACCATCATGCGCTGATCCGCGATGACGCTGGCAAGCGGCTGGCCAAACGCGATGACGCACGTGCTATCGCCACCTTCCGCGCCGAAGGGGCGAGCCCGCAAGACATCCGGGCCATGGTCGGGCTCTAGCCTTACAGCGTTCCGAAAATGCTCAATCCAACGGTGCCATAGGGGCCATGATCTCGGTCTCTTCCCCGGCACGCACCGCCGTGTAAAAGCACGACCGCCGGTTGGTGTGACAGGCAGGCCCATTCTGGCGTACCTGCACCAACAGGCAGTCACGGTCGCAATCGACACGCATCTCAACCAACTCTTGCACATGCCCCGAGGTTTCGCCCTTGATCCAGAACGCCTGCCGCGAGCGGCTCCAATAGGTCACGCGGCCCGTGTCGAGCGTGCGCGCGACCGACTGGGCGTTCATCCAGGCCATCATGAGCACCTCGCCGGTCTCGGCCTCTTGGGCGATGGCGGGGATCAACCCGTTCGCGTCATACTTTAGTGTCGCCGGATCGAAGGGCATGGCGGATTTCCTTTTGCATCTGCGCGCTCCACGCCTATTTATGGGGCAACACACGAAAGGGAAAGCCATGAGCGGCGAAACCGACCTGATCAAGCTTTATTCAGCGCGCATTCTGGAACTGGCCGCGGACATCCCGCATCACGGGCGCTTGGCCAGCCCACAGGCCAGCGTCAAGCGGCGCGCACCGCTTTGTGGCTCGACCGTGACCGTCGATATTCGCTGCGAGGGTGGCCGGATCACCGACTATGCCGCCGAGGTTAAGGCCTGTGCGCTTGGTCAGGCCGCCGCCAGTGTCGTGGGGCGCGCCATCATCGGTTGCGATCTGGCACAGGTGACAGCGGCGCGCGACGCGCTGCGCGAGATGCTGAAATCCGACGGCCCCACACCGCCCGCGCCCTTTGACGGGCTCGAGGTGCTGCGCCCCGCGCGGGATTACAAGAACCGCCACGCCTCTATCCTGCTCACGATTGAGGCCGCGGTTGAGGCAATGGAAACCGTGCGCGCCCAAACGTCCTGCGCCTGACGGTGCTGTCGCGGCAAAGCGACAGCTTGTGAACAGGCCGCCCCTTACCTTCGGTAAATTGCGCGCTATCTCTCTCAGAGATATCCGGGGACAGCGCCATGACAGGGCAGAAACTCGACCAGAATAGCCCGCTGATCGGGCGATTTGATCAGTCCTTTTTGATCCATATGATCCGTGACTTTTTCATCATCCTGTTGATGGTGACGGTGCTGGAATTCGCGCTCAAGGCGGGGATGGTCTATTACAAATTCCGCGTGCATGGTGCCACTGATGCCACCGAGGCGGCTCAGGATCTCGCCGATAATGTGCGTTCCATCATGCGCAACGAAGGCGGACCGGTCGCCGCGCGCACGGTCTATCCGATCCTTCAGGACAATTGGGACGGGCTTGGTTACCGCATCGCGATCATCCCCTCCGATGTCACGATCCGTTCCATTGAACAGGGGTTCGAGTTTACCCCCGAGGGCTTGCCGCGCGGCGATTGGCCCGACACCGCCCATGCAAGCGCCACCCTGCCCATCACCGCCGAGCCCTTTTGCCTTGCCTGTCACTCAGAGGCGCAGGTGGGGGATGTGCTGGGCGAGGTGACGGTGCGGCGGGATCTTGCGACGGATTTCGCGCAATGGATCGAGGATATGCGCCTGACCGGCCTTTTGGCTCTGGCCAAAATCGTGCTGCATTCGGTGCTCTTGTTTCTGATCCTGCGCGCGCGACTTGAGCCGCTTTTGGGTCTGCGCACGGTGGTCAGCAATCTTGCCCGCGCCTATGGCGGGCTGAACCACCGCGCCGAAATTCGCAGCGCCGATGAGTTCGGTGTGCTGGCACGCGATCTCAACCTCTTTCTAGACCGCATCACCCGGCTGATGGGCGAACTCGATGAGGTGCTGCAACGGGTGGTCACGGTCAATGATGACATCGTCACCATCCAAGCCGATCTTCGCGACCGGATCGACACCCTGACCGGACGCATCCGGCGACTGGAGCGCGCCGCGATGCTCAGCGCCAAGTCAGAGCCGCGCCTCTCGAAAGCGTGGTTTGATACGGCACGCCGCGCTGTCTCTGACCTGCGCAGCCAGACCCCCGAGGATGCCGGGGCCCTGATCGAGGATCTGCGCGCCGTCGTCGCCAATGCCGAGGCGCAGATTGCCGGAAGCGAAGCGCTCTTTGCTGATCTGGGTGCTTTGGGCGATGAAAGCGAACGCCTGCGCCATGTCATGTCCGAGATGATCCGCCTTGAGGAGCGGATGAAGGGGATCGTCGACACCGGCAGCGTTCTGGTGCAGCGCCTGCGCCCCGGCCCTGTGCCCTCGGAATGAAAAAACCGCCGCACGCTCGGATGAGCGGCGGCGGCAGAGTTGAGCGGGTCACAGGCCCCGGACATTCGGGAGGATTGAGGCAAATCCCGAAAACCGGATGGGACAGGTGGTGTGGCGCATCCCCAAAGTTGGGACAGGAGGGATGCAGCCAGAGCCGGGGCAAACCCGCAGGCAGAAACTCAGGCAGAAATCAGAGAAAACCGGGCAGATAAAGCGCACCGACCAGCGTCACCATCAGCGCAAGCGCGCCAACCGCATCGCCGACAATCGTATCCTGCGCACGGGTCGCAGTCGTCTTGATCTGGTGCAACATCTGGGGGCTCCTTCTGAAAACCTCTGTGTTGCTACTTTGTTCTCATATCGCAAACACCAAGTAAAGAACTTTTTAAGAACATATGTGAACAAAAATTCTAACCCACGGAAATTAAACGAATTGCCTGATCCTGTTCCATCAACCACAAGAGCACGCGCGCCGCACGTCCCCGCTCTGACACAAGGTCCGGATCGTCGTGAAGCAGTTTGCGCGCATCCGATTGCGCCACTGCCATCAGCGCCGATTGCGATTCGAGATCGGCAATGCGAAATCGCGGCAGGCCAGATTGCGCCGTGCCGATCAGATCGCCCGCGCCGCGCATCTCCAGATCAACCTCGCTGATGCGAAACCCGTCCTCTGTGTCACGCATCGTGGTCAATCGTCGCTCGCCGCTCTCACTCAGCGGGGCCTGATACATCAAGAGACAGGTCGACGCCGCCTGCCCCCGTCCAACGCGCCCGCGCAACTGATGCAATTGCGCCAGCCCGAAACTCTCGGCGCGCTCGATCACCATGATTGAGGCATTGGGCACATCCACCCCAACCTCAATCACCGTGGTCGAGACCAGAACGCTTGTGTCGCCCCGTTGAAACGCGGCCATCGCGGCATCTTTGTCCTCGGGCGGCATCTGTCCGTGCACCAGCCCCACAACGCCCTCCCCAAGGGCTGCGCGCAACCGCTTGAACCGCTCCTCGGCGCTGCTCAGGTCTACGACCTCGCTTTCCTCGACCAGTGGGCAAACCCAATAGGCCTGACGCCCCTCGGCCAAGGCGCGGCGCAGGTGATCGACCACCTCATCAATCCGCCCCATACTGATCAGCGCCGTCTTGATTGGCTGGCGGCCGGGCGGCTTTTCATCCAGCACCGACACATCCATATCGCCATATTGCGCCAAGGCCAGTGAGCGCGGGATTGGCGTGGCGGTCATCACCAGCACATCGGCCTGTGCGCCTTTCTTGCCCAGCTCAAGACGTTGCCGCACACCAAAACGGTGTTGCTCATCGACAATGGCCAGACGCAAATCGGAAAACTCCACATCCTTTTGAAACACCGCATGGGTGCCCACGAGGATCTGAATATCGCCCCGCGCAAGCGCCGCCAGCTTGGCGCGTCGCTCGGTGCCCTTGTCGCGACCCGTCAGGATTTCGAGCACCACGCCCGCACTCTCGGCCAAGGGGCGCAAGCCCTGCAAATGTTGCCGCGCGAGGATTTCGGTGGGGGCCATCATCACCCCCTGCCCGCCCGCCTCGACCGCGATGAGCAGCGCCTTGAACGCCACCAGCGTCTTGCCCGCGCCCACATCACCCTGAAGCAGCCGGTTCATCCGTTGTGGGGCGGCCATATCGGCGGCAATCTCGGCAATGGCCCGCGTTTGCGCCCCGGTCAGCGCATAGGGCAGCTCTGCCAATACCTTGGCCTGCAAGCGCCCGGTGCCAACCGTCGCGCGCCCCTTGGCGCGGCGCAGTTTTGAGCGGGCCAAGGCCAATGTCATCTGATGCGCCATCAACTCATCATAGGCCAAGCGCTCGCGTGCCGGATGCGCAGGCGAAAGATCCCGCGCCTCTTGCGGCCCATGGGCGGCACGCACCGCAGCGGCCCAATCGGGCCAGCCGGCCTGCGCCTTTTGCACCGGGTCGATCCATTCGGCAAGGTCTGGCAGTCGCATCAACGCCGAGTGCACCCCTTTGGTCATCACCCGCTGCGTGACACCTGCGGTCAGCGGATAGACCGGCTCAAAATCAGGGATGTCCGATGCCTCCTCAAGAGGCAGCATATGATCGGGATGCACGATTTGCGCGATTCCGTCGAAAAGCTCTGCCTTGCCCGACACGATCCGCCGCGCGCCGGTGGGCAGCATTTTGCGCAGATACTCATCGCGGGCATGAAAGAAGACGAGATGAAAGCTGGTGGCGGCATCCTCGACCACCACGCGATACGGCCCGCCTTTGCGCGAGGGCGGACGGTGCTGCCCCACAGTCACCTCGACCGTCACGATCCCGGGCATCTCTGCCCCCTGCACCGTGGCGCGGCGGCGGCGATCCACGCCGGAATGCGGCAGTGTCAGGATCAGGTCGCGCGGCCGCGTGATCTCAAGCGCAGAGAGGGCTTGCGCGGTCTTCGGCCCGATCCCCTCGAGCGTTTCCAGCCCGGCAAAAAGCGGAAATAGGATTTCCGGCCGCCCGCTCATGCGTCCCCGATCAGGGTCAGCCAACCATCCTCGTCAATTGTCTCGATCCCCAAGTCTTGTGCCTTCTTGGCCTTGGACCCGGCCCCCGGCCCTGCCACCAAAAGGTCGGTCTTGGCACTGACCGAACCCGCAACCTTGGCCCCCAGCCCTTCGGCCCGCGCCTTGGCCTCGGCCCGCGTCATCTTTTCGAGGCTGCCGGTGAAGACGACGGTCTTACCCGCAACCGGGCTGCCGTCGGTTCTGGGGCGCGCGGCCTCTTGCACGGTCAGATACTCGGTCAGCCGGTCAATGCTGCCGCGTTCATGCGGCTCTGCAAAGGCCCCGACAAGGGCGCGCGCCATGACCGTGCCCACCCCGTCGATCCCCAACAGACGCTCCCACTCCGGCCCTTCATAATCCTTGGCCCCGTCCATCGCCGCGATGAAATCATCCCAAGTGCCGTAATTGCGCGCAATCAGGGTACTGGCCTGCTCGCCCACATGCCGGATCCCAAGCGCAAAGAGCAACCGACCAAAGGGTATTTTTCTTTTTTCTTCAATAGCTTCAAAGAGGTTCTTCGCGCTCTTTTCGCCCCAGCCCTCGCGGTTCTTCAACTGCTGCAGGCCAGAGCCATAGCGCTCTTGCAGGGTAAAGATATCTGCCGGTTCCTTGATCCAGCCATAGCGGTAGAATTGCTCTACCTGCTTGGCCCCCAGCCCTTCGATGTCAAAGGCGGCGCGGGATACGAAATGCTTGAGCTTTTCCACCGCCTGCGCCGGACAAATAAGACCGCCCACACAGCGCCGCACCGCATCGCCCTCTTCGCGCACCGCATCCGATCCGCATTCGGGACAAGTCGCGGGAAAGACATAGGGTGCGACCCCCTCCGCCCGCTTGCTCAGGTCTACATCGGCCACTTTTGGGATCACATCGCCCGCGCGGTAAACCTGCACCCAGTCGCCCACGCGAATATCCTTGCCGCCGCGAATGACCTCGCCTTTGCTGTCACGCCCGGCGATGTAATCCTCATTATGCAGAGTGGCATTGCTGACCACCACGCCGCCCACCGTGACCGGCGTCAGCCGCGCAACGGGGCTTAGCGCGCCGGTGCGCCCAACCTGAATGTCGATCGCCTCCAGCCGTGTCCAGGCCAGTTCGGCGGGAAACTTATGCGCAATCGCCCAACGCGGCGTGGTCGAGCGAAAGCCAAGACGCGCCTGCAGGCCCAGATCATCGACCTTGTAGACCACGCCGTCGATGTCATAGCCCAAAGTCGCGCGCGCCTGTTCGATCCGCGCGTAATGCTCAAGCAGCGCCTCGACCCCATCACAGAGCACTGTCAGCGGGTTGGTCTGAAACCCGAGCGCCTTCAGACGCGCAATCGCGCCCATCTGCGTCTCGGCCAGGGGCGCGCTCACCTCGCCCCAGCTATAGGCAAAGAACAGCAGCGGCCGCGCAGCCGTGATCTTGGCATCCAGCTGCCGCAACGATCCCGCCGCGGCATTGCGCGGATTGGCAAATTGTTTGTCCGATTTCTCGGCTTGCCGCGCGTTCAGCGCGGCGAAATCGGCATGGCTCATATAGACTTCGCCGCGCACTTCCAGAATTTCGGGCGCACCGGTCAAACTCTCGGGAATATCGGTGATGGTGCGGGCGTTGGCGGTGACATTCTCACCCACCTCGCCATCGCCGCGCGTCGCGGCCTGCACCAGCCTGCCCTGAACATATCGCAAGCTCAGGCTTAGCCCGTCGATCTTTGGCTCAGCGGTATAGGCCAGCGGCGCATCGTCCGGCAGGCCCAGATAGCGGCGAATACGGCTGTCGAACTCGGCCACATCCTCTGGCTCGAACGCATTGCCCAGGCTCAGCATGCGGATGCTATGGGCCACCTTGGCAAAGCCATCCAGCGGCGCGGCGCCTACCTGATCCGATGCGCTGTCGTCGCGCTTGAGCTCAGGAAAGCGCGCCTCGATCGCCGCATTGCGCGCCTTGAGCGCGTCATAGGCCGCATCGGTGATTTCGGGCGCATCCTCGGTGTGATAGGCCCGGTTTGCCGCCGCCAAGAGCGCCGCAAGCCGCCCCAATTCGGCCTGCGCCTCGCTTTCGGTCAGATCCTCAACGGCAAGTTTGTCGGTCATCGGCCCCTCGCTGATCCCGGATGCGGCGGCCATTCCCTGCCCGCCTCTCCCTGATCAGAGTGATAGTGCCCGACCCGCCCAGCGTCCAGAGCCTGTGCTACCCTCAGGCCCCAATGGCCAGAGGCCGCCCGCCCAGCGTCGCTTGCTCAGGATCCCGCAGCACATAGCCGCGCCCCCAGACCGTCTCGATGTAATTGACACCATCGGTGGCCTCGCAGAGTTTCTTGCGCAGCTTGCAGATAAACACGTCGATGATCTTGAGTTCCGGTTCATCCATGCCGCCGTAGAGGTGGTTCAGGAACATCTCTTTGGTCAGGGTTGTGCCTTTGCGCAGGCTCAACAGCTCCAGCATCTGGTATTCCTTGCCGGTCAGATGCACCGGCTTGCCGCCCGCATCCACCGTCTTGGCATCAAGGTTCACATTGATCTTGCCGGTGCGGATCACCGATTGCGAATGCCCCTTGGACCGCCGGATGATGGCGTGGATACGCGCCACCAACTCATCGCGGTGGAATGGCTTGGTCAGATAATCATCCGCGCCAAATCCGAACCCTTTGATCTTGCTTTCGGTGTCATCCGCCCCTGACAGGATCAGGATCGGCGTGGCAATGCGCGCCAGCCGCAATTGGCGCAACACCTCGTGCCCGTTCATATCCGGCAGGCCCAGATCCAGCAAGATCAGGTCGTAATCATAGAGCTTTGCCAGATCTATGCCCTCTTCCCCCAGATCGGTGGTGTAGACATTGAGATTGGCATGGGTGAGCATCAACTCGATGCTTTTCGAGGTTGTCGGATCATCCTCGACCAAAAGTACGCGCATTGGGGACTCCATGGATCATTGTTTTGATACCGATCACACTGCTCAAAAATGGTTAACTACCCGTTACCATTGTTTCAACATCTCAAATGCTCAACCTGCAGTTATCGATACGCCCCCAATGCCGTGACCTTGAGCGCACCCTCCCCATGCTTGGCCACCGCGGCAATCCAGCCGTCAAACTCCTCTTCGCTCAACCCATAGGTTTCGAGCGCCTCACGCCGCGAGATCAGCCCATAGGCCACCCCGCGCACCACCGCCAACTTGCGCGATGCAACCCATCGCGCCGTATCGGCGGGCGGCAAATCCGCCCGGCTGAACACCGTTCCATCCGCCAAGGTAACAGCCCTTGGCCCTTCCACTTTCTTGAGATACATGACGCTCACCCCTTTGGTCTGATGCACCCAGAATGGCGCTTTCAGGCTTAATGCGGTGTGAAACCGGGTCTTGAGAGTGTTTAGGATTTTCCTATATTCTGAAACACCCGAGCGGAGGCCGCCATGGCATTGGACATAAATAAACCATTGAACTCCCTTGGGTTTCCGAAATCCCCGGCCGAAACCCGTGTGGTTGTCGCCATGTCGGGCGGCGTTGACAGCTCGGTTGTGGCCGCACATCTGGCCGCCGAGGGCTATGATGTGGTGGGCGTCACCCTGCAACTTTACGACCATGGCGCGGCTCTGGCCAAGAAGGGCGCCTGCTGTGCCGGGGTGGATATCCACGACGCCCGCCGCGTTGCCGAGGAAATGGGCTTTCCGCATTACGTGCTGGATTACGAGAACATCTTTCGCGATGCCGTGATCGACGAATTCGCTGATAGCTATCTTGCCGGAGCCACGCCCGTGCCCTGCATCCGCTGCAATGAACGGGTCAAGTTCAAGGACCTTTTGGAAACCGCCCGCGATCTTGAGGCGGATTGCATGGCGACCGGCCATTATATTCAGCGCAAGATGGGCGTGCAGGGGCCGGAATTGCACAGCGCCACTGATTCGGCGCGCGACCAGTCCTATTTTCTGTTCTCGACCACGCCCGAGCAGCTCGAATTCCTGCGCTTCCCGCTGGGGCATCTGCCCTCGAAACAGGCGACGCGTGAATTGGCCGCGCAATATGGCCTGCAAGTCGCGGACAAACCCGACAGTCAGGACATCTGCTTTGTCCCCAACGGCAATTACGCCAGCGTGATCGAAAAACTGCGCCCCGGTGCCGCCGAACCCGGTGAGATTGTCCATGCCGATGGCCGCATCCTTGGCACGCATGAGGGCGTCATCCATTACACCATCGGTCAGCGTCGCGGCCTTGGCATCGGCGGGCTTGAAGAGCCGCTCTATGTCGTGCGCCTTGACGTCGACACGCGCCGTGTGATCGTCGGCCCCAAGGACATGCTCTCGACCCGCACCGTGCCGCTGCGCGAAATCAACTGGCTGGGCGATGCCCCCCTCACCTCTCAGGCGGAATGGCATATCTCGGTCAAGGTCCGCTCCACCCGCCCGCCGCGCGAGGCGGTGCTGCGCCCCATTTCCGCCACCGAGGCGACGGTTGAATTGCTGACACCAGAGGAAGGCGTCTCGCCCGGTCAGGCCTGCGTTTTCTATGAAACCACCGGCACCCGCGTTCTGGGCGGCGGCTGGATCTGGCGCGGCGCGACAGTCTGAGGCGTTAAAACGCCCCGCTCAGGTGTTGAAGAGAAAGTGCAAAACGTCGCCATCCTTGACGACATAGCTCTTGCCCTCAGACCGCATCTTGCCCGCGTCCTTGGCCTTTTGCTCGCCGCCAAGTGTCACGAAATCGTCATAGGCAATCGTCTCGGCCCGGATGAATCCGCGCTCGAAATCGCCGTGGATCACGCCCGCCGCCTTGGGGGCTGGCGTGCCTGCCGGAATGGTCCAGGCGCGCGCCTCTTTGGGCCCGACGGTGAAATACGTCTCAAGATGCAAGAGACCATAGCCCGCCCGGATCAGCCGATCCAGCCCCGCCTCTTCCAGCCCCATCTCGGTTAGAAACATCTCCGCTTCTTCCGGCTCGAGCTTGGAGATTTCCTCTTCGATCTGCGCAGAAATCACAACTGAGGCCGCGCCCTGTTCAGCAGCCATCTTTGCCACCGCCTCAGAATGGGTATTGCCGGTCGCGGCATTCCCCTCATCCACGTTGCAGACATAGAGCACCGGCTTGGCGGTCAAAAGTTGCAGCATTTTCCATGCTTTAATGTCTTCGGCATCCACCTCAACCGTGCGCGCCGGGCGTCCCTCTTCCAGCGCGGCCTGCGCTGCGGCCAAGAGCCGCTCAGCCTGTGCCGCCTCTTTATCGCCGCCCTTGAGCTTGCGTTGCAGGCCTGCGCGCCGCTTTTCAACCGACTCAAGATCAGACAGCATCAATTCGGTCTCGATCGTATCGGCATCCGCCACCGGATCAACGCGCCCCTCCACATGGGTCACATCGCCATCCTCAAAGCAGCGCAGCACATGGGCAATCGCATCCGTCTCGCGGATATTGGCCAAAAACTGATTGCCCAGCCCCTCGCCTTTGGACGCCCCTTTGACCAGCCCGGCAATGTCCACAAAGGTCATGCGCGTCGGGATGATCTGCTTGGATCCGGCAATCTGCGCCAATTTGTCCAGCCGCGCATCAGGCACGGCCACCTCGCCCACATTCGGCTCGATCGTGCAAAAGGGAAAGTTCGCCGCCTGCGCCGCAGCCGTGCGGGTGAGCGCATTAAAGAGCGTGGATTTGCCAACATTGGGCAGGCCCACGATTCCCATTTTAAAGCCCATCTCAGACCCTCCATGCGGTGAATTGCGCGCATCTACGGGTTTGCGCCCCCCAAGGTCAAGCCGGGCATTGATTTCCCGCGCGCTTTGCGCCAAACCCGCACGGACCCATTCGAAGGACAGACCAACATGACACGTATCGACGCCAAATTCGCAGAGTTGAAGGCCGCCGGTAAAAAGGCGTTCGTTTCCTACATCATGGCGGGCGATCCGGATTATGACACCTCGCTCGCGGTGATGCAGGGGCTGCCTGCTGCGGGGGTGGATATCATCGAATTGGGCGTGCCCTTTACTGATCCGATGGCGGACGGGCCAACCATCCAACTCGCCGGTCAGAGGGCGCTGGCGGCGGGCATGACGCTCGAAAAAACGCTGGCCATGGCGCGCGAGTTTCGTAAAGGCGATGACAGCACGCCCATCGTGCTCATGGGCTATTACAACCCGATCTACAATCGTGGCGTGGACAAGTTCCTGACCGATGCGAAGGCCGCCGGGATCGACGGGCTGATCGTGGTTGATCTGCCCCCCGAAGAGGATGACGAACTCTGCATTCCGGCCAGCAAGGCGGGGATGAACTTCATCCGCCTCGCCACCCCCACAACCGATGACAAACGCCTGCCCAAGGTGCTCGAAAACACCTCTGGCTTTGTTTATTACGTCTCGATCACCGGCATCACCGGGGCAGCGGCGGCAGAGGCGGCGGATGTCGCCCCCGAGGTGGCACGCATCAAGGCTCAGACCGATCTACCGGTGATCGTGGGCTTTGGCATCCGCACACCGGAAACTGCGCAGACGATTGCCAGCGTTGCCGATGGCTGCGTCGTAGGCTCGGCCATCGTGGGCGAGATTGCCAAGGGCAAAGCGGTCACAGAGGTTTTGGCCTTTGTAAAAGGTCTGGCCGACGGGGCACACCGCGCCTGAGTGCCATGCCGAATAGTTAATAAAACGTAAATATAACGGATAGTTGCGGGTCGAAGCTATCGCGCTGTGACTTGACTCACCGCGCGGCCTCACGTATAGGTTGTGACATGCTGGACGAAATGGGCAACGGCCCCGGGGGAAACCCCGGAGGCCGTTTTTTCATGTCGAGCAGACAGAGGGGCCCACCGAAACACACCACTCATGAGGCAAGAGCACGCATGGTTTTGATCACCCCCGACGAGGGGCCCACCGGCCTGACCACCTCGATCAACGCGCTGGAACAGCAATTGGCCGACATGCGCGTCGATCTGGCAGAGATCTATCAACGGATCAGAGCCGGTGATCTGGATGAATTGAAAAACGCGACCAAGGCCACCGCCGAGATCCGGCAATGGCTCAAAATCGCTCTGGAAGCGGAGGCACAACTTGAACGACGCAGAAAAGAAGACCTTGGTATTGTCCATGGATACGCCCTCGATTTCGACGACGCCCGGCATCAGATCGGGTGCCGATTGGATCGTCTCAAACGGGCAAGCTGTCCGGGACGACTTTCTCGATGCCCTGAGTGACGGCGAGCTCATGGCCCTGCCCTATCTCTTCGAGTTCTGGGCGCTGCCGCATCAACTGCCGCCCTCGGGCGACTGGCGGACATGGGTGATCATGGGCGGGCGCGGGGCGGGCAAGACCCGCGCCGGGGCCGAATGGGTGCGGTCCGAGGTCGAAGGCGCGCGCCCCATGGATACAGGCCGCTGCAAGCGGATCGCCCTTGTGGGCGAGACGATTGATCAGGTGCGCGAAGTGATGATCTTTGGCGAGAGCGGCATTCTCGCCTGTTCGCCCCCCGACCGCCGCCCCGAATGGCAGGCCACGCGCAAGCGGCTGATCTGGCCCAATGGCGCGGTGGCACAGGCCTTTTCCGCCCATGATCCCGAGGGGCTGCGCGGCCCGCAATTCGACGGAGCCTGGGTGGATGAGCTGGCCAAGTGGAAACGCGCGCGCGAAACTTGGGACATGCTGCAATTCGGTCTGCGGTTGGGCGAAGCGCCGCGCGTCTGCGTCACCACCACGCCGCGCAATGTGGGCGTGCTCAAGGACATCCTTGCCACCCCCAGCACTGTGACCAGCTCCGCCCCCACCGAGGCCAACCGCGCCCATCTCGCCGAGAGCTTCCTTGACGAGGTGCGCGCACGCTATGCAGGCACGCGGCTTGGGCGGCAGGAACTGGACGGCCTGCTGATTGACGAGGCCGAGGATGCGCTCTGGAGCCCAGCCATGCTAGAGGCCGCGCGCGTCGACACCTTGCCCGAATTTGACCGCGTGGTGGTGGCGGTTGATCCTCCGGTTTCGGGCCATGCCGCATCGGATGAATGCGGGATCATTGTGGTCGGGGCCATCACGCGCGGCCCGGTGCAGGACTGGCGCGCCTATGTTCTGGCCGATGCCAGCGTCAGCGCCGCCAGCCCCGCCCGCTGGGCCCGCGCCGTGATCCGCGCACGCGAGCTTTGGGGGGCAGAACGGGTGGTGGCCGAGGTCAATCAGGGCGGCGATCTGGTGGAACAGGTGATCCGGCAGGTCGACCCCCTCGTGCCCCTGCGCAAGGTCCACGCCAGCCGGGGCAAGGTGGCACGGGCAGAGCCGGTGGCAGCGCTTTATGAACAGGGCCGGGTCCATCACGCGCGCGGGCTTGGCACGTTGGAGGATCAGATGTGCGCCATGACCGCACGCGGCTATGAGGGCCGTGGCAGCCCCGACCGCGTCGATGCGTTGGTCTGGGCGCTCACCGATCTCATCGTGGAACCCGCCTCGAAATGGGTCCGCCCAAGGGTGCGCGGGGTCTAAAGCGCGCCGCCGACGGGGGTCTAACGTCCCGGGCCTGACCCGGGACATCGGCGCCGCCCCCCGTGCGACGCCAGGCACGATAGCTTAACGCTGCCATGAATCTTTTGATCCATGCAGGGGGCATGCAGGCTCAATTCAACGGATAAAGGCGCAAGATACACCGTTCTGTGCACTGTTCAAACGTAGACGATATCGCTGACCCAAGGCCGGTTCGGCATGTCTCGCGCAAGGACCCCAGTCCACCTTGTCATCGGCTTGGAGTGCTGAATGCTCAAACGGCCCCGATTTCCAACAATCGACAGGAACCCAAAGATCCGGTAGTGCGGCCCTGACATTTTGTTTTTAAGGGCTTTCTTGGCATGGGCTGATTGGTAGATGCTAAATCCAAAGCATCATCCCAGTCTGAACCATCGGACCAAGCGTAGATTCCAAAGGCGGACATAAAGAGACAGGCAAACCCACATTCAGTTGAAAAATATAGCCCTTTTTCTTGACAATACCTCCTCTGGACGCCCAACTCTCTACCGCGTACCGCCCAACCCAAGGACCCTGCCATGATCCCCACCACCTACCCGCCCAAGGATGAGATCGCCCGTCTGACCGCCCGCATGCTGCTGGAAATCGGCGCAGTGCATTTCAACGCGGACACGCCCTTTACGCTGGCCTCGGGCCTGCCCTCACCCACCTATATCGACTGCCGCAAGTTGATCTCCTATCCGCGCATCCGCAGCACCCTTATGGATTTTCTCTCGATCACCGTGATGCGGGAAGCCGGGTTTGAGGCGTTCGACAATATCGCGGGCGGCGAAACCGCGGGTATTCCCTTTGCGGCCCTTGTCGCCGAGCGTATGGCCCTGCCCATGACCTATGTGCGCAAGAAACCGAAAGGCTATGGGCGCAACGCTCGCATCGAAGGGGCCATGACCGAGGGGCAGCGCGTACTCTTGGTTGAGGATCTCACCACGGATGGCGGCTCAAAGCTCAGCTTTGTGGATGCCATCCGCGAAACCGGGGCCACCTGCGGCCATACGGCGGTGATCTTTTACTACGGCATTTTCCCCGACACCAAGAAAACCCTTGGCGATCACGGCGTGGCCCTGCATCACCTCTGCACGTGGTGGGATGTGTTGGCCGAGGCGCGCACGCAAGCGATTTTCGAGGCCGCTACTCTTGACGCGGTCGAAGATTTCTTGCGCGATCCCCGTAAGTGGCAGGCGGCACACAAGAAATAAATTTGTCCTCAGGGGATGGGGATAAACCACCTCTCGAATCGTAAAATGCTTCGATATGTGGTAGGCTAGGAAAATCCTAATACAGGATATGGGAAGCGCTTCTGTGGCGCGGCCCTATCCACCGACTTATCCCGCCAAATGCCCACAGGTTTATACAAGTGGCGAGCGCGCAAGGATTGGCCTAGAACTCTCGAACCAAGACTACCGACACGATACCGATAAAACACCGAACAAACGGGGACCGCAGGCATGAACGAGATCAGCGCTTTCAATCCGACTGGGGCAGAGATTCAATCCGCTGAAAGCGTGCCGCATTCGATCGAGGCTGAGCAGCAACTCCTCGGTGCGATTCTGACAAATAACGATGTCTATGACCGCATCGCCGCCATTATCGGCCCACAGCATTTCTACGACCCCGTCCATGCCCGTATTTTCGAAACCGCCGCCGCCCGCATCGCCAAGAACAACCTCGCCTCGCCCGTAACCTTGCGCGCGTTCCTCGAAAATGATGAGGGGTTAAAAGAGCTTGGCGGGCCTGCGTATCTTGCCAAACTGGCCGGTGCCGCGATCTCGACCTTCGCCGTGCGCGACTATGCGCAAATGATCTATGATCTGGCGATCCGCCGCGCGCTTATTGCCTTGGGTCATGACATCGCCGGCAAGGCGGCCCGCGTCAATGTCGATAGCGAACCCAAGGATCAAATCGTCGAGGCCGAACAAAAGCTCTACCAATTGGCTGAGCAAGGTCAGTCCGAGAGCGGATTTCAAAGCTTTCTCAAGGCTGTAACAGACGCTGTTAATGTGGCCAACGCCGCCTATCAGCGCGAAGGCGGGTTGGCAGGCATCTCAACCGGGCTGGTCGATCTTGATGGAAAACTGGGCGGGCTGCACAAATCCGACCTTCTCATCCTTGCGGGCCGCCCCTCGATGGGCAAAACGTCGCTCGCGACCAATATCGCCTTTAACGTAGCCAAGGCCTATCGCCGAGGCACGCTGCCCGATGGGTCTGAGGGGGCTGTGGATGGCGGCGTCGTGGGCTTCTTCTCGCTTGAAATGAGCGCCGAACAATTGGCCGGTCGGGTGCTGGCCGAAGCCTCGGAAATCTCCTCGCACAAGATCCGTCAGGGCGACATGGACGAAAGCGAGTTCCGCCGCTTTGTCGAAGCCGCCAAGACACTGGAATCCTGTCCGCTCTATATCGACGATACTGCCGCGATCCCGATTTCACAACTTGCCGCGCGCGCGCGACGGTTAAAGCGCACGCATGGTCTTGATCTCTTGATCGTCGACTACCTGCAACTTGTGCGCGGGTCCTCTGACAACCGGGTGCAGGAGATTGGCGAAATTTCCATGGGGCTCAAGGCAATAGCCAAGGAACTTAACATCCCCGTCGTGGCCCTTTCGCAGTTGTCGCGCCAAGTCGAAAGCCGCGAGGACAAGCGCCCGCAACTCTCGGACCTGCGCGAATCCGGCTCGATCGAACAGGACGCCGATGTCGTGATGTTCGTGTTCCGCGAAGAATATTACAAGGAACGCGAAAAGCCGGGCGATCACGAAATGGATAAGATGGCCGAATGGCAAGAGGCGATGTCGCGCCTGCATGGCAAGGCCGAAGTCATCATCGGCAAACAGCGCCACGGCCCTATCGGTACGGTTGAATTGAGCTTTGAGGCGCAGTTCACCCGCTTTGGCAATCTGGTCAAGCCCTGGCAACAAGGCGGAAACGCCGACTACTGAAACCTGCAATGGACGGGGGCGCTGCCCCCGAACCCCCGAGGTATTTCGGGCCAGATGAACCGCAATTGATAGCAAGACCCGCCGACCATGCCCCGATATGCCCTCCGGATCGAATATGATGGCGCGCCCTTTGCCGGATGGCAGCGGCAGGTCGATCACCCCTCTGTGCAAGGTGCCGTCGAGGCGGCGCTCGCGCGGATTGAACCGGGGTCCCATACCATCGCCGCCGCCGGGCGCACGGATGCAGGCGTGCACGCGATTGCCCAGGTGGCGCATTGCGACCTGACACGGGAATGGGGCACGTTTCGCCTTTCAGAGGCGCTCAACTATCACCTCAAACCTTTGCCCGTGGCGATTACGGCCTGCGTGCGTGTCGCTGAAGACTGGCACGCAAGGTTTTCCGCAAACGAGCGGCGCTATCTTTTTCGCGTCATGTCGCGGCGCGCCCCTGTTACGTTGGACCGAGGCCGGGTTTGGCATGTGCGCCCAAAGCTCGATATCGAGGCGATGCGCGCAGGCGCACAACATCTGATCGGGATGCATGATTTCACCACTTTCCGCTCGACCATTTGTCAGGCGGCAAGCCCAATCAAGACATTGGACGCCATTGAGATTTCGGAGCACGAGAGCGCCATGGGCCCCGAGATCCATTTCCGCCTGCGCGCCCGGTCGTTTCTGCACAATCAAGTCCGCAGTATCGTGGGCACGTTGGAGCGTGTGGGCGCGGGGTCTTGGCATCCCGATGAGGTGCGCGCCGCACTGAACGCACGCGACCGCGCCGCCTGTGGCCCGGTGTGCCCCCCTCATGGCCTCTATCTGGCTGGGGTCAGCTATCCGCAAGACCCGTTCGCCGCGCAAGATTAGGCTTTGATCTTGCGTCCTTGCCACGCTAAGACCCTGCTCAGCGGTCCCGTAGCTCAACCGGATAGAGCACCTGACTTCTAATCAGGATGTTGGGGGTTCGAGTCCTCCCGGGATCGCCAGATATTGTGAATCCGCTGTCTTATATGCGCCGGCCACCTGTGTTTGTGCGCGATGCAGGCGATAACGCAAATCTGACTTGGCCTCTTGCCACGCCAGTAGTTAGCGCGTTGACGCCCGTTTCAGGATATCCGCCGCATTCGGGTGATTGAGCAGCGCTTGCCCCACCTCGAATTGCAGGTGGCTGGGGGCGTTCTGGCCTGCAATCTGTCGGCTCAGCGCCTCTTTGAGATCGGCGGGCAGTGCAGCAGAGGTGCGCGGATCGACCAGCAGAGTTTCGGCAGCAATCCCTTCGGCATAGATGATTTGATGCCGGTCAAAGAGCAGTTGCACGTAATCTATGAAACCGCCGCTCTCGCGGCGCACGGTATCCCCGTTGACCAGATGCCGGGCGCGCACCAATACTTCGGCCCGGCCCGCACCAAGGGCATCCGAGCGCTGGTAGATAAAGAGCCGGTGATCGGGGCTGACCAATAGGTCGTTTTCATTGTGCAACGCCCCAGCAGAAATCCGAATGGGGGCGAAATCCCCAACCGCGCGAACGGTCGAATGCCCGACCCACCGAATTGGCCGCACCCCGTCATCGCGCGTAAGGACCATGTCGCCGCACACCAAGGTTTCGACCGGGCGCTGTTCCCCCGTTGCCATGGTGATGTGGGTGCCCCGCGAGAACGACACGCACGCCACCTGAGCAAAACGTTGCAGCACGTTCTCCGTGTCAATGCCCACCAGCGCATAGCCGGTCTTGGGCCGCATCTGCGCCAGCGGCATGGCAAAAACCTCTACCATGTTTTCGGCATCATCCACCTCGACCAACACGATCATTTCGGTTGTGCGCCCGGTGCCCGACATCAACGTCAGGCAACAGTCGAGATGGATTTGCGCACCGGGTCGACCAACCTCGGAGCCGCGAGCGATTTTAAATGGTGCCCCCCCTGCCAGAGAAAGCGAGAGGCGAAGCTGCCGCGCTTGCGGCTGCAACTCATAGACATCGTCGAGGTCGAGCTCTGCCGCAAAAGACAGAGCATCCCCCATGTTCGCCCCGTTGACGACGCGAAAATCCAATCCCGTATACACGGGCAGGATGTGGTCGGACGGGGCAAGATCAGAGGTCATGGGTGCAGTTGGTCCTGATATGGCTGGGGTCACAATTCTCTATCGGGCAGCGTAGTTTAGAATTGTGGTATCATGGCGTCAATGTGATGGACATGCCCTCGTGGACGAGGCCCGTCACACGCCCGCTTGCAAGCATCTGGCCATTCTTGCCGACAGCGTGTTAATTTCGCGTTGATTAAGCAGGAGAGTGGATGATGGATCTGGGGATCAAGGGGAAACGGGCGTTGGTCTGCGCCGCGTCCAAAGGCTTGGGATTGGGCTCTGCGCGCGCATTGGCCGAGGCAGGGGTCGATCTGGTGATCAACGCACGCGGCGGCGAGGCGCTCGAGGCGGCAGCAACGGCCATTCGTGCGGATTTCGACGTTACCGTTCAGACGGTCGCAGCCGACATTACCTCAGAGGCCGGTCGCGCAGCAGTGCTTGACGTGGCGCAAGACGTGGACATTCTCGTCAACAATGCCGGAGGACCGCCGCCGGGTCTGTGGTCTGATTGGGACCGCGAGGATTTTATCCGAGCACTCGACGCCAATATGCTGACCCCTATCGCGCTGATAAAGGCCTTGGTCCCCGGAATGATGGCGCGGGGCTGGGGCCGTGTGGTCAACATTACCTCGCAATCGGTCAAGGCGCCGATCCCGGCGCTAGGTCTTAGCAATTCGGCGCGCGCAGGCCTGACAGGCTATGTCGCGGGCACGTCACGGCAAGTGGCTGGCAGCGGCGTCACGATCAACAACCTGCTACCGGGTATCCATGCCACGGATCGCGCCAAAGCACTGGATGAAGGCGTGGCCAAAGCACAAGGGATCAGCATGGAGGAGGCAAAGGCGCGCCGCTGTGCCAGCATTCCCGCTGGGCGCTATGGCACGGCGCAGGAATTTGGCGCGGCTTGTGCCTTTCTCTGTAGCCAGCATGCGGGTTTTATCGTGGGACAAAACATCCTGCTAGATGGCGGCGGCGTCAACGCAACGCTCTGATCGCGGGCATCACGAAAGCGAGATCGGGCTACATAAACTCTGGTGCTGGAACGCTCTGGTCATTAGCACTGGAGCAACCATTCCACGGAGGAAACACAAGTCATGCAAGCATTGGCGATTATTGGCCTTTTTGGCCTCGTCATTCTGGGCAGCCTGTTCGTCGCACCGCGTCGCGCCACGATTGAAGGTTTTTTCAACGGCACCGGCACGGATGGCCGAGCGCCAGGTCTTTGGGTGCTGGTCCTAAGCCAGGTCACTACCTGGATTTTCGCTCGTTCTCTGATGAATTCGGCCATTCTGGGGTATTTCTTCGGGATTTGGGGCACGCTGGCCTATGCTGCTTACTACGGCTCTTTCCTGAGCGGCGGCTATATCGTAGGCCGATTGCGTGCAGGTGGCGCGGGCTCTGTGCAGGATTGGCTGGGCACACATTTTGGCGCAATGGGCAAGGCCTGCTACAACTTCGTCATTGCTCTGCGGCTCTTGTCCGAGGTTTTTGCCAATCTGCTGGTGGTGGGGCTGATCTTTGCCGCAGCCCTGCCTGAAATGGGCATCGCGCGCGACGCCTCTATCCTGATCGTCGCGGTGCTTGGGTTGGCCTATAGCGCTTGGGGCGGGCTAAGCGCGGCGCTGCGCACCGATGTGTTGCAGATGGTGGTATTCTTGGGCGTTTTCGCGGTTGCCTTTGTAGCGCTCGTGATCAGCCCCGGCTTTGACCTTGGGGCCGTGCTGACCGCGCCGGGCACTTCCGGTGCCTGGAGTGGCCAAGTTCTTTTGCTGGTGGCGCTGTTGCAGGTGTTCTCTTACCCCGCACATGACCCGGTGATGATGGATCGTGGCTTTATCGCCGATCCCGAGACAACGCGCCGCTCTTTCCTGCATGCCTTCTGGATCTCTACGCTCTGTATCATTGGCTTTGGCTTTTTCGGCATTCAGGCTGGATTGGTCGGGGCGGAATATGAGGGCGAGTTGATTGGCACTTGGGCCACGATGTTCCCGGCATGGCTTTTTGTGGCGTTGCTCGTGTCACTGCTTATTTCAGCTCTCAGCACGCTCGATTCAGCACTGGCCAGTGCCGCGCGGCTTGTGGTGGACGAGCTGAAACTGGGGCAGCGGTCGCTTGCGGGTGGGCGCATGGCAATGATCGCGTTCATGGTGGTTGGCACCGGTCTGACCCTATGGGGAAATCAGACGCTGTTCGACGCTGTAGCCATCAGCGGCACGGCCAGCATGTTTCTGACACCTATTCTGATCATTGGGCTGGTGATGGGGCGTCACATCGCACTCTGGTCCTATCTGGTGGCTTTTGGTGCGGCGATGTTCGGTGCCGTGCTCTACTTCGCGCGCGAAGCCGACTGGGCCGTTGCGCTACTGCCAGAGGCCCATAAATACGAGCAGCTGTTGGTCATCTGCGTGGGGGTGTTGATCGCTGGCTTTGCCGCGGTGATGATGGGCGCTCGACGCAGCTGAGCCGGGCGTGTTTCAAAAGAACAGGGGGCAGGCCAACACCGGCCTGCCCCCTTTTTCGTTTTCAGTGCTCTTGCCCGTTCAGGCGCGCTCGGAATATTCCATCGTCTCGGTGTTGACGACGATATCCTCGTCAGGTCCAACAAAGGGCGGCACCATGACCTTGACCCCATTATCGAGGATCGCAGGCTTAAAGCTATTGGCCGCCGTCTGCCCCTTCACGACGGGCTCAGTCTCGACGATGCGGCAAATCACCTTTTGCGGCAGCGCGGCGTGCAGCGCCTCGCTCTCGTGGAATTCAACCGTGATGGTCATACCGTCCTGAAGAAACGGACGACGTTCCCCCAAAAGGTCAGCGGGCAATTCGATCTGCTCATAGGTCTCGGCATCCATGAACACCAGCTTGCCATTCTCTTCATAGAGAAACTGCTGATCCTTTTGCTCAAGGCGCACACGCTCGACCTTGTCGGCGCTGCGAAAGCGTTCGTTGAGTTTGGAGCCGTTGCGCAGGTTCTTCATTTCGACCTGAGCAAAGGCACCGCCCTTGCCGGGCTTTACGTGATCGACCTTCACCGCGGCCCAGAGGTGGCCATTATGCTCCAGCACATTACCGGGGCGAATTTCGTTTCCATTGATCTTGGGCATTGCGTTCAAACCGTGACAAAAGGTTGATGTGAGATTGATGCTTCCTATATCTGGAGGGATGATGGGTGGCAAGACAACGAAATGTCGTTATGCATCGTGGCGAGGCATGCAAAATTCGCATAGAAGTTATGCAACTGTGCTCTATCCGAATCGCAAAAACTCCGCCATAAGGTCCGTCACGCCCAAAACGCAAGAGCAATAAGAACAAGGACGAATGATGAAGGATTTCGTTGACGGTACGGCTTTCAACGCCGAACAGGGCAACCGTGCTCGTAAACTCTTTGCGGCCGTTGTGCTGGCCGCTCTGGATGACGCCATTTCCGATGACAAGAAATATGGCAATGGCCCCGAGCAGATCGCCCGCTGGGCGCGGTCCCGTGATGGCCGCGAAGTATTGTCCTGCGCCGGGATCGACCCGAATGAGCGGGTTGTTGCCGGCCTGATGGATTTCGTATCCAAGGGCGTGCGCACCTCTGTGGCCCTCTCGCGCGAAGAAAGTGAACGCCGGAATGCTGCGGCGCAGGCCGAAGCCGCCTGAGCACTGCTGCCTGACCACGTATCAAAGCCCTGCCCTAGTGGCAGGGCTTTTGCGTTGCGGTCGGGAAAACAGGCCTTTGTGACGGAAACCGGCCTTTCCCCCTGCACTCTCAAACGGTATCAGCACAGAGCGGCAAAAGGGGCATCGCAATGACACGCGCGATCATGATTCAGGGGGCAGGCTCGAATGTGGGCAAGTCCATGCTCGTGGCAGGTATGGCGCGCGCCTATGCCCGACGTGGCCTGTCGGTGGCCCCGTTCAAGCCGCAAAACATGTCAAACAATGCCGCTGTCACCGTGGATGGCGGCGAAATTGGTCGCGCGCAGGCGCTTCAGGCGCTGGCCGCGTACCGCGCGCCACACACCGATATGAATCCCGTACTGCTCAAACCCGAGAGCGATATTGGCGCCCAAGTGATCGTGCAGGGCCGCCGCTTTGCCACGCTGCGTGCCCGCGACTATGCCCGGGCCAAACCGCAGTTGCTGGCCCCCACGCTTGAGAGTTTTCACCGCCTTGCCGCCACCGCAGATCTCGTGCTGGTCGAGGGGGCGGGCAGCCCCGCGGAAATCAACCTTCGCGCCGGAGACATCGCCAATATGGGCTTTGCCGAGGCCGCAGGCGTGCCCGTGATCCTTGTGGGTGATATCGACCGGGGTGGGGTCATCGCGCAGGTTGTCGGCACCCAAGCGGTGTTGCCGCCCCAAGATGCCGCCCGGATCAAGGCTTTTGCCATCAACAAGTTCCGTGGCGATGTCAGCCTCTTTGACGAGGGCTTGCGCGAAATTGTGACGCGCACAGGCTGGCCCTCTTTGGGCGTCGTGCCATGGTTTTCAGACGCATGGCGCCTTCCGGCTGAGGATGTGATGGATATCGCCTCGACCAAGGGCGGCGCTTTCAAGGTGGTCGTGCCGCGTCTTGGCCGGATTGCCAATTTCGACGATCTTGATCCCCTCAGCAGCGAACCGGGTGTGAGTGTGGAAATCATCGGAGCAGGCAGCCCCCTGCCCGGCGATGCCGATTTGGTGCTTATCCCCGGAAGCAAATCCACCATCGCCGATCTGGCACATTTCCGCGCCCAAGGTTGGGATATCGACCTTGCCGCCCACATCCGGCGCGGCGGGCATGTGCTGGGCATCTGTGGCGGCTATCAGATGCTGGGGCACCGGATCGAAGACCCGGACGGCATCGAGGGCCCTCCCGCCTCGGTGCCCGGCCTGGGGCATCTCGGCGTCGTGACGGTGATGAAGCCGGAAAAGCGACTTGCCCTGACACAGGCCACCTATCTCGAAACTGGCGATGCCGTAGAAGGGTATGAAATCCATTTGGGTGAAACCATCGGCCCGGATTGCGCGCACGCATGGCTGCGTGTCGGGGATCGCCCTGAGGGGGCCGCTTCGGCCAGTGGCCGGGTGCGCGGCGCTTATCTGCACGGGCTCTTCGCGTCCGACGCGTTTCGTGCGGCGTTTCTGGCAGGGCTAGGTGCGCGATCAGACCTGAGCTATGGGGCAGATGTCGAGGCCACGCTCGACGCTCTCGCGGCGCATCTGGAAGCGTATATGGATTTAGATCTGCTCTTTTCGCTCAGTGCAGACATTCCGACTCAGTCGAAATCCTGACTGGTCAGCGCGCGGTGAATCTCGCGGCGCACAAGTTTGCGCACGTTGCGGGTGATCCGCTCGCCCAAGGCACCTTGCAATTCTTGCCGAACAATCTCGGCCACCAAATCACGCAGGGCCTCTTCATCCAGCACGGCGTCATCCATCAGCAGACCCTCGCCGCGATCCGCATCGGCATCCGGTGCCGGGCGCAAATCCGCCGCATCCGCATCCTGCCAATCCTGAACATGGCGTTCCGAGGCCAGATCGTCCGACTCATCCCAGTCGGGATCAACTGAGGGGGCCGTCTCGGCCTCGTCCAGCTCTGCCTCTTCGTCACCCTCTGGCTCATCCGTCTCGGACCAACTCAGCACCGATTCAGCGGCTCCCCCGGCGTAATCGTCGTCAGAGGCGCCATCCGGCTCCCACTGATCGTCGCGCCCGGCGATCATCGCTTCAAATTCTGCAGCCTGCGCGCTCAGTTCCGACGGAAGATCAGGCGTCTGATCGGTCTCACTGAACTCTGTCTCTATCCCCTCAGGCGCACTTTCGTCCTGAACATCTGTCTCATGCTCAGACAGATCTGTGCCTGTCCAAACGTTATGCGCATCCGGCTCTTCGGCATCCACAGCCTCGGCAGGTGGCTCTGCTACGGGTTCATCCACCCGCAAGGCCGGTGTCAGGACAAGCCGGTCCGCCGCCGGCATCCCTGCCTCGCGCGGCGCGGCCACGGTTGTGCTGAGGCGTTCGGCTTGGCCATTCGAGACCAGCCGCCTTATCGACGACAGGACATCCTCGATTTCCACATTGGTCACGGGGTCGGACATGCTCTTGTACCATTCTTGCCTAAGCAGAGCTTATCGCTGCAGGCGGTGCCACACAACCGTTTCAAAAACTTTTCAGTTTTTTCCCAAAGCCCGCAACACCCGGTCGAGCTTCTGGCCCTGCGGACTGCTTTCGATCGGCGCATCTTTGACCAGTTCGTAATAGGCGGCCGGATCATAGGTCTGCACCCCAAGGTTCAGATCGCGCGCCGTCAACTCGCCAATCGACGCCAGCACCGAATAGGCGGCAATCACCACATCGGCATTGGCCGAGATCAGATTGGCCCGCGCATCAAGCAGGTCCTGTTCGGCATCCAAGACATCCAGCGTGGTGCGAGCGCCCAGTGTCGCCTCTTCCCGGGTGCCGTCAAAGGCAACTTGGGCAGCACGCACCGCCTCGCGGCTGGCCGTGCGGCTGGCGCGGGCGGCGCGCAGATTGGCATAGGAATCGCCCACATCCTGCTTGACCTGAAGCCCCGCCAGATGCAGCAGCGCCAATTGCGCATCGCGCTGCGCCATGGCTTGGCGTTGCTGCGACGTGAGGCGGCCACCGCGATAAATCGGGCCGCGCATTTCGACGCCCAGACTGCCGGTGCGCGACATGTCTGACCCGTCGAGTTCTTCGGATGCCCCGACGCGCGCCGTCAAATTCAGGGTGGGCAACAGCGCTGCCTCAGCGGCGCGGATGTTCAACTCGGCGGCGGCAACATTATGCTGCGCCTGCAAAAGATCCGGGTGACGTCGCAGCGCCGCGGCTTTGGCGGCATCGACATTCTCACCCAGTTGCGGCAATTCGCTCGGTGTCTGCAAACTGCCCGGATCACGTCCGATTGCCTCGCGGAACTCCTCGATTGCGCGCGTAAGGTCGCCCTGCGCCGCAGCCAATCCGCTTTGCGCCAATGCCACAGCGGATTCCGCCTGCGCCACATCGGTGCGGGTCACCTCGCCTACCTCGAACCGGTCCTGCGCCGCGCGCAGTTCCTCGCGCAACAAACGCAGGTTGTTCTGCCGCAGGTCCACGAATTCTTGATTGCGGATCACGTTCATATAGGCCTGCACACCCGTCAACAGCACGAATTGCTCAACACTGATCAGGGTCTGGCGCGTGGCCAACACGGTCTCTTTGGCGGATTCGGTCAGAAAATCGCTGCGGCCGAAATCATAGACCAGCAGGCTCCCGGTAATCCCAAGATTGAGCGATGTTGACGTGTTGTTACGATTGGCCCCTTGGGACCGCGTATCCGATGAATCGAGAGTGATCCCCGAAGTCCAATCGATGATTGGCCGAAGACTGGCCACCGCCTGCGCCACATTCTCATCAGCCGAGCGCAGCAAGGCGCGGTTCTGTTCCAGAAGGCCACTGTTGACATAGGCGCTCTTGAGCGCATCGGCGAGTGTTTCAGCCTTGGCTGTAACCGGCGCAAGGCCCAGAATTGCCAGCCCGAAAACACCGCCCAAGGTCCGCAACTTGTTCGTTCTCATGCGCTCGCCATCCCTCTTTTGCCGCGCCGCTCCCCTCACAGGGTAAAGGCCGCGTGCCGTTCAAATCCGCGCAGCACCGGCGCACCCGCATTAAATGCGTAGCGCCAATTGATCCGCCCGTCGATCTTGTAACCGATCCGCACCACCCCAAGCGCACCCTCCATGAAAAGGCAAGCCATGCGGCCCCCTTCCTTGAGTTGCGCCGCCAGAACCTCGGGCAGATGCTCGACCGCGCCCTGCACCGTTATTACGTCATAGGGCCCGTGTTCCGGCGCACCGTCGGCCAAAGGCCCCTCGTGCAGAACCACATTGTCAGCCCCCTGCTCAGACAGGGTGCGCTGCGCCTCAGCGACCACAGATGCCTTATCCTCGACCGCAACGACCGCTTCGGCCATGCGCGCGATCACAGCCGCAGAATATCCATAGCCCGAACCGATATCGAGCACGAGATCGTCATTCTCGATCTCAAGCGCGTCAAGCATCTTGGCCAGTGTGCGCGGATCAAGCATCACCCGCCCTTCGCCCAGATCAAGGTTTTCGCCCATATAGGCCGCCTCGCGCAGGCCGGTGGGAACAAACGCCTCACGCGGGACCGACAGCATGGCGTCGATGATCGGAAATTTGGTCACATCGGACGGGCGAACTTGCGTGTCCACCATCATCGTGCGCCGCGCGGCATAGTCTGTCATGATCGAAGCTCTTACGTTCGGAATCCTATCGATTGCGGTTTTCGCACAGAACCCGTTCCGCGGCAACGGCTATAGGTCCCAGAGGCGCGGGACAATTCGACCTTGCAAATTGACCCTACTCAGCCTGCATTGCCCACTTGCACCACCCGGCCCGATCAGATAATTCATCCCAACCACACGGAATGGCGAGTTGGCGGAGTGGTGACGCAGCGGATTGCAAATCCGTGTACAGGAGTTCGATTCTCCTACTCGCCTCCATTTAAAATCAATCGCAGATATGATTTATGACAAACGCGGCATCGCGTGTCTGAACATCGTGTTTTTGTTCAGTTCGCAAATCCCTGTCGCAGATCAGGCAAACGGCTGTCTCGACACGCCTGAAATCAGCCCTGGCGGGTGGTCGCCATGTCTCGGCCTTTGCTCTGCGCACGCTCCCGATCACCGCAATAGCCGGTCATAATCGCGCCCCTGCTGGCGGTGGCGCGCCATTGGACGGTCAGGGCCACGTCAGACGCGCTTGACTGACGCGCGCGAATTTTGGCGCGGGCGCGAGGCCATCCCTCGCGTCTTCACTGCCTAATCGATCATCCTTGCGGCCTTGAGCGCGATATCATCGAGCCCCTCGCCGCCGGTGGCAACAAACTCGCGCAGTTGCTGGCGCATGCGCGGCTCCCAGAAATCCCGGATATGCGCAGCAACGCGGGCCGCTTGATCAGTGCCCGGCTGGGTTTTGAAAAACGTAGCGATCTGGTTGACCATATGGACCATTTTCTCAGGCGACATCGGGAACCTCATGGGGAATGCGATGGGGATGGGAATAGAGATCGAAGCCGCCGCCGCGTGCAAACGCGGCAAGGGTTAGCCCTGCGCTCTCGGCTAACCATAGCGCATGGGCCGTGGGCGCAGAGACCGCGACCAGCAGGCCGCAACCCGCGACCGCGCATTTCTGCACAAGTTCAACAGACAGGCGGCTGGTCATCACGATGCCACCCTCTGCCGGATCGATGTCCGCCCGCCAGAGAGCGCCAATGAGTTTGTCGAGCGCATTGTGCCGCCCCACGTCCTCGCGCGCCATGACCACACCGGCACCGGGCAGGATAAACCCCGCAGCATGAGTAGCGCGGGTCAGATCATGAAGCGGCTGGCACGCACTCAGGGCATCGGTCGCGCGGGCAATCTCTTGCGCGGTAAACGCAGGAGAGACATGGGCAACCGACGGCACCGGGCGCACCGCCTGTTCAAGGCTGTCGATACCGCACAGCCCACAGCCCACCGGCCCGGCCATATAGCGCCGCCGCGCCGCAAGCGCCTCTTGCCGGTCTCCTCGCAACCAGAACCGGGCCTCGATCCCGTTACAATGCTCGGCGATTTCAAAGCCTTCGATGTCCTCCTGAGTGGTCACGATCCCCTCGGTTACCGCAAAGCCATAGGCGAAATCGGCGATATCCGCAGGCGTTGCCATCATCACGGCTTGTGTCGTGCCATCGAATACAAAGGCCACCGGCACCTCATCGGGCAGAGCGCGGATGACGCGACGCGCCCCCTCGCCCTGCACCGAGAGGCCCGGACGGCTTTGGGTGGGAGAAAAGCCCATCGCCGTCACTCCGCCGCAGGCAGGATGCGCCGCGCCTGTGCGGCCTGCGCGGCGTAATCTTCTTGCCAGTCACTTGGCCCGTTCGACAGGCTGACCTGAACCGCTGTCACCTTGTACTCCGGACAGTTGGTGGCCCAGTCCGAGTAATCGGTGGTTATGACATTGGCCTGCGTATCCGGATGGTGAAAGGTGGTGTAGACCACGCCGGGGCTGACGCGATCTGTCAGCATGGCCCGTAGGGTGGTTTCGCCTGCGCGACTGGCCAATCGAACCCAATCGCCCTCTTTCAAACCCCGCACCTCGGCATCATGCGGATGGATTTCCAAGAGATCCTCTTCGTGCCAGACCACATTCGCGGTGCGCCGTGTCTGCGCGCCGACGTTATACTGACTGAGGATGCGCCCGGTGGTCAGCAACAGCGGGAACCGTGGGCCGGTTTTCTCATCAGTCGCCACATATTCGGTGACGATGAACCGCCCCTTGCCGCGCATGAACCCATCCACATGCATCAGCGGCGTGCCCTCTGGATGTGCTTCGTTACAGGGCCATTGAACGCTGCCCTTTTCCTCCAGCAGGGCATAGTCGACCCCGGCAAAGCTTGGCGTCGTTGCAGCGATTTCCTCCATGATCCGCGCCGGGTGGCTATACGTCCACCCTGCCCCCATGGCGTTTGCAAGCATCTGGGTAATTTCCCAATCCGCATAGCCGTTGAGTGGCGGGATCACCTTGCGCACGCGGTTGATGCGGCGCTCGGCATTGGTGAAGGTTCCGTCTTTCTCCAAGAAGGTCGAACCGGGCAGGAAGACATGCGCGTAATTGGCGGTCTCGTTGAGGAAGAGGTCATGCACGATGACACAGTCCATCGCAGCCAGACCCGCCGCCACATGCTTGGTGTCGGGGTCCGATTGCAGGATATCCTCGCCTTGGCAATACAGCCCCTTGAACGTCCCATCGACGGCAGCATCGAGCATGTTGGGAATGCGCAAACCCGGCTCGGCGTCAATCTCTACGCCCCAAGCCTCTTCAAAGACTGCGCGCACTTCTGGCCCTTTGACATGGCGATAGCCGGGCAATTCATGCGGGAAAGACCCCATGTCGCAAGAGCCCTGCACGTTGTTTTGCCCGCGCAACGGGTTCACGCCCACGCCGGGCCGCCCGATATTGCCAGTCAGCATCGCGAGGTTGGCAATGCCCATGACCGTGGTCGACCCTTGGGAATGTTCGGTTACGCCAAGACCATAGTAAATCGCCCCGTTCCCACCATGCGCGAAAAGCCGGGCCGCGGCGCGCAGTTCCGCAGGGTCGACCCCGGTCAACATCGCTGTCGCTTCTGGCGAATGGCGCGGGTTGCTGATGAATTCGGCGTAATGCTGAAATTCATCCCAATCACACCGCGCGCGGATGAAGTCCTCATCCATCAGCCCCTCGGTCACGATCACATGCGCAAGCGCGCTGACCACCGCCACATTGGTGCCGGGGCGAAGCGGCAGGTGATGCGCTGCCGAAATATGCGGTGATTTCACAAGGTCAATCCGGCGCGGGTCAATCACGATCAGCTTGGCACCAGCACGCAACCGCTTTTTGAGGCGGCTTGCAAAAACCGGGTGCCCATCGGTCGGATTGGCACCGATCACCACCACCACATCGGTATGTTCGACAGAGTCGAAATCCTGCGTGCCGGCAGAGGTGCCAAACGTCTGGCCCAAGCCATATCCTGTAGGGGAATGACAAACGCGCGCGCAGGTGTCGGTATTGTTGTTACCAAAGACTGCGCGCGCCAGTTTCTGCACCAGATAGGTTTCTTCGTTGGTGCAGCGGCTTGAGGTAATCACGCCGATAGATTTCTTGCCATATTGTGCCTGCAAGCTGCGCAGACGGGTGGCTGCAAAGCTGAGCGCCTCGTCCCAACTGACCTCTTGCCAGGGATCAGTAATCCGCTCGCGGATCATAGGCTTTAGGATGCGGTCGTTGTGATGGGCATACCCATAGGCAAATCGCCCTTTGACGCAGGAATGCCCGCGATTGGCCTTGCCGTGTTTATATGGCACCATACGCACCAGCGTGTCGCCGTTCATCTCGGCCTTGAACGAACAGCCAACGCCGCAATAGGCACAGGTCGTGACAACCGAGCGATCAGGCGTGCCCAGCTCGATGATGGATTTCTCCTGCAAAGTCGCCGTCGGGCAGGCCTGCACGCAGGCCCCGCAACTCACACAGTCAGAGGCGAGGAAATCATCATCCGCATTACCCGCCGATACGCGGCTGTCAAAGCCACGGCCCTGAATGGTCAGGGCAAATGTGCCCTGCACTTCTTCGCAGGCACGCACACAGCGGTTACAGACGATGCATTTGCTGGGGTCATAGCTGAAATACGGGTTACTGTCGTCTTTCGGCAACCATTCCGGATTGGCCTCGCCGCTCGTGTTCCGAGCCTCGAAATGGTTGACCATGCCGCCATCCTTGGGGGCCTCGTAGCGCACATCACGCAGCCCGACCGCACCGGCCATATCCTGCAACTCGCAATCGCCATTGGCAGAGCAAGTCAGGCAATCGAGAGGGTGATCAGAGATATAGAGCTCCATCACCCCTTTGCGGATCTTGCGCACCTTTGACGATCCGGTATGCACCACCATGCCCGGCGTCACAGGCGTGGTGCAGGACGCAGGTGTGCCACGCCGCCCCTCGATTTCCACCACACAGAGGCGGCAAGAACCAAAGGCTTCAAGATTATCAGAGGCGCAGAGCTTGGGGATGGAAATCCCCGCCTCGGCCGCTGCGCGCAACACCGATGTGCCCTCGGGCACCGTTACGGCAACACCGTCGATCTCCAACGTCACCGGGGCTCCCACTTTGGCGGGCGTGCCCATGTCGCGGTCTTTGGGAATAATGAAATCTTTCATTCGGCGGCCTCCTGCTGGGTGGCGAAGTCATTCGGAAAATGCGTGAGTGCGGACATGACCGGAAAGGGTGTGAACCCGCCAAGTGCGCAAAGCGAGCCGTCTTTCATCGTCTCGCACAGATCGGTCAAAAGCGGGATCGCCGTTCCGTCACCCGCTGCGATGCGGTCGATGGTCTCTACGCCCCGCACGGCCCCAATCCGGCAAGGGGTGCATTTGCCGCAGCTTTCCACAGCGCAGAATTCCATCGCGAAGCGGGCCATTTGCAGCATGTCGGCGCTATCGTCGAACACAACCAGCCCGGCATGCCCCAAGAGGCCGCCTTTTGCGTCTAACTCTTCATAGCCAAGCGGGGCATCAAAATTGCTGACCGGGATATAGGCGCCAAGCGGCCCGCCCACCTGCACCGCCTTGACCGGACGGCCCGTCATGGTGCCGCCGCCCAAGTCATTGACCACCTCACCCAAGGTGATGCCAAAGGCGGTTTCGAATAGCCCCCCGCGCGCCACATTGCCCGCGATTTGCAGGGTCACAGTGCCACGCGACCGGCCAAGCCCGAAATCGGCATAATGCTGCGCGCCCCTCTCGAAAATCACCGGCACAGTGGCCAGGCTGATGACATTGTTCACGACCGTGGGCCGCCCCAGGAACCCTTCAAGCGCGGGCAGCGGCGGCTTGGCGCGCACCACGCCGCGCTTGCCTTCGAGCGAGTTCAACAGCGCGGTTTCCTCGCCACAGACATAGGCCCCGGCCCCAACGCGGATTTCCATGTCAAAGGCGTGGCCAGACCCCAGCACATCAGAACCAAGCACCCCTGCCCCGCGCGCAATCTCGACCGCACGGCACATCACCGCGATGGCATCGGGATATTCCGACCTCAGGTAGACATAGCCGCGTGTGGCCCCCACACCGATCCCCGCAATCGCCATGCCTTCGACAAGGCTGAACGGGTCTCCTTCCATGATCATCCGGTCGGCAAATGTGCCGCTGTCACCTTCGTCGGCATTGCAGACGATGTATTTCTGCGGCGCTTGCGCCTCCTGCACCGTTTTCCATTTGATCCCGGTCGGAAAGCCCGCGCCGCCGCGTCCACGCAGGCCGGATTTTGTCACTTCGGCAACGATGTCATGGGCGTCCATCGCGATAGCCCGGCGCAGACCAACCAAGCCCCCATGGGCCGCGTAATCCTCCAGATCAAGCGGGTCGATCACCCCTGTGCGGGCAAAGGTCAGCCGCGTCTGACGTTTCATCCAGTCGAGGTGTTCGACCGGGCCAAGAGCTTTGGGGCTCGTCCCATCAAGAATACCTCCAACATCGCCAACTGTCGCCGGGCCATAGCCATGGCGCACGCCGTCAATCTCGATCTCCACAAGTGGCTCTAGCCAGATCATGCCGCGCGTGCCGGTGCGAATGATTTGCGCCTCAGGCGCTGCAGCGCGCAGCGCGGCGACCACGTCTTCGGCACCAAGCGCCTTGGCGGCGCTATCCATCGGAACATAAATCTTCATGCGCCCGCCTCCGCCAAAAGGGCATCGATCCGGGCGGCATCCACCCGGCCCACCACGCGGTCATCCAGCATGGCCGCAGGTGCGCAGGCACACAGGCCAAGGCAATACACCGGCTCGACCGTGACTGCGCCATTGGCCGTGGTGCCATGCCACGCAAGCCCCAGTTTGGCCAAGGTCGCCTCGGCCAGCACAGCACCTCCCACCGCCTGACAGGCCTCGGCGCGGCAGATTTTCAGCACATGCCGTCCAGCGGGGTTGGCACGGAAATCGTGGTAGAAACTGATCACACCATGCAGCTCTGCGCGGCTGATGTTCAGCGCTTCGGCGATTGGGCGATGCGCCGCCTCGGGGATATATCCAAAGGCAGCCTGCATCGCATGCAGGATCGGCAAAAGCGGACCTTCCAGATCACGATGCGCGGCTAGGATCGAGGTGATGTCGTCGGGGGCGGGTGTGGTCATGGCTGGCCTCTTTCGATTGCTGATGCCAGTCAATCAGGTTTCACCATGCCATATCAATATCGTTATACGGTGGATTGATAGCTATTGCCTATCAAGCATCCCCACCTAACCGCCGCGCCTCGCGCAATAGGCTTTCCAGAACGGGCGTATGCGGTTCGCGCCATGGCGCAACGAGACCAACCGAATGCGCCGGTTCCGAGCCGATCAATGGGATCAAGTCCACGTTTTTTCCGCTGGCATGGAAGCGTGCGGCATCCTCGGGCAAGACTGTCATCCAGCCGCCCGCCTCGACCGTTGCCATCAGGACAACGGTGGAATTCGACTCGATCCACGCCTCGGGTGTCACCTCAACCGCCGCGAAATTGCGGTTGATGATGCGGCGGTTCTGCATGTCGGGCGTCAGCAAACAGAGCGGCTCTCCCGCCATTTCAGCCCAGCCCACATGCTCGCGCCCGGCAAAACGTGCGCCCTTGGCACAGACCAAAAGGTAACGCTCTTCATAGAGCGGCTCCATGCTGACCCGCCCCATCGGCTCGTTGTCGAGATAGGAAATGCCCGCGTCGATCTCGAGATTATCTAGCATCGACAGGATCTCGATCGAGGTACGCGACAGGATCGTGAACCGCACCTTGGGATGCTTGGCATTGAACCGATGACAGAGCCGCGCCGCCCATGTCAGCGCAGTGGGAATGGCCGCAATCCGCAACTGGCCGGACAAGCCATGCCGCTTGGCGCGCATCTCTTCGCGCAATTGTCGGGCGTCGCCAACGATCCGGCGCGCCCAGACCAGCGTGGCTTGCCCCTCTGGCGTCAGCCCACCATAGCGTGAGCCCCGAAAAATGAGCTGCACGCCCAATTGTTCCTCAAGCTGCTTGATCCCGGCTGAGAGCGACGGTTGTGTGATCCCGATCCGAACCGCCGCACGGCCGAAATGCCCCTCTTGCGCGACCGCGATGAACATTTCCAGCTTGTCGATCATGATTGCCCCAGCGAATGAAATGCAGGAGATTCGATAGAAACCACAAATGGACACACGCCCGCAAGCCTGCACTAGCGGCCTGTGATCCCTCCTGGCAGGAGCGTAGCCGGGGCTAAAGATGCGCATGGGAAGCACTACGGCAACGTCATCAAAGTCGCGCCGCAGATTGTTTTCAGAAAAAACCCGCCAGCTTGGGCTGGCGGGTTTGTATAATCGTCAGAGGAACGTGAAATCATCCACCGTCAGTTGCGCGGCGGTGACCCCTTCGATGAGGATGGTGTTGCCATTCACCGTCATCTGCGCGCCGCCCGTCACGTCGACGATATTCATCGCCGTGACGAATCCCGCCAGGCCGTTGCCGCCGTTGTTGATATTCTCAACGCCGGTATCGGGATCAAAACGACGGATGAAGAAGCTATCCAAACCGTCCTCGAAATCGGTGATCACATCCGCCTCGCCATCGAAGAAGGCGCTGAAGACGAACTGATCAGCCCCGGTTCCGCCGGTGATCACATCGTTGCCAGCACCCGCGTTGATCGTGTCATTGCCCGCGCCGCCGTCGATGGTGTCGTTGCGCCCGCCGCCGGCAAGGAAATCATTGCCCTCGCCGCCAAGGATGCTGTCGTCGCCTTCACCACCACCCACACTGTCATTGCCCGCACCTGCGTCAATCGTGTCGCGCCCGGTGCCGCCGCCGATATCATCCGCACCCTCGCCACCGTCGATGAGGTCATTGCCAAAGCTGCCCGACATGCTGTCGTTGCCATCGCCGCCCGAGAGCGTGTCGTCGCCCGCGCCGCCTGCAACCACGTCATTGCCAGCCCCGCCGGTCACGGAGTCGTCTCCGAACCCGGCCCCGATGATGTCATCGCCCTCACCGCCATCAATGGTATCATTGCCGAGGCCACCGCCGATGTTGTCGTTGCCAAGGCCGCCCGAAATAAGGTCATTGCCATCCGCCCCGGCGATCGAGTCATTGCCCGCCCCGCCGTCGAGAATGTCATTGCCTGACTGTCCGAAGACACCGTCATCGCCGCCCTCACCGCGTAGCACGTCATCGCCCGAATTCCCGATCAAGGTATCCGCCAATTCTGTGCCGACGCTGGCCAAAGGCACATCCAGCGCTGAGGTCAGGAAACTTTCGTCATTGGTCAGCGCGAAATCCAGCACGGCATTCTCGAAGGCTTCGCTGCCCTCTTGCAATCCCGCAGCCAGTGCCGCCTCGCGCGCGGTGGCAAGCACCTCCGGATCAAGCGTATCGAGCGAAACAATCGCGCCGGGGAAATCCGATTGGTAAAACCCATTCGGGCTCTCGCCGGACTCGTAAGAAAAAAGGCTATCCCCGAGACTGCTGATCCGCCAATCATCGCGATACGCGCCATAGAGCTCTGAGAAGACCAAAGGCCGCGCCAAGACGGTGCCATCGGCCCGCGCAATATCATTGTCCGGGTTGCCATCCCCATCCCCAAGCAGCCCCTCAAGCGATCCGAGCAGTTCGGCGTTCAGGCGCACATCTAGGTCAAGCCGCCCTTCTCGCACCCGCACGACAACCTGACTGTCGCCATTGCCGATCGCACCATCCGCGCCGGGATAAACAATGGTGTAAACATCGCCGCGCCGGTAAATGCGCCCCTCGCCCACATCAAGAGAGGACCCATCCGCAAGCGCCACAACCGCACCATTCACGTGCAACGGATCAGGATCTGCAGCGTCAATCATCACTGCCGTGCCGTCGAGATTGGTGGCAATGGCCTCATTGACGCTGACATTCGCGGCCACCGGCACCATGCGCGCCTGCAAGGCAAAGCCCTGCGCATCGGTCGATTGCAACAGGACGAACTCACCTGCTGCCTGAAAATCGTAATCCACGCCATCCAAAGTCTTGAGATGCGGATCGCCAGAGACCCAAGCCGGGAAAGCATCGGTTGAGAACTGAGGCAAGAGATCCAAAAAGGCATCAATGATATCAGGATTGCCCGGCCCTGTGAAACCGAACGCATCCAGTAACAAGGTTTCGGGCGGCACCCCCTCGAGCGCCGCACGGATCGCGTCAAAGCCAACAGTCAGCAGGCCAAAATCGCCTGCCGCGATGTCTTCCAGAACTCCAATGGACTGGTCGATCACCTGCTGTACGCTCAGCCCATCCGGCACATTATCTGGCGTCAGGATCGCCTCGAGTTGCGCGCGGATTGTCGGAATTGAGAGCGCAAGAAAGCTGAAGTCGGTTGTGATCAAGCTCGCCTCGGCCGCGTCGATCAGGGCAAGGTAGTCTCCGACCGTGATGGCCTCGGGGTTGATGGTGAAGGCGTTGTTCAGATCCTGATCGCCGAGAAAGGTCAGTGCCGTTAGCAATTGTCCGTTCAGCGCTGTCAGATCGTCGACGCTGGTTATGTCAAATGTGTCGGGAAACATTCATAGCTCCATTTCAATACTTGGGCATTATTGCAAAATCTTGTTCAGAGAGGCCCATAAGAGGGCCAAGCCGAACATACACACTCCACCAATCAACCAGCGGGCGCTCGATACCATCCCCTTCATGTCTGCGTTCACTGCAGGCATCCAAGAGGATGGCGTGAAACAACTCACAAAAGCGCCCGGTGAGATGCTGGTTGATCTTATGAGAAAATCTTAGTCTTCACGAAACCGTGAAATCAAGAGGCGCGTGTCCAAACCTGGTGTGAAAATTCCGCCGCCTGCCCCCGGGTGATGCCGGTCGCCCCGCCAACCGGCACCGGGGTGTTGACCCCGTATTAGCGGCGTGAGCGCGCGCTTGGCGTCACCTGCGCGCCGCTTCGTAATCCCGCGTATGCTGATGCTTCCGAAACGGCTATAATTTAGGGCTTTTATCCTAAAATCGCAAAATTCACGTGGCACGGAAAACCGGCAAGGATTTGTCTCATGTGTTTTGCAAATACCCGCGCGGGTTGTTTTTTTTGAGTTTTAGTGTAGGTAGACACCCTTCACACCAGCAAGGAGTTAGGATGACCGATAAAAATTCGGACAAAGGGTTTGTTGCAATTTTAGGTTGGAGCTTGCGTTGCATTGACGCGCTCGAAAAATTTGATCGTAGGTATGTCATCGTCGCTCCCGCTTGGGCTGAATCCTATGCAGTCGAGCACGACATACCGTTTGTTTCCTGGGATTTTGAGCGGCTCAACGACCGTTCCTTCGAACTTGCCACGACACTGAAAGACATGGGGGTCGACGTGGCGATTCCCCTTTTCGAGGAAACGGTCGAGTGGGCGGGTGCTGTTAACTCCGTGTTGATGAAAAACCCGCGCTTGTTGGGTCAATCCATGTTGTTCCGCGATAAATCACTTATGAAACGCCGCGCGCAGTTGGGTGGCATCCGTGTTGGCATCTTTGAGGAAGCCATGGATCAGACGGATGTGATCCGCTTTCTCAGACGCGTGAACCAGACACTGCTGAAACTGGATGGCGACCCGAATGATCCGATCCATTTCAAGGCATTCGACAAGGCGGGGTGTCTGGGGCACCGCGTGATCCGCACTGCTGACGATGTGGCCTCCATCTCGGACGATGAATTTCCGGCGCTTCTGGAAAGCCATCTGGATGGTTGGGAATTCGCAGTCGAGGCGTGGATCAAGGATGGTAAGATCCAGTTCTTGAACATTTCAGAGTATGTCACCCTGGGCTATTCCGTTTTCGTCCCGGCAACCCCTGAATTGGAGCAGTGGCGCGGTCGTATCACGCAGGAAATCGAAAAACTAATTGACGTGTTCGATATTGATTTCGGTTTCATCCACCCGGAGTATTTCGTCACCTCTGACGGAACCATGTACTTCGGCGAAGTGGCCTATCGCCCGCCGGGCTTCAACGTGTTCGAATTGCTCGAACGCGCCTACGGGTTCAACGCGTATCAGGCGCTGGTTCTGGTGTTCGATCCCAAGACAACGCAGGACGAGCTTGATGCCTTCTTTCCGACCCCAGTCACGGATGCGACAGGCCATGCCGGGTGCTTTGGCGTCTATCCCCGCCGCCGTGTGGTCAGCAATCTTGAAATCCCCCCACAGACCGAGAGCCATCCCTATTTTGACTTTCACGAACTCAACCCGCCACATGCGCAAAAGGTAACCAAGCGAACGGCGTTCGGCACGCATTGGGGCCTTGTGTATTTTTATGGCGAGGATGCTGTCGAAATGCGTGACTTGCTTAAGGCGCAAGAAGAGCTGGATTACTATCTGTGACGGTCCCTGCGGGCCACGCCGATGGCTGCGGCACCCATGATGTCGCGCATTTTCGTTGTTGACCCCTTGGGGTCGCCGCATCCTTGAAGTGACGGTTGGCAGCATAAACAGTGCCCCGGCCAATTGAATAAGGGCGACGCTATGGTCGAAGCCGATATGACAGCCCATTTGAACGCCGCTGGACAGCTTGCATCGCTTCTTGACCGGCTCGACCGGCAGATTTGTGGTCTGCAAAGCGCGTCGCGTATTGGCAAGAACAACCATGCGCTGCGCGTGTTGGATGCGGCGCGCCCGGTGCTGCAGCATGAGGACGGATTGCCAGCCTTGCGCCAGCGGGCCGGCCTCATGGACGAGGCTGGGCTGTTCTCTGGCACGGATTGGGGACGTCCGGCGCACCTGCTGCCGAACCTTGTCAAACATACCCTGACACAGGCCAGCCAGCAGACGATCACATTAGAAGCGATGAGCCTGCTACGCTTTCTTGTGGTTGCCAAAGGCGAACATGCGACGCCTGATCTGTCACCTGCGCAGGCCGAACAATTTCTTACGCAGGTTCTGTCGTTCAATCTCGACCGGCTGCTCGGACAGGGCCTGGACGAGGCGCAACGCCACGCGCAAAATGCGCTCACACCGGCTATTGACCGGCTGATGCGGTATCTGTTGCAAGAGGTTGGGACTGACGGTGTCTTGGATCACCTGACAGACGAGATCTGGCGCATCATGGCGCAGCGACCTTTGCAGGTTGATCACGTCAAGGCGATGATCCTGCAGATCGCAAGCGCCCTACAAACCGGAACCGCCCTCACCGCCGACGCCCATCGGGGGGCCGACAGATTGATCAGCGCCTTATTTGGTCCGACCGCCCTGAACCGAGAGGACCCGGGCATTTCAGCTTACATCGACAGACTGTCACGAGCGGACGAGCGCACGGTTCAGGAAGAGGCCTATGCCTTTGCCCGCGCCATGCACGACACGGGGTTGGTATCAGATTATCACGCCAGCTTCTTGCGTTGGGCCATTGAGGCCGATCAGACCAAGGTGCTCCCTGACGCCTTGGGCCTGTCGAGCACCGGGCTTGATGCCCTGCGCTGCTATGAGCCGCTGGTGCGCGCCTTGGTCGATGTCGCCATTCAGCCCGGCACAGCGCAGGCGGTCTATGGGCTGGCGCTTATGTTGGAACGGGGCATTCTGTATTCCCCTCCCGTTGCGCCGTCCCTGTGGCGCCTGTTGGAAACACCACTAACCGAAGAGTGCATCTGCGCTTTAGAGGCAACCTGCGGTACGGCGCTCCCTGCGCGAACGCATCTGATTGCAGGGCTCATCATGTTCTTGGGCCAACCCCTTGGTGTCGGTCAGGGCAACAATCCGACCTGCCAATCTGCCAGGGCCCTGTCGATGTGGGCGTTGAACGATCCGGATTACCTGCTCTGGCTGATCGCACAGGTGGCACGCAGGGACAGGCTGGTGCTGCATTTCGAGGGCGAACCACTCGACACCGCGACCCTACCGCCCGGCCTTGCGACGTCGGCGTTGCTGGATGCCGATCCCATCTCTGTCCTGCTGGTACCGCATCTGGACCGCGCCTATGCCGAAATGGGCCGCCGATGTCTCGGCCGCCCCGAAGACCCACATCGCTGGATCAATCCCGAACTGCACGGCTGGTGGGTTGGGCGCGAGTTTCACATAGCCGTCGATGTCGCCACAGGCGCATTGAAACACTATGAGGATTTCCTGCGCCACTTTCACGCCTGTTACCACCCGCAATACAATGGCAACCAACCAGTCATCCACCCGCAACCTGCCGGGATCGCCGTGACAGACTCGGGCGCGACCTTTGTAGGCTGGCACGCGATCACACTAATCCGGGTAGGTCTGGACCCAACAGGGCATATGCGCGTTTACTTCTTCAATCCCAACAATGACAGCGGACAAGATTGGGGCCACGGTCTCGTTGTCTCGACACAGGGCAGCGGAGAGCGGTTCGGGGAAGGTTCACTACCATTCGAGGATTTTGCCGCGCGGCTCTACTTGTTCCACGATGACGGGCTGACGCCCCGTCCGACAGTGCCGGTGCCGGACGATCAGATTGCGAGTATCGCAGCCAAAGGCCGGAAAAGCTGGGCCGCTGGCCGTGGCGATCTTTGTCCCACACCCCCCGAGTGAAGGGTCAGAAAGGCCCAAGTTTGCGCTGCGCGCTGGCTCGATGAAATCCCCCACGTTAATGCCCGCACCAGCCTTAACCCCCCTGGCGTCCGATGGAGTTTTCGAGGGAGTCGCGCTCGAACGAGCCATTCCTTGGCGTTGAAAGCGCCCTGAACCTTGTTACGGACAAGAACGTCGTTGCTTGCCCGGTTGGCTTAAAAGGTGTGTTCTTTGAGGGCCCGGAGATTTTGCAAAATCGCCAAGCCTAGTTTGGACCGACGGAACCGCAGTGAACCTATTGTGCTTTTCAGGTCCATCCAGTTCCAGTGGTTCGGCAGGTGACAAAGGCGATTTACCTCTCGCATGCCAGCGCATTAGCAAGCACGCGACCACATATAGGCGGGCATCTCGTCATACCCGCCAGCCGAAACCGGCGGGGTTTATCCATTACAGGAACTGAAAATCCTCTACCGTCAGTTGCGCCGCTGTGATGCCCTCGACAAGGATGGTGTTGCCATTCACCGTCATCTGCGCGCCGCCCGCCACGTCGACGATATTCATCGCCGCGACGAACCCGGCAAGCCCATTACCGCCGTTGCTGATATTCTCAACACCGGTATCGGGATCGAAACGGCGGATGAAGAAGCTGTCGATCCCATCTTCGAAATCGGTGATGACATCGACCTCACCGTCGAAGAAGGCGCTGAACACGAACTGATCCGCATCTGCGCCGCCAGTCATCACGTCATTGCCTGCGCCGCCGTTGATTGTGTCATTGCCCGTGCCGCCGTCGATGATGTCGTCCCGTCCACCACCGGCAAGAAAGTCATTGCCGTTGCCACCCGAGATTGTGTCATTGCCCTCGCCGCCGCCGACCCGGTCATTTCCAGCACCGGCGTTGATGGTATCGCGCCCGGTGCCGCCACCGATGTCATCCGCCCCCAAACCTGCGTCGATCAGATCGTTGCCAAAACTGCCAGACATGCTGTCATTTCCGGAGCCACCCGAGAGCGTGTCGTTGCCGGCGCCGCCAGCAACTAAATCCCGGCCGTCGCCACCGATAATGGAATCATTCCCAAAACCACCACCGATAACGTCATCCCCATCGCCGCCGTCGATCGTGTCATTTCCCAGACCACCGCCGATACTGTCATTGCCAGCGCCGCCCGATACGAGGTCATCGCCGTCCGAGGCGGCAATCCGGTCATTGCCAGCCCCCCCGTCAAGCACATCGTTACCTACGCTCCCGGCGATTGTGTCGTCGGTGTCACCGCCAGTAATCGTGTCACCACCCTCAGGCACCTCTGGTGATGAGTCAGAAAGTGTCGCCGCACGGGCAAAATCGATTTCTCTTGAATCGTCAGAAGTTGAAATCCAGCCGGTAGGATTAGAGTAGAAATCAACCAGCCGAATGCTGGATTGACCAAGAGTGCCGATCACAAGGTCATTCCCAAGCCGTTCCAGCAAATTTGTGTTGAAGTCAGCGCTCATCCATGGAGCGAATTCCAGGATGCCGCCAGTATCAACAATGAGCTTATCCCCAAAGCTGCGAGAGACATCCGATCCCTCAAATCCGCCGTTTCCAACGCTCAGTGAATAAGTATCAAAACCCGCCCCGCCATGGACAACGTCATCCCCAAGAAGAGGCAAGATATAGTCGTCTCCATCACCTCCATGGAGAGTGTCAGCACCGTTGCCGCCAAAGAGGGTGTCATTGCCCGCGTCACCATGAAACAGGTTTGCGACGTCGGAGTAAATGTTTGCGCCCAGTGAGAAGTTGAAGAATGACCCTGCACCGATGTTGTCATCACCGGCCCCGCCGTGGATCGTATCCGCAGAGTCAAATCCACCTATCAACAGATCATTATCATTTCCGCCAAAGAACAGATTTGCACCGTTATTAAGCCCTTGGAATTGATCTTCGCCATCTCCGCCATGCGCTTCGAAAAAGGCGGCAAGACCGTCTGACGGACTGGACCCGAAGATCGTGTCATTGCCTGCGCCCCCATCAACAAATCCAGAGACCTTTACGACAAAGGAGATACTGTCGTTGCCCTCGCCGCCGTCAACGGACACAATCGACGGCACTGTCAGGGCGAAGGGCAAGACACCGCTTGTCGCGTCGCCTCTCATGTCGATGATGTCATCGCCCCCGCCTGCGTTGATCATGACGCGCCGCGCGGCAAAACCTCCGCCGGCGTCACTAAGAGAATCGTCGAAATCCGTCAGAATAACTTCAACATCCTCATTTGAGAAAAGGCTACGCGTATCAACAAGCTGCGCGCCATAGGCATCGTTAAAGCCCGATGGATCTAGTCCGATCCAATCGGCAAAGGTCAGGCTTGTGGTCACATCGGGTGTATAGACAAGGCGGACAGTCCCCGCAGCCGGGTCGGGGCCGAAATTCTCTGCAACAATCCGTATGGCCGTGGCTAATGACGCGGGTTGCAACGCCTGCAAGCTCGCGAGATGTTCCGCGTTTGCCAGCGCCGCCGCTGAGACAGCAAATGCTGTCGCATTGTTAAAATCCGCGAACGGCTCTGAGGGCAGCGGCCCAAAACTCCGCTCAAGTGTCGGCAACCCTTCGAAGCGCAAATAGCTCTGGCTGCTCAAACCAAAGAGCGTCAACTGTGCCTCTCCGGTGAAAAAATCTTCGGACGCGAAAAACTCAGGATCGTCGGCGTAGAAAATGGGGGAAAAAACATCCCCAGAACCAGACACTTGCTGTGAAAATGTTCCGAACGCATCGATGTTAAATCGGAAACTGCCGGTTCTTACTTCATCGAACTCCACGAAATGGTAGCTTAACACACCTGAAAGAGCGCCCAGAGGGTCCCAGAACTCGGCGGGCAGAAAAGTGCCATCAACGGTGCCAAACAAGTTACTTATGCTATAACCCGTGAACTGATTGATCCCGACAGAGGAGGAGGAATAGTCAAATAAATGCGTCATGATATTTCCTCTCGGGCATAAAATTCAAATTCCGGAGCGCCTTGGAAAGAGTTTAGATTTACAAATTCTCTGGTCAATCTTTGCCTGCTGAAGTCGGGCGAAAACAATGACCTGCCAGTGAAAAGCTTTGCCGCTCAGAAACGGTTCTTCAAAATGAGCAGCCTGATTTTGATCAACGCGGTGGGAGAATACCAAGACTGCTCCCCCCGCAGATGCCGCAAAATCGGCATCAAAAATGGTGGCTCGGGTGGTTAAAAGATGGCATCGCGCTTCGGCCGAATTATTCCTCCAGCTTTGATGGGGCTTCTTGCTTCCCTTGTAAGCCAAGCTCTTACTTAGGGCAGCAAAGCGCCTATTTTTCGCGCAATTGAGGACGTGAACGGTGGTGGCATTCATTCACGACATTCAAGAATATATCTAAAATGCAATCACATAAAAATGAAATGGCGGAGCCGATGTAGGCCAAAACCATAATCAACGGCAGTATAAATTATTAATAATCAATTGCTTATTAATTCCCCGTGGGGCTGCTTATGTAGTAAAAACAGTGCAGTATTTTCAAAGTAAGTTGGTTGCGGGAGGGCGCATAGACCTAGACCGAACCAGCGCTTTTCTAAACCGACAGTGAACCCGACGTACTAATTACGAATTTTGCCGTCTACGAGTTGGACGCAACCGGATGAAGCCTGCTAAAGCCATTTAACCTATTATGATCGCTAGACTATTTCCTAGACCCACCTTGGACGGCGTTGGATCGCACAGTAGAACGTTTGGCGTACATTCCCTACTAATCCCCTACTCTCGGTCGGCCTTCCGCCCCTTGGCATTCGTGCCGCAAGCCATTCCCGAGCTTCGGGCTTTCGGGGGGCGAGTCCCTTCACCTTCTCCAACCGTGGCGAGACATCCTACTGGGGCGCGCCAGTGGCCGGCGGAAATCGCAGATCGTGAAGCAAGAGCGGAGGCCTACGATGTTGGTGGCCCAGCACATCCGGAACAGCCGCACGACCGACGCGGAGGGCGGGGAGCTGATGGGGTGGATGGCTCCTGCTCCAACCGGCGTCGCAATGCGCCATACTGCGGATGTTCATATCTGCTTTTAGGAGGAGCCACCCGATGCAAGTTACCACAATCGGCCTTGATCTGGCCAAGAACGTTTTCCAAGTTCACGGGACCACGAAAGACGACGAGGTTGCCTTCAATCGACCTTTGAGACGGGCGCAGTTGTTGTCCTTTTTCTCAAAGCTTGAGCCCTGCTTGATTGGTATGGAGGCCTGTAGCAGTGCGCATCATTGGGGGCGTGAGCTGACAGAGCTTGGTCATGATGTTCGGCTGATCCCACCGAGCTATGTGAAGCCATACGTAAAGCGCGGCAAGTCTGACGCGATTGATGCGGAGGCCATTTGTGAGGCAGTGACCCGTCCCACGATGCGATTTGTGGCCATCAAGACAGTCGAACAACAATCGCTATTGTCGGTCCATCGTGCGCGGAACCTATTGGTTCGGCAACGAACCCAACTGATCAATGGTCTACGCGGAATTGCCGCCGAATTTGGCGTGTGTATCGCCAGAGGTCTCGCTCGGGTCATTGGATTTGCAGAGGACATATTGGCTGGCGAGGTTTTGGACTTGCCTGATATCGCGAACGAAGTGATCCGCAATCTCTGTGAACATCTCATGGCACTGCATGCTCGGGTCCGCTGGTACGAAGACCGCCTGAAGCAGGTCGCCAAGGAAGATGCGCGGGTGCGGTTGTTGCGTACCATTCCAGGTGTTGGCGCTGTCACAGCGTCGGCGATTATCGCCAGCATTGGTGACGGCCATCAGTTCAGTAATGGCCGGGAATTTGCAGCTTGGCTGGGTCTGACGCCTGCGAACAAGTCCAGCGGTGGCAAAGAGAAGCTCGGGCGAATTACAAAGATGGGTGATCAATACTTACGATCAATGCTCGTTGTTGGCATGACATCCCTCGTCCGACAAACCAAGTCGCACCCGGAACGCGCAAGTAAATGGCTGACGTCACTGCTGGAACGAAAGCCTGCGCGTTTGGCGACTGTTGCTATGGCCAACAAGACAGCACGGATCGTCTGGGCCGTTCTGACCCGCAAAGAACCATATACACCGCACACTGCCTGAAGGAGGAAGAATCACGAGTTAGCAAGACCCGCGAGATGATGGTGCATAAGTCTGCCGCCAAAACCAAGACACCCCGTCGAAGGTCCTGGGCTCAATTGCCCGCTAAGCTGTAAGGGACTTGGTTTGCGGAACCCATCAGGGCCAGCGGTCAAAACCGCGCAAACAGGCCGGACACATGACTGCTTCTTACAAATGCACAAATCTGATCAAATATGTCTTGCTATGCAGGAGCCATCCACACATGACCTTCGCTGGGTCTTGGATCAATGACCGCAAAGCGCAACATGACGATGATCCGCCGGGAACGAGTCACCGGTCCTTTCCAAGAAAGTTTCCCTCGATCACTATGGGTGAAACCCTAGACATGACTCAGTCATGTCCGCTATGTCGATGAGGCCCCCATCAGCGTGGCTAGGACAAAATAGGGACAGCAAATGCTTTCCAGGATCTGGTCGACCTTATCTGGCCTGACAGAAAGACAAGGCGCAGATGAAATGACGGAGATGCAGTGGCAAGATAGCGTGCTTGGAGAACTTGTTTGTGGACGTCCCCACGGCGATGCAAAGGCTGACAAGACTCTCCAGCACCTCAGCAGAACCATCAACACCTTCTCTACGAAGGGCGTTCGATATCTCCAGGAAGAATTCTCTGATGAATCTAAATACTTTAGCGCTTTCTGTGCTCGCGTTGTTTTGGAGAATTCCAGCGCTGCGATTGTCGGTCGTCTAGATCCATTTCGGCTTTTATATCTCAATGAATTCCAAAGCCAACCCAGCTTTGAACATGGCGCCCCCGCGAAGTCCGGCTTCAGATGGCAAGGCGATGTCATGAATCCGGACAAGCCGCTTGGGCAGGACAGAATATGGTCGAGCGACGTCGATATTGCGAAGATCAGCCGCTCTCTGTTTTCTGAGCACTTCGATCACCTAATATGGAGACCGGCGTATAGTGAGCTTCTCGACCAAATTCAGAACTCTGGGCGTGATGAGTTTGAGGAGCTTATCAGCATTGAGCCTGAGGCGTTCGTTCCGCGTATGAGGGGTGAGCTTGGCCGTCTCTACTCTAGCCTCTCAAAGGGGGTGCATTGGGATTTTTTCAATTCAGCGATTGAATACGACGAGAGCTCAATCAAGGCAAATCTCCAAGACCTTTTCTCCCGGGTCTCAATTCTAGGATTGACCTCACACTTTATTCCGACGGCATATTCATCTTTGATGCCGGACGATGCCTTCGATATCTACGCTCAAATGCGGAGCCACGTATCATGACACACCCGCTTGTGAACGACGATGACATACATCTAATACTCGCAGCTGAAGATTGTCCGCCCCAAGACTTCGAGCGAATTCATTCTTTTGCTTCAAGTGATGATTTGATCATTCGAAAGCTGTCGGCCCACGGTCCAGTGCTTTTGCGCGGCGGACGGGGCAGCGGTAAAAGTGCTCTAATGATCGAAGCGCATCGGCGCCTGAGAAGCTCAGACACCATTTTCTGCGCTTATGTAAGCTTGCGGCACCTCCCATTATTAAAGTCCGATGGAGATGAGTACATCAACCACTTTGGAAAGATTCTTTCCAAGAGCATTAACAAGGAGCTGCAAGAGCGAGGGCAGCCTGCCGGATTCCCTGATGTTGTCGATGAACTGGGCATACAGCTTGCGCTGAGCGATCTTTCCAGCAGCCAAGGAAAGCGGATAGTGCTGCTTTTCGATGATGCCGCACACATTGGACGTGAGAAGCCGCTTGAGGTGTTCTTCGATCTATTCCGAACGCTTTCAAGTAATGCGGTCTCTTGCAAGGCCGCGATATACCCAGGCGTGACTAAGTTTGGAATCCGATTTGATGTATACAATGACGCGACAGTCCTTGACCTAAATCGATCAGACGTATCAAAGGATTCTTCGTACTTCTATGATGTCTTGAGCGCACGCTATCCTAAGCTTGTAAAATCTGCGACATACTCCGATCGACTGAGTTCTCAGATATTTTCTAGGCTTATAGCGCGGGCTGTCGTAGGAAACATGCGGGCATTTGTATTGACCTGCAATAAGTTCTTGGACATGGAAAAGATTAGTGTCCCAAGTCTAAATCAGACACTCATTGCGATGGCCACGGATTACTATTGGCCACTTATGGAAGAGGTTAAGCCCAAGCTTGGACTTTACGAGCCTTTGATCGCGCCCGCGACGGAAATTTTTGAACTCTTGGTTTCCAATGTTACTAAAAATATGGGATCTGATACCAGAACTCTGGCTCAAGATCGGGTCCTGATTCATCGTCAGCTGGTATCTAAATTCTCCAAAGCATTTGAGATTCTTGAGTACTTGGGGTTTCTCTCAAAGCGAGAGGCGTCAAGGGGGATGAAGTCCGGTGGTCGAGGGCCCGTATTCGCCCTGAACCTTTGCAATATAATCGAGGAAATGCCCTCCGGTCGCCTGACTATTGATGGCATTGGGCAGTGGGTGGATGGAAGCTTGGAACCCGCAGAGGTACATTTGAGCGGCCAGTTGTTTGCGAGCGTAACTCTGCCTAATGTGCTCGATGGAGATGAACTGAAGATCCTCCGGCAGGATATTTCGGTGCTAAAGAAATCCAATGCATACCCTTATGGATTGACCGATGATAAGATTGATCGGCTGCGTGGCGCCGGTATAAATTCTGTTGAGGAGCTCGGAGACTCGAGCGATAAAAAACTACACACAATTTTTGGGATTGGTGAGGCGACAGTAAAACGTATTCGCGATGTTGTGCATCAAGCAATTTGGATGTGAAGAGTAGTGGAGGTGAACGGTTCAGGTTCGGTTTGGTGGTTATTGCGTATAGATCCCGTGCCGGTTCGGCAGCGGGCACATGTGTCTGCGGCTGATTTGCGTACTACGCAGAGCTGCATTTTGGGGGAACTCCGCATACTGCAGACAGCTGTCACGCGCTGCGCTTGGTGAGGGGGCTCGCCATTGATCCGATCTGCCGCTTTGGACTGGCTCCAGCCATCCGTTGGACCAAGCGCGAATGTCCGTAGAGGGCCGAGACCGAAGACTAAACGGTCACCATCCCGAGGGGCGGAGAGCTGCCTTTCGCTACAAATGCTACACAAGGTATCTCGTGTGGTGAAAGCAGACATCGGTCGCCGTGTGATCGGACAACTCAACATTTGCCCCACCGCCTTGTGCGCGCACTCTTTGACTGGGAAGAGAAGGTGATGCAAGGAGGTGTATGGTTGGTCACGAATGATTTCGCTTGTGAACTTGGCACACCACTACTGCAACAAGACAGACGGGCGAATTCGCTAGGAACAAGTCCTCGCTGCGTTTGGCTTTCAAGAGATGGTTTGAATATTGGCGATTAAGAAAAGAGATCGGTCCGCTTTGCCAAAGGGGATGAACGAGGATCTTCTCAGAGAGATATCTAACGAATACCTGCTCCCATTATTTTCGGGCGCGTCTTTAGACGCGTTTTCTGAACGTTCAAGCTCCTCAGAGGCGACTGTCGCCTATCTCAGTCCTCAAAAGATTGGGTTTAAGGTGAACAAATCAGATACATACCGGTTAATATTTCGAAGAGATCAGCCGTTCGCAAAGAAAAAAGACCCTGCCCGAGAAATTCGGGTAATTGAAGCCTTCTCAAGTATCATGGCTGAAATGAACGACGAGCTGAAGGGAGACCTCAAAGGCGATCTGCTCTCGACCTTCCAAAGGCGAGTAGTTGCACGAGCGGTCTCTGAAGAATCCATCGAGAAGAACGTTCTTACCTTGCTCGATCAAATGTCGAGCTGGGCGACGAGACTTTACGAAGGTACGCCAATAACCGGCGCGATAGGCATCGATCCCTTTGCGAAAACGGACACAAGCATCAAATTTGACCAATTTGCTTCGAACGACATCGGTGCCGTTCTGTCGAACGGGTACAACAGCATGCTGGCATTCGATGAAGATCTGAGTTTCATTCAGCACCTTTCTCTAAATCATGAGGTCAAAACGGCTCCGGCAAGCCCTTCGATGCAATCGGCAATTTCTAACTGGACCGCAGATCGAGAAGGCAGGGTTGCAGTTGCACTTAATGGGTATGGAGAGTTGCTAGTCTTTCGCGATGGGCAGCTCCTCTTCTCAAGACGGAATGGGATTTGGCATTTCCTTACCCACAGTCCGATCTTGGGCCAAATGGCTGTGCCGCGTGATCCGAAGATTCGTGGTGCAATATATGAATCTATTCTCGACGCCTCGTTTGGGAGGCGAGGTGCTTGCCTAGGAATTGTTGGTTCTGGTCAACGCGAGAGTTGGCACTCGCTGGTATCCGAATTTGACAGGCTGGACCTAAGAATTTCGGAAAAAACAAAAGTGCTTGGCGCCGTCGTACAGAAGCGGCCCTTCCACGAACTGGACCGTACGCTTAGGGAAGAGTTGCTTTCAATCGATGGAGCAACACTACTGGATCATAAGGGTAATGTGCTGGCAGTCGGTGCTGTGGTAAAAATCAGTAATTCTGGTGATGGCGGCGGCCGGACATCGGCCGCCCAAGGATTGGCGAGGTTCGGTCTTGGAGTCAAAATCTCGCAAGACGGAAGTATAACAGGCTACAGACCTACATCGAGTGGGAGTTCTGAAGTGTCGCCTGCGTTTAGGTTGATGTAGGCCACGGCGCGAACTTCATTCGAATGCAGCTAGAGGAATGTGCCGCCAGAAGCTGTTGGCTTTAAACCCGCTTTGCTTCAATGGATCCCGCTGTATTGAGCCCGCGTGGGGCATTGCGGTTCGTCCAGTAGCATCCTCGCATGGACTTGAAGTTCGGATCGATCTCGACGTGGGCAGCGCCGAAATGAAACTGTTCATCCGTTGGCTGAGGTGCAGAGGTTTCGTTTTTGTAGACATATGTGAGCGTGAACCGACCCGACTCGCGGTCTTTTCTCGGCTCGACTACAAGTGTGTTCGAGGTCGAGTACTTGTCATCGGCATCAAAACGGATGAATAGCCTGAACCAATTCTGAACGATCTCGAATTGCCCGGGCACCAGTGTATTGATGGTTTGCGGGTCGGTGCTCGCAAAATCCAGATGATGCGCCGCCATCACGGCGATGTTTGAGTGGATTTCAGTCTGCCAGCGCCCGTTTAGATCGGGGAAGACCCAGCTGTTTAGCTGCGGGAAAAACCCCCAAAGCTTGCGCCACAGCGGCGTTGCTCCAAGCACCAGGCTAATGAGCCCGAAGGTGGCCGGGGTCGTGTAGATGACACGCATGAGTTCCGAGACCGTCTCCGGCCAGATCAGCACCGCGTTGAAGGCCAGGCTCACCACGAACAGGATGAACAGAACCCAATTCAACGCCGTTTTATCTAAGACTCTGTACAACCGCGAGATTCCTCAAGATGTGGTTTGTTTTTCGCCCGCCCATCATATATCATGTATGATGTGATGTCACGAACCCGGTGGGTCTTATGTCAACTATGAATGCCCATGCTCTGTTTCTCGGCGCGAACACGAGCGCGTCCTACCATCAGGCGATCTTGCTGCCGGATGAGACGCGCCGCGCCTTGCTACAGGCCGACCGAAAGCTTCGTGCCGCCATCCGCCGCGCCGCCTCTGAGGCCGTTCAGTTCGGCAAGCAGATGGCACTTGCCACCGACGCCTATCGCGCCTCTAAGCAAGCACCGCCGACCCTTGATGTCCGCTTCCTTCTCCAAGGGGGCCTTGCCTATGACACCGCCGTCGAACCGGCCATCATGCCGCCGCAGCAATGCGATCGTGACACTGGCGTCTACGTAAAGACTTCGTTCCTGTCCCGTCAGGAACCTGGTCTTGCCGCCAAGAAGTTCTTCGAGCTGGTCGAGAATGCCATCAAGCCTCTGTGTATTGCCGAAGGCTGGACCATCAAGAAGAAGAGTACCTGCGTGCGGGTCGAGATCAGCCCGTTCATGCATATCGACTACCCGCTCTACGCGATCCCCGATGATGCCTTCGAGACCTTGGAAAAGAGCCTTCGCGATGCGACCGGCCAAACGCTGGTGACCGCCGCATCGCAGATGCTCACTCTGATGGATCGTCATCGCACGCTTCGCATCCCGTCGGACCGAATCATGCTCGCACACCGCGAAGAGGGCTGGGTGCAGTCCGACCCCCGCGCCCTTCATGACTGGTTCGAAGAACAGTTCTCACGCTACGGGCCGCAGGTCCGGCGTCAGAGCCGATACTTCAAGGGATGGCGCGATTTTGCTTTCGAGCAAGGCGGGCCGTCTTCGGTTGCGCTCATGGTCTGTATCGCCAACTGCTACCGCGAAGACCTTGTCTCTGCCGACGAGGCAAGAGACGATTTGGCGTTTCATCAGGTCGCAGGTGCGCTTTCCAATTTTTTGCGCGATCCGATTCAGAACCCGGTCTTGGACGTCCCGAGCACCCTAAATGACTGGGACGACATCGAGCGTGCCCGCTATCATAGCGCCGCAAACCAACTGCACGAGACGGTCGGGACCGCGCTGAACGGGCATTACTTGCAAGACCTGACCGTACAGCGCCTTCAGAACGCGCTCGGTCGGCGTGTGCCGAACCGCCCCGACCTTGTCAAAGCTCATAGCAGGGTGCCCGAGGTCGCCGCCCCTGCGGCGGTTATCTCCAGAGCACCGCTTATGACCACGGCGCGCACGACTTCGGGCTGATGGACGCCTGGGAGCGCGTGCGTGAGGTTCTTGCCGGACACGGGTTTACCCTCGTGCCAGGCTCCGGGCGGGATCGGTATCAAGGCCAGGTTAAGGTTGGCACGGTATCAGTATCCTTAGAGATCGAGATTACCGATTACGACTTTCTCGATATGCCAAAAATTCGCGTCCTCAAGCGCGGCGCTCTTCCCAGGCGCCTCACCGCTCATATCGTCAGTGACGGCAGCCTGTGCTATGCGGACAAAGCCACGTTCTTGCTCGACCGCTACCAACCAGATCGCAGTGTGGCCTCCTGTCTTGAGCAGGCCTGTACAACGCTCAACGCATTGCTTCACGGCAACCCGAGCGCAGCCTACATGGCCGAGCTGGCCGCCTATTGGAGCGCCACGCCCTATTGCCTTGTTGATAAACAGTCGGGCTTAACGCGTTGCGTGTTCGGTGTCTGTGCGTTTCAGAACGGTCCCCAGATCCTCATCGCAGGAAAGAGCGAAGAGCGCCTTCAAGCCTGGACCAAAAAGGCCGGAGGGACATTCACCAAGACCTTTGAAGCGCCTGTCGTGCATGCGATTGATGCGATCCGACCGCCATCTTCCGGGACTCTTACACTGAAAGGCGCGACCGACTGGCTTCAGCCGCAAACGGGAAGCGCGCGATCATTGGTCGATCTTGCCATTGGCACGGCCAAGGATAGGCCCGTGCTCCTGATCGCAGCATCGAATGCGATCATCGGGTTCCGCGCGGAAAAGACCACGCTGATCAAGAAGTCGGAGCAAGGGGGATTTAGGGTGTCTGCGCTACCCGGTGTCTGGAAAAAAGAGGCCGGACGCGCGCGCTTGGAGACCTTCCATTGCGTACCTGCCAGCCAAGATGAAATCACTGCGCGCAATCTCGATAGGGCCGCGCCGCTGACGGGGAAGCGGCTCGCAATGATCGGGTGCGGAACGATTGGCGGCTATCTCGCCCGTGCGCTTGTCCAGCTCGGTGCAGGGCACGGTGCTGAATTGCTGCTCATCGACCATGATGACCTTAAGCCGGAAAATCTTGGGCGGCACATCCTGGGCGCGCGCCATCTTTGGCGAAACAAGGCCGTGGCCTTGGCCGACCAAATCGGAAGCGATTTTCCGGACGCGAAGCGTGAGGCCGTCGCCGCGCAGGCGCAGGGCACTTTTGATCGCCTTGCAGGCTATGATCTGGTCATCGATGCAACGGGCGATGAGCAGTTCTCCGAGGCGCTGAATGGCTTCGCGCTCACGCGGATCGGTGGTGCTGAGCCCTTTTCGCCGACGCTATTTACCATGCTCTTTGGCAATGGCCTTGCTGCACAAAGCTATCTTGCCCGCTGGGAAAAAGGCAGAGCTTGCTATCGCTGTCTGAAGCCGCGTTTCGAGGGCGAGTGGCGCTTTAATCCCCTCAAGCCGGAGGCCAGGGAAACCGGCATAGCCATTCGGCCCTGTGCGCAAGGCTCATTCATTCCCTATGCCGTCCCTGCATCTATGCAGGCGGCAGCATTGGCCGCGACCCATGCAAGTGAAGTCTTCCTGGATCGATACGATTATGATTTGCGTACGGTTCAGGTAGTCCCGTCAGCTACTGTCCAAGTTCCATTCAAGAACGTTGAACGAGCAAAAAATTGTCCAGCCTGCTCTACTTGAGTGGAGTACCCCTTCACTCTCAAGTCATTTGAGGACTAGACTCAGGTTAAGTCACCAACTGGCTGTGGACCTAGCCACCGCTCGTCAATTTCCGCTTCTGGGAAGCGGCAGTGCGGCAACCTATGGCACGGTCAAAGTCCCCTCTGCGCCGAGTGCGTCATTCTTGCTCCAGGTGCCTGTTCCACCCTCAGGCTTTCACCACGACCGCCCTGATACCCTCCGACAAATCCGGCCCAACACGCTGAAAACCAAGTAAACGCGCCACGGCTTTGGTCATTTCTTCGGGCGGCATAATGCCGCTTTCAGCACTTATCTTCGCAACTGCAGCGGAAATTTCCATGGGAGGCAGATATTCCGCCTTCAGCACACCGCCCGTCTCTGCCCTCCGGTCTCGAACCGGCGGAGCGGCGGCCTGATCTTTGGTCATGACAAACCGTCCCGCCGTTTTCAGAGGATTGTCGCTGCGTCTCTGCACCGCCTTCAAAGCACGCGTTGTCGCGTCAACGATCCGGCTACCCGCCTTGAGCTTACCAAAAGCTGTTGCGACTCTTCTTGCGATTTCATCCACATGGATCGGCCCTTCAATCTCGACGATCTTGATGATCAGATCGCCGATCTGCCCCTGAGGCGCCTCGTGGGGTTCAACAGTGCTTCTGACCGACAAATCTGCGCGTTGATAGGGAGGGGCTGTCAATTCCAGATGGCCGATCTCGATCGGGCCCGGCGCATTCTGTTCCACATCAACCACTTGCAAGAGTCCGCCCGTATTTGCGCCTCGCACAACAATGCCGCCCGCAGAAGATTCTTTTGCGGCGAGAAGGGCTTCGGCAAGACGGCGAATCTCATGATCTCGGCGATGGAACCAATCCGTGCTCCATATCCGGTGGAAGCGCCAGCCAAGGCCCTCGAGCACATCCTGCCGCAAGCGGTCACGCTCGCGTGCCCAAAGTGCCGCGTGATATGCCGCCCCATCGCATTCAACCGCGACGATATACTGACCGGGGCGGTCAGGATGGCGCACCCCGATGTCAATGCGGAAACCAGCGGTGCCAACCTGCGGGTCGGCCTCATAACCAAGCTCACGAATGACGCGGGCGACATCCTCTTCAAAAGGGCTATCCGCATCAAGACCGGTTGCCACCTGTTCTTCAATGATCCCGGTTTTCGCGAAATCGAGAAAGCGTTTCAAAACGCGCGGCCCGACGCGCGATGACCGGCTTGGGTCAATGTCGCCGGGATCGAACGAGGCGAAAATTTCACAGCGCACCCTTGCACGCGAGAACAAAACGTTCAGGCGGCGTTCGCCACCTTCCCCATTCACCGGGCCGAATGACATGGATGCCAACCGACCGTTGGGCTCTTGCGGACCGTAGCCGACCGAAATCAGGATCACATCACGCTCATCGCCTTGCACGTTTTCGATGTTCTTCACGAAAACATCCTCGGCCCGACCTTCGCGCAGGAACGCCTCCAGAACCGGATCGCGGCGGCGTTCATATTCCAACGCCTCGGTCAATGTATCAGACTGCGCTTTGGAAAAGGCCACAACGCCAAGTGACAGGTCGGGGCTTTTGCGGGCATGTTCAGCAACGGCTTTGACCACATGCTGCGCCTCGATCTTGTTGGTTCCAGCCCGGGCTGACGTAGTTTTCCCGCGGGCATAAACACCCGGCACGCGCCGGAACTTCATCCCATAATTGGGATCGAGCTGCAGTGGCGATGGCGGCAGAACCAGATTGTCATCATAGAATTCCGCGTTCGACACCCGGATCAAGGATGGATCGCGGGACCGATAATGCCATTCCAGCATGCGCGACCGCAAACCACGGGCTTCGCAAAGCGACAGGATACTTTCCATATCTGCCGCCGTTGCGCCTGCGGGCATTTCGTCGTCCTCTTCGTTGTCTTCGACATCGTCCACAAGACGATCAAAGAACGACGTTGGCGGCAGTTGCTTTTGGTCCCCGACCACCACGATCTGGCGCGCGCGGGCAATCACGCCCAACGCATCCTCAGGCCGGATCTGCGACGCCTCATCAATCACCAGCAAATCAAAGGTCACCGTGCCGGGCGGCAGAAACTGCGCCACGGAAATCGGGCTCATCAGCATGACGGGCTTGATACGCTGCACCATCGAGCCCGCGTTTTTCATCACCCAGCGGATCGGCTTATGGCGGCTTTTGCGACCAATCTCACCGCGAATGACGCCCATTTCCCCCATGCTGCCCTTGGGGATCTGGGCAAAATGGCGCGCAAGGATCAGCGTTTGGGCCTCGTTCAGACGCGAGCGCTCCTTTTCCTGAAACATCTGCACAAGCTCATGCCGGTCCAAACCAGCCACTTGCCCAAGTTCGGGCAGCACCGCGCGTGCCGCATTCCAACGCGCCTCGGCGCAAGCATAGGTAAATTCGTCCCCAGCGGCGGCAGGTTCGACGCGACCATCCGCAACCGCGTCAATCACGTCGCCTGCTCCGTTCTCCACCGTCTGCGCCGTCGCGCGCGCAAGGGCCGCCCAATCGGCATAGCGCCCGCTTTCTGTCTGCATCCGTTCAAACACTGCCGCCAAATCAGTTAGATCAGCCTCTTTCAATTCCGACGACAACCCGGCCTGTTCAAGATCAAACCCCAACCGGGTAATCGGCTTTTCCGCCTTTTCCTGCGCGTCGCGCACCAAAGCCGCCAGAGAAAGCGCGGCTTGTCCCGGCGTTTTGATTTCGGCCAGAGCGGCCAGAAGATCGTCCGCCGTGGCAAAGCCAGCCGCCTTCGCCGTTGCGAGCCAGGTTGAGATTTCCTTGATCGCGGCAAATTCCGTGCGCTCACCACGCCAATTCTCGCCCAAGGCCACTTGCAGCCACGCTTCCTCATCAGCAAGTCGCTGCCTGCGGGCCTGCACGCCTGCCAACTGGTCAACCAGCGCCAAACGCTCAGCGGCGGGCTTTGGAAGCGCGCCCGACAACAGCCCGGCCAAAACGCCCGATGCCTTGCGGTATGGCCCGAAAATCCGCGCAAGGAAGGATGATTGCCCACCCGTAATAGCAGACCGCAGCGATACAAGCTCTGCCGACCACGCGGCTGGCGTGAACCTACCTTCGGCCTCGTGGCGCGCTTCGGACCATTCGATCCCGGCCGTCAAAGCTTCGATCAAGCGGGGCTGATCAACGCGGTCAAGCAGGCTTTGCGTGATAAAAGGCTGTGCATGCGCGGGCGCTGAGGCCAATATATTCAAACCGGACACCAGTGCCGCAGCATCCGCCAGCGTCACAGGTGCAGGCCGCAGGAGGCTGGGTGCCAAAAGCGCGGCCTCTGCCGAAACATGTGTCAGCGCGGCAGCAGCGGCGGCCAGTTCGCCGCCCAAGCGTGATAGATCGGTTGGTTGAAGATCATACTCCCGCACACCGCGGTAAGGGTGTGCGTCCGGCGCGCCCACAACCCGCAACGCCTCGATAAAGCGCGCGATGGCCCCCAACGCGGCCTTGCGCGCGGGCGCGTCCAGCCGTTCAAGCCCCTCCAGCGGGATCGACGGCGGCTGCGCGCCTTTGCCGATCAGGCCGATAATCTCGGACATGGCCCGGAACGGCGTGTCGCCCGATGCGCCCACGGGCGTGTGCAGCAGGTCTGAAATCCGGTTCAACGCGTCCCGGTTCTGACGCAGGCCTGAGACATCAGACACCCCCGGCACTGCCGCCGCACTGGCGCTCAACGTCCGGCCAAGCTCTTGCGCCAACGCCTTTTTATTCGCACTGCGCGAGTGCAGCTCCAGACAGATATCGCGCAGCCCCGACCGCACCAGCCGGTGATGCACAACCGACAACGCCGCCATCTTTTCGGCCACGAACAGCACCGTTTTGCCGTCATGCGCCGCCGCTGCGATCAGGTTGGTGATGGTCTGCGATTTTCCCGTGCCGGGCGGTCCCTGCACCACAAGGTTCGCCCCGTGCCGCACCTCTTCGATCACCTTGGTCTGCGACGCATCCGCATCGACGACCTGAATGATATCCGCGGGGTCCAGCAGCGCATCCAGCTTGTCCTCTGGCCCGAAAATCGACGTGCCGCCATCAAACCCTTCGGCCAATAGCCCCCCCAAGAGCGGGCTTTGCGTCAGCCCGCCATTCGGCCACGCCGCTGGGTCAAGGTCGCGGTGCATCAAGAGCTTGGCGAAGGAGAAAAACCCAAGCTGCATCCCGTCAGCATCGACCGCCCAACCGGGCTGGCCGGAAACCGCATCCGTAACTTGGGCAAAATACGTTGACGGCTGCCAGCCTTCGCCCTCCTCAATCTCGGGCAACAGAATACCAAAATCCGTGCGCAACCGTTCCTGCAGCGGCAGGTTGGTGGTGATGTCATCCTCGCGCGCGCGAATGTCATAGGTCGAGGTCCGCTCGTTGCGCACCAACTCGACCGGCAACAGCACCAAGGGCGCCTCGCGCCAGATATCCGAACTGCTGCTTTCGCGCCATTTCAGGAACCCGATGGCAAGGTAAAGGATGTTGAGCCCCTGCTCTTCCTCGGCGGTGCGGGCGTCACTTGCCAGCCGCAGCAGCCTGCGCGCCTGCGCTTCGGGGCCAAGCGGGGTTTCCAGAAACTGGTCGGTAAACCGCTCGGGGCCTGCCGCACCTGCGCCCTCCTCCATCGGCAACAGTGTGAACTGGCTGGCCTCGTCCTCTTCGCCGGGCTTGCGATCCTTGCCCGTGGGCTTGAACCGCATCCGCTTGGCCTGATCGCGCAGGATGCCAAAGATGTCGTCGCACCGCTCGTTGATGATGTTCAGCGTATTGGCCCGCTGGTTCGCGCGGTTGACGTGGATCAGGCGGTTCCGGGTGCCGGTTTCCAACAGCTTGCGCCGGGCGTCATTCAGAACTTTTGTCGTCAGGCGGTCTGTTTGGGTCAGCATGTCAGGCAAATCTTTCGTGTGGGGGTCGTTACACAGGCAAAGCGGCAACCGGATAAAACCAAGACGTCGCGGTCATGCGACGGCCCCGTTCAAGGCCTCGTGCAACAGAGATTCCAGCAGGCGAGAGCGGGTGGTGGTGGCGGCGGTGAGGCTGGCTTCCAACTGATCGCAAAGCGCCATCAGGGCATCGACGCGTGCCACGATGCGGTGTTGTTCGGCGAGGGGTGGGAGGGGGATCGCAGTTTCATATATCTGCTTTGTGCTGAGGTTCGGAATGGCGGTCCCAAGGGAAATACTCAGGTTTCGAGCGATGATCGTTTCGAAGAAGAACCTGATAAAGTTGACATTCATCGAAAAGCAATCGATGCGCCCAACACGTTGGTTCAGAAGCAATTTCTTACCGGTTCGATTGAACGCCGTTTTCCCAGTTGTTGCACCCGACATCGCAAGCAACAGAGCGTCCTCTGGAATCCAGACTTCATCAGAGACTGAAGCTGCGACATCGCTCGACACGTGAACGGACGAGGAGAGCTTTACCTCACCGTCAGATAAGTCGCCAATACGGATGACGGGTATGCCGGTAGTCTTGAAGTCAGCGCTCTTGAAGGCGAAGCCATTCCAAAGCTTGATTACAGTGCCAAGCCGCGTCCATCTCCATTCTTTAGGAAGATAAAAGTCTTGTTCGTGTTCAGCGACTGCTTCTAGTTCGTTCATCAGTTGCGCGCGACCACCGGCTAACCGGGCCGCGCGTTCCTTTTCAATCCGCTTCAACAACTCCGCCGCAGGTTCGTCGGTTGGGTCTTGCGCCACCAGCTTCCCCCGCACGGCGAGGTTCAGGATGGTTTGGCGGAGGGTTTTGATCTGATCTGGGCGGGTGGTGAGGGTGGGGAGGGATTGCAGGGCAAAGCGGACGTGAGTGGGGAAGGTTTCCGCGTCGGTCTCGGCAGCGGTCAGGCGGGCAAGGGTGGCGGCGGTCAGCCGATCCCGCACCCCCTCGCGCCCCGCCCGCGCCGCCTCCAGCCTGTCACACAGCGCCATGAGTTCATCCACCTTGGCCACGATCCGCCGCTGCTCGGCGAGGGGGGGGAGGGGGAAGGCTATCCCCAGCAACTCTTCGATCTTGATGCCCTTAACGGTCAGTCCAGTGCCTTCCATCCCATAGGTCAGGAAGAAATTGTAAACAAAATCAATGTCCACAAAAGGCGAGAGAAACAGCGCGCGCAGATCCTGATTGATTGCCACCGGAACTCGATTGATCGAGAGTTGTCCAAGCCCCATTCGGGTTACGACAATCAGGTTTCCAGCAGGAACAAGGTTGGAAGCGCTATTTTCCAGACCCTTCTCGGTGATCCGATCAATGGTATCATCGACATACTTGGCCTTGCCAACGTCCTTTACGCTGGCCCAGCGTATATCGCCGCCCCAATAGGAGTGGTCATTCTTAGACGGGGTCCCTCCGCCGAGGTGACGATTTATGACTTCACCCAATGGCACAACCATCCAGCCCATTGGCGCAGGTGTCACAGGCTCGCCAATAAAGGAAATTGGCTTGGCCTCCTTGATCTCGCCCGCCTTCACCAACCGCGCCTTTTCCTTCGCGATCCGCTTCAGCAACTCTGCCGCCGGTTCGTCGCTCGGGTCATGCTCCACCAGTTTCCCGCGCACGGCCAGATCCAGCACAAAGCGGCGCAGGCGGGGGATGGCGTCCTCAGAGTCGGCCACGCGGTCATAGAGCGCCAGCAGGCGGTCGGCGGTAAAGTCCTCTCCCCTCATCGTGCCAGCGCCTCGGTCAGGATCGCCTTCAATTGATCACGCAGGGTGGCCACCTGCGTCTCGGCAGCCTCCAAATCGGCCAGCAGGGTTTCGGGGTCGCCGTGATCCTCGGCCACCGTATGGGGGTTCTTGACGTCAAGGTTATAGCCGCGCGCCTTGATCTCTTCCGCCGTGACCTTCCACGCCTGAGGCCCTTCCACCCGCCCTTGCCGCCCTGCCCCGCCCCACCATGCGGCGCAGTCGGCCAGATGATCCAGCCGGATCGGCTTGGTCATCGAATAGGCCTTTTGCCCCTCGGGCACGCGGTGTTCCCAATACCAGATGTCCTGCGTGGGCGTGCCCTTTTCAAAAAACAGCAGGTTGGTGCCGATGGACGCATAGGGTTTGAAGACCGAGTTCGGCAGCCGCACGATGGTGTGCAGGTTGCATTCCTCCATCAGGTGTTCTTTCAGGCGGGTCTTGATGCCTTCGCCGAAGAGCGACCCGTCGGGCAGCACCACAGCGGCACGGCCACCGGGTTTGAGCAGGCGGATGATCAGGGCAAGGAACAGATCGGCGGTTTCGCGGGTGCGGAAGGTGGGGAAGTTGGATTCGATCCCATCCTCTTCCTTGCCGCCGAAGGGTGGGTTGGTGAGGACGATGTCGACGCGCTCATCACGGGTCCAGCTGACCAGCGGCCGCGCGAGGGTGTTGTCGTGGCGTACGAAGTCGGGTTCTTCGACCCCGTTCAGCAGCATGTTGGTGACGCAGAGCATGTGGGGCAACGGTTTCTTTTCCACCGCGCGCAGGGCGCCCTGCATCAGCGCCTCATGCTCGGGGCGTTTGACGTAGCGCTCGCGCATGTGGCGCATGGCGCAGGTCAGAAAGCCGCCGGTGCCGCAGGCCGGGTCGAACATGATTTCTCCGGGATGCGGGTCGATCTGCTGGACCATAAAGGCGGTGACCGCGCGCGGGGTGTAGTATTCGCCCGCGTTGCCCGCGTTTTGCAGATCGTTGAGGATTTGCTCGTAGATGTCGCCGAAGTGCTGGCGCTCGGTCAGGTTATTGAAGTCGACCTCGTTGATCTTGTTGATGATCTGCCGCATCAGCTGGCCGGATTTCATGTAGTTGTATGCATCCTCGAACACATCGCGGACGACCTTGGCACGGGGGCCTGCATTGGTGGGCAGGGCCTTGAGTTCGGGGAACAGGGTGTTGTTCACGAAATCCAGCAGCGTGTCGCCGGTTATCCCCTCTGGGTCTGCCGCCCAGGCGCGCCATTGCAGAGCTTCTGGAATGGGCGAGGTGTAGTCGTCCTTGGTAAGTTCGAGCTCCTGATCCTGATCGTCGATGATCTTGAGGAAGAACATCCAGCAAAGCTGGCTGATGCGCTGCGCATCGCCATCCACGCCGGTGTCTTTGCGCATGATGTCTTGGATGGATTTGACGAGGGTACGGACGGACATTGGTTATGCGCTTTCTTCGTAAATAGCAGATTGCAGGTCGTGGACGGCCTGTTCGAACCCGGGTTTTCCACCGAAAGCGCGAACGAGTTCAACCACACTTCCCATGCCACTGAATGGCGCAATCTTCAGGACGCCAAGATCGTCGAGGTTCATGACGCCCTCATCGGCATATTTTTCCAGCAGGGCTTCGAGAACGGCCTTTGCCTGGGGGCCGTATTTAGTAAATACATCGCGTTTTTTCACGCTTTCAGCCCGCTCACGCCGGGTGAGAGGTTTGGCATCAAAAGCGATGTGGCAGATCAGGTCGAATGGGTCGAGATCCTTGCCAAGTTCCGCAGCGATGACATCGAGCGGCAGGCCTTCGGCTGCCAATTCCTCGAACACCGCCTGTTTGCGGCCCTCGCTGTTCCAGCGCTTGAGGAAATCATCAAGGCTGGCAAATTGCCGTTTCAGGGCCTTGCGGGTGTAGTCGCGCAAAGACTCTGTGACCAGCTTGCCGTTCTCGTCGAGGTATTCAACGCGTTCAGCCACGATGACCGCGCCTACCCCATCAACGTAGACCTTGCGGATCGGGCCGCCGCCTGTGTTGCCACCAAGTGGGTCGAGTGGATCGATTGGGTCAATCAGCACAGTTTCATCATCATCCGGTTCCGGTGACAAGGGAGCGCCTTCATTGTCCGTCTGCGGGGCATCATCTGGTGGTGTTATCGGGTCATCAGGGCCGGGTTGGTAAATTTGAACCGGCTCCCCATCGAATTCCGGGTCAGCGAAATGGCTCGTTGAGCCTCGGAAATCCATGACTGTGAAGAACAGCTTTTGGGTATCCTCATGTACACGGCTGCCGCGACCAACGATCTGCTTGAACTCGGTCATTGACCCAACTTCACGATCGAGGACGATCAGACGACAGGTTTGCGCATCGACACCGGTCGAGAGAAGCCGTGAAGTTGTCACGATCACCGGATGGGGCGCTTCCGGGTCGATAAAGTTACCAAGTTGGTCGAGGCCTTCTTTGTCATTGCCGGTGATACGCATGACGTAGCGATGGTTTTGCGCCACCAGATCGGCGTTTTCATTGATGAGCGCCTGCCGCATCCGGGCGGCGTGTTCCTGATCGACACAAAAGACGATGGTTTTGGCCATCCGGTCGCCGCTTTGTTTCAGAAACTCCGTGATCTTCTGGGCGACCAGTTTGGTACGATCCTCCAGCACCAATGTCCGGTCGAAATCCTTAGTGTTGTAGATGCGATCTTCGACTTCTTCACCGTCGCGATCCAGCTGACCTTGAACAGGCCGATAGCCCTGCACATCCCGGTCGATGTGAACCTTGATCACCTTGTAGGGTGCAAGGAAGCCGTCGCGGATGCCCTGCTTGAGCGAATAGCTGTAAACCGGCTTGCCAAAGTAATCGATGTTCGAGGCGTATTCGGTTTCCTTCGGCGTTGCGGTCAGGCCGATCTGGGTCGCCGTTGAGAAATGCGCGAGAATTTCGCGCCAGGCGGAATCGTCTGCAGCGCTTCCCCGGTGGCACTCGTCAATCACAATCAGATCGAAAAAGTCTGGTGAAAACTCGCGGTAGAGCTTCTGACTTTCATCGGGGCCGGTGATGGCCTGATAGAGGCCAAGATAAATCTCATAGGATGTGTCGATCCGCCTCTTTTTATCCAAGGCAATCGTCAGATCGTTTGATGTGCCATCGGCGCGCTCAATGGTTTTGGACTGGGTCGACAGTTTTGCCATATTGCCCGCGAAGGGCCGGAAATCATTCACCATGGTCTGGTCGATCAGCACGTTGCGATCCGCCAGAAACAGGATGCGCTTTTTCTGTCCCGCCTTCCAAAGCCGCCAGATAATCTGAAACGCCGTGTAGGTCTTGCCGGTGCCGGTTGCCATCACCAGCAACACACGGTCCTGGCCCTTGGCGATGGCTTCAATCGCAGTGTTGACAGCGTTAACCTGATAGTAGCGCGGGGTCTTGCCGCTGCCATCGTCGAAATAATCCTGCAACGCCACCGCCGCAGCTTCATCCGATAGCCCCTTAGCCGTCTGATACCGCGCCCACAACTCGGCAGGTGACGGAAACTCATCCAAGGTTAGTGTGACCTCGGGTGTCGGGCTAGCACCAGTTCGATCATGAAAAACAAACCCATCGCCGTTCGACGAAAACACGAACGGGATGTCCAGCGTTTCCGCGTAGTCCAGTGCCTGCTGCAGCCCGGCGCCAACCGCCTGTGTGTTCTCCTTGGCCTCTATAATCGCCAGCGGGATATTCGGTTTTACCGACAGGATGTAATCAGCCCGCTTGCCCTTACCCCGGCTCACCAGCCTGCCGCGCACGATGATCCGTCCCTTGGTAAAGCTGACCTCTTCGCGGATCTGAGTCATCTCGTCCCACCCAGCGGCACGCAGGGCTGGCGTGATGAACTTCGTGCAAATGTCACGCTCACTCAGGAATCGTTTATCCAAACCGCCACAACCTTGGTGCATGCCCCAACATTAAGGGAAGAACTATATCGTCGTCGTTACTCAAGGACTTAATCAGCTTTGCAGCCACGGGACAACGCTGAACGGCACATCGTTTCCCGCAAAGATTGCGGCTGCACTATTCCTTGCTTTGATTCGCATTGTGAAAAGGCGAACGCCTCGCGGGATCGGCACCCACGTCGAGCATCCCTGGGACATCCATGACACAAAACCCCGTCCAAGCTGGCCTTGTCAGACGTCCCATGGGCTGTGCTAAACTGTTGGCCACTGCCACCCATGTATCATCGAGTTGACCTACGGATGATCACCTTCCAGACTTCTCCCAGTGATCTGATCCTGCCGCACTCACCCATGACGCGGGAGTTCATGGCTGAGGCGTGTTGAATTCTGCGAGAATTTGAACCAGTTTTTCGAAACGCCTTGACCCACTGATTTCAATAATTCCGCCGACTTTTCATGAGATTATCATATTTCAGAATGGTCAGCGCTAAATAGAAAAACGGGTCAATCCGACACGAAAATCAACGACATCTGGCGAAAACCAAGAAGGGCCTGCTCTACCAGCTTAGCTACAGCGGCGTTTGTGGTGTCATCAGACAATATCCGGCCCCCGCACCTTCCCCCCGTCTTGCGGGGGAAGGCCCTTCGCTTTCAGATCCGTATCCACACGATGCCGTTTTTCGGTGGCCAGCCGCTTCCCCGCAGGCTTTGCACCTGCCCCGCTTCGGCGATAGCAACCGTTGCGGTCCCCGATCCGTCACATCGCGCGCGAGCATCGATTTCACCGGCTGGTGGGTTTCGTCGTCGTGTTTCTGCGCCGGGCCAGAAGGGGCCGCGTCGGCGCGGGGTGGGGTGGTCCCCGGATCTTATTCCATCATTGGTGGCCGGTTGACGGGAGAACCGTGGTCGATGCTTTTTCTGATCCAGGCCTTTGGAAAAGCAACGAGCATAAACCAAGCACCAGGGAGCAAGGCGCAAGGTCCTGACTCGAAGTTCGTTTTCGAGCCGTTGGTCAGAGAATGCTAAGTGTAGGGATGTTGTTTTTGGTACGCGATCGATACACTGGGAATGACTGCGAGTGAGGACATGCCGGCGTCAACCGACTGCGTTCAAGGAATAGAGAATGGTAAAGCGGCCACCGCCTACAAGGTGGATCATGCAGCAGGAAACTGCGGATGGCCCACTGAATGACACTCAGATCCAGCAGTTCGCCGCAGATTTCGACCTTCCGCGAGACAGTTTGCGCAAGCTGTCTTCGGCACTCGGAGGTTGTCTATCAGGCAGAATTGTCTCACGCGGCATTTTGAAGGTCGTCAAGCAGATGGAGATGGGCCCTTCGGAACTTGAAAAGCTGATCAAAGAGTTGAGGCAGGCTCAGGTGCGGCTTTCCCGAGCGTCGGCGTTGTATTCGGAGATTGAAGTTCAGTACCCAAAGGTTGGTCGCTCGAAAGACAACCCAAATATTGTTTTTAGATTGATGTTGGAGAACGCGCTCAGAGACGTTTCGGTGCTAAGTGGAACGCTTGCTCGGGCGGCGGTAAAGTATGGGGTCCACTTCACCGGGGAGCCTGACAAGAGGCGCAATCGCGATTATCGCCGCACCGTAATTTTAGGGTGTATTTTCGATACATGGCACGCGGCAGACAAAAACGTGTCTCTAACGACCAACTCCGTGACCTCTGAACGAACTGGACCGCTTGTCGATTTCACTAATGCAATTGTGCGTTGCATCACCGATCCGGTGTCAGAGATAAAAGGCGAGACGATCTGGAAAGAGGTTCAGGGTTGGCGCGAACATCAGGAGTCTAAAGAATTGTACGAACGCCTGAAGCTTGAAGAGGCAAGTGTATCTACCACTGACAAGTAAGTCGATCTGGACACTTTGTTCTATTTTGGTCCTCGCGTCATGGTCATGGCATGACACGCGTTCCCGCCCAATCCCTTTCTCTGAAGTCTGCCGACGCGCAGATTGACGCTGCGATTTTGCGGCTGGTTGATCTGCTTGCGCGGCAGGTGGCAGGGGACTTGGTGGCGGATGCTCCTAACGTTGAGGAGACAGCCAATGCCCACCCCGACCTTCAAGACACCTAACCAACCTCGCGTCCTTTTGACGGTGAAGGATGTGGCCGTTCTGGACAACTGCTCGGAAAAAACGGTGCGCCGCGCGATTGCGTCCGGCCTTCTTCAGGCGATCCGTGTGGGGCCTGGAGGGCGTCTTTTACGCATCGATCCAGCGGCACACGCGGCCTATCGAGCGGCCTCACAGTGGTGATCATCTTTGGCCATCAATGTCCATTCATATCAATGGTTTACGCCTGTTTCGGGAAGAGGCCTACGCCGTAAATTGCGAACTTTTCATGCTACTCTTTTCCCGAATCGGGCGCTCTGTCCTGACCTGTCCACCCGAGTCTCCCCCTGTCCAAAAGGAAACCACCCGATGAGTTATGTTGCGAAGAATGATCTCGATATGGCGTTCATACCCAACCAAACACCGATGTTCTCTGATCTGATCAAGACCCTGGAGGAGGACAAGAGCCTGAATGTCATCCGCATCCGGGATATGATCTCAGGTTTGCGCCGCGTCGCCAAAGCTCTTGGTCGGGCGCCGCAAAATGTGCCCTGCCACGGGCGGTGGCTGCAGCCACGTCTGGCCAAGATTTCACCCGTCTCGCTGGGGATCAGCCGGAAGGCGTGGCAGAACGCCGTCAGCGACGCGCGGTCGGCCATGGCCCATGTTGGAATCGTGGAGCGCCGCAAGCACCGCAAGACCGACCTCATGCCCGAATGGAATGAGCTCTGGTCAATGGTTCTGGCCTCCAACGATCCCACTTTGAAGCCAGCACTGCACCGTTTTGTCTATTTCCTGAGCGACCTCGGCCTCCGCCCAGAGGACGTGTCTGCTGAGCACACCTTGATTTACCGCGAGGCTCTGGTGCGTTGTGAGATCAGCAAGTCGCCCGAAGTTGCCTATCGCGCCTCCTTGAATGCCTGGAACCTCGCAGTGCGCCGCCTGCCCAGCTGGCCCAGGACGCTTCTGCCGCTGGAGAACCGACAAAAGATCATCAAACTGGACGACGACATGTTTTCTGACGCGTTTCAGGTGGATCTGGCACAACTGATGTTTCGCTTGGCGCATCCAGACCCGATGGCTGAGGACGGACAAGCAAAGGCGCTGCGCCCCCAAACACTTCTCCAGTATCGACGTCAGATCATCCGCTTTGCTTCTGAACTGGTGCATGCGGGCGTACCCGTGGAAGAGATCGACAGTATCGCCGTGTTGCTGCATCCCGCAACAGTCGAACGCGGCCTGCGCCAGATGCTGACCCGCACCGACAACAAGATCACAAAAATGATCAGCGAAGTGGGGGCCCTGTTGCGCAACCTTGGCCGGATCACTGGACAAGACGACGCGACACGCAAACAGCTGAGCAAGCTTGCGGCACGCGTCGCGTCGCAACCGCAACGCGGGATGACCTCCAAGAACCGAGACCGGTTGCGCATCCTGCAAAACGAACAGACCATGCTGCGCCTGCTGCTTCTGCCTGAACGGATTTTCAACCACCCGCCCGAAGGCAAACTGAACCCCTACACCAAGGCTCTGGCGCGCGAGGATGCCGTGGCCATCGCTATTCTTCTGGCCTGCCCGATCCGCATCAAGAATCTGGCCGGTATTCATCTGGAGAAGCATATCCAGCGCCCTGGTGATGGCCGCGCCTATCTGGTTTTGATCGAAGACGACGTCAAGAACGCACGCCCCATCGAATTCGAACTGCCCAAGGATGTCATTCGCATGATTGATCGTCACCTTGCGACGCGCAGCCCGATGATGTGCCCGGCCGGAACGCCATGGCTGTTTCCTACGCGGGACGGTGCGGAGGCCATTATTCCGGGCCAACTCTCAAATAGGATCAAACAGCGCGTCTGGAAGACCGCCGGCGTCGAGGTCAATGCCCATCTGTTTCGTCACTTCGCGGTGATGAACTGGCTTGATGCAAATCCAGGAGGCTACGAGGTCGCCCGCCGCCTTCTCGGTCACTGTGCGACGAGCCACACAATCAATATGTACTCCGGCCTTGAGGTGAAGTCGGCCACACGCGCCTTTGCTGATCTGATCGAGGCCAAAAAAGCACGGCGCAAATGAGCCTCATTCTCCCCCGCGCAGCATGGCCCGCGGCTGATCGCACCATGTGGGATGCGCTGCATAAGAAAGCGGATCCATTTGATGATCCAGGGGCTTTGGCGCATCTGCGCCAGACCTCGTCCAAGACGCTTGAAGTGCGCTACGCGCGATGGATGAAGTGGCTGACCACTTTCGATCCGAACGCACTGGCGCTGCCGCCTGCAGAACGGGCCACCCTGCCCCGCTTGCAATCCTGGCTGGAGGCACTCTCTCACACCAAGCCCATGTCGCGCTTGATGTTCTTCGACAGCGTCTTGCGTGTTCTGCGCGCCGCTGACCCTGATCTGGATTGGACAATGCAACGGCGTTTGCTCGCGGGCTTGAAGCGCGCTGCGGGCCGGGGCGATCCGGCGCGCAAGCGCGGTCGAATCCTCTCGAGCGGGGTGCTGCTCAAGGTCGGATTGACCTATGCCAACGCGGATCCCCTTGCAGTTCCCAATTTTCTAAAAAGGATGATCCGTCTGCGGGACGGTATGATGATCGCTATGCTCGCCGTTCTGCCAATACGCCGACGCGCATTTTGCGAGCTCGCTCTTGGTCAGTCTGTGCTGCTGACATCTGATGAGATCACGATCTCGCTGTCTGAGGAGATGACCAAAACCGGCGTGCCATGGGAGGCGTCAGTGCCCCCTCAGATCGAGGCTATGCTTCGGCGCTACATCGTGGACGTGCGGCCAGCCTTGCTCGCCCGCGGCGGCCGGACCCATAATATCCTCTGGGTTGGCAAGAAGGGTGAGATCTTGGAACAGAATGGTCTCGGCAGTCGCATTGGAGATTTGACGCTTAAATTGACCGGCAAGCGGGTCTCGCCGCATCTCTTCCGGGATGCGGCGGCCACGACGCTGGCGCGGTTGTCACCAGAAAGTGCGCGACTGATCCAGCCGGTTCTGGCACACTCCAGCGCAATGACCGCAGAACGCCATTACATACACGCACAAACCATCGAGGCCGGGCGCGATTACGCGTCGCTCGTCCAGCGGCTTAAGGGAGGTCGATCATGATCAGGGCAGCGATCTATGCGCGGTTTTCATCCCAGATGCAGAGCGAGGCCTCGATCGAGGATCAGCTGCGCATTTGCCGTGAGCGCGCCGCGCGCGAAGGCTGGACGGTGACGGAAGAGTTTTCCGACATGGCGATTTCCGGCGCCAGCATGCAGCGCCCTGGCGTTCAACGCCTGCTCGATGACGCGAGCCGAGGTTGCTTTGATATCGTCATCGCCGAAGCCCTGGATCGGTTAAGCCGCGACCAGGCGGACGTGGCCACGCTCTTCAAGCGGCTGAGTTTTCACGGGGTGCGGATTGTTACCTTGTCGGAGGGTGAAGTCAGTGAGCTGCATGTCGGCCTCAAAGGCACGATGAACCAGCTCTTTCTCAAGGATCTGGCCGCCAAGACCCATCGCGGTTTACGCGGGCGCGTGGAAGCGGGGCACTCTGGCGGTGGCAACAGCTACGGCTATGACGTCGTGCGCCGCTTGGGCGAGGACGGCATGCTTGTGACCGGCGAACGCACGATCAACGCGGATGAGGCAACCTTGATCCGTAGGATATTTCAGGAATTCAGCGAGGGGCTGTCCCCCAAAGCCATCGCCAAGCGCCTCAATGCCGAGCGCATTCCTGGTCCGCGCGGCAAAGCATGGCGCGACACCGCCATTCGCGGGCACCGTATTCGGGGCACCGGCTTGCTCAATAATGAGCTCTATATCGGGCGGCTCGTGTGGAACCGCCTGCGCTATATCAAGGATCCGGAAAGCGGGCGCCGGGTTTCGCGGCTCAATCCAAGTGAGCGGTGGATCACCACCGAGGTTCCCGAGCTGCGGATCGTGGATGACGCGCTCTGGGCGCGGGTCAAACAGCGACAGGGCGAGATCGATGCCAGCCCCAGAGTACAGGCCATCAAAGAGACACGGTTTTGGGAGAAGAAGCGCTCGATCCATCTGCTGACAGGCCTCCTGCGCTGTGGCTGCTGCGGCAGCGGCTTTGCTGCGGTCGGCAAGGATTATCTGGCCTGCTCGGCCGCGCGCAAACTGGGCACCTGCGACCAGAAGCGCTCCTTCAAGCGCCACGATCTTGAAGAGGTCGTTCTGAACCTGCTGCGCGAGCGGTTGATGCGGCCCGAAGCGGTCGCCGCTTTTGTCTCCGCCGTGGGGCGTGAGACCAATGCGGGGCGCGCGGACGCCACTGCGGCACGTGCCCGCCTTGAGGCGGAGCGCACTCAGATCACGCGACGTCTTGACGGGCTTTATGACGCGATTGCAGATGGGCTGCGTACAGCAGGCCTGAAGACCAAGCTGGAAGAGATGGAGCTGCGCCTAGCCGAGATCGACGCAAAGCTGCAAGCGCCAGAACCCACTGCGGTGCGGATCCATCCGCAGTTGAGCGAGATCTATCGTCGAAAGGTCGAGGGGCTATCCGAGACTTTGGCCGATCCGGAGATCCGCCCCATGGCGCTCGACACCATTCGCGGGCTCATCCAATCTGTGACAGTGCACGAGACGACAAGCGGCGTTCGGATTGACCTTGACGGTGCGATCACAGCCCTTGTGGGGCTGGCTCAGCCTGGGGCTGAGGTGATTGTTGGTAGTGGTTCGGTTGAGGTGGTTGCGGGAGGGCGCAACCGTCTTAACCTACCTGATCTTCGTTGTATGGTTTGGTCGACTGCGCAATGGGCGGAACGCTGACGGTCGCCGCCCATACAAGCCGTAGTCTTAAAGGACGAAGCGGCCATTACCTTGCGAAGTCAGGGCGGGTGAAACGGCCGCCTGTCCGTGGCGCATAGAACACTGTAACCTCGTTCGCGTCGCACCTCACCGAACGGCGGCTTTCGGTTCGAACCAAAAACGTGCCGAAACAGGATAGGTTGTGCCTCAGGGTTCCACCGCAGTTCGTCGCGCTAAACCATTCTGTTTTGCTCTCCTCTGCTCAAAAGTGCCTTTGGCGCGAAGATGCGCGTCTGAGACGAGCGGCAAGCATTTGCACCAAGTCAGTCGGGACGGGTTGAGCACGGATATCCATGACATCCACCCATAGATCGGATGCGGCATCAGCTGGTCGCTTGCAGCAAAGTCCCAACCGCCATCGATAACTCCACCCTTTCCAGGGCGCGGGGGCGGAGGACCGAACAGTTCGAAAAACACTTCCTTGCTGACCCCCAAGTTCAGACGCCAGACACCACTGCGATCAAGGTGTGACGCGCGATCATTGGCACCGTCCTTTTGCTTGATGGTCGCAAAATAGGTGCCACGTTGAAAGACATGGCCCGGGTTGTAGAAATAGGAAGTTTCGCCCCACGCGTCTTTCGGCACGACGCCGTCCAGTTCATTTGTGATGAAGCTATGAACGGTCTCGATCTCGATCCATTTGGTTTGCGACATGTGTCAAGTAATCCTCAATCGTCTTGCCCACTTCAGGTTTGAAGCCCCGCCCCGTGACCTCGCAGACCTGCATGCGGTCGATGCGGAAGGCCCGAAACCCGTCCCGCAGTTCGCACCAAGCTGAACATGTCCAGACCCGGCCCCAATACTCGGTCTGCAGCGGCCGGATCACACGGCTTGTCATCTGATCATCCAGCGACCGGTAGTCGATACGCAGCTTCAGCCCCTCACGGATTGCGCGCCGGATCAGCGGCATGTGACGAAAGCCTTCCCGCGCTTTTTCAAAGGCGTAAACGCCGAAGCCCCAGGATTTCGGGGCCTGACGGCGATTGGATGCGTGTTCGCCGATCTTGGCCATCACACCCGCTGCGGCCACCTGCAACTCGGCGTCTGCGGCCTCTTGGACAATAGCCATACCCAGGCTCAGCGCCTCAAGCTCGGCCAGCGACAGTGACATGGGCGGCAGGAACACCGGCTCGCGCAGCATGTAGCCGACGCCCCGCTCGCCATCTATCGGCACGCCGGCCGCCACCAGCGCGCCGATGTCGCGGTAGACTGTGCGCACAGAGACCTCGAGCGCATCGGCGATGTCTCGGGCAAGGTGGAGCCGCCCGTCCCGGACGATCTCTACAATATCCGCAAGTCGTCTGCCGCGCTCCAGCATCCGGTCAGTTGATGGCCACTGCCAGCTCGGAATGCATGAGCTGGACGGTTTTGCCGTCAATCGCGGACAGAAAATCGGCATTTCCCGGCACCTTGCCGATCTCGGCAGCCGCCGCTTTGGCCGAGGGCATGTCCTGCCACTGGATGTGCTCGATCCAGGTGCCGTCTTCGGTGCAGGACAAGCGGCGATGCACGAAACCGGGACACGCCACGACCCAGGCATTCATGCCCTTGGCAGCGGCCACAAAGGCGTCGTGGCTGACGCCCTCGTTCAGCTTGAAGGTGACGCTTTCGATGATGGCGTTCGACATTGGATTCTCCTGATGGGTTTGTAGGCGATCCGCTGTCATTACGCCATCTCAACTGCCACAGTCTGTCAGTTGAAAGGCGCCATTGGGGAAGGAGATCAAGAGACCAAGGGAAAATCCATGAAGATCCTACACATTGACGCCTCCGCCCGAACGGAGGGCTCTTACTCCCGCCGCCTGTCGTCGCATTTCATTGACTGCCTGCACGAGAACGGGTTGGCCATCACCGTGGATCGGCTTGATCTGGCCCTGCATGCCCTACGGCATTTCGGGGCGCTGGAAACCGCCGCGATCACGCTTCCCGAAACGGAGCATTCCGCAGAAATGAGGCAAGCAATCGCGCCATCTGACGCGTTGGTCGCCCGCGTGCTGGCGGCGGACGGCATCGTCATCGGCACGCCGATCTACAATTTCGGCATGCCATCAACCCTGAAGGCATTTTTCGATCATGTCTCGCGCAACGGAAAAACCTTTCTCGCCGACGGGACCGGCATGAGGGGTTTGCTGGGCGACACGCGCGTTGCAGTCCTGAGCGCAACCGGGGGCACCTACGGTCCTGGCGATGTGTTCGACGGCCTTGACTGCCTGACACCACATATCCGGGCCATCCTCGGCTTTCTCGGCGTTACCGATCTGAGTTTTGTGGCTGCACAGCCCATGATGTTCGCAGGGCCGGACGCCGCCGCTATGTCCTTTGAGGCCGCCAAGGCAGAGGCTGCGTCCCTTGCCAAGACATGGAGCACCGCATGGAACTGACCGCACAGGACCGCCGCCTTAGCCTCGGTGCGGTCATGCTCCATATGCTCGGCATCGGGCTGACGCTCGGCTTGACCTTTCCCCTTACCTCCCTGACGCTTGAGGCTTGGGGGAGTGCGGCATGGGTGGTTGGTCTGGCCGGGGCAATGGCCCCGCTGGCGATCTTGCTATTCATGCCAGTGTTGCCGTCTGTGGCACAGAAACTTGGCGCGGTCCGGGCGATGATACTGGGCTGCGGGATCGGGATCGCGGGCCTGGTCGTGATGTATCTGGTGCAAACCGCGCCCGTCTGGGTTGCGATGCGGTTCGTGATTGGTGCGGGGCTGGCGCTGCCCTGGCTTGCGGGCGACATCTGGGTCAATGCGGTCGCGCAGGAGGAAAGCCGGGGACGGGTCATTGCGGGCTACGTTGCCTGTCTCTTCATCGGCTTCTCCGCTGGCCCCCTCCTACTGGATTACACGGGGATCACCGGGATAGCACCTTTCGCGATGGGATGCGGTGCCCTGGCGCTCGCCGTCCTGCCGCTGATCGCCGTTGGCCGCCTCGCACCGACCATCGTGGCCGAACAGGGGTCAGGCGTTCTGTCGGCTGCGCGCGCCGTGCCGGTCATGGCCGTTGGCGCGTTTGTGGCTGGTTTCACCGAGGCCCTGATCTTTTCGCTGCTGACACTCTGGGGGCTTGAAACCGGGCTAGATGAAACCGGCGCGCTGCGGTTGCTGACGACCTGCATCATCGGGGGCGTCGTGCTGCAATTTGCAGTCGGTATCATGGCAGATCGCATTGGCCGCCAACGGTTGCTGGGGTTGATTGGACTAGCCCTGATCGCGATTGGGGCGCTGCTTCAACTTTCAACAGGCGGTCTGGTTTTCGTCGCGGCATTCATCACGGGTGGGCTGATCCTGGCCCTGTATGGCTTGTCCCTGATACTTCTGGGAGAACGCTTTTCTCCAGCGCAGTTGGCCGCTGCCTCAGCCGCCTTTCTGATCTTGTATCAACTCGGTTCAGTGACAGGTCCACTTGTTGCAGGCGCAGCAATGGATCTGGGGGGTGCGGTTGGTTTCGTCTTTTCCCTCTCCGGCGCAGGCCTGGCCATCGCTCTTGTAGCGTTCACCACACGAACACGGACCGAGGAGATTTGACGGCGACCGACCACCAGGCACCGTCCGGCTGGTGGTCGGTCCCCACGCGTGTTTGACCAGTAAGAAGGACTTTTTTGACGTTGACGTTCCCCGAGAAGCAGCCAGCCAAAAGACCCCCATCCTCAAAGACAATATGCGCCGCCTCTGTCTTCCCTCTCGAAAGCCGCCGTTCATCATACGGCGGCTTTGTGCTTACGACTGACTTTACGTCGTCAAGATTGGCGCGCCCGATATGAATGGCCAGTCCGGCGAAGATACGCGATCGCTGCCTTCATGTAGCGACCGGCAGCAACGGGCCAAGTGCGTTGATGCTGTGCCACGAGCCGATGTGTCGATGGTCAACCTCAAAGTGTCAGCGGGCCATGCTGCACCACCGCATAGATGCTTTGAGCCCGAAGCGGGTAGTGGGAATGAGCCTAACAATCCTAAAGGGTCAGTCGTTTGTGTCTGGCGGCCCGCGTCGATGGGCAAGATTCATTCTCACAATCAAGAAGGCAACCAACAAGAAATGCTCAGTCAGTTACGAGTACCCTTTATCGTCAAAGTCACAGCGGCATTGCTGATCGCTGGGCTGTTTCCGTTGTGGTTTGTTTCGACCAGTGATCTGGAACGCAGTTCGCGACAGGCTCACCTTTCAGCCGAGGCGCTTCTAACCTCTGCGTTGAATCTGAAGCGAAAGTCCGTTGAGAGCTATTTCGACGCGACAGTGCGCGCCATGCAAACCGTCGCCGCTTCCCCCGCTACGTTGGACGCCCTGCGTCGGTTGGACAACGCCGTAGAGCAGTTGCATGCAGCCCCAACCGTAAACCTTGATAACGCAGCGATGCAGGCCCGTTTCGACGCGCAACGGGATGCTACCGAGGACGCCTCCGCGACGGCGGCACAAGTTTGGATCAACGACCTTGATGAACGGGCGCGCTTGTTGCAGCAGCTTTTCATTTTCGGCAATCCCGCAACGATTGGGAGCAAACAAGCGTTAGCCAATCCCGGCGATGGAAGCCTTTACAGCACGCTGCACGCTCAATTCCATCCGGCGCTGAATGCGACTTTGGACAGGTATGGGTTTTACGACTTTTTCTTGATCGAGCCGGTAAACGGGCGCATTGTCTATTCCACTTTCAAGGAAACGGACTTCGGCACGTCACTCCGCAGCGGTCCCTATCGTGATACGGAATTCGCGAAATCTGTCGTCGAGATAATCGAAGGCAATACCGCCCGCGATTACACTTTCGTCGATTTTGCCCCCTATGCCCCGTCAAACGGTGCAGCAGCGGCATTCTTGTTGCTGCCAATCCGCGATGAAGGCGCTCTCGCAGGGGTGTTCGCGGCCCAATTGCCTTCGGATTTTGCCGATGATGTGCTGGGGCTGACAACGGGGCGCTATGGCAGTGAAGATGCCTATATCTTTTCCGGTGACATGGGGTTGCGGTCAATCCCGCTGCTAAGTCGGGAAGCCGAAGTTGGTATGCTTTTCGATACCCCATTGGTTCGCAGTATCAATGCAAGTGGCGGGACAGACACAAGATTTTTCGAAGGCATCAGCCATCATGGCGATCCCGTCTTTGCAGCAAGCGCCCCCCTATCACTGTCCGGGCTAGACTGGCGCGTTGTGACCGAGATTTCAAAAGACGAGGTGCTCGCCGACGCAATCAAAGGCAGACAGGAAGCGCAGCGTAACATGCTGATTTTGGCAGCTGTCATCTTTTTCGCTGGCCTCTTGCTGGCGCGTTTGCTGATCCGGCCAATACGCATATTAGGCAGCGAAGTGCAGGGGCAAGCGAAACAGGTGGTCGAGGCGCTATCCCATGCCGCAGAACAGGCGCGCTCGGCTGCGGTCGCGATGGCGAGCACCGCCGAAGAAACATCCCGGCAGTCCAAAGCCGCCAAGGACAGCGCCTGTGAAACGGCTGCCTCGGTCGATGCCGTAGCACAGGCGTCCGAAGAGCTGTCATCCTCTGTTGCCGAGATTGTTCAGGGTATCGGCCGCACGGCCCAACTGGTTGACTCCGCGTCCGGGCAAGCAGATGCAGCGTCCCGAATCCTTGCAGAGTTGGAGCGTGTTGCCGGCCGCATTACGGGTATCGTGGGTCTGATCAAAGAGGTCACGAATAGAACAAATCTGCTTGCGCTCAATGCCGCTGTCGAAGCCGCACATGCTGGCGACGCTGGACGCGGGTTCGCCGTGGTCGCCGCAGAAATAAGGAGGCTGGCAGTGAACACCGCCGAGTCCACTGCGCAGATCGGCGAGGAAATCCAGAACGTCGTCGCCGCCGTGGCCAGAAATTCGACAGCGATACATTCGATCTCTGCGTCGATAAGCGAAGTTAACGCCCAAGCGGGAACCATCTCGGCTGCGGCACAGCAGCAAGGTACCGTCACCACCAGCATTGCATCGCGCATGTCCAGCACGGCCACGCGGATGAATGAGGTTGATAGCGGTATTTCAGAGGTTCAGAAAGCATCCCAGCTGGCATCAACTGCGGCGAACGAGGTCATGTCGCTGATGCAACATGTTGACGATGCGGCCTTGCGGATGACAGATACGATGTCGGAATTTGTCAGGCGCATCCGTAGCATCTGATGCGTCAAAGCTGTCGAGTTAATGGGGCACAACTGGATCCGAAAAATCGGGAGCAACGAGGCGGGCATGCGCTGAATCAGGGGATGCCCCATCGGCGCGCAGATGTCCCAAGCGCATACAGATGTTGCAGATGCTGTCTAACCTCGACCTCGCGATCTTCGACCGGTTTACCCACCAACGCACCCTTCTTTCGGTGGACGGCGAAAGCTATCAGCCGACCTCGCCTCTCAAACAATATGCTTCACCAAGTTTAAGTGGCCCCTTTAGTGAGCCCAGCTCAACAGGCTGACCGGCGGCTTAGAGCCAACCTTACTCAGCCAGATCATCCAGACTTACGCCGAGCGCATTGGCCAAGGCGCGCAGGGTCGTGACCGAGCCCTGCTTACGACCGGTTTCGATCTCGGCCACAGTCACGCGGTTCACGCTCGCTTTTGCGGCCAGGGCGGCTTGTGTCATCCCGCGCAGGTCTCGGTAGACGCGCAAAGCGTTTTCGCCGTTCAACAGGCGGTTCGCGTAGTCCGCCGGGATCAGTCCATCCTCGCCCGCCGCAAGCGCGGCCTTGGCGCGGTCATAGGTCTGCAGATAGGCCAGATCTTCGGCCGCGGCTCGCAGGCGGTCGTATTCTTCGCGTCGGGCGGGGAGCGGTCTTTCGATCTCCTCATGTGAGAGTCCGCTCTGTGCCTTGGCAAAGCTCTTGCAGTTTGGCGTGATCGTTCAAGACTGGTGTTCGTCAACGCGTTAATTGCCGTTCAAACCATGAACGGGAGTTACTCATGCGCTTCACTCTGAACGGACTAGGTCAGGATATTCCGGCCGATTGGGCAGATGAGCCGCTGTTGGTCCTGTTGCGAGAACACATCGGACTGACGGGTGCGAAATTCGGTTGCGGGGTTGGCATTTGCGGGGCCTGCACGATCATTGTGGACGGTGCCGCCACGCGCGCCTGCATGATCCGCTCCGGCGATATCGAGGGTCTGAACGTCCGCACGATCGAGGGGCTGGCCGACGGGGACAGCTTGCACCCGGTCCAGCAGGCCTGGTTGGACCTCGGAGTGCCGCAATGCGGCTATTGTCAGGCTGGTCAGATCATGGCGGCTGTGGCGCTGCTGGAGGAAACGCCTGACCCATCGGAGGATGACATTGATGCGGCGATGGACGGCAACCTGTGCAGATGCGGCACCTATCCGCGTATCCGTGCGGCGATTGCCCGCGCGGCGGAGCGTGTGTGATGCGGCGGCGTGCGTTTCTGGCGGCCTCGGCCGTGGGGCTTGTGGCCGCTATCGGTGCGACGGCGTGTTCGCGCATCCCGGTTATCCCCAAACGCCCTGATCCGGACGTCTCGACTGCCATCGGATGGATCGCGCATCGGGACGGGCATTTCACCCTGACCCTGCCGCGCGCCGAGATGGGACAGAACATCGCCACCGCACTGAAGCAGGTCGCCTGCACCGAGCTTGGGGCGGAGTGGGACCGGGTCGACGTGGTCCTGCATGCGACCGACATGCCGCGCGTCAAGGCGACGGTGGGCAGTGAATCGGTGATGCTGTTTGCCGAACCGTTGGCGCAGGCCTGTGCCGCGCTGCGCGATGCCCTGGCTGCCGGACAGGTTGCAGGACTGGTCCGTGTCAGGGCGCGTCCAGTCTCCGAGTTGCGCGCATTGCGAAGCGGTGGCCTGATCGGCGCCAGCCCCGAACTGGTCCAAGCGCGCGGGATCGTCACGGGCGAACCGCTTTATGCGGCCGATATCCGACTGCCGGGAATGCTTTATGGTCGGGTGCTGCGCGCGCCTGCGTCCGTCGAGTTGCACTCTGGCCCCCGGCGCTGGGATATCGATGCGGCGCGCGCGGTGCCTGGCTTTGTCGCGGTTGTCAAGGATTGCGGTCCGCCGATTGGCAAGGCTCAGGGGCTTGGCATTGTCGCCGCCCGACCCGGCGCGCTTGATGCAATTGCTGAAGCGTTGCAGGTGGAGTGGGATGTGGCGGGCCAACACCCCCACGCGGATATCGCGCGCGCCATTGACGTCGATGCCCGTCTTGGAGCGGGCGCACTCCCGCACAAGGTTCTGAACGGCGCGCCCGAGGCTGGCCCGTGGGATGTCGATCTGCGTCTTGATATCCCCATGGCAGCCCATGGCCCGATCGAGCCGCGCGGAGCCGTAGCATCATGGGAAGACGGGGCATTGCGGGTCTGGGCCGGTACGCAGGATGCCTTCTACATCCGAGATTTTCTGGCCGATGCCTTCGGGCTATCTGCCGGTGCAGTCACTGTCCAATCCTGCCGGATTGGCGGGGCCTTCGGCGGCAAAACGATATGCACGGTTGAGGCAGAGGCGGCGGCACTCACACTTGCCGTGAGCAGCCCCGTCAAGGTCCAGTGGACGCGCGCTCAGGAATATGCGCTCGGGTTCCACCGCCCGCCGTCTTCTCACCGGGTCAGGGCGCGCGTCGGGCAAGGCCGGATCACCGACTGGGACCATGCGCAGATGAGTTCTCATATCATGTTCACCGCCGCCGTCGTGCCATCCTGGATGCAGCGCGGCACCGACGTCTTTGCCGGCGATGGTGGCGTGGCGCGAGGTATGGCCGCGCCCTATGTGCTGGGCCGTGCCCGCGCAGCTTATGACATGGTGCGGCTGCCTGTGCATACCGGCCCATGGCGCGGGCTGGGTGCCGGGCCGAACGCGCTGGCTATTGAGAGTGCCATGGACGAGGCGGCACTGGCCGCAGGCGTCGATCCCTTGGCGTTCCGCCTTGCGCATGTTGCTGATCCGTTTTTGGCGGCATGTCTTGAGCGGGTGGGTGAAATCTCTAGTTGGGGCAAAACGCCTGCGTTCTCCGAGGGTCTGCGGGTAGGACGCGGTATCGCCTGCGGCACCTACAAGGAGACCAGCCATACGGCGGCCATTGCCGATGTGGCCGTCGATGCCCGTGGTCGGGTGCGGGTCACGCGAATGTGGTGCGTGCATGATTGCGGGCTGGTCATCAACCCTGATCAGGTCCGTGCGCAATGCGAAGGCAATCTAGTCTGGAGCCTTGCCATGGTGCTAACCGACGATCTGCCCACGGAAGACGGGCGCGTCACGGCCCAGACCTTTGCGGATGCCCCAATCCCGCGCATGACCGATACACCCACACTCACCGTTGATCTGATCCAAAGCGATCGTCCGCCACAAGGCGCAGGCGAAACCGTCATGGTGGCAGGCCCCGGCGCCATCGCCAATGCGATCCGCGCAGCCACCGGCCGACGCCTGGTCCGCCTTCCGGCGCGGGCCGGGGACCTCGCGTTATGATGGCGTTCGGCTACAAATGTGCCCTGACCTTTCGTGTTTTGCCCTGCCTCCGAAAGAGGGCGCCGGACCTTCGTTCTTTTGAACATCCCCCTGTTTTGGACTACCCTCTGGCTGGAAAGGGGTAACGTGCATGGCCCAACGCATTGAAGGACAGGATTTCGCTTCGGCCGCCATGATGCGCCTGGTCGCAATGGGGCTTGCACGGCAGGGCATTTCCATTCCCGTGCCGACGTCCCCGACCGCGCATGTTTCGCTTGGGGACAAGCGTGCGGTCCTCAGCGCTGTCTTGGCATGCCATGGCCCGTTGGCCATCCTGTCCATTGCAGACGCCGCATGCGCCATGGCCCCCGAGCCGGTCGTCCAAGCCTTGACCAATGCAAGGGACATACCTGATCTCATGGAGCGCTGGCACAGGCTGGAGCGCTTCAGCCATGGGCGACACAGGGTCGAGATAGAGCAGCTTTCTCCGCAACGCTTTCGACTGACCCACCGCGCGCGTGACCATGGCCCGCCGCCATCCATGGCAGAAAGCTTGTTGGTGCTTGGGCTTCTTACAATCCTGACCGAGATGACCGGATCGACGGATGTGACGATGAAAACTGACGCGGGCGCGGTCTGGCGCAACGAGGGTAAATGGCATGACGCGGGCACGTCACAAGGCGTCGGCAGTGTCGTCCTGACAGCGGCATCGGCAAGCAGAACGGTCGAAGTGCGTGGCAATAACCCGGAGACCGATCTAGTATCACGGTTGCGAGGCCGTCTTGTTGCAGACCCGGTGCGCCGCTGGACAGTGGCCAGTCTTGCGGCCGAAGCTGGCGCCGCGCCCCGCACCCTTCAGCGCCGCCTGACCGAAGGATTGGCTTCCTTTTCCCGCCTTGTGACCGATGCGCGGATCGAGGTCGCTGCAACCCACCTGTGCAAATCCAATGGCCCAGCACTTGCAGAGATCGCCTTCATCGCAGGCTTTGCCGATCAGGCCCATTTTGCTCGCACATTCAGCCGAACCGTAGGCACAACCCCGAGCAGCTATCGCGCAGACTTTGGCCAGTAGCAGATCTGAAGCCCGCCATCTGCCTGAACGTATTACAAAGTTTCACCTGCAGAATGAGCCTTACACATTGCGGACACTCAGGTCTCATTTGCTGATCGGCCGCTAAGGGCCGGGAGCGTCGAGACAATCGGAAGCGCATAGGGCGTTCAAGCCGAGGAGGAGCGCACCAGTTTGAGGTGAGGATAGTGGCTATTTGCTCCACAATGCCCAAACGTCGGACATGCGGACAGTTTCACCATTGATTATGGAAATGTGGCTGGAGCATCTAATCCCATGATTGTCATGCTATCGATTTCTTTCATGGTTCCAGACAGGACGCGTTACTCCACACGCACATTCGCGGAAAACTGGTGGAGATCATGGGTGTGACAGATCACCAAGCCATTCGCAGCGTTGTGGTAATATGCTATTAGCTCAGGTGACAGCCGAACAAAGAGCCGGTCACAGCTGACCGATCGCGACAATAATGGACAAGCTTTCTGTCATGCAAGCCTTCCGCCGCATCGTTGAGCGGGGCAGCTTCGCACGTGCGGCGGAGGATCTTGGTGTCTCGCCTGCACTGCTGAGCCGCGAGATAAAGCTGCTTGAGGAAAGTCTTGGGACCACGCTGCTGACGCGCACCACCCGATCCATGTCCCTGACCGATGCCGGGCGGCTCTATTATGACGAGGCCAATGCCATTCTCGGCGCCATGGCCCAGGTCGAAGACCGCATCCGGGACGGCGCGGGCGTGGTGCGCGGGCATCTCAAGGTGAACGCCTCCAGTTCCTTCGGGCAGACAGTCATCGCACCCATGTTGCCAGATTTTCTCGATACCTATCCCGATCTGCGTCTGTCACTGTCGATGGACGACCGGGTGCTGGACATGGTCGAAGGTGGGTTTGATGTCTCGATCCGCATCCGACCCGCCATGCCGGACTCGGCGCTGGTCGCCCGCAAGATTGGAACGATGCGACAGCGCATCTTCGCAGCGCCCGCCTATCTGGAAAAGGCTGGTGCTCCGCAGGTCCCCGAGGATATCGCGCAGCACCGGGTCATCGGCTTCCTGCTCGCGGATCATCTGACGTCATGGACCCTGCACGGTCCCTCGGGCACAAAAATCATCGACCTTGATCCACCAGTCCGCGTCGGCAACAGCCTTGTTCTGCGCGATCTTTTGATCGCGGGTCAGGGCATCGGCACCTTGCCGGATTTCGTCTCGAAAGAGCCTGAGGCGCAAGGTGAACTTGTTCGTATCCTGCCGGACTGGGAACTTCCTGCACCGGAGATCTTCGCCGTGACGGCCTCGCGGCTGAGCATGGACGCGAAGGTCACGGCGTTCCTCGATCACCTGCGCGCGGCGCTGTAACCCTGACATTCTTCAACCAGCGTAAAGAATGAAGTGAGCGCCGGCTGGTTATTCCGGCGCCGAATATCCCCCATCCTCTCGGACAATGAAACTGCAATCCCCGAGAGGATCCCATGACCCGCGTTCTTGTTCTCTACTATTCCAGCTACGGCCATGTCCGCGCGCTTGCTCAGGCCGAGGCCGAAGGTGCGCGCTCCGTGCCCGGCACCCTTGTCGATCTGCGCCGCGTGCCCGAAACCGTCCCGGAAGAGGTAAGGCAAAAGGCTGGCTTCGCCCCGGATGACACGCCCTTGGCGACTCCGGCCGATCTGGAGGCCTATGACGCCATCATCTTCGGCACGCCCACGCTCTTCGGCATGATGGCCGGACAAATGAAGTCCTTCCTCGATCAGGCAGGTGGGCTCTGGGCGCGTAATGCGCTTGTGGGTAAGGTTGCCGCTGTCTTCGCCTCCACAGGCTCGCAGCATGGCGGGCATGAGGCAACGCTGCTGTCCACGCAAATCCCGCTCCAGCACTTTGGCATGCTGATCGTGGGCATGCCCTACAGCTTTGCCGGTCAAACCACAGCCGATGGGATCGTCGGCGGCGCGCCCTATGGCGCGGGAACGATCGCAGGTGCTGACGGTTCGCGCACGCCTACCGAGACCGACCTGGCCGGAGCGCGCTTTCAGGGCGCGCATGTGGCGCGCATCGCGGCGAAGCTCGCCGGGACCGTCAAAGTTGAGGAGGCTGCGTGATGGCGTCATTGACCATCGACTTCTTCCACGATGTCGTCTGCTGCTGGTGCTTCAACATCTCTTCGCGGATGCGCAACCTTGCGGCAGAGTTCGATCTCGACGTGCGACACCGCACTTTCGTCTTGCAAGCCAGCCGCGCCGAAATGGCCGCGCGCTGGGGCTCACCTGAAGACGCCCGCGACACGATCCTCGGTCACTGGGCGGTCTGCCGTCAGGTCAGCGATCGGCCGGAGCTTGTCGGAATCAACGAGATGCGGGCCGCGACCTTTGACTACCCGCACGGTATGACCGCCGCGTTGGGGTGCAAGGCTGCGGAACGCCTTGGTGGTCAAAAAGCCCATTGGGACATGTTCGACCTGCTGCAGCGCGCCCATCTGACCGAGGCGCGGAACGTTGCCGATCCTGCCACAGTATTGGATGTGGCGCGAGAACTGGGGTTCGAGGCATCTGCCTTCGCCGAGCTTTTCGATGACCCAGGAACGCTTAGTTCCGTCGAGACTGACCGGCAACAGGCCCGCAAACTACAGGTCCGGTCCATTCCCACCCTGATCGTTCGCGAAACCGGCACCCGCCTCGTCAATGGTCCACGCGAGGATCTGGCCGCACAACTGCGCGCAGCCCTCCGCCTCATCGCCTGAAAGAACGCGTTTCATGCCCGAGAGATGGCCAACATTTTCCAATTCCTTGAGATCGAGACAACCGATGTCACGCACCACCGATGTTCTTCTTACCGCGCTCGCCCCGGCCATCTGGGGCAGCACCTATCTTGTCACGACCGAGGCATTGCCTGCCGGCTATCCCGTGACGCTGGCGGCGCTGCGCGCGCTTCCTGCCGGGCTGTTGCTGCTCGCCATCACGCGCTGTCTGCCGCCGCGTGTCTGGCTTGGTCGCGTCTTTCTACTTGGCGCATTCAACTTCGCGCTGTTCTGGGTGCTGCTCTTCGTGGCCGCCTACCGGTTGCCGGGAGGTGTCGCTGCGACGCTGGGGGCGTTGCAGGCGATGATGGTAATCCTGATGGCCCGGGGCTGGCTTGGAACACCGATCCGGGCGGGTGCTGTCGTTGCAGCGGCGACCGGTGTTCTGGGTGTGGCGCTTCTGCTCATCGGACCCGAGGCCGCGCTCGATCCCGTTGGCATCGCGGCCGGCTTGGGTGGTGCAGCTTCCATGGCGGCGGGCACCGTTCTCAGCCGGAAATGGCAGCCGCTAGTTTCAGCACTGAGCTTCACGGCCTGGCAACTTACCGCGGGCGGCGTCCTTCTTCTACCGCTTGCGCTGATCGTCGAACCGGCGCTTCCGCCTCTCTCTGCCATAAACCTTGCCGGTCTCGCCTGGCTTGGCCTCATTGGTGCCGCTGCGACCTATGCAGTGTGGTTCCGGGGGGTTGCCCGACTTGAACCGGGTGCGGTCTCGATGCTCGGCATGATGAGCCCGGTGACGGCAGTCATCCTGGGTTGGATCTGGCTGGGCCAGTCCTTGTCGCTTTTGCAGGGCGTTGGGGCTACGATCGTTCTTGGGTCTGTCTGGTTCGGACAGCGAGCGAACCGCGCGCCTTCCACGCATGCGCCCCCGCGCCCTGTATCGCCGCAAACGAACGCCGCATGACTGACGCACAGGCAAGGAGATGTCACATGGTCACTCACACACTCACCCCCGAGCTTGCAGGCAGGGTCCGGCTTGCCGGACTGCTCTATCTGGTCATCATTATCGCGGGCCTTGGCGCCGAACTTGTTCTGCGCGGTCCTCTGATCGACCTTGGCAATGCAGAGACAACCGCCACTGCAATCATTGAGGCACCGGGCAGGTTTCGGTTGGCCATCGCCGCCGACCTGCTCATGGCTTTGTGCGACGCAGGACTGGCGATCTTGTTCTACCTGATTTTCCGCGTCATTGCGCCCGGTCTGGCCCTGTCTGCAATGGTGTTCCGCCTGATCCAGACCGTGCTGATTGCCGCCAATCTCATGGCGCTGCAGACTGCGTGGTTGCTGCTGGCAAAAGCGCCCGGCATGGCCGACGCTCACAAACTTGCACTCGTGTTTCTTGATTTGCACGGCCATGGCTACGACCTGGGGCTAGTGTTTTTCGGTGCTAGCAGCCTCATGATGGGGGGGCTTGTATGGCGGTCGGGGCTTTTTGCAAAGGCCTTCGGAGTAGGACTGGCTGTTGCAGGGCTCGTTTATCTGGTCGGGAGTGGGCTGCGGTTCTTCGCACCTAGCCTGTCTTCTGCTTTTGCACCCGCGTATGCGATCACGATCCTTGCAGAGGTGGCGTTCTGCCTACGGTTGCTTCTACAACGGAATCCAGTTTGAAGCGGCTTCCCTGACCGAAAACTCTGTGTGGGATGCGAATGACAGGTATGCTGTAGCCGCAGCGCAGCATCTGAGTGATGTGTGAAAGTCGGCTTTGGGCCGGTCACGTCTTGAAGGGCGACTAAGGTTCCCGACTTTGCAAAGCCCGCTTCCTGCGCCACTGCGGCCATTCGTGACCTTCGCAGCGAAAGTCTGCTCCGGGTCGTTAGTCGACATATCAAGCACGCTCTGCGGTCTTCTCGGTCACCGCCGTCAAAGAGCCCAGATAATGCACCATGAGCTTTCTTGTCAGCGGAACAATCAGCCTGATGTCAAAGCGAAACACCCACGCCAAAAGGCGCGCCCGGAGGCTTTTTCCACGACTGTCTCAAAAGGCTGGAAACAACCAGCTGCGCCGATTTGCGGGTGATCATGGCGCCGATGTTGAATTTCGCGAGGAATTGATCCACGTTCCTGAGCCACTGCGAGCCGCTGGTTTCAACAATTCCGCCTCTTTTTCATGAGATTATCATGTTTCAGAGGGGGCCGCGCCAAATGGAAAAACGGGTCAATTCGACGCGAAAATCAACAATTTGCATATCGACTGAGCGCAATGGCAGATCCTCAGCCGCCGGGGCTCTGTCGCAAAACCCGGATGGGGGACACCGTCAGGATCTGATCAATCAGAGGGGACGTATCCTCTCCAAAGCGACCTGCGCTGTTCAGTCCCGCCCCGATCAGTTGGACGACATCCGGCGAACCGGCAAATGCCGAATGGCTTCCGGAGCTAGAATCGTTGATGTCTGACAGGTCGATCACGGTCAGCCCGAATTCCTCAAGATCCCTGAGCGGGGCAGCCCCCACACGGGGCACACCACCGGCAAGGCGGGCAGAAACACGCAAAGCGGCGTCCCGCTCTGAGATTAGCAAAAAGATCGAGCGCCGGATTTCGGGGGATAACCGGTTGAGCTGTGCTCGGAACAGATCAATGTCGATATCGGGCGCGGCCAGAACGATGGTATTCAGATTTTTTCTACGGCCCAGCTCACCGCTTCGATCACGCTCCACAAGACCTTCCATAGTCAAGAGACTGCCCATGGAATGCGCGAAAACATCAACGCTATGCGCCTTGGTCTGTCCCAGAATCTCGGCTATTTCAGGCACCATATCCCGGGCAATCAGAGCGCTGTTGAGATCGTGAACATACCGGATCGTGCGTGCCGCAGATGCCCAGCTCAGCAAGACAGGCACGCCCTCAAAGTTGCTATCCTCGACAAACTGACCCAACCGCAACAGGGAATCTGTTGGCGTATTGTTGAACCCGTGGACAAAAAGCAGGATCGTCCGCTTGTCGGCGGGGCGGCTTTCAAGCTCTCGGTTGATCGCGTCAACAAAGGCAGCATCACCGGCATAGGTCACCGGATCAACGGCCATGAACTCTGTTCGCGGGTCAGGCGGCAGGCGTCTTGCCCGTTTCAACCTGCCAATTGAGTGGTTCGGAGGAACCAGCACATCCACAGAGGCAAGGCCAAGTGTCCGCGCGCGGTTGGCCGACAAGAACGCTCCGGGTTCCTCGGACGGCGCGCGGCCGCTTGTGATAAAAATTCGGTGCCGCGTGCTCTCGGCCTCAACCGCCGGGCGGAGTGCCGGATTGTCGATGCCAATGATTTCAGGAGGACGGCTACAGGCCGCTAGGATCAGTGTCATCAAGACACCGATAATCAAGGTGCAGCGACGGTACACAAGGACAGGCGCAGGAACTCTGGATTCGTGTGCAAGCCCCATGTCGCCCCCGCTAGGTTGGAAGTTTCCCAAGCACATTCGGTCAGGCTCCCGAAGTTGTCCAGACGAGGATTGACCCAACCGGGTTGATCCTTAGGGCGGCGTTGGGCCGTCGACCCTGTTTACGCAGCGCGGATCAACGGTCCCGATGGTCCTGACCTTCGCATCACCATCAATCCGGGCATTTGGGCTGGATTGTCAGGTGGCCATGGTGCCATGTAATGCGGTAGACTGTCACTCCGAGGTACAGGGATGCGCGACAAGGAAAATCGCCCCGATGGCGTGATTCAACTGCTGCCGAGACTGTTCGGGCCGCTCTCTCCCGCGGGCATTCTGGTTGGAGCCGTGCTCTTTGCCGTGTCGCTCACGCCGTCGATGGTGCCGCGCGGCCCCGAGATACAGGGAGCACTTGGGGGTCTTGTCTTTGCGATTGGTTATGCGGCGGCATACGTTGTCAGGTCAGGCGTTTACTGGCTGGGTGTGCAACCGGCTTTCCGGCCATCGCGCGTGCAAATCTACGCGATCTATGCGCTCGCGCTGATGATCTGCGGCTTTGGCCTCTGGATGGGCACAGAGTGGCAGAACTCGATCCGCGTAGTCTGGGGCCTGCCCGAACTCGACGGCTTTGCCACGACCTTTGTTGTCGCAATTGCCCTGGCCGTTGCCGCGCTACTAATTTTCGCGGGGCGACTTTTTGAGCTGCTCGCGGCCAAATGGTATCGTCGCACCGCGCGGTATCTGCCACCGCGTGTCGCACGGGGGGTCGGGCTGCTGCTGGCGCTGGGGATCTTCTGGGCTGTGATCGACGGGATTGCCTTTCGCTTTGCCCTCAGGACGATCGACACCACGTCGCGGATCGCCGATCTGGTGATCCCGCCTGATCTTGCACCGCCGACGGACGCGGACACGCCGGGGAGTGCGGCCTCGCTGATCGCATGGGAGGATCTGGGGCGTTGGGGGCGCGGCTATGTGATCTCGGGCCCCGACCGCGCCGAGATCGCGGCGTTCTGGGAGGAACCGGCCCGCCAACCGATCCGGGTCTATGTCGGGCTCACCGCCTCGGGGACGGTTGAAGAGCGCGCGAAGCTCGCCTTTGACGAATTGGTGCGGGTGGGCGGATTCGAAAGGAAATACCTTGTCATCGCCACGCCCACCGGGTCCGGCTGGCTCGACCCCGGTGCGATGAATACGCTGGAGTATATCACGCGGGGGGACGTGGCCACGGTCGCGATCCAGTATTCCTACCTGTCCAGCCCGATGTCGGTGATCATCGACCCTGAGAACGGGCTCGCGGAATCCCGCGCACTCTTTGATCTGATCTATGGGCACTGGACCGCGCAGCCACCGACAAACCGCCCCCGCCTCTATCTGCACGGTCTGAGCCTTGGGGCTTTCCTGTCACAGGAAACCGTTCCCCTGCTGAATATGTTCGGGGATCCCTTTCACGGCGCTCTGTGGACCGGCTCGCCGTTCCTCAGCGACATGTGGCGGATGGTGCAGGACCGGCGCCATCCCGACAGCCCGGCATGGCGTCCAAAATTCGGAAACGGGTCTTTGATCCGCACCGCCAATCAGGATGGCGGGCTGGAGCGGTTTGAGGCCCCATGGGGACCGATCCGCCTTGTGTTCTTGCAATATGGCAGCGATCCCATCGTCTTTTTCGACTATTCTCTGGCTTGGCGGCGTCCCGACTGGCTCAGAGCGAACCGCGCGCCTGATCTGGGGCCGGACATGCGCTGGGTGCCTCTTGTCACGATGTTGCAGGTCGGTTTTGACATGGCGGTTGCGGTTGGAACGCTGGGCTATGGCCATGATTACGCCGCACGCCACTATATTCCCGCCTGGGCCGAAACGCTGGAGCCTGCAGGCTGGACCCCCGAAATCGAAGCGCGGCTCATCGACCATCTGAGGGATCTCACCCCGCGCTAAAGCAATTTCAGAAAAAGTTGATAGACTTTTTGGGTTTGAAATTTCGCCAATTCAAAGGGTTAAAGCGTGTTGGCGTTTCAGCGAAATGCTGAAAGGCTTTAGGCGGGAAAGCGGAGCCTAACCCGCAGACCCGGCCCCGCATCTTCGAGGGTCAGCGCCGCGTCATGCACCTGGGCGATGCCCGCCACCAGGCTCAGCCCCAGACCGTTTCCGGGGGTCCCGCGACTGCGATCCAGCCGGTAGAGACGGCGCAGCACCAGATCCCGCTCTGCCTCGGGAATGCCGGGGCCGTTATCCGTGACCGACAGGTCGATATGGGTCTCTGCCTCTGATAGGGCAACGGTGATCGTGGTGCCTTGCGGGGTGTGGTGCATCGCATTCTCGATGAGATTGGCCAGAACCTGCCCCAAGAGGGTGCGGTCCCCCATCACCGGGCGCACGGGCGCATCCGGCAGGGCGCAGATCAGCATTTGCCCATTCTCGGCCGTTGCAGGATCGTAAACATCACAGAGCGTCTGGCACAGTTCTGACAGGTCCACCGGCGCAAACCGCCCTCGTGGCGAGCCGCTTTCGATTTGCGACAGTTGCAAGAGCGCGTGAAAGATCGCCACGATCCTGTCGAGTTCCGCCTGAGCCCGGCCCAGCATCTCCCGCGCCTCCTTGGTCAGATCCGGGCTCTGGCTCAGATCGTCCAGATGCACGGCGGCGCACTGGATCGGGGTCTTGAGGTCATGGGCAATATCCGAGGACACCTGCCGCAGGCTCTCGACCGCATCCTCTTGCGCGCGGGCCATCTGATCGACCTTGGTGGCGATGCGCGCCAGATCGTCTGACCAGCCTGTGACATCCCCCACCCGCGCCTCTCGGTTTCCCGATGTCAGGTGATCCAGCGTTCCGCTGATGACCGCCACATGTCGTGCGCCGCGCCGCGCCAGCACCCACCCGCCCGACAGCGCCACAAGAACCGTGGGCAGCAGCGAGATACCCAGAATGTTGAGAAACGCGTCCCGCAGCGCGTCGATATGCGCAAGGCTGCGCGCCACGGTCAACTGGCCAGCCTGCAGCGATGTGGTCAGCGCCAGAAATCGCCCCTCAATCTCAGGATTGCCCGGAAGATAGGATATGATCCGATATCCATCCGCATCGCGCGCCACCAGCGCATTGCCATAATGCCGCCCGTTCGGGGCGAAATAGCTCAGCACGACCCGCTCAGGATCGGTGCTGCGTGCCTCGGCCTCGACCAGTGCGGCGAGGGCGGCGGCAGACGGGGCCGCGCGAAAACCCGCCATATCCTGCGTAAGATCGGCGCGGAGCGTCTGCTCGAAAGAGGACCGCGTGTAGAGGTAACTCGCCCAAAGCCCCAGCAGCGATACCAGCGCGAACAAGAGCACAAGCCCCGCCGCCAGCCGGATCGGCATAGAGCGCAGCAAAAAGGCGCGCCTCAAGGTCATGCGTCGATCCGGTAGCCGGCACCGCGCACCGTCTTGATAAGTTCGGTTGTAAAGGGTTTGTCAACCTTGGCCCGCAAGCGGCTGATATGGGTTTCGACCACATTGGTCATCGGATCGAACGAGATATCCCAGATCGCCTCGAGCAGCATCGTGCGTGTCTGCACGCGCCCCTTGCGGCGCATGAGATGTTCGAGAATGGCAAACTCACGTGGCAAAAGGTCAATCTCCTGCCCCTCTCGCGTCACCTTGCGGGCGATCAGATCCATTTCCAGAGGGCCTGCGCGCAACACGGTCTCTTGCTCCAGCGCATGCGGACGCCGCGCCAGCGCCGCAACCCGTGCCGATAACTCGCCAAAGGCAAAGGGTTTGACCAGATAATCATCCGCCCCCGCGTTCAAACCGCTGACACGTTCGTCGACGCTGCCAAGCGAGGTCAGAAAAAGAACCGGCGTTTGGTTGCCCGCGCCGCGCAGGGTCTTGACCAGTGTCAGCCCGTCGATTTCCGGCAGCATTCGGTCGATGATCAGAACGTCATAGGGTCCGCTCGTTGCCTGAATCAACGCATCCCGCCCGTTGCTGACCAGGTCGACGCTCTGCCCTTCCTCGCGCAGACCCCGCGCGATATAGGCCCCCGTCGTTGCATCGTCTTCGACCACAAGCAGCTTCATGTCATCCTCGTGATTTCCTTGGCCTGTGAACCGGCTATCCCCGTTGAAACCGATTTGCACCCGTTTTTGGAAGCGCCTGCCCTACCTAAACTATTTGTATAGTTGGGCACATCCGGCTGTGAGACCCGCGCATCATATGGGCACCATCGCACGCAACACAACGGAGCTTTCAATGATGTCCTCCACACCTCTTTCCCGTCGCCTTGCAGGGTCCGCAGCCCTTGCCGCCGTCTTGGGCGCAACAGGCCTTTCTCTCGGCATCGCCAGCCCAGCGCTGGCTGTCCCTGCGGGGGGATATGGCGATCTTGTCGCCGCCGTCTCGCCCGCAGTGGTCTATATCGAAGTCACCGCCAAGGCACAGCCGACCAACATGTCCGGCCAATTGCCCGAAGACCTGCCCGAAGAGCTGCGCCGTCAATTCGAGCGGATGATGCCCGAGGGTGAGATGCCAGCCCGTCAAGGTCTTGGATCGGGCTTCATCATTTCCGAAGACGGCAAGATCGTCACCAACAACCACGTGGTCGAAGGTGCCGAGACCGTGACCGTCAAATTGGCCGATGGCCGCGCCTTCGAAGCCACCGTTATCGGCAGCGACCCGCTGACTGATGTGGCCGTTCTTCAGCTTGACACAGAGGAACCCCTGCCCTTCGTGCGTTTCGGCAAGTCGGACACGATGCGGGCCGGGGATGAGGTGGTTGCAGTTGGCAATCCCTACGGTCTGGGCGGCACGGTGACATCCGGCATCGTCTCGGCCCTGTCGCGCAACATCAATTCTGGCCCCTATGATGACTATATCCAGACCGATGCCGCCATCAACCGGGGCAATTCCGGCGGGCCGCTCTTCAACAATGCAGGCGAGGTGATCGGCATGAACACCGCCATCTTCTCGCCGGATGGTGGGTCGGTCGGCATTGGCTTTGCAGTCCCGTCGGACCTCGTGCAGCACATCGTGGCGGACCTGTCGGATGACGGCATGATCACCCGTGGCTGGCTGGGCGTGCAGATCAAGCCGATGCCCGAGGATATCGCGCAGGTGCTGGGTTATGACACCCCCAGAGGCGCTGTGATCGAGAATGTGACGCCCGACAGCCCCGCGGCCAAGGCGGGCCTCATGCAAGGCGACATCATCCTCAGCTTCAACGAGACCGCGATTGCCGAGTTGCGCGATCTGACCCGCGCCGTGGCTGCGACCGATCCCGAGGCCGTCGTGCCGGTCACCGTGCTGCACAAAGGCACGGAAAAGACCCTCGACGTGACGATTGGCACATTGGCTAATCCGAACGCCTGAGGAAAATCCGTGTCGGCGCATCCATGCGGCGCCGACACGGACAACCCACCGGACATCTTGCGCAAACCCGCCCCTCCCGATCCGTGCCAGCTCATTTTGGAAAGAGGAATGTCGCCCCAAAGCGTATCCCCCAACCATCGGGACCTGCGGCTGGGCTGTCGGCCCAATAGCGAACGCCGCCGAACAGGCTGACAGGCTTGCCCCCGATCCGCACCAGTTTTGAGGCCACTGCATTGACTGGAACCGCCCAGTCCTCGGCCTCCCAGTCATAGGCAGTCTCAGTCTGCAAGGTGAAGGTCCAAGCATTCTCTGTGGTGTATGAGATGAAGGGTTGCACAAAGGTCCTGTTGATATCCGCGCGCGCGTCATCACCGGCAAAGGACCAAATGTGGTTGGCCAGCCCCCCCACTGTCCAGGGCCCGCGTTGAACCAGCACGACGCCAGTCGGCCCTGCCCCCCATTTCTCGGAACCGAGCAGATCATCGGTCGCAGTCGGAAAGAGCACGACAGACCCCAGTCCCCAAATGACACCGCCCGCCGTGGGGGCCTTGGGCGAGAAGAAGAAACTCTGGAGAATGTCGCCAAGGCCGCTCTGCGATCCTGATCCAGGCACGACATCATCCTGATGGATGATCGGGACAATCGTCCGCGAAATCAGGTTCCAATTCTCGCCGATAGAAAAGGGAATAACCGGCTGGACGTTAAGAACCAGTCGCGATCCATCGCCATTTGGTCCGATGCCGTCGTCCTGATTGAACTGGAACGGCACGCTGATGAGCGAGGCGACCGGATTTGCCAGTTGCTGGGCAAGCTCTTCGGCGTCTTGGGCCAAGGCCTGCCCGCCCCATGGGCCAGCAAGCAAGAGGCTGAGGCCCACAGCGACAAGATGTCGGCGCATGGATCGTCTCCTTTTTGAGGTTGATCTGCTCCGGGGTGTCCTAAGGCGGATGCTGCGCCTCCGGCGTTCTGCCGTCGTCCCGGAATGCAAGGTCAAGCGAACAAGGGGGTGGCAAGCGATGATCCTGCGCTGACCACCAGAGGTTTACTCGGAAATGACAGCCCCGACCGTAGCCGCGTAGGGGTCTGTATCCGCCGCATCAGATTTTGCCTTGGTGCCGGGCATGATTTCGAACCTTGGATCGAAATCTACCATCAACGCCGCAAGCTGTCCGAGGATTGCCAGATCGCCCTCGGCCGTTGCCGTGCCATCGGCAAGCTGTTCGTCCAGCGGCTTGATCCCCGCCATCGTCACCTCCAGATCGGCACGGTTGATCGTTAGCGTCAGGTCCGCCGCCGGGTCCTGGAACCCCTGAATGTTGGTCAGCGTTGCGTTCCGTAACTCGACGATGAACTGCTCACCATTGTCCGGCGTCACAAGATTGATGCTGAATTCCAACCCCTCCGCCCTTTGGCTGTCCATCCGGATGCCAAGGAAGTTGAGAAAAAGCTCGGTCGACATGGCCCGAATGATATCCGGCCCGGTCGAGCTTGCGGTTGCGCCCTGAGGAATACCTGTCCGAAGCTCGTAGGCCGCCGCGAGGAAACTGTTGCGCAGCCCAGGATTCTCTTGCTGATAGCCAAGCTGTTCAAAGACGTCGGCCAGCAGGTCCTTGGCCTCGACATTGCCCGGCTCCGCCTGAACCAGCTTGTTCATGATCTCCGAGGCAAGCAGGTAGTCGCCCGCGTCAAACAAGGCGCGCGAGCGCGCAATGATCTGCGCGGAGCCACCCATCATGTCGACATAAAGCGGGGCCGAGTCGGCGGGCGATAGCGGGATCAGCGTCGCGGGGTTACAATCCCAGAACCCGAGAAAGCGCTGTGCCACACCACGGGCGTTATGTTCAGGAGAGCCGTGATAGCCCCGGCAATGCCATTTCGCCTGAAGCCCCTTCGGCACCTCATAGACATTGTGGATCTGGTTGATGGTCACACCCTGATTGGCATAATGCAGCACCTGATTGTTGGCGTTGGCATAGAGATCGCGCTGGTCGCGGAGCACCTCCTGAATGCGCGCGTTGCCCCAACGTGGCCAGTGATGCGAGGCGAACATGACTTCGGCCTCTTGCCCAAAGCGGAACAGCGCATCGGCGATATATTTCGACCAGTTGAGCGGATCGCGCACCGGAGCACCGCGCAGCGTGTAGATGTTGTGCAGCGTCGCGGTCACGTTCTCGGCCATCCACAGCGCCTTCATCTCGGGGATATAGGTGTTCATCTCCCGAGGGGCTTCGGTGTTGGGCGTATTCTGAAAGATCATCCGCAACCCGTCGATCTCGACCTCCTCGATGGGCTCGGTGATCGAGCGCGTGGGCGCGATCAACCCGGATGCCCCGGCAGGCACAACATGGCCAAGGCCCTGCGTCACAAACCCGTGCGGGGCCACCGGCAAAAGCAGGCCGTATTGGTAGAACAGCCGCCGGTTCATCGCATTCCCGGCATAGACGTTTTCCGAGATGGTAAAGTCCATGAAGCCGCCCGGAGCGATGATTTCGACCCGGCCCGAGGTCACGTCTTCATCGCTGACAATGCCACGCACCCCACCAAAGTGATCTCCGTGCGTATGCGAATAAATCACCGCCTTGAGCGGGAGACCCTCCCCAACCTCGCGCTGGAACAACTCCCAAGACGCCCGCGCTGTCTCGGCCGCTGTCATAATGTCAAAGATGATCCAGCCCGTCTTGCCGCGCACGAAGGTAATATTGGCAAGATCGGGGCCACGGACCTGATAGATGCCCGGAATAACTTCGTAGAGCCCATAGTTATTGTTCAGCCGCGCGATCCGAAGAAGCGAGGGATGGATGCTGTCAAAGGACTCTTGCGTCTCGTTGAATAGAAATCGCTCGTGATCCCAGGCGACGTTGCCCGCATCCGCCATGATCTTGAGGTCAGGCAGGGGGGCAAGGAAGCCGCGCGCCTGCTCTTCGAAATCCCGCGTATCCGAGAGCGGCAGATTTGCCACTGACGCCTCGAGCGCCCGGATGGTGTGAACGCTGGGCGCCTTGCCTTTGGGGTGGAAATGACCCGCAAGCGGTGGCGGCGCTTCCTGAGCCAAGGCTGGCCCCTCGTTGAATAGCGCACCGCTCAGCGCAAAAGCTGCGCCCGTAACGGGGATGGCTCCGATGAATTGGCGCCTTGTGGTCATTGTGCTCTCCTTATTGCGTTATCCTCAAGTGTCAGAACCGTGCGGTCAGACCGATCAGCGGCCCTCCGAGATCAATCTCGACGTCGCGTCCCTTGATCTCTCTGTCGATCGTCATGTGGCGCCAACCGCCCTGCACCGACCAACGGTCGTTGATCTGGTAGCCCAACATCCCAACGGCCTGCCAAGTGCGGTCGTCCCCGCCCCCCGAGCCGCCAAAGTCGGCCAGGACGGTGAGATACCAACGCGAGTTGAGGGCGACACGAATGCGCCCGCCCAGAACTGGGTCAATCCAAGTGTCGCCCAAGTTGAACCTCTGCCCCGGCAGCGTGCCCGGTGCGAGCCTAACATCCAGATCGGCGCTCACAGCACGGAACCCGCCCATCAGATCGACCGACACCTGTGCGCCCTCCTTTAGCCGATAGGCCGCATAGCCGCTTGCCACCCGCAGTTCAGTTTCCACCGTCGCACGCGAAAAGAGAGCGCCGAACGGGGCATTCTGGCGCTCAGAGAGATCGGTATAAACAAGATCGGCGATCAGGCTCCAAGGCCCGCGCCGCGCCTCAAACACCCCCATAAAGGCGAAATCAGTTGCCGAGAGGACGTCACCAACACCCGCATCGGCGTCAATCGTGCCAAAACCAGTCTCGATAGATGTAGAGGCCCCGGGCGTCCAAACATACGGAGAGAGGGTGAATTCCCAGGATGCTTCTTGCGCTGCCCCCACCGACGCCAGTGGCGAAACCGTCAACGCGGCAATGATGCACGCTCTCCAAGACATCCTCCACGCTCCCCAGTTGCGGTCAAAACGTGTCGCCTGCTCGTTTCCGATATGAAAGCTTTCCCCCTCGGCTGCGGACCCGTCTCGCCGCCCGAAAGCCCAATTGATATCTGTCAACGAAATTCAGACGTCATTCGTATTTAATGAATCATACCGACTTTATGGGGAGGGTTTGCGACGAATGAAGCAATCAGATGAAAAAGCCACCATTCAGCTCTCCAGTTTGCCCACTGAGGGCTGGCTCCACGAGCAGCCATTGGCATTCCAGACCCGCATGGCGATGGCCGGTCGTTGGATGACGGTTCCGCGCGGCGGAATGATCTATACGATTGGTGATGCCCCGGACGCGCTCTTTGGTTTGGGCCAGGGCCTTCTCGATGTTTCGATTGCAATCGGGGGCGACGAGGAAGTGACCATCTATCGGGCAAAGCCCGGCTTCTGGATCGGCGACTCGGCGCTTTTGGCGGAGAAGAACCGGGGCGTGACCGTTTCGGCGGCTACGGATTGCCGCGTTTTCCGCATCCCGATCAACGCCGTGCGCCGCAACCTTGCCAACAATCCCGAAGATTGGCCATGCTTTTTCAGGCTCAGCCACAACAACACGATGCTTGCCCTGAGGGTCCACGCCGAGACGCTTTCTCTACCCCCGCGGGCCCGGTTCGCCCGGATGCTGCTGCGTCTGGCAAGTGACGATGGAACCGTCCGAGTGACACAAGAAGACCTCGGAAGAATGGCGGGCATGAGCCGTGCCGCCTTTCGCCGCGCTTTTGCAACGCTGATCGAGGTCGGCGCGGTGCGCACGGACTATGGCGGTCTGCGGATCGTTGACCACGCCGCCCTAGAACGCGCCGCCCAACCAGACTGAAATGCGTCAATACACCAGGCTCTCTCCGGGGTGCGAAGTTTGGCGGCATGCACGTGTCGGAGGCCAAGCGGCTGAAGGCTCTTGAGGCCGAGAACGCCAAGCTCAAAAAGCTGCTGGCCGAGCAGCCGATGAATGTATCAACGCTGAAGGGATAGCGGCAGCGGCGAGCCTGCGGTTTGGTTGGCATCAATCCGCGTGTCTATCGGCAACTGCCTACCCGATCAGAAGATGCTGACCTGCGGGGCTATCCCTGCATGATGGTCGCTCACAATGGGACCGAACGGACTTCAAACGCTATCCTGAAATGGCAGGAGAGCCGCAAGCTCGAGGGACCGCCAAAACCTGAACAAAGCTACCTCATGAACGAGGACTCTCAGGGCAGCAGGCCACATCCAAAGAATTTACGGGCTGATTGCTTAATACCGCGTGACGGTAAGCTAATTGTTCAGACACGCGAGTTGCAAAAGCTGATTGAGCAAAGCGGCTGGGCCTCGGACTAGTATCGGACAGCCAAAAGCCGGTAAGCGCGTCTTCTATGTGGGGCTTTAAGGGGGGTAGTATTCAAAAAAACTGATTTTACCCAATAAAACTATGGGTAATGGCGGAGCCGATGGGATTCGAACCCACGAGACCCTTCCGGGCCTACTCCCTTAGCAGGGGAGCGCCTTCGACCACTCGGCCACAGCTCCGTTGACGCGTATAGCCGCCCCTGTAGGAGAGTTACAAGGCCAAATTTCGACTGTCTGTCCGATCCTTTGCGCATGCCCTGGAAAAGATAAAACCGCCCCTCGTGAGGGGCGGTCAGCTCTATGGGTCTCTGGTTCCAGAGTACCTTGGGCCCTCTTTACAGAGCGCGTGACACCCTCAATTCGCCATCAATGCCGGGACAATCGTGACAATCGACGGAAAGAACCACAAAATTCCAAGCGCCCCAACCTGTATCAGCACAAAGGGGATAACCCCGCGATAGATATGGCCCGTTGTGACCTCCTTTGGTGCCACGCCGCGCAGATAAAACAGCGCAAATCCAAAAGGCGGGGTCAGGAACGAAGTCTGCAAATTGACCGCGATCATGATCGTCACCCATTTCGGATCAAACGTGCCGCCATAGATCACCGGCCCCACGATGGGGATGACGATATAGATGATCTCAAGGAAATCGAGCACGAAGCCCAGCACGAAAAGCACCAGCATCACGATCAGGAAAACCTTGAGCTCATTGTCAAAGCTCTTGAGGAATTCCTGAATGTAATGTTCACCCCCAAAGCTGATGACCACGAGGTTCAAGAGTTGCGAACCGATCAAGATGGTAAAGACCATGCTTGTGACCTTGGCCGTCTCGCGCACCACGGGCGTCAGCACACCACCGGTGTAAAGCACCCAGCAGGCGAACAAGAGCCCGAACACCGCATAGAGATAGGCGGCATAGGCAAAGAAGAACGCCACCCAAGATTCAAAACTCACTCCGCCCTGATTGATCCGGAGGTCAAAGTTGATGCCGATCAGGATCGACAGAACCACCGCCAAGGTGGCAAGGATGATGATCTTGGGCGACCGGTCCTGATCGCGCAGCTTGCGATAGGCCGCAAGCATGATGGCCCCGCCTGCCCCCAGCGCTGCCGCCGGGGTCGGGTTGGTGATCCCACCGAGGATCGAGCCCAGAACCGCCACGATCAACACCAAAGGCGGAAAGACAACGCGGATCAAATCGTTCTTGGCCATCCGCACCGCACCGTGGGCACAGCCGTAGCAGGCCATGGCCAATGGGATGAGCAACAACAGCACGGTTACCCCCGCAGAGGTCGACGGGCGGATGAGCGCGATATCCACCAAAAGCCCAAGCAAGATACCAAGCGCCCCGATCAAGAGCGGAGCCGGATTGGCCGAAGGAGCGACGCCCCGTGCCACCGCCAGCGTCAGGGCCAGCATCACCATCAACGTGGCCACCCCTGTGCCGATGGGGGCGGCATCCACCTCTTTCTGTGCACGCAGCGCGGCAATTTCTTCTGGAGTCAGTCGCACGCTTGCCGCCACCCCACCGGCGGCATCAATCGTCTGCTGCTCGGCCACCGCCGCATCCCATTTGGATTGCCCGTGCAATTCGATCATCGCCGCCTGACACTCGGGGCTTACATTGGTACGCAGCGACGCGGAACTGCCCTGATCGCTGAAACTGTCCACAATCAGGCTCTGACTGCCGACCACCCCCAATGTCGAGAACAGCATCACCCCGGCAATCAAGGCCACCGGAACACCCAGAAACCACGTGAACCCCTCACCGCGGGTAATCACCTCGCCGCGTGGGCCACTGGCGATCTGCACCGCCGGGGCCTTGGACGGGTTCACCAGCGCGTAGCCAAAAGCGTATAGCCCATAGAGCAAAGCCAACATGACACCCGGCAAGAGCGCCGCCTGAAAGAGCGTGCCGACCGAGACCACTGCCGGTTCGCCCAGATAGGTCAGCGCATCGGTGCAGCCCACGGCTTGCGCCCGGTTTTCCTGCGCCACGGAATAGAGATCCCCGGCCAGCGTGCCCAAAAGCACGATCACAATAGAGGGGGGGATAATCTGCCCCAGCGTCCCCGAGGCCGCGATAACCCCCGTCGCCAGTTGTGGGCTATAGCCCGCGCGCAGCATCGTGGGCAGGCTCAAAAGGCCCATGGTTACCACGGTTGCGCCCACAATCCCGGTCGACGCCGCAAGGAAGGTCCCCACCACCACGACCGATACCGCCAGACCGCCCGGCAGCGGGCCAAACACCCGCGACATCGTGGTCAAAAGATCGTTGGCGATCTTGGAGCGTTCCAGCGTGATGCCCATCATCACGAACATCAGCACTGCCAGCAGCGTCTCGATAGAGGCCCCCGCCAGAACCCGTTCGTTGATCCGGTTCACAAGGAACGACACGTTGCGATCCAGCGCCACTTCCCAGCCCTGCGGAAACACCGGCTGCGCGGCACGCGGCAAATCCGGGTATCGGAACACCGAAATCGCATCGGGCCTCACACCGCTGGCCACGATGGCATTATAGGCTTCACTCGATGTGTCGATGGCCTGATGGATGAGCAGCCCTGCGCTGTCCAAACCGGCAATAATGCCAAACGCCACGACACCCGCACCCCCAATGGCAAAGGCCACGGGAAAGCCGGATAGAATGCCCCCAAAGAGGCATAGAAATACGATGATCAGCCCGATCTCGACCCCGTCAAGTCCGAATAGCATTGGTCCCTGCCCCTTTAATGTGTGCCTTCAAAGGCTTCTTCGCCCTGACCCAGCGTGTCGCGGTCGAGGTATTTGCCCAGACTGTCGGGGCCTTCCTTGAACTCCAGATAAGAGCGCCAGAAAAACGCCATCGCATGCAGGAACACCATCCCCGCAAAAAGCACCAGCAACACCTTGAAGAGGAAATAGCCGTTGAAACCGTTGGGGCTGAACCCGATGGTTTCAACATTCCAGCGCAGCGCGCGGGATTTCATCAAGAGCCGGTCCAGTGTCTCACTGGCCGAAGGGTTGGGCACGATCAAATGCCGCCACATGAAGAACCAGCCATACATCCACGTCAACACCGCCATCGGCATCATGAAAATGAGACTGCCCACCATATCAATGATCTTTTTGGTGGTGTGACTGACCGGCGCATAGATCAGGTCAACCCGCACATGCCCGCCTTGGACAAAGGTGTAGGTGGCGCAGAGCGTCACGATCAGCGCGTTGTAAAGTTTAAGTTCTTCGGAATACCAACTGATGTCGAGTTGCAGCGGAATACCGATGCCAAACACCATATCCGGGCGCGCAAAGATGCGCTGGATAAACACGATAAGGATTTGCTGGATCACCATGATCAGCCCGGCCCAAGCGGCAAAGCGGCCAACCGTATTGGCCATCCCCTCTAGCCCGCGCACACAGCCCCATAGAAAAGCGTTCTTCCACATACCCACGGCGGTAATCACAAGAAACACCGTGAATGCCACAAAGAAGAACTCGACCGAGCCACCGTAATAGACGACCCGCATGATCGCCTCTTTATCGGACCAATCCAGCCAGCTTGCGGGATGGCTGATGGCATAGGCCAAATTGTAAAAGGCCATGCCGATATTCTGGAAAATCCAGAGAACTGCGTCCAGCATCCTGTCCCCCTGACACGCGGTGCTGCGGGCCCGCGTGGCCCGTTATCCGATTGTGACAGGCCCCGGCAACCGGGACCTGTCAATCAAACCAACCTGCCGGGACTTAGCCCAGAACGCGGTCGCGCTGCGCGGTATAGGCCCCGTCAGACTTGTTGATCCAAGCTGACGAAGACCTCATGGATGCCATGTAGCTGTCATAGACGCGCTTGTAGATCTCATCGCCCATGTTTTCCTGATGCACGGCGTCAGACGCTTGGCCAAAGGCATCCCAGACGCTATCGGGGAACTCCAGCGTCTTGACGCCATTGGATTGCAGGCGTTGCAAGGCCGACGAATTGTTGGACAGGAACTGTGCCAGATTCCACTGATGCGCTTCGGCACAGCCGATCTCGATGATCTTCTGTTGGGCCGGGGTCAGGCTCTCGAACACTTCGCGGTTCATACCGATCGACAGGCCCGCGCCCGGCTCGTGGAACCCAGCGGTGTAATAGAACTTGGTGATCTCTTGGAACCCGGCCTTTTCATCGGCCCAGGGACCGATCCACTCGGTGCCGTCGATGGCACCCGAGGCCAGCGCCTGATAGACTTCGGCACCCGGAATGTTCTGCACGCTTGCCCCCAGCTTGCCCAGCGCAAGACCGCCGAGGCCGGGCATCCGGAACTTGAGACCGTTGAAATCCTCTGGCCCGTTGATCTCTTTCGAGAACCAGCCACCTGCCTGCGCGCCGGTGTTGCCCGCAAGAAAGGATTTGAGACCAAAGATCTGACCCAGCTCGTCGTGAAGCGCGGCACCGCCGTCATGGTAGTACCAGTTCACCAATTCCTGCGCGGTCATGCCAAAGGGCACCGAGGTGAAGAAGCCATAAGCCGGGTGCTGGCCAACGAAATAGTAATCGGCCCCGTGATACATGTCAGCCTGACCCGCGGTCACAGCGTCGAACACTTCGAACGCGCCCACCAGTTCACCGGCACCTTTCACGTCGATCACGATGCTGCCATCGGCCATGCCGTTGATATTGTCGGCGGCCCGCTGCGCGGCGTCAAACACGCCCGCAAGGCCCCTGCCCCATGTCGTGACCATGGTCAGATTGCGCGCACCCTGCGCATAAAGCGGCGCGGCCAGCGTCGAAGCCGCAACAGCAGCACCGCCACCCAAAGCGGTATTTTTCAGAAAAGAACGACGATCCATTTGGTTTCCTCCCCATTTTTATGACAGTGCCGCCACCTCTTTGGCAGCACCCGGACCCTGTGTAGTGGGCAGACCTTAGCGACGGGTTTTGCATCTGCAAATACCGACTACTGCGTAGAAACCGTAGCGAGTCTCAAACTTTCCGTGATGATTTCCGGGGTCACACACTGACTTTGCATGCAATTGTGCACGCTGCTCGCTCTTTGTGCTTGAAACCGGATCGGCGCGGGTGTTGAGATTCGCACATGACACCCAAGCTGTTCACCACCCTACCGGGCTATACCGGGGCCCTGTTCCGTGCGGACCTCTTCGCAGGGATCAGCGTGGCTATGGTGGCGCTGCCGCTCAGCATCGCCATTGCCATCGCGTCGGGCGCGGACCCGGCATCAGGGCTGACAACGGCGATCATCGCGGGCTTCCTTATTTCGGCCTTGGGGGGCAGCCGGGTTCAGATCGGCGGACCCACCGGTGCGTTTATCGTGGTGGTTTACGGCGTTATCGCCGAACACGGGCAGGACGGGCTTATCATCGCCACGCTGATGGCTGGCGTGATCCTTGTGGTCGCGGGTCGATTGCGCGCCGGCAGCCTTGTGCGTCACATCCCTGAGGCGGTGATCAACGGCTTTACCATCGGTATTGCCATCATCATTGCCACCAGCCAGATCAAGGATTTTCTGGGCCTCACCACAACAAGCCTTCCCGCCGAATTTCTTGAAAAGATCGAAACGCTCTGGCAGGCCCGCGACACGTTCAACCCACAAGCGCTGGTGATCGGATTGGCAACCATGGTGCTGATCGTGGGGCTGCGTCGCGCAGCACCTCGGTATCCGGGGCTGATCGTGGCGGTCGGGCTGACCTCGGCTGCAGTGGCGCTTTGGCATCTGCCAGTGGATACGCTTCTCTCTCGCTTTGGTCCGCTGCCCAATACGCCCAACCTGCCCGTGGTGCCGGATCTCAGCCTTTCGCGGATGATCGACCTTCTGCCATCCGCCCTTATCATCGCCTTTTTGGCGGGCGTGGAATCGCTTCTTTCCGCAGCCGTGGCCGACCGGATGATCGGCGACAAATCCCAACCCAATGCCGAGGTCGTGGCCAATGGCGTGGCCAATATTGGCTCGGCGCTCTTTGGTGGGCTGCCTGCCACGGGCGCGATTGCCCGAACCGCCACCAATGTGCGCGCCGGTGGGCGCACGCCCGTTGCGGGCATGATCCATGCGCTGGTGATCTTGCTTGTGATGCTGCTTGCAGCGCCCTTGGCAGGGTATTTCGCCATGCCCGCCCTTGCCGGGCTCTTGATATTGATCGCATGGAATATGTCAGAGCCGCATAAATGGCGCGGTTACATGGCCGACCGTCCCTCGGACCGCGTGCTGCTTGTGCTGACGCTTGTGCTGACCGTTCTGGCAGACCTGACAGTTGCCATCGGGGTGGGCGTGGCCTTGGGGCTTGCGCTGCGCCTGCGCCGCGGCGATGTGCCCCCCGCCGATTGGCACCCGCCCGAGCACTGATACACGAGAGGCTGGAAATGCCGCGCATTTGGCCCTATCGCTGATCCATGCAACGCCTCTTCGCCCGCATCCGGCTCAATTATGGCCAAAAGCTTTTTCTGATCGCCACCCTGCCGCTGATCCTGACGGCGCTGGCGATTTCTGTCGTCGTCACGCTTCAATCGCGTCAACTGGCCGAACGCGAGATCGAAACACTTGAGGCGCAACTGATCGAGGCCAAGCGTGCGGAGCTCAAGAATTACCTCTCCATTGCCAGAACCGCCTTTGTGAACATCTACGGGCGCGCGGCCCCGAATGACGAAGCCGCGATGGAACAGGTCAGCCAGATCCTCGCGGGCATGCTCTATGGTCAGGACGGATACTTTTTTGTGTTCAACTATGACGGCATCAACCTTGTCAGTCCCCGCCGCACCGAACTTATCGGCCGCAACTGGACGGGGCTGGAGGATGAAGGCGGCCAGCCCATCACCGATGAGTTGATCCGGCTGGCGCGCACGGGCGGTGGCTATCACAGCTATGAATGGCCAAAACCCTCGACCGGCGAGCGTGCGCAGATGGTGACCTATGTCATCGGGCTCCAGGACTGGCGATGGGCGGTGGGCACGGGCGTTTTCATCGACGATGTGGTGGCCACTGTCACGGCCTCTCGCCAGATGGTCGAAGCGCGGGTAGAGCGCACCTTCTTCTATATCGGTGCCGCGATGCTGGCAGCGCTGTTGCTGGTCTTTGTCTCCGGTCTTTTTATCAACATCCGCGAACGTCGCCTTGCCGATGCCAAGCTCAAGAAACTGACACAGCGGGTGTTTGATGCCCAAGAAGAAGAGCGCCGCCGCGTTGCGCGCGAACTCCATGACGGTATCAGCCAAATTCTTGTTGGCGTGCGCTATGCGCTCGATACCGCCAAGCGGCGGCTGGCGGCAGGCGACGCCCGCGCCGCCGACACGCTGGAACGCGGTATCACCCATCTCTCAGGGGCCATTCAAGAGGTTCGCCGCATCAGCCGCGACCTACGCCCCGGTGTGCTGGATGATCTGGGCCTTGGCCCCGCCCTCAAAACCCTTGCCGAAGAGTTTGGCAAACGCACCGGCATCACGACCGAATTCAGCACCGTGGTTTTCCGCAACCGGCTGGATGACGAAGCCAAGATTGCGCTCTACCGTGTCGCTCAAGAGGCGTTCACGAATATCGAGCGTCATTCCGGCGCCACCCGCGTGACCGTTGATGTGCGCGGCCATACACATGGCGCCACGCTGCGCATTGCGGATAATGGCTGCGGCCTCGACCGCGCCAAACCCTCGGGCACGCCCGGCGGCGGGCTTGGCCTGCGCAACATGCAGGAACGTGTCGAACAGTTGGACGGCACGCTGACCGTGATCTCGGGGAAAACCGGAACGACCATCGAAGCCAATGTGCCCCTCACACACCTTCTGCCGCCACAAGAGCGGCCAAACCCCAAGGAAAAGGCCCGCGCATGAGCCCAAGACCGATCCGGATCGTAATCGTGGACGACCACCCAATGGTCGCCGAAGGCATCCAATCCATTCTCGAAAGCTATGAGGATGTCGAAATCCTGGCCACGCTGGGCAACGGTCAGGCCATCATCGACCGGGTCGAGAGCCTTGCGCCCGATGTGATCCTGCTTGACCTCAACATGCCGGGGCTGGGGGGGCTGACCACGACAGAAATCATCCTCGAGAAACGCCCCGAGACCCGCATCCTGATCCTGAGCATGCATGACAGCCCCGAGTATATTTCCTCAGCGCTCAGCCATGGCGCGGCGGGCTATGTGCTCAAGGATGTGCCCACGGATGAGATCAAACGCGCCATAGACGCTGTGATGACCGGGCAACGCTATCTGTGCACCGGGGCCAAAGGCTCGCTTGAGCCCTATGAAAACCCCGAGCGCGAACAGCTGACCAACCGCGAGCAGACGATCCTGCTGCAACTCGCCCAAGGCAAATCCAACAAAGATGTGGCGCAAGCGCTCGATATTTCCGTGCGCACGGTCGAGACGCATCGCAAGAACATCAAGCGCAAGCTTGGTATCGCCTCAACGGCGGGGCTGACCCGCTATGCGCTCGAACATGGCGTTTTGCAGGGCACCGGGGTGCGCCTTTGATCCCTGCGGCCAGATTGGGGGCCAGCCCCCAAACCCCCGAGGTATTTCAGGCCAGATGAAAGCCGCGCGCATGGCACCAGCATCACGGGGCGATTCCCGAAAAATGCGAGCCTGACATGCACTCAAAACGGGAAACACACGTCCGCGCCTCTTTTTGCGCAACAAATGCAAAGATTTCATCCCGTTTTGCGACATTTTATCCACCAAATCGGCTTGACGCCCCCTGCCCCCGCACCTAATGTCCCGGCCACGCAGAACGGAGTCGCCCGCATGGACACACTCGTATTCATCGTAGGTAAGTGGCGCATGGGCCGGTAACGGACACCCTTCGGGTCCCCCATGCGCCCCCGGAAAACCGGGGGCTTTTTTATGCGACTTGAATTGACGTCATATACGGAGCACGAGCACATGACACGTCAGATGACCGGAGCGAAAATGGTGGTCCAAGCCCTCAAGGATCAGGGCGTGGATGTCGTATTCGGGTATCCCGGCGGTGCCGTACTACCCATTTACGACGAAATCTTTCAGCAAAATGACATCCGCCACATTCTGGTGCGTCACGAGCAGGCCGCAGTGCATGCCGCCGAAGGCTATGCGCGCTCGACCGGCAAACCGGGCGTGGTGCTTGTCACCTCTGGTCCGGGGGCAACCAACGCGGTGACAGGCCTGACTGATGCGTTGATGGATTCCATCCCGCTGGTGGTGCTGACCGGGCAGGTGCCAACCTTCATGATCGGCAATGATGCCTTTCAAGAGGCCGATACCGTCGGCATTACCCGCCCCTGCACCAAGCATAACTGGCTGGTAAGCGACACCGCCCGCTTGGCGGATACGCTGCATCAGGCGTTTCATGTTGCGACCACCGGCCGCCCCGGCCCGGTTCTGGTCGATATCCCGAAGGACGTCCAATTCGCCTCGTCCACCTATACGGCACCGCATCAGGCGCGCGTGTCGCATTACCAGCCCCGCGTAAAAGGCGACATCGAAGGCATCACCGATCTGGTCGCGGCCTTGGAAAAGGCCAAGCGCCCCGTGTTCTATACCGGTGGCGGTGTCATCAACTCTGGCCCAGAGGCCACGCGCCTCTTGCGCGAATTGGTCGAAGCGACCGGCATCCCCACCACATCCACCCTGATGGGTCTGGGGGCCTATCCTGCCAATGGCAAGAACTGGATCGGCATGCTGGGCATGCACGGGCTTTATGAGGCCAACATGACCATGCATGGCTGCGACCTCATGATCAACATCGGCGCGCGCTTTGACGACCGGATCACCGGCAGGCTCGATGCCTTTAGCCCGGATAGCATCAAGGCGCATATCGACATCGACCCCTCGTCGATCAACAAGGTGATCCGCGCCGATATTCCGATTGTCGGCGACATCGCCAATGTTCTGTCCGATGTGCTCGAGGTTTGGAAGGCGCGCGGTGCCAAGGTCAACCGTGAGGCAATCGCCAAATGGTGGGAGCGCATCAATGAGTGGAAAAAGGTGGACTGCCTCAAGTTCACCCAAAAGGGCAAGACCATCAAACCGCAATACGCGCTTGCCCGGCTCGAAGCGCTGACCAAAGATCACGACCGCTATATCTGCACCGAGGTGGGCCAGCATCAGATGTGGGCGGCGCAGTATCTCGGCTTTAACGATCCGAACCGCTGGATGACCTCTGGCGGGCTTGGCACCATGGGATACGGCTTTCCGGCCTCTATCGGCGTCCAGATCGCCCATCCCGAGGCGCTCGTGATCAATGTCGCGGGCGAGGCGTCTTGGCTGATGAACATGCAGGAAATGGGCACGGCGATGCAGTACCACCTGCCCGTCAAACAGTTCATCCTCAACAACGAGCGTTTGGGCATGGTCCGTCAATGGCAGGAATTGCTGCACGGAGAGCGCTACTCCTCAAGCTGGTCGGAATCCTTGCCCGATTTCGTAAAACTGGCCGAGGCCTTTGGGGCCAAGGGCATCCTGTGCAACGACCCTGCCGATCTTGATGACGCGATCATGGAAATGCTCAATTATGACGGGCCGGTGATTTTTGATTGCCTCGTGGAAAAGCATGAAAACTGCTTCCCGATGATCCCGTCCGGCGAGCCGCATAACAAGATGATTTTGGGTGAGGCCTCGACCAAGGACGCCATCAAAGAGGGCGGTGCCGTTCTGGTGTGATGGTGGGTTCACCCATCCTGCGCCCATCCCCTAGGGTGGGCGCCCACCCAACAGCCGCCAAAGCCCGACAAGAAGGAACTGCATAATGTCCCCCCTGCAAATCAAAAAAGGCTCGTCCAAACACTCCGCCTATAACCTGCGCCCAACCTTTTCGGATGTGCAGGAAACCCATACTTTGGCGGTTCTGGTCGATAACGAACCCGGCGTTCTGGCCCGTGTCATCGGTCTTTTTTCCGGCCGAGGCTATAACATCGACAGCCTGACAGTGGCCGAGGTGGACCATACCGGCCACACCAGCCGGATCACCATCGTGACCACCGGCACGCCGCAGGTGATCGAACAGATCAAGGCGCAGCTTGGCCGTATCGTGCCCGTGCACAAGGTCAATGACCTTACCGTGGAAGGCCTCAGCGTCGAGCGCGAATTGGCGCTGCTCAAGGTCGAGGGCAGCGGCGACAAGCGCGTCGAGGCGCTGCGTCTGGCCGATATCTTCCGCGCCAATGCCGTGGACAGCACGCTCACCAGCTTTGTGTTTGAAATCACCGGCGCGCCTGAAAAAATCGACGCCTTCGCCGAGTTGATGCGTCCTCTGGGTCTGGTGGAAATGGCCCGCACCGGCGTGGCCGCCCTGCCGCGCGGTCTCTGACAGGGGCCACAATCGCAGGCTTGTCGCGGGATAGACGCGCCGCGTCGCAGATAGGCGCGTTCGAGGTTGGGGCTCTGGCAGAGTATGCGCCAGCCCCAACCCCGGAGACGCCCAATGCCCGCGCTGACTGATCTCACGAATGTCCGCACGCCCGTAGAGCAGGCCAACGGCCTGCCCAACGCCCATTACATCGACCCCGCCGTGTTTGAGGAAGAAAAGCATGCGCTTCTCTTCAGCCAATGGGCTGGGCTTGCCGTGGGGGCCGATGTGCCGGAACCGGGTGACGCCAAGCCGCTGGAATTTCTTGGCATGCCGCTCCTGCTTTTGCGCGACAAGGACGGTGAGGTCCGCGTTTTCCAGAATATCTGCCGCCATCGCGGCATGATCCTTGTCGAGGAACCGCGCAAGATCGAGGGGGCCATCCGCTGCCCCTATCATTCGTGGTGCTATTCCACCAAGGGCGCATTGGTCTCTACCCCGCATGTCGGCGGACCGGGGCATAACACCCACGCCAGCATCAAGCGCGACGAGTTGGGCCTGACCGAGATTCGCAGCCATATCTGGCGCGATGTGGTCTGGATCAATGTCTCGGGCGATGCCCCCGCGTTCGAGGTGGCCATGGCCGATCTCATCGCCCGCTGGGGTGAATTCGATCTGCCGGTCTATCATGGCGGTGCTGACAGCCGCTTTACGCTTGAGGTGCAAACGAACTGGAAGCTCGCCGTCGAAAATTACTGTGAGAGCTATCACCTGCCTTGGGTCCACCCCGGCCTCAACAGCTATTCCCGGCTCGAAGATCATTACCACATCGAGAAACCGGGCGCGTATTCGGGTCAGGGCACCATGGTCTACCGCCAATTGACCAATGAAGCCGGCCAGACCTTCCCTGATTTCGCCGAAGTGGGCGCGAAATGGAACGAACAGGCCGAATATGTCGCGGCCTACCCCAACGTCCTTTTGGGCGTGCACCGCGACCACGCTTTTGTCATCATACTAGAGCCGAAGGGCCCCGAGCGCACCGTCGAACATATCCACCTCTATTACTCGGTTCCCAATGCCGATGGTGGGCTACGCCTGCGCAATACCCAGCTTTGGAAAACCGTGTTCGAAGAGGATATCTTTGTCGTCGAAGGCATGCAGCGCGGCCGCCACGCCCCCTATTTCGACGGCGGGCGTTTCTCTCCGGTGATGGATAGCCCCACGCATTGCTTTCACGATTGGGTCGCAGGCCGCGTCGAGGCACATCGCGCCATGGGCCGCGCGGCGGAATGACTGATCTCGACAGTGCGATGATCCGCGCCCATGCAACAGGCGACCGGGCAGCGCTGATCTCGCTCTATACGCAGGCGGCGGACCGGGCCAATACGCTTGATGCCGCCTGCTTTTTTCTCACCCATGCCTATATCTTCGCACTCGAAGCCGGGGCGCTCGAGGCCACGCCTCTTCACGCCCGCCTTGTCGCCCATGGTCGCGAGGCATAGCGCGCCCACCCCGTTTCTTTATGGCTCAAATACTCCAGGGGGTCCGGGGGGCAGCGCCCCCCGCCTCGCAAATCAGCGTATAGAGATGCCATGTCGCATGGCCCAAGAGCGGCAGCGCAAAGAAAAGCCCCAGAAACGCAGGCAACATCGCCAGAAATGTCAGCCCCGCCACTAGGGCCGCCCAGACCAGCATCGGCAGCGGATTTTCGATCACCACCCGCAGGCTTGTCAGCATCGCGGTAACAAAATCAACCTCCCGGTCCAGCAACAGGGGCAGCGACACCACCGTCAGGCTATACAGCAACAGGGCAAAGACCGCGCCCACGCCTGTGCCCACCGCCAACATGCTCAGCCCCTCCGGCGTGAAATAGACCTCCAGCGAGCTTGAGACATTGGTCATGGTCGATAGCCCCAGGAACAGGGCGAAAATCATATGCGCCAGAAAGAACCAGAACAGGAACACCATGATGATGATGGCGCAGATCGAAGGCAATTGCCGCCGTCTCTGATGGGCGATGACGCCGAAAATCTCTGACGCCACCAGCGCCCGCCCCATGCTCAGGCGATGGCTGACTTCGTAGAGCCCCACCGCCGCGAAAGGCCCCACCAAGGGAAAGCCCACAGCAGCAAAGATCAGCCAGTAACTTTTGCCCGTAACCCATGTAATCCACGCAAGAATCAGCCCGATTCCCACATAAACCCCGGCAAAGATCACCGCAAAGCCCGGCGCGCGGCGCATATCCGCCCAGCCCCGGCGCAGCGCCTCTGCCAGCATGTCAAAACGGACATCGCCCATCTCCGGCACGCCCAGCGGCTTGACCTCGTTCTGCGGCATGGTGCCCTTCCTCCCTTTTCGGGAGAGCCTAGAGCAATTTCACGGCCATAGGATAGGGCTTTTCTGTGCAGAGCCCGGTTGTGAATTGCAAAGCAGGTTACCGCGCCGCATCCGGGTTCAGCCGCAGCACCGCAAGATTGAGCATGCCCGCCACGCTGACCCATGTCAGATAGGGCACAAAGAGCAGCCCCGCGATCCAGTCTACCGACCAGAGCGCCACCAATGTGAGCGCCACCGAAGCCCAAAGTGCGCAGAGCACAATCAGCCCTAACCGCATCCGTTGCAGCCCGAAAAAGACCGGCGTCCACAGCCCGTTCAGCGCGATTTGCAACGACCAGAGCGCCATAGCAATGCCGTTGTCGGGGCTTACCGCCACCCGCGCCCCTGCCGCCGCCATGCAGATATAAAGCGTGGTCCAAGCCACCGGAAACAACCAGTTGGGCGGCGTCCACCACGGCTTTTTCAGCCGGTCATACCAATCGCCCGGCGGAAACAGCCCGCCTGTCGAGCCTGCTGCGAAACAAGCCGCCAGAAAAATCCCGAAAATGAGCCATATCATGCGGTCTCTCTAACCCGCCCGACATCTCGGCTCAAGCCCGCTTCGCGCGCGACGTCCTGCGCTTTAAGACGCGCCAGCGCCTCATAGAGCGTATCGCTCCAATCGGCGGCGCGCGGTGCGTCCTGTGCCGCAGCACGCACCAGATATTCCGTTTCGGGCAGCGCCTTGGCATAGATCACGGGCGAGCCGGGCAGGATCACACTGCCCGCCGCCCGCAGCAGCGCCAGCATCAACCAGCCCAGTTTTTGCGTGCCATTGGTGCGCGCGCGGCGCGTGATACTGTCGTGGCCTGCGCCGCGCACCTGCGCGCCGATGCCCGCGTAGATATAGCGCGCGGCATAAATTCCGGGCCGCGCAGAAAGTGGCAGCACAGCAATCCCCGCCTCAGAGCGGGCATAAAGCGTGTCCGCCTCCATCAGCAGGCGGCGCACCATCCGTCGCACCTCGGCATCCGGGGCAGGTGTGCGCAAGAAGGTCTCCGGCGTCATGCCAGCCTCAGACAGCCACTCGAGCGGCAGGTATAGCCGCCCTTCGCGCGCATCCTCGCCCACGTCTCGGGCGATATTGGTCAATTGCATCGCCACGCCCAGATCACAGGCCCGCGCCAGAGCATCGCGCTCGCGCATCCGCATGAGCACGCACATCATCGCCCCCACCGCAGAGGCGACCCGCGCCGAATAGGCCCGCAGCTCTGACAGGGTCTCGTAACGGCGCCCTTCGGCATCCCAAGCCAACCCTTCGAGCAGCGCTTCGGGCAAAGCACGTGGCATGTCAAACCCGTCTATGATCGCGGCAAAGGCACGATCAGCCGGCGCATTGCGGGGCCTGCCCGCATAGACCAAATCCAACCGTTCATGCAGCGACAGCACCGCCGCCGCCTTTTCGCGATTCTCATCCACCGCGTCATCCGCCAGACGGCAGAACGCGTAAAGCGCCAAGGCCGGATCACGCACCCGTCGCGGCAAGAGCTTGGAGGCGGCGTGAAAAGACCGCGACCCATGGCGGATCGCCTCGGTACAATGCGCCAGATCCTGCGGCGCAATCATGGCATCACCCCGACCGGCACCGCATCCGGCACCAGTTGCGCCAGAACTTCGGCGCTCGAAATCACCCCCGGCAATCCAGCCCCGGGATGCGTGCCCGCGCCCACCAGAAAGAGGCCCCGCACCTCTTCGCTGACATTATGAGGCCTAAACCACGCGCTTTGCAGGATGCGTGGCTCGATAGAAAAGCCAGCGCCATGCGGGCTAAGATATCGGTCGCGGAATGTCTCGGGCGTGAACACCTCAGAGGCAGACAGATGCGCCCCAAGCCCCGGAAGCAACTGATCCTCCAGCACCTTTTGCACCTTTTGGCGATAGGGCTCGGCTTCGACGGCCCAATCCACCGGATTTGAATGGCCCAGATGCGGCACCGGGCTGAGCGCATAAAACGTATCGCCACCTTCGGGCGCCACACCCGGATCGGTCACAGAGGGGCGGTGCACATAAAGGCTCATGTCATCGGCCAGAACGCCGCGCCGAAAGATGTCGCGCACCAGCCCTTTGTATCGGGGACCGTTGAGAATGGTGTGATGGCCTGCATCGGGCCACATCTCCCGCGTGCCTGTCGTGCCGAAATACCAGACGAACAGGCTCATCGACCAGCGCGACCGCTTCAGTCGCGCCGTGGTCCAGCGCCGCTTTTTGTGATTGCGCAAAAGATGATCATAGGTATGGCCCGCATCGGCGTTAGAGATCACGATATCGGCGCTGATCACTTCGCCGCCGCTTAGCCGCACCCCCGTGGCCCGGCCCTCTTTGATAACGATTTCATCAACCTCGGCCCCCTGCCGGATGACCCCGCCCTGTCCCTCGATCACGCCTACCATGGCGCGGGCGATCGCATCGACGCCACCGATGGCATAATGCACGCCAAACGCCGCTTCGAGATGGCTCACAAGCGCATACATCGACGTTACGTTGAACGGATCACCGCCGATGAACAGCGGATGAAACGACAGCGCCATACGCAGGCGTTCGTCTTTCATCCGCCCCGCCGCATGGGCATAGACTGACCGATCCGCCCGCAACCAGGCGAACTTTGGCAGGACCTTGATCAGATCTCCCAGCCGGTGCATTGACCTGCGCCCCAGATCCTCGAACCCGAACCAATACCGCGCCTCGCTATCCTTGACGAAGCGGTCATAGCCCGCCAGATCACCCGGCGAGAGGCGAGAGACCTCGGCGCGCATGGCATCGCGGTCCTGCCGCGCGGTAAAGGTGCTGCCATCCGGCCAGCGAATTTCATAGAACGGATCAAGGGCGCGCAGATCGACATCTGTGTCAAAATCCCTCCCACAGGCGGCCCAGAGTTCGCGAAAGAGTTGCGGCACGGTCACGATGGTCGGCCCAAGATCAAACCTGTGCCCGTCCTTGGTGATACTAGAGCCGCGCCCCCCGGGGCTATCCAGACGATCCAGAACCGTGACCCGGTATCCCTTGGCCCCAAGCCGCATGGCCGAGGCCAGACCGCCCAACCCTGCCCCAATGACCAGCGCATGCGGGGCATCGGCGCGTGTGGCCTGTTCAATCAGGCGCGGATCGACTCTTGTCAACATAGGTTTAGACTACAGGTGTCTAGTTTAATTGACAATCCTTTCTCGCACCTCTTTTCTTGGGGTCAAAACCATGTCAAACTTGCCTTACAGTCCCTCAAGGAGCGGTGCCATTCAAACCGTCAGCCTCAGCTTCTTTCGCTTTTCCCGCGGCATTGACCGGCTCTGGGCGCTGACGATGATGGGCGCTGCGCGCTTCATGCTGCCGGGCGTGCCGGGTATCGGCTTTTGGAAATTGCTGGGATCGGGCACGGGCGAGGGGTTCACCCCCATTCCCAACACCGGTGTCTATGCGATTCTCGCGGTCTGGCCCGATGCCGCCACAGCCCGTGCGCAGACCAAGGGCGCAGGCGTCTTTCGCCGCTATCTCGCGCGCGCCAGCGAAAGCTGGACGCTCTTTCTCTCCCCCACTTCGGTGCGCGGGCAATGGGCCGGTGATACGCCGTTCGAGATCACCACACCCGTAGAGAAAGGCCCCCTTGCCGCGCTGACACGCGCCTCTGTGCGCCCGCGCAAGGCCTTGAAATTCTGGCGGCGCGTGCCCGATATCAGCGCCGTGATCGGTGCCGACCCCAACGTCGCCTTCAAGATCGGCGTAGGAGAGGTGCCTCTCCTGCATCAGGTGACATTCTCGATCTGGCCCGACAGCCAAAGCATGGCAGACTTCGCCCGCCGCGATGGCCCACATGCCCGCGCCATCGCCGCCGTGCGCGACGGCGATTGGTTTCGCGAAGAGCTTTACGCCCGGTTTCGCGTGATTGGCGAACGGGGTACATGGGGCGGGACGAGCCCACTCGAGCATATCAAGGAAGAACAATGACCGCAGCCTTTCCGTTTTCCGCCATCGTCGGTCAGGACGACATGAAACGCGCCATGATCCTTACGGCGATCGAGCCGGGGCTTGGCGGCGTGCTGGTCTTTGGTGACCGGGGCACCGGCAAATCCACGGCTGTGCGCGCTCTGGCCGCGCTCTTGCCGCCCATCCGCATGATTGACGGCAGCCCGATCAACGCCGAACGCCCCGAGGATACGCCCGACTGGTCCACCGCCCCCTTGGGCGAGATAGTCGAGCGGCCTACCCCAGTGGTCGATTTGCCCTTGGGCGTGACCGAGGATCGGGTGACCGGCGCGCTCGATATCGAGCGGGCGCTGACCTTGGGTGAAAAGGCGTTTCAACCCGGTCTTTTGGCCCGCGCCAATCGCGGCTATCTCTATATAGACGAGGTGAACCTGCTTGAGGATCACATCGTCGACCTGCTGCTCGACGTGGCCCAATCCGGCGAAAACGTGGTGGAGCGTGAGGGTCTCTCGATCCGCCATGCGGCGCGTTTTGTGCTGGTGGGCTCTGGCAATCCCGAAGAGGGCGAGTTGCGCCCACAGCTTCTGGATCGTTTCGGTCTCTCGGTCGAGGTGCGCTCGCCCCAGAACATCGAGGAGCGCATCGAGGTCATTCGCCGCCGCGACGCCTATGAACGCGACACCGAGGCCTTCATGGTGACATGGCAGGCCGAGGATGCCTTGATCCGCGACCGGATTCTGGCGGCGCGCAGCGCGCTGCGAACCGTTCAATCCCCCGACGAGGTCTTGCGCGACTGCGCGACGCTCTGCATCGCCATCGGCGCGGATGGGCTGCGCGGCGAGCTGACACTGTTGCGCGCCGCGCGTGCGCTTGCGGCCTATGAGGGCGATGCCGCTGTGACCCGCGCACATCTGACCCAGGTCGCGCCGCTCGCGCTCAGCCACCGGCTACGCCGCGATCCATTGGACGAGGCGGGCAGCGCCACACGCATTGCCCGCGCCATGGCCGAGGTCTGGGGATGACGCCCAGCCCCGCATGGGCGCGCGCCCTGCGGGCGCTCACCCTTTTGGCGATTGATCCTGAGGGGTTGCGCGGGCTGACGCTGCGCGCCCGTGCCGGTCCGGTGCGGCAGGCGTTCGATACGGCGCTCGCGCGTTTGCCCGGCCCTGCCCGGCGCATCCACCCCGATCTTAGCGATACGCAGCTTTTTGGCGGCGCGGATATCGCCGCCACGCTCGCCGCCGGTCACCTGATCCACAGCGCTGGACTGGCCGATAGCCCGGCGCGCCTGATCCTGACCATGGCCGAACGCACACCGCCCGCCCTTGCCGCCCGGCTGGCACAACTTCTGGATCAAAGCCCGCTTCATACGCTCGTTCTGTTTGACGAGGGGATCGACGCCGAGGAAACCGCCCCGCAAACCCTCTGCGAACGGCTGGCGCTGCATGTGACACTCGACGACATCCGCCATGACGCGGCCCCTGCCCTCATGCCCGCCGCCGCTGATCTGGCAGAGGCCCGCGCGCGGCTTGGCGGCGTTACCCACACACCCGAGGATATCGCCACGCTCACCGCGCTGGCCGCCAGTTTCGGCATCGACAGCCTGCGCGCGCCTTGGCTTGCCCTGCGCGCCGCCCGCGCGCTGGCCGCATCAGAGGCCCATCCACAGGTCACGCAGGATGATCTGCGCGAGGCGGCAGAGCTCGTCTATCCCGCGCGCGCCACGCAACTGCCGCAAGATCCCGAACCAGAACAACCCGACACACCGCCCGAACCCGAAGATCAAAGCCAAAGCGAAACACCCGACATCCCAGATGACTTGCTCATCGCTGCGGTGGCAGCCCTTTTGCCCCCCGCGCTGCTGGATCAACTGGCCCAACGCGGTGCCACGCGGCGTGCGGCAGGCTCGGGTGCCGGTGCCCGGCGCAAGGCGCATCAACGCGGTCGGCCCCTACCTGCACGGCAAGGTGCACCGGATGGGCGCGGGCGCATTGATCTCATTGCGACGCTGCGCGCCGCAGCCCCGTGGCAGCCGCTGCGCCGCCGCGCCCGCCCCGATGCACCGGGCGTGATCATCCATGCCGCTGACATCCACCTCAAACGCTATGAGGATCGCGCCGACCGATTGGTGATCTTCGCGGTCGATGCCTCTGGCTCTTCGGCGCTGGCACGGCTGGCCGAGGCCAAGGGCGCGGTTGAGCTCTTGCTGGCCGAGGCCTATTCCCGGCGCGACCAAGTGGCGCTGATCGCGTTTCGCGGCATGGGCGCCGACCTCATTCTGCCGCCCACCCGCGCGCTGGTGCAGGCCAAGCGGCGTCTGGGCAGCTTGCCCGGGGGTGGCGGCACCCCGCTTGCGGCGGCTCTTGGCGCGGCGCTCACCCTTGCCCGCCAGTCCGAGGCGCATGGGCTAAGCCCAACGCTTGCCCTGCTGACGGATGCCCGCGCCAACATTACGCTCGACGGGCGCGGTGACCGCGCCGAGGCGGCCAAAGACACCAGCACGATGGCGCGGCTCTGGCGCGCGCAGGGCCTGCCCGCCATCGTGATTGACATTTCCGCCCGTCCGGGGCCAGAGCCCGCCCATCTCGCGGCGGAAATGAACGCCCGCCACCTGCCCTTGCCGCGCGCGGATGCCCGGCGAATTTCGACGGCTGTCACCTCAGCCCTCGGGGTCTAGGCGATGGACTGGCAGCGCGATCTGGCGACTTGGCCGCTCAACGCCCAGTCGCGCCGCATTCACCATCCCCCCCACCAATGGCATCTGCAGGAAATGGGCAACGGTCCTCTTGCCCTTTTGCTGCACGGGGCGGGGGCCTCGACCCATAGTTGGCGCGATCTGATGCCGCTTTTGGCGCTAAGCCACCGGGTCATTGCGCTGGATCTTCCCGGTCAGGGGTTCTCGCGCGCGGGAGACCGGCGGCGGCTGGGCCTGCCCGGCATGGCCGGGGATATCGCGGCGCTTTGCCAGTCGGAGGGGTGGCACCCCGATCTGATCCTCGGCCATTCCGCAGGCGGGGCCATCGCGCTGGAACTCGCCACGCGGCTGAGGACGCCCACAGACCAGCCGCCCGATATTGCCTGCGTCAACGCGGCCCTTGGCCCGTTCGAGGGCGTGGCGGGCTGGCTCTTTCCGGTTCTCGCCAAGGTTCTGGCACTCAATCCGCTGACGCCCACGCTCTTTACCCTTGGCACCGACAAACTCACCCGCGCCCGCCGCCTGATCGAGAGCACCGGATCGCGCCTCACGCCCGAGGGGCTGATGCTCTATGCGCGGCTGATCGGGGACCGTGCGCATGTCGATGGCACCTTGCAAATGATGGCCCAATGGGATGTCGCCCCGCTTCTGACCCGGCTGGGCGCGATCCCCAATCGCTGCCTCTTGATCACGGGCACCAGCGATCTGGCCGTCCCGCCAGAAACCTCCGCGCGCGCCGCCGCGCAGATGCCACGGGCGCGCACGCTGTCTTTGGATGGCCTTGGCCATGTGGCCCAAGAAGAGGATGCCGCGCGCGTTCTGGCCGCAATCCTTGATCCGGGCAACTGGCCCGACTGATGCGCTTCGGGTTTACGGTGAAACACCGAAACGGTGTGGCTGTTTGATTTGGCGCGATGTCCTACAGGGAAAGCCTGTCAACTTTCTCTGAAACTGCGTTAAGCGCTCAGGCGATGCCATGCGCCGGGGCCGCGCGTGGCAATGGGCTTTCGTGAAACCGCGCACAGCCGCGACCCCGCCCCTTGGCAGCATAGAGCGCCAGATCGGCATCGGCCATCATCCGCACGGGTTCGGGGCTGTCATAGGCACAGCTAAGCGTGATGCCGATACTGCCGGAAATCCGACAGTGCTGCGCGCGATAGGGAACCGGCTTTTCCAGCCGGGCAATCATCCGATCTGCCAAATCGCCCACGGGTGCCCGCTCTGTCATGCCAAGCAGCAGGATCACGAATTCATCGCCCCCCACACGGGCAATCAAATCATCGCTGCGCACCTCGTCGCGCAGGCGCCGCGCCACCTCTTGCAGCACATGATCGCCCGCCGCATGGCCCAATGTGTCATTCACCTGTTTGAAAAAATCGAGATCGAGATGCAGCAGCGCGAAATCCTGCTCACTCTGCATCAACCGATCCAGCACATGGTCAAGGGCGCGGCGGTTCCGCAGCCCCGTCAACATATCCGTAAACGCCTGCTCTTCCGCGGCAATGCGTGCGCCCTGCAAGCGCAGGTTCAGCTTGCGCGAGGCGTCCATCGCGGCGGATTTTGCCTCGATCAAATAGAGCATCTCGGTCGTCAGATCCGTCGCCGCAAAGTCAGCGCCGGTCAGGTCAAAGTCGCGCACCGCCTCGACCACGGAAATCCCGAACGAGAGATTCACCACCGCCCCGCCCCCCGGTAATGGCAAAAGCACGCCCTTGAGCGCCGTATGGGGGGCCGCGCGCAGCCGCAGCCGAAGCCGCGCCCCGGCGGAGGCCAGAAGATCCGCCATATTCCCCGCCTGATGCGGGCGGCGCAGTTCGATCAGATCCAGAAACCGCATGCCCTGCAGCGCGCGCGCACCAAAGAGCTTGGCAAAGGTTGGCCCCGCCTGCACCAGATGGCCCTCGGCATCCAGAACCGCATGCATCGGGCAAAGCCCCGCAAGCAGCGGCAAAAGCCCCCTATCCTGAACAGTCATGCCGCGCTTTCCCCAAGCCCCAGAGCAAAGGCCCGCCCATGCGCGAACCCCTCATCCAACAAACGCACCTCAATGATTTCATAGTCCGCGCCATCCCCCTGATGCTCGACCAGCGCAAGCGCGCCATAGTCATCCGCCATGGCGCGCAAAAGCCCGACCACCACCGGGCCAAGCCGCAGATCATGCCCCTTGGGCAGCCCCACATGCAGAGCATAAACCCCCGCCCCCCGGTCTTGTAATTCCAGCGCAGGCAGCCCCAGATCGGCGACTGCAAGGCGCGCGCGCTCTGGCAGATCATCAAGAGAATGCAGAAACTCCACATAATCCACCCCCCCAAAGCGCAACAGACGGCGCAGCGCCTCGGTCGCGGGGTGCGAGACCAGATAGGTACCGATATCCTCAAGCAGATCGTCACGCCTGCGCGCCAATCGCGCGCCAACCGCGATCAACACCTGTTCGGTGATGCGCGCCTCGTAGACCATCATCGCTTCAAACTCGGTAAAACCCAGGTCCAACCGTTGAATCGTGCCGATCCAGACATCGCGCCCATAGGTATCCCTGACAAATCGCTCAATCGCGCGGTTGACCAGCCCGTGCATGACACCCTCCTCTCAGATGCCTGCATCCTGACAGCCAAGGGTTAAAGCCCCCTGAACATCTAAAATCCTCAGTATATTGCAGCCCCTATCGCGCCCTTGTCATCTCAGAGCGCTGCGGCTACATCTGAGGCATCCGTTGGGGTGCCCCTTGGGGCTGAGAGGTCTTGCACCAACCCATCGAACCTGATCCGGCTCGCACCGGCGGAGGGAACGGAAACCGCGCAGCGGCGCGCCATCCCCCTGCCCGCGAGCCCTGTTTGAAGAGGCCGCGCATGTCCGCCCCGCCCAGTCTGACCCTTGATGGCCACGCCCGGATTGGCGCTGTACCGGTATTTGGCCCACTGCGGCTGACCTTGTCCGCCGGGCGCATCACTTGCCTGCTCGGCCCTTCGGGCGTGGGCAAAACCACGGTGCTGCGCCTGATCGCCGGGGTGGATGAGGTGACAGAGTTTACTGGCACGATCACAGCCTCTGATGGCGGGCCACTGTCAGGGCGCATGGCGCTGATGGCACAGGGCGACATGCTGATGCCGTGGCTCGATGTGCTGGGCAATGTAACGCTTGGGGCGCGGCTGCGCGGGATGTCGCGCGACGTGGCGCGCGCGCGCGAGATGCTGGCGCGGGTCGGTCTGGCCGACCATGCAGACAAGCGGCCTCATGCGCTCTCGGGGGGGCAGAAACAGCGCGTGGCACTGGCCCGCACGTTGATGGAGGACCGCCCCATCGTTTTGCTGGACGAGCCGTTTTCGGCGCTCGATGCCCGCACCCGCGCGCAGATGCAGGATCTTTCGGCCACCCATCTGGCAGGACGCACAGTCCTGATGGTCACACATGACCCGGCTGAGGCCGCGCGCATGGGCCATGCCATCCACATCCTTACCGAAACCGGGCTAGAGGATGTGACCCCGCCCGCAGCCCCGGTGCCACGCGCCGTGGATGACCCCGAAACTCTCGCGGCGCAGGGCCGTCTTTTGGCCCGCCTGCGCGCCCCCGCCTGACAGGAGAAAAAGATGCACCCCACCGAACACCTCAAATCCCTTGTGGCCACCGATTGGCAGGCCGCCACCCGGCACCCCTTCACCGATCAGCTTGCGGCGGGCACGTTGCCCAAGGCCCGCATGCTCGCCTATCTGCAACAGGATTACCTTTTTATCGAGGATTTCGTGCGGCTTCTGGCCTCTGCCATCGCCCATGCGCCCAGCCTGCCCGATGCGATCCCGGCGGCACAGTTTCTCGGGCTGATCTCGGGGCCAGAGAATACCTATTTCCTGCGCGCAATCGCGGCGCTTGGCGGAACAACTGAGCCGCCTGTAACGCCCCATCCGATCACAGCCGAATTTCAGGCACTGATGCGCGCGGCGGCAAAATCAGGCAGCTATGCGCAGATGATTGCGGTCCTCAGCGTGGCCGAATGGACCTATCTGGATTGGGCCAGCCCGCACGCGAACCGCGCCGCAGACCTGCCGTTCTGGTTCGGGGAATGGATCACCCTGCACAGCGGGCCGGGGTTCGAGGGGGTTGTGACCTATCTGCGCGGTCAGCTTGATCAGGTCTGGCCCAGCCTCACCCCCGAGGATCAAGCCGCCGCGCAATCCGCCTTTGTTACGGCAACACGTCTCGAACGCGCCTTCTTTGACGCGGCCCTTGCCGGATACCCCGCCGCATGAGCCGCCTTGTCACCATCGCAAGTTCGACAGCCCTTGCACTCGTGCTTTGGCAGGCGCTGGTGACGCTCGCGGCGCTGCCGCCCTTCATTCTGCCCGGGCCGGGCCGCGTGGCGGAAACCCTCTGGGCCAGCCGCGCGCTGATTGCCCATCATGCCACCATAACGGCGGCAGAGGTGTTGATCGGTCTGGCCCTGGGCGCAATCTTGGGCGGTCTTTCGGCGATTGGTCTGGCCTCTTCGCCCATGGCGCGCCGGCTCATCCGCCCGATCATGGTATTCTCCCAAGCGATCCCGGTCTTTGCCCTCGCGCCCATCCTCACGCTCTGGTTGGGCTATGGCCTCTGGTCCAAGGTCGCGATGGCGCTCCTCATCATCTATTTCCCGGTCACATCGGCCTTTTTTGACGCGCTGATGCGCACGCCGCCGCAGTGGCTCGACCTCGCGCGCGTCATGGGGGCGAACCGCGCGCGGCTCATGTGGCATATCCGCGTGCCCGCCGCCCTGCCGGGCTTTGCCTCGGGTCTGCGCCTCGCGGCCGTCTATGCCCCCATCGGGGCGATCATCGGCGAATGGGTGGGGGCCTCCAAAGGGCTGGGCTATCTCATGCTGCTGGCCAATGGCCGCGCCAAGATCGACCTCATGTTCGCGGCCCTCATCGTGCTGGCAGTGCTGACGCTCCTCCTGCACGCCGGGGTGGACCGTGGGTGTCGAAAGTGGCTGGATGGCAAGGCGGTGGGGTGAGGAGAAGCGTTTCGCGCGGTATCGCGGCCTAACGTTGGATTCCGCTTTGTGTCCAAACTGCATGATGCTAAGCTTTGCGCGAATGGCCGGATTTCAGGAATGGGCCCAAACCTGCCAAAATCAAGTTGAGTTTCGCCGAGGGCTTGTGGACAAGATTCTGCAAAGATTTCGAAAGTCGAACCGTAATTATCAAGAACGACCGTTTTTGGCCATACAAGTCAGCCGTCGTCCTGAGGCTTTGCAAATACGGCGTTGGTATAGGTATGATAAGCTTAAAAAGCTTAAGGCCACCCTTTGGGCGGCCCAGCTAGAGCGTCGGGGGTCCGTCACGAACAAGCGCGCTGCCGACCGTATCCCGACGTTTCAATGCTGAGTTTAGTGAGAAGCACAGTAAATGTCAAGATTTCTGTCAGCGGCTGACATGCAGGTAATACAAAACTTGCTCTCAGCTGAAAGGCTAGCGACCTTCCAGGGGCTAACGAAGTCAGGGGCTCCCGAGGATGCGATAGAGCTCCATCAAACTACCATGAGCTTGGGTGTATCGATCATGGCCGTCACAGGGTTAATCGAAGTTTCCCTGCGTAATGCCGTTTGCCACGCCATGAACAACAAATTTGGAGGGAGCCATTGGTTACGCACACCTCCCCCAAACACGTTCAGGTGGGCGTCCTTGGAAACCGGGTCCATCGGGAAGGCCACGCAGCAAGCACAACGAGCAGCGTATTCGAAAATGACTGGGGATCAAAAGACCGCCTTGGATGTCCAAGCATATTCCAATGGTGTGCCACAAAATGTAAATCACCGAACGATTGCCAAAAGGCGCCAATCCATGATCACCGTGCCCGACAGTCAGGTGATCGCTCAGCTCACTATCTTCTTTTGGAAGCGGATGTTTTCAGAGAATTACGAAAAGACGCTCTGGAAGCAAGTTTTGAAAAAGGTCTTCCCCAACAAGACGCTTGATCGATCAGATATCGCAGACCACCTCGAAGTCATTTACGAAATGCGAAACCGGCTGGCCCACCATGAGCCGGTGTATGGAGCTCGCCTTAGAAAAACTCTTGAATCCATCGATTTCGTCACACTCAATCTTTACAGCACAAAGCCTTCAGTTGAGAGTCCATTCGCTAAACTGATCATGCCCCAGCGTGATTTGCTGCATGGGCAAGTGGCGATTTTTGAAGCTACATTCATGCGTCTTGCGCGATGAGATAGGCTACTTTCACTCAGAAATTCACTCCCAATCCCCCACTTACCTTTATCTTGCCCCAAATACCCCTACCGCGCCCGCCGCCCCACGCTCCGCCGGAATACCGACGCGGGTAAAGCACCCCGTTTCCGGCCCGATATCAGAAATCCGTCGGTGCCCCACCCTCAGCCTTACGCCGCGCCACGAAATCTGCCAGTTCCTCGCGCACCGCGTCCTCCATCGGGGGGGCCTCGAACCCGGCAATGATGTCCTGAAACACCTGATGCGCGCGCGCCGGGGTCCAGACTGCACCTGCCGCCTCCCATGCCTCGTAATTGCGCCAATCACTCAGGAAGGGTTGATAGAACGCCGTCGTATAGCGGTCCTGCGTGTGCTGGATGCCAAAGAAATGCCCCTTGTCTCCCACCTCTCGGATCGCCTCGATTGCGATATCGTCAGGTCCGGTGGCGGTCAGCATCGGGTCCATATAGCGCTGAATTTGCTGCAATATTTCGCAGTCCATGATGAATTTCTCAGGGCTTGCAATCAGCCCACCCTCGAGCCAACCGGCCGCATGATAGACCATATGCGCCCCCGCCTGCACCGCCGACCAGAGGCTGTTTGACGTCTCCCACATCGCCTGCCCATCGGGCACGTTCGCGGCGCAGACGCCAGAGGCACGCATCGGCAGCTTGTAGAACCGTGCCAATTGCCCGGTCATCTGTGTCGCGCGCATATATTCGGGCGTGCCAAAGGCAGGTGCCCCGGATTTCATGTCGACATTGCTGGTGAAGGTGCCAATCGCACAGGGCGCGCCGGGGCGGATAATCTGCGCGAGAACCACCGCGCAAAGCGCCTCTGCGATCGACTGCGCAACCGCCCCCGCCATCGTCACCGGCGCCATGGCCCCGGCCAAGGTGAATGGCGTCACCACCAGCCCTTGACCGCGCCGCGCCAGGCGCATCCAGCCATCCAGCATCGGATAGTCATGCTTCAAAGGAGAGGTCGAGTTGATGTTGGTATACATGCGCGGGCTGGCCTCGAATTTCTCGTGGGTCAGCCCCCCCGCGATGCGCACCATTTCCATCACATCATCGACCCGCTCTGCGCCCAAGCTATAGGCGTGCATCGCCTTGTCGGTCAGCGTCAGCTTGTCATAGAGCACATCAAGATGCCGGACGCTGGCATGAATATCCTGCGGTTCCACCGGGTAGCCGCCTGCAAAGTGGATACAGTTGAAATACTGCGTCAGTTTCAACAGGTTCTGGCACATCTCGCGCGTGCCCGCGACCTTGCGCCCGATCTTCATATCCCAATAACTCGGCGGTGAAGACACATTGCCGAAATTCAGATGATTGCCGCCCATGGTAATCGTGCGGTCGGGATTGCGCGGCGTGATGGTCCAGCTTTCCGGGGCCCTGCCAATGATCTCCATGACGAAATCTCGGCCCATGCGGACATTCTCGCCATTGATCTGGCAGCCGCCAGAGGCGCGCAGGATCGCCACCGCTTCAGGGTTGAGAAACTCAATCCCGATCTCTTCGAGGATCCGCATCGCGCCATCATGGATGGCCAGAACGCCCGCATCCGTCAATGGCTCTGTCGGGCGGTCGCGGTTGATGGGCGGGTTCCACGGCATCTGTTCGATCACGGCACTGCCGCGCCGGGCAACCCCGCCTGCGCGCCCGCCACTGCGTGTCCTGCGTTTGAGATCTTCGGCCATCTGATGCCCCTCCGGTGCTCGTTTGAGCTAACGAAACACCGCTCAGGGCAGCCTCACATGCCGCTTAGCGACGTATCCTGTCGTTTTTGCTTTTCACGGATCACGATTGCAGCGCCATGCGCCGCCGTCCCGTCTGCCAGAGGTAAATCGCCAGGCTCACCACCACAATCGTACCGCCCAAAAGCATCATTGGTGTGGGCCCCTCACCCGTGCCCAGCCAGACCCAGAGCGGACCCATCACCGTTTCAAGCAAGAGCAGCAGGCTCACATTCGAGGCATGGGTATAGCGCGACGCGAGCGAGAGCGAAAAGAACGACACCGGCAGGATCACAAGCCCACAAATCGCAATGGCCCACACTTCGCCCTGCATCATCGCGGCAGGTCCGGTCACGATCACGCCCGTGGCCCCCGCCAGAACCGCCCCCAACCCGATCACCAAGAGGATCGGAACCTGCGGCTGCGCCCGCAGGATCACAAAGTTAAGCGCCAGCACCATCGCCACGCCCAATCCCGCAAGCGCCCCCCAAAGGGCGGCGCGGTCCAGCGTGACATCGCCGTGACCTCCGCCAAAGACTGCCAGCGCAATACCTCCCATCACAACGGCAATGGTGATCCATGTGGCCAAGCGCGTCGGCTCTCCGATGATGGCCCGCGCAAAAATCGCGGCAAAGACCGGCACCGTCGCCACGGCAAAGAGCACGACAGCAACCGGCGCATTGGCGATGCCAAGACTGAAAAGCGTTGCATTGGCATATTGGCACACCACGATACCAATCGCGTAACCACTGGCCAGAATGCTCAGGTCGCGCAGCCGGTGCTTGGAGGTCAGAGCCCAGAGGATCAGAAACACCAGCCCCATGAGCAACCCGCGCCAGCCGACCATCTGATAACCGCCCATGCCCGACCACCGCATGAAAAGCGCATCCGGCGTCAGCATCAGCGCGCCGAACGTCGCCAGCGCCAGCCCAAACAGCGGGTGTTGCCTCATGCGGTCAGCCAAGCCGGGATATGCCCGATGTCAGGCAGGACGATATCAGCCAGCGGCTCAAGATCGCTGCAAGTGGCGGTGCCGGTCAGCACGCCCACGCATTGCATCCCGGCCGCACGCCCTGCCACAAGGTCATGTGTGCTGTCCCCCACCATGACCACACGAGCAGGCTCGAGCGCCATGGCGCGCGCAAAGGCCAAAAGCGGCCCCGGCGCGGGCTTGGCCCCATAGCCGGAATCAAACCCGGCGATAAAATCGAAATGCCCAAGCACACCGGCCGCCCCCAAGTGCGCGCGCGCGCCGTATTCCGTGTCATTGGTCATCACGCCCAGCCTTAACCCCCTCGCCGCAAGCCCTTCGAGATAGGGCGCGAGCGGCACAGCCGGGGCCAGAGGGGCCGAGCCTGAGGACATCATCAGATGTTCTTCTATTTCTTCTATGGCGCGGCCCGGCAAGGCCCGCCCAAGACATTCGGCCGCCTCGCGGTTGGTGCCCGCGATGATCGGGCTTGTGGGGTGAAAGCGCCGCGCCACCAAATCATAATGCGCCTCATCCGCCATTCGCGCCATGACATCGGCATCGCCCGCCGAGAGATCAGAAATCACCCCATGGGCCCAGACGCTCCAGGTGGCGTGGAAATCAAACAGCGTGCCGTCCTTGTCAAAGAGAATTCCGTCAGCCCTGCTCATGTCCAGCTCATCTGCGCCCCGCCCGGCAGCGCCGCGCGCGCCATCATCGGCGTTTCGTATTTCAACCCCTGCGCATCGCAGAAGCCTACGATCCATGCGTCATCCATCATCAGGAAATCCAGCACGGCCCCCAGAAATTCGGGTTCCGTAGCACGCGCGCGCACATCCTGTTCCGAGGCCCCCGTCGCCCCCAAGAAGACCGGCAAAAGATCATCTTGCGTCGCAAGCCAGCCCAGCGCCTGCAAGGCAATTGTTTCGGCGGTTTCCTGCTGCATCGTGATCCCGGTTAATTTCTGGAAAGGTTTTCTTAACCTCTGCCATGGATAGTGAACCAATCGTAAAGGGCAAGAGCAAAGGCGTCGCGTCCATGTCAGGAAAAATTCTGATCGTCGACGATCTTGCAACCAACAGGATCGTGTTGAAGGTCAAATTATGCAGCGCACATTACGAGGTCGTGCAGGCGGCGTCGGCAAAAGAAGGTTTGCGCCTTGCTGCCGTCGAGCGGCCCGATCTCATTCTGGCCAATGCGCAGCTGCCTGATGCCACTGCGGCAGACTTCGTCAAATCCCTGCGCCGCTCGGATGAAACAAGGGCCACGCCGATCATGATTCTCCAGATGACGCACTGTTCAGCAGAACGTCGCCTAGCCCTCAGCGCCGGGGCGGATGACGTCCTGAGCAAGCCCGTGCCCGAAGCGCTGCTTTTGGCCCGCCTGCGCAATCTGCTGCGTCAGCATCATGGTGAACAGGAACTCAGCCTGCAAATCGGCAGCACGCAGGCTTTGGGCTTTGCCGAGGCCCCTCCAGGCTTTGACGCGCCCGGTCGCATCGGCATCATCGCGCGTACCCGCGCCGGGGCCTTTGGCCTGCAAACTCTGCTCGCGCGCTATTCACCCCATGTCACGTCCGTTATCGACGCAGATCGCGCCCTTTCGTTCTCAGATGCCCCACAGCAGGCCGATGTCTATTTGCTGCAGATCACCGGCGCCGAGGCCGAAGAGGGCCTGCGCCTTCTGGCTGACCTCAAGGCCGCCCCGCGCAGCCGTGCCCGCCCGATCATCGCGCTTGTAGAGGCCGATGCCGCGGCCCTTGGCGTGACCCTGCTCGACATGGGCGCGGATGACGTGATCACAGGCCCTCCCGACGCACGAGAGCTGATTTTGCGCCTCTCCGCACAGCTGCGCCGCAAACGGCGCGGCGAACGACTGCGCAGAGCATTGCGCGACGGGCTGAATGCGGCCATGCTCGATCCGCTGACCGGAGCGCATAACCGACGCTTTGCCCTACCGTTCCTGCAACAGCTGATCGAAACCAGTCAGCTTTCGGGCGAAAGCTTTGCCGTCATGTTGGCCGATCTCGATTTTTTCAAACAGGTCAACGATCGCCACGGGCACGCAGCCGGTGACCGGGTGCTTTGCGAGGTCACGCACCATCTGCGCGCGCATTTGCGTGAAGGCGACATGCTTGCCCGGATCGGTGGCGAAGAGTTTTTGATCGTGACCCCGGCCACCAGCCGCAGGCGCGCCCAACGCACCGCCGACCGGCTCTGCGCCATGATCGCGCAGACTCCAATTCCGCTGGCCAGTGGCCTTGCCCCACTGCATGTGACCATCTCAATCGGTGTGACCATGGCAACACCAGCACCCACCCGTCCGGCAGCAAGCGTCGGGCAATTGTTGGAAGAGGCGGATCGCGCGCTCTATGCGGCCAAGGCGCAGGGGCGCAACATGGTCACATTCTGCGCCCGCTCTGCCGCGTAGTCACCGCTCTTTCCCCAGCCGAAACGCGCGCGGCGACTGCCCCCACGCCTCGACAAAGGCGCGGCTAAAGGCGCTGCGGCTGGCAAATCCCACCATCTGCGCTACCCGCTTGACCGGCACGCGCTGATCCACCAAGAGCTGCGCCGCGCGCGCCAAGCGCAGCGCGCGTAGAAAACCCATCGGCCCCTGCCCATAGGCCGCCTGAAACCGCACCGCAAAGCGCGACCGGCTCATTCCCGCGGCCTCAGCCAGACTTTCCAGAGCATGCGGCGCACCGGGATCGTCGAGCATGGCACAAAGCGCGCGCCAAAGCCCCGGATCAGCCAAGGCGCCCAGCCACATGACCCCCGGATCACCCGCCTCAAGCCGCCCTCGCAACATCTCGATCACACATTGCAAGAGCAACACGCGCACCATGGCCCGCCCGCCGGTGCGGTGCTGCACGACCTCACCCAACAGCGTCTCCATCGCCCGCGCGGCACCCGGTGTCGTGGTCAAATCCAGACTGAGCGGCGCGCGCATCAGGTCAATCAGCCCATGCGTGCCCCGCAATCCCAGATGCAGTCGTGCGCAAAGCACCACCATCGTGCCCTCGCCCTCGCCCCGCGCCACATGCTCTTCAAGATCAAGCCCGGCAGGCCTGCATTCAGGCACCATTGTTGCGCCGGCACCGGTGTGGCTCAGCGAATGCCGCGCACAAGACGGCACCAGCACCAGACGCCCCGGGGCCAGCAGGATCGGCGCATGGCCTTGCAGGCTTAGATACCCCTCGCCACTCAGCACGTAATGCAAGGTCGCCCCCGGCACCCGCCCCAACCCAAGGCTACACACCCCCTCCAGCGCGCAAAGCGCAAAGGGCTCGGGCTGTATATCGAGCTCGCTCAGGATACGGTCATGGGTCTCTGTGATCTGCATGGTCGATAGACTGGCACGGCTGCGGTCGTATTGGCACAGAAATAATTGCTCACGCCCGAATTCGGGACGCAAAGGCACATAGCCCCTGTCAGACATTCTTTATTCAACACCCACTCAGGAGAGACAGACCATGTGCAACAATCATGACCACGACCACGAGCCGAAACTCACCCGCCGTCAGGCGCTGACCGGCACCGTGGCCATTGCCGCCGCTGCAACCGGCCTTGCCGCCACCGGCGCACAGGCGCAGGAAAACCCCTACGCGGAACCTGCAGAGCCCGCCCTTCCGCCCAGCGATATGAAAATTGACCTCTCCCGCGTCGCCCTTGTCGTCACCGATCCGCAGAACGATTTTCTCAGCCCCAATGGCGTAACCTGGGGTGTGGTCGGTGCCAGCGTCGAGCGCAACAACACCGTCGCCAATATCGAAAGCCTGTTCAAAGCGGCCAAGGCTGCGGGCATCACGGTCGCCGTGTCGCCGCATTATTACTATCCCGTCGATCACGGCTGGAAATTCGAAGGCGCATTGGAAAAGCTGATGCACAACATCGGCATGTTCGATCGCAAGGATCCCCTGTCACTGGAAGGCTTCGAAGGCTCCGGTGCCGATTTCCTCGATCTTTACAAACCCTATATCCATGACGGCAAGACCATCGTCACCTCACCGCACAAGCTCTACGGGCCAGAGCATAATGACCTTGCCCTGCAACTGCGCAAACAGGGCATCGACCAAGTGATCCTCGCGGGCATGTCCGCCAATCTGTGCACCGAAGCCCATATGCGCGAACTGCTGGAACAAGGATTCGAGGTGGCCGTGATCAAGGACGCCACCGCCGCCGCGATGCTGCCCGAAGGCGATGGTTATCTCGCGGCGCTTATCAATTTCCGCTACATGGCCAACGCCGTCTGGACCACCGAAGAGGTCGTGGCGATGCTGGGCTGACGCCCGCCGCCACAGCGCCCGCCTGCCGAGGAGGACAGGCGGGCAGGCCCGCGCGGATCACGGACCGCGCGGGCATTTTCATTTGCCGCGAACCGTCGTAACCATGGCAGAAAGAGGCACCAAACAGGATAGCGGCACATGACAAAGACCATGATCGGAGTGATCGGCGGCTCCGGGCTTTACGAGATCGACGGGTTGCAAGGGGCCGAATGGCGCGCAGTAGAAACCCCGTGGGGCGCGGCCTCTGATGCGATCCTGACCGGGACGCTTGATGGGGTGCCGATGGCCTTTCTGCCCCGCCATGGGCGTGGCCATGTGCATAGCCCTTCCTCTGTTCCGTACCGCGCCAATATTGACGCGCTCAAACGGCTGGGTGTCACGGATGTCATCTCGGTCTCGGCCTGCGGCTCGTTCCGCGAAGATCTGGCACCGGGCGACTTTCTTGTCATAGATCAGTATATCGACCGCACCTTCGCGCGCGAGAAATCCTTTTTTGGCCCCGGCTGCGTGGCGCATGTCAGCGTCGCGCATCCCACCTGCCCCCGCCTCTCGGACGCCTGTGAAACCGCAGCACAGGACGCGGGCATCACCGTGCATCGGGGCGGCACCTATCTGGCGATGGAAGGCCCGCAATTCTCGACACTGGCCGAGTCAAACCTCTATCGCACTGTCTGGGGCTGCGATGTCATCGGCATGACCGGCATGCCCGAGGCCAAACTCGCCCGCGAGGCGGAACTGTGCTACGCCTCTGTCGCCATGATCACCGATTATGACAGCTGGCATCCGGATCACGGCGCGGTCGATATCACCGCCATCATCGCGACCCTCACCGGCAATGCCGACAAGGGGCGCGACATGGTCCGCCGCCTGCCCGCTCTCCTCGGCCCAGACCGTGCGCCTTGCCCGCATGGCTGCGACCGCGCACTCGACTTTGCCCTTATCACCGCCCCCGAGAAACGCGACCCCGCCGTTCTGGCGCGGCTCGATGCGGTTGCGGGTCGGGTGCTGGGCTGATCGCCAGCGTTCACTCTTTAAAACGCAGGGTGTCACCTCACGGGACGCCCGCGCGCGCCATGCCCGATAACGCGGGCATGGCCTATCGCATCGAGAAACTTACCAATTGTCACCATTACCCATTGGGCCTCACCCTCAGCGCCCTCGCGGATCAAGGCCATCGCGCTTTACCGGATCACGCACTCAGCCCTTGCATCTACGTACCACCCGCGCCACAACATGCGCCGCACATAGCCGGAGCCACCCCATGCCGCCCCTCAAGACCGTTCAGGATTACATCCGCACCATCGTCGATTTTCCGCATGACGGTATCCTCTTTCGCGATGTGACCACGCTCTTTGCTGATCCGCGCGGCTTTCGCATGGCCATCGACCAGATGCTGCACCCCTACGCAGGCCAGCCGATCGACAAGGTGGCAGGGCTCGAGGCGCGCGGCTTCATCCTTGGCGGTGCCATCGCGCATCAGCTCTCGGTTGGTTTTGTGCCGATCCGCAAAAAGGGCAAGCTGCCCGGCGCAGTCATCTCCGAGGAGTATCAGCTCGAATATGGCGAGGCGGTGGTTGAACTCCATGATGACGCCATCCAACCCGGCGAGCGCGTGCTTTTGGTCGATGACCTATTGGCCACCGGCGGAACGGCGGCGGCAGGCATTCGCCTCATCGAGCGTCTGGGCGGAATTATCACCGGGTGCGCCTTTGTCGTTGATCTGCCCGACTTGGGCGGCCACAAGCGGCTGACAGATATGGGCATGGACGTGCACACCCTCTGCGCCTTCGACGGGCTCTAACCCCAACCCGCCACGGGCCAAAGCGATCAGCCTATTTCAACGCTTCCCAAAAGAGCGCCAGATGCCGTTGCACGATCTCGCCGTAGCGCCCGCTCTCGCGCAGCTTGGCCAGCCCCGCATTGAGCCGGTAAAGATGCGTCGTGCCGCGCCAATGGGTTTTGGAAATCACCGCATAGAGCGCCTCACGCGATAGCGGCTGATCGACCGGCACCACCTGCCCGCGCAGCCCCATGGCAACGATCTTGGCCGCACCTTCAAAGACATCAAGACTGACGGCATCCACCGCGCCCGCCATCAACAGAGCAAAGCATTCCTCGGGGCTACCGGGCTGGGTCAGGCTGATCTTGCCGTCCGCCATCCAGCGCCGGTCGGCCCGGTCCAGATCATGGGTAAAGCGCCCCATCGGACGGCAGAGCCGCTTGCCAAGAATATCAGCATCCTCGCCATAGCGAAAATCGCTATCGGCGCGCCGGAACAACATGACCGGCAGGTCCATCAAGGCCTCGGAAAAGTGAAACTCTTTGCAGAGCGTCACCTCTGGCGTCAGGCCGCAGTCGGGCTTGATCCAAGGAAAGCCCACATCATAACGTTTCTGCCCCAGCAGCGGCTCCAGATGCTGGCTGAGATCCGGGTCCCACACGATTTCATAAGGAACCGGCGAGGGGCTCAGCTCCAGCGCGGCATTGACCAGTTCCGTGATCATGCCGCCGCCGGGCCAATCCTGATCGGCAAAGGGCATATCCCCCCCGGCAGTGAGCAAAGTCAGCTCCGCCCCGCTTTGCCGCAGCGGCGTGGCATCTGGCACCGGATTCTCTGCCGGGCATGGAAGATAGAGGTCGCTCCCCGCAATCAGCGTTTGCCCCTGCCCCGCAAGCACGGACTGATTGGCGTAGTAAATCAGTGTCCATTGCTCGGCGTCGTCGTAATGCGTCTCGGCCACCTTAGCCAGCGTATCGCCGGGCTGCACCCGGTAGGTCACATCGCAGAGCGCGCGCGCAGCCTGCGGCAGCATCAGACCAATCCCCAGAATTGCGGCTGCGATCCCGCCCCGCATCACCTCAGAACCCCGCCCAAACGCGGCTCATATGCGCCTCGATGATGCTTTGATAGCGTCCGTTCGCGCGAATATCGGCCAGCCCCCGCTCGAACACCGCCAGAAATGCTGGCCCATCGGGATGCGACCGATGCACCACCATATGCATGCCCTCGATCGAAATCGGCTTACCTTCGGCCACGCCAACACGCTCGCCCAGACCCATGTCCTTGATCTTACCCCGTCCCAGAAACTCGTTAAGCACAACGCCGTCGACCTCGCCCTCGACCAAGAGCCGCAGGCAGTCGCCGGGCGATTGGGGCGTCTTCAACGTGATCACCCCGTTCTTGAGCCAGTTCCGCCCGCGTTGATCCAACATGAAGGTGGGATAGCCCGCAGGCCGACACAGGGTCTTGCCCTGCATATCCGCGTCCGATTGAAAGGCCATTGGGCGCGACTTGTCGACAAAGAGCAGCATCAGCACTTCAAACATCGACCCAGAGTAGAGCAGATTGGCACAGCCATAACTCTCGGGGTCATTGGCGCATTCCGGTTTGAGCCAAGGAAACCCGATATCCAAAAGCGCATTGGACAAGAGCGGCTCTTGATGCGCCGCCCAGTCATCAACCCAATGGATGGCAAAACCCTGCGTCGGATTGGCCGACTGCATCGCCGCCTGCACCACCTCGGTCAGCATCCCACCATTCGGCGCGTCCCTGTCGGTGAAGGGCCAGAAATCGCCCCCTGTCAGGATATTGATCTTGCGCCGGGTGGCGGCATTGCCGGGGGTTACAACCAGCGGCGCAGCGGCGGCAAGTGGCAAAGCTGGCGCGGTCGTACCGCCCTCCAGACCCGTTGGCCTGCCGTCAATACAGCGCAGCCGCAACTGCATACCCGCCCGCAGGTTGTTGGGGTCTTCGCCGATCTGATCTATGTTGGCAGAGTGGATCGCGGTCCATTTGCCCGCATCCTGATAAAAACTGGCTGCAATCAGCGTCAGGCTATCGCCGCGTTGCACCACATAGCTGCCGCCACAGCCCTGCGCCTGAGAATGCCCGGCCAAAACCCCGGCCAGAAGCAACACCACCCCACCAATAGCGTTCCTCATTAAACATTCCCCCAGATACGGAGGCACTAAGGCCAATCCGGCAGATTCGGTCAAGACGTTTCCGTCCCGCCGCCGCGCTTTGCAAGCTCAATGCGCGCCGCTCTGCCCAAGCCGGGCCGCCAGCCGCAGCGCGTGGCTTGGCTCTTGGCTGACCATGGGCAGGACCGGATCATAACTGGCCCGGATCAGCGCCCCAATCTCGGGCCGCAACACCACAGCGCCCCCCGGCAGGGCCGCCAGAGCCGAGCGATCCTGAAACGCGGCATCCGACCATAGCAGCACGCTCTGCACGATCTGGCTCAGCGCCAATGTCTCGGCGGGAACCGCACTCAGATGCACGTCCATCCTCAGAAAGACGAAACAGGCCCGGATCGCGCCCCGCTCGTCAAAGCGAAAAATGCGGTATTGATTGGCCTCGGTCGCCTCCAGCTTGGCCACCAGCGGGCCAAGATCGGGGATCAGCCGGTCCAGCCCCGGCACCTCAGGCAATTCCCGCCAGTCGCGAAAGAAAAAGAGCATGAGGTTCGCCCCCAGTTCCGGGTCGGTCTCGGCCATTTGATGCCCCGCCAGCGCCACCACCGCCTCGACCGCGCCCTTGACCACGCTCAGCGTCGCGTCATCCGTGCCAAACACCACCGGCACAATGGGCCGCCCCCAGCGAGCAAAGAGAAATTGCCCATCCGCACGCGTAAACAGCGCCGCGATCTCGTCAGGTGTCAGGGTGTCGGTCATGGGCAGGTCTCCGATTTTTGCGCCCATGTATCAAGCCAAGTTGCGTCTCGCAAATCCAGCATTCTTCTTGGTGAAAATACTCACCTTCAACGCCCGCCCCCGACGCGTCACTTGCCGAAAAGATCACTCTGCCCTTTCGGCCCAGGTGCGGCCAGCCCCAGATGCGCCCAGCCACCTTGCGCCAGCATCCGCCCGCGCGGGGTGCGTTGGATCAGGCCCTGTTGCAAGAGAAACGGCTCGATCACCTCTTCCAGCGCATCGCGGCTCTCACTCAGCGCCGCACTGATGGTCTCGATTCCCACCGGCCCGCCCTGATAAGCCTCGGCAATCAGGCGCAGATAGCGCCGGTCGGCGCCATCCAGCCCCAGATGATCCACTCCCAGCCGGGTCAGCGAACTATCGGCCAGCGCGCGGCTGATCTTCCCGCCCCCTTCCACCACGGCAAAATCCACCACGCGGCGCAGCAAACGCCCAGCAATACGCGGGGTGCCGCGCGCGCGGCGGGCAATTTCGCGCGCGCCATCAGGATCGGTGGGAATGTTCAAGAGCTTGGCGTTGCGCGTCACGATCTCGTGCAGCTCGTCAATCTCGTAGAATTGCAACCGCGTCGGGATGCCGAACCGATCCCGCAAGGGCGTTGTCAGCAGGCCCAGCCGCGTCGTCGCGCCCACCAAGGTGAAGGGCTGCAATTCGATCCGCACGGTGCGCGCCGCTGGCCCCTCGCCGATCACCAGATCCAATTCGAAATCCTCCATCGCGGGATAGAGCACCTCTTCCACCGCTGGGTTAAGACGGTGGATTTCGTCGATAAAGAGCACATCGTTGCGCTCCAGATTGGTCAGGATCGCCGCCAGATCCCCGGCCTTGGCCAGCACCGGGCCAGAGGTCATGCGAAAGCCCACCCCCAATTCGCGCGCCATGATCTGCGCCAGCGTCGTCTTGCCCAGGCCGGGGGGGCCGTGAAACAGCGTGTGATCCATCGCATCGCCGCGCTGCCGCGCCGATTGGATGAACACCGCCAGATTGGCCCGCGCCTCGCGCTGCCCGATGAATTCCGACAGGGCTTGGGGCCGCAGGCTGCGGTCCTGATCCTCTGGCAAAGCTGCGCCGCGCAGGGTCGGGTCTGGCTCAGTCATGCTTTACCCTTTCGGTGCCAGCCGCCGCAACGCGGCGCGGATCAACTCCGCTGTGGTGGCCTCGGGCGTCTCACCCGCCACCTGCGCCACGGCACCCGCCGCCTCGCCGGGGGTATAGCCCAGATTGGTCAGCGCCGACAGCGCCTCGGCCTGTGCCCCGGGGCTGGGGGGCACAGGGGGTGTGGGCACAGATGCAGTCTCGATCACCTCGCCTGTGTCCGGCGCGGCGGGCATAGGGGCCGGGGCCGCGCCCATCGCCATCACCAGCGGGGCCTTGTCCTTCAATTCGTTGACCACGCGCTGCGCGGTCTTGGCCCCGATGCCCTTGGCCGCCGTTACGGAATTCCAATCCCCAATCGCAATCGCCCGGCCAACGCCATCCGGTCCAAGCGCCCCCAGAATAGCAAGCGAGGCCTTGGCCCCCACCCCCTGCACGCTCATCAGCAGGCGGTGCCATTCCTTTTCCACCAGCGTGGGAAAGCCGAAAAGCTGCAAGAGGTCTTCGCGCACCAGCAAATCCGTATAGAGCGCGGCCATGCCGCCGACTGCAGGCAGCGCCGACAGCGTCCGCTCGGAACAATAGACCAGATAGCCGACCCCGCGCACGTCGATCAGCACATGATCGGTTCCGCGATAATCAATCCGTCCGGCGACACGCCCGATCATGCGCTGGCCCTCGCCACCGCCCGCGCCAGCATGTCTGAGGACCGCGCGTGATGCGCATGACAGATCGCAATCGCCAGCGCATCCGCCGCGTCCGGCCCGGCCAGCACAACGCCCGGCAATTGCACCTTGACCATATGCGCCACCTGTTCCTTGGCGGCATGGCCCACGCCCACCACCGTTTTCTTGACCGTGTTGGGCGAATATTCCCCCACCGTCAGCCCGTATTGCGCCGGCACGAGCAAGGCAATGCCCCGCGCCTGTCCCAGTTTCAGCGTGCCCGCCCCATCCTTGTTGACAAAGGTCTGCTCGACCGCCGCCGCCTGCGGATCAAACCGGTGCAGAATATCCGTGAGCTGCTCATAGAGCGACAAGAGCCGCGCCGCGAGATCAGGGCCGCTTGAATGGCAGATGCCATTGGCCACATGGCTTAGCCTGCTGCCCGACACCTCAATCACGCCCCAACCGAGGTTGCGCAACCCCGGATCAATGCCCAATACCCGCATCTCACTGCCCTGCCCGTTCTGGTTTTTTTCAGCAATAGCACGAAACGAGAACAAGCACCAAGCAGAATGCGCGTTCATAAACTGCCCGTTTTGCCATCGCTGCGTTGCAGAAATGTCGCGCTTTGGGATGGCACGCATGTGCGGCGAAATATTAAACCCTTTAAAAACAATGTGGTTACGCCTTGTTATACCCATGCATAAAACGCATAAGAACTATGCAATAAACTCGCCTTGCGAGAACGATAGGTGGGGATTACCTGCGGCTCAGAAACAGACATGCTCTGTCCCCTCATTCACTAGGAATAAAATCATGGCCGCTCTTGATAGCACCCGCTCACACGCTTCTCACGCCGGTTTCGGCGCAATCTTTGCCCGCGCCTTCTCGGTTCTTGCTGCATGGAACGAACGTCGCGCCACCCGCGCCGCCCTGTCGCGCCTTTCGGATCGCGAACTTGACGACATCGGCCTGAGCCGTGGCGACATCGATCTGGTGGCACGCCAGATCTGATCACTGCCTCAGATCACATGAAAAAGCCCGCGCCGGTATCAACCGCGCGGGTTTTTTTCTGTCCAGTTCGCCTGCGTTCAGCGCAGGATCGGCCGAATATAGGTCGAAAGCAGTTCACTGACCGGATCAGTCTGCATCACAACGGCGCCCGCCTGTTCCACAATGCTGCCTTGCGCCAATTGCGCCAGCCGATCACCATAGAGCGGCGCGCCCAAATGCGCGATGATCACCGCCTTGAAAAAGGTAAAACCAAGCGCGAGATAGAAAAGACCGCGTAGGGGAAGTCCGCTCTTGCGCCGCTTGGGGCGGAAAATGATCAGACCGTCTTTGCCGACTTTGCTGACATAGCCCTGCGCCAGTCGCGTGCGCTTGCGGCCAATCGCCTTAAGGCGCGAGTCGAACCCCTGAAATGCGTCACTCATATCGAGACATCCCATTATCACGACCCCCACCGCGATGAGGAAAAGCTAGGTCCAAATTGTGGCAAAACCAAGGCAACCGTGCGGGTCAGCCCCAATCCTGACGCATTTTTATAGACTTTTAGATAGGGTCAACGTGGTCCAGTCACCAATCTCTTCGCGATGCTCAAGACTGTTTCCAAGCGCGCAATAAACGTCGCGCACTTCATCCGCTTGCTCGTTCAAAATACCCGAGAGAATCACCTTACCGCCCGGCGTCAGCGCCGCCGTGATCCCCGGTGCCAGCAGGATTAACGGCCCTTTCAGGATATTGGCAAAAACCAGATCATAAGGTGCCGCAGCACTCAGGCGCGGATGCTCCAGCCCTTCGGCTTCGATACACTCCACCCGCCCCTCCAGCGCATTGGCCGTGACATTGGCGTTCGCCACTTCAACCGCCACCGCGTCGATATCGCTGGCCAGCATCACACCGGGCCAGATCCGTGCCGCCGCCATCGCGAGCACCGCCGTGCCGCATCCCAGATCGAGCACCGACCGCCCAACAAAGCCGGTATGCGCCAAACGATCCAGCGCCTTGAGACAGCCCTGCGTCGTGCCATGATGCCCGGTGCCAAAGGCCATCGCCGCCTCGATCAAAAGCGGCTCGCAATCCTGGGGCACCTTATCGGCATCATGGCTGCCATAGACAAAGAACCGCCCCGCCACGACGGGCGTTAAATCCCGGCGTACCTTGGCCACCCAATCCACCTCGGGCAGTTCGGAGATAACAAAGGGCTTGGCCCCGTGCATCTTGGCCAAAAGCGCCAGCGCCACCTCATCGGGGGCCGTCTCGAAATAGGCACCGATTTCCCAAAGGCCCGATCCATCCTCCATCTCGAACGAGCCAACTCCGGTTGGTTCCGGCTCCAGATGTTCCAACGCTTCGGCCAGCGCCTCGGCATTGGCGCGTCCGGGCAGGGTAGTGAGGGCGGTATAGGTCGGCATGCAGTTTCCTTTTCAGAGGATCGGGATCATTCGGCGGGGGCAGGCAGAAACCGGGCAAAGATCGTCTCATTGCCTGGCTCCGGATGGCGCGGGATCAACAGCGCAAGGCCAAAGGAAATTCCCGCCATGCCCGCCGCCCCAAAAAACACCGCCGCAGGCGACACCAGCCACAGATAGCCCAGTGCCGCAGGCAGAAAAACCGCCGCAATATGGTTGATGGTAAAAGCCACGGCCGCGGTGGGCGCAATATCACCGGGATCGGCAATCTTCTGAAAATAGGTCTTGAGCGCCAGAGCCAGCGAAAACAGGATATGGTCGATCACATAGAGCGTCGCCGCCAGCACCACGCCCCAACCAAAGAAATAGATGCCACCATAGGCCAGAAACACAATCGCCAGCCCGGCATATTCAAACATCAGCGTGCGCCGCTCGCCAAAGTGGAACACGGCCTTGCCCATCAGCGGTGCGAAAATCATGTTGACCACAAGATTGATGAGAAAGAGCGCTGTCACCTCATGCACCTCAAAGCCGAATTTCTCGACCATCATGAAGCCCGCAAAGACGATGAAAATCTGCCGCCGCGCGCCCGCCATGAATTGCAACGCATAATAAAGCCAATAGCGCCGCCGCAGCACCATCTTTTTGAGTTGCGGATTGGGGGCCTCGAACCGGGGATAGGCCATCAGACAGAACACCGCGATCACCGCCGTAAAGCCGCCCGAGACCATGTAAACGAAATTATAGCTCAGATCAAAGGCCTGCCACGTCAGCACAATAAGAACATAGGCCACCAGCGTCGCCGCCGATCCCCCCGCCATCAACCAGCCCAGCATCTGCGGCGCACGCAGCTTGTCCAGCCATTGCAATTGCAGCGATTGGTTCACCGTCTCGAAATAGTGAAACCCGATGGAGCTGAGCATGGTGATCGCAAGAATTCCACCGAGACTTGGGAAATGGGCGGTAATCGCGGTCGCCACCCCCAAAAGAAGCAACGACACCAGCGCGAGCACCTGCTCATGCATGAACATGATCAGCGCGATCACGCCAATTGCCAGAAATCCGGGGATTTCGCGCACCGTATGCAGCCAGCCGATATCAGAGCCGTTGAACCCGGCCACTTCGATCACGAAATTATTGAGCAGCGCCGACCACGTGGCAAAGGCCACCGGCATCGCGGCAGCCATCAGAAAGAGCAGCGTGACAGGCCTGCGCCAGAACGGCAGCTCTTGCGCTCTGCCCAAGGGAAACTGTGGTCTCATGGGTTCCCTTTACGCCCAAGACGCTGGCTTGGCGAGAGGCTGCGCCATGGTCCCCTTCAATAAAAACTCTGCGGATCAATATCGACCGTCAGGCGCATTTGCGCAGGCAACCGCACCTGCGCAATCCACTCGGACACCGCCGCCTGTATCGCCGCCCCCTTGGGGGCCTTGACCAACAGACGCACCCTGTGCCGCCCCCGGATACGGGCAATGGGTGCTGGTGCCGGGCCAAAGACCTGCGCCCCAACCGCCCGAATGGGCCCGTCACGCCGCGCCAGCGCCTCGCCCAGATCGAACACCGCCTGCATATCGGGGGAACTGAGGATAATCCCCGCCATGCGACCGTAGGGCGGCACCCCCGCCTGCCTGCGCCCCTCGGCCTCGGCGCGCCAAAATCCCTCTTCATCGCCGGCCAGAATGGCGCGAATGACCGGATGCTCGGGCTGAAACGTCTGCAAAAGCGCGCGCCCGGCCCGCTCTGCCCGGCCTGCACGCCCCGCCACCTGCCGCATCAACTGAAACGTCCGCTCGGCGGCGCGCAGGTCAGAGCCTTGCAGGCCCAAATCGGAATCAATCACCCCCACCAGCGTCAGCAGCGGAAAATTATGCCCTTTTGCAACCAGTTGCGTGCCGATGATGATGTCGGCCGCCCCTTGGGCAATCTCGACAATCTGCTCTTTCAAGGCCCGCGCAGAACCAAACAAATCCGACGACAGCACCGCAATCCGCGCCTGTGGGAATAGCGCTGCCGCCTCTTCTGCCAGCCGTTCCACCCCCGGACCGACCGCCGCCAGCTTGCCCGCGACACCACAGGCGGGGCAGGCCTCGGGCATGGCGGTACTCTCGCCACATTGGTGGCAGATCAGCCGCTTTTGGAACCGATGCTCGACCATCCGCGCATCGCAGTGATCGCATCCGATCTGATGCCCGCAGGCACGGCAGATCGTCGTCGGCGCATAGCCGCGCCGGTTGAGGAACAAAAGCGCTTGCTCTCCTGCCGCCACCCGCGCATTGACCGCCGCCTGCAATGTGGGCGAAATCCAGCGGTTTGACGGCAGCGTTTCCGCCCGCATGTCGATCGCCGCCAATTCCGGCATCACCGCAGCGCCGAACCGGGCATCCAGATCAAGCCGCTCATATTTTCCGGCCTCTGCATTGGCCCAGCTTTCAAGGCTTGGCGTGGCCGAGGCCAGAACCACCCGCGCCCCACACAGGCTTGCCCGCAAGACCGCCATATCGCGCGCATGATAAAGCGCGCCGTCCTCTTGCTTGTAGGAGGTGTCGTGTTCCTCATCGACCACGATCAGCGCGAGGTTCTGAAACGGCAAGAACAGCGCCGAACGCGCGCCCACCACCATCTGTGCGCCCCCCTGCCCGACCATTTTCCACACCCGCCGCCGCTCGGTCATGGTGACGCCGGAATGCCATTCTGCCGGGCGCGTGCCAAACCGCACCTCGACCCGCGTCAGAAACTCTGCCGTCAACGCGATCTCGGGCAAGAGCACCAGCGCTTGCCCCCCTTGGCGCAGCGCCTCGGCCACCGCCTCAAGATAGACCTCCGTCTTGCCCGATCCGGTCACACCGCGCAAAAGCGTCGTGCCATAGCTGCCTGCCTGCAACCCCATGCGCAACCGCGCCGCCGCCGCCGCCTGATCCTCGGTCAGCGCCTTGGCGGGCAGGTCAGGATCAAGCGGGACAAAGGGCGTATCGCGCGGCGTGTCTTCTTCGAGCACAGCCCCTTGCGCCACCAACCCCTTGACGACCGAGGATGTCACCCCCGCCAGATCACTCACCTCTTTTAGCGTGAACCCAAGCCCGCCATGATCGCGCAGCACCTCCAGCACCCGCGCGCGGGCATCGGTCAGGCGCGCAGGCTCTGTGTCGCCCAGACGGTAAATCTTTTGCATCGAGGGCGGATCGCTCAGCCCCGGTGCGCGTGTGGCCAGCCGCAGCATCGCAGGCAGCGGCGTCAGCGTATACTCGCCCGCCCGGCGCAGAAACTCCTGCATCTCGACGCGCATCGGGGCCACATCGAGCACACGGCCAATGCCGCGCGCCTTCTTGAGGTCAAAGCCGCCACGCCCCGGCCCCCAGACCACGCCCAATACCCGGCGCGGGCCCAGCGGCACCTCGACAAAGGCCCCGGCCATCACGCCCCCCTCAGGGGCCAGATAGTCTAGCGGCCCCTCCAAGGGCTGCGCGGTCAGCACGGCCACCAATGTGCCCTCGTCGTAAAAGTCGGGCGAAGCTTGGGTCAACGGGCGGCTCCTGTCGCATGAGGGGTTTCGGCTTGCGCCCCCATGAGGTAAACGCTTCGCCAAGCAAACCCAACCCGCCACAGAGGGCCCTCCCATGAAATTCTTTGTCGATACCGCCGAAACCGATCAAATCGCCGAACTCAATGACCTTGGCATGGTGGACGGCGTCACCACCAACCCGTCGCTCATCCTGAAATCCGGGCGCGACATTCTCGAAGTCACCAAAGAGATTGCCGAAATGGTCGATGGCCCAGTCAGCGCCGAGGTTGTGGCGCTTACCGCCGACGAGATGATTGCCGAGGGGCGCAAACTTGCGGCCATCGCAGGCAATATCGCCGTCAAGGTGCCGCTCACATGGGATGGCCTCAAGGCGTGCAAGGTGCTCTCGGGCGAGGGGCATATGGTCAATGTGACGCTGTGCTTTTCCGCCAATCAGGCGCTCTTGGCGGCCAAGGCGGGGGCCACGTTCATTTCCCCCTTCATCGGGCGGCTGGATGACATCAACCTCGACGGGATGGAATTGATCGCCGATATCCGCACGATCTATGACAACTACGGGTTCGAGACCCAGATCCTCGCGGCCTCGATCCGCACCGTCAATCACGCCTTTCAGGCCGCTCATATCGGCGCAGATGTGATGACAGCGCCCCCGTCCGTGATCAAGAAAATGGCAGAGCATCCGCTGACCGATCAGGGGCTCAAGACCTTTATGGCCGATTGGGAAAAGACCGGTCAGAAAATCCTCTGATCTCGCTTTCGTGGACAAAGGACAGACGGATCAAGGGGGGCTCTCGAGCGCCCCTTTTTCTTGCGGGGATCAGCCGCATAGACGCCTCTCGCCGCCCCTTCTATACATCGGGCATCGTGGCCCACTAGGGCACGCCCCCGCCACCCGAAAGACACATGAGGACAGTCATGAAACAGCTTGCCTTGGCCATTTTGGCGACATTGTCGCTTTGCGGCGCGGCCCAAGCCCATAGCGTCAAGAAAGACGCAATCGAAATCATCCATCCCCATATCAACGAACCCTTCGCCGGGGCCAGATCAGCGGCGGCCTATATGGCCATCAGCAATGAGGGCGAGATCGCGATTCGCCTGATTGGCATCGACACCGCCGCCGCCAAAGTAACCTCCCTGCACACCACCGAACATGGCAGCGACGGGGTGGCGCGGATGCAGCCGATTGCCGGGATCGACATCCCCGCAGGCGAAACCGTGGTGCTGGAGCCGGGTGGCATGCATGTGATGCTCATGGGCCTGACCGCCCCACTCAAAGAAGGCGATATGGTGCCCGCGACCTTCCTTTTCGAGCAGATGGGTCCGGTTGAGGTCGAATTCATGGTCGATCCGACCGATGGCGTGGATCATTCCAAGATGGGTCACTGACCCCCACACGGGCGCCTGCATGTTGCATCCGATCAAATTCACATCGCCCCGGCCCCAAGCCGGGGCCTCTGCTCTGCGTCGAAGAGGTCCTAAGTCAAGCCCGGGACGGTTTTTGATCGGGCGCGACACACGTTAGACAGAAAAAGAGGGGGCACTAGGCCCCCTCGAGTCTCGCGAACCGGGTGTCATTCACTGCCCGACTATGGTTGTTGCCTGCTTCCGATCCGCGTCCGGGGCGAGCGCACCCGCCCCGTGTCTCTGATTCATGGATATGTTTTCTAGCGTATCACTCGTCGAGAATACCGAAATAACGGCCTACATCGGCAGCCGCGTTGACGAATTTTTTTGCCATCTGAATATCCATGATGACGCACTCGTCATTGACTTTAAGGATTATGCTATCGGTTCCTTGACCTGACTTCACGTCACATCCCGAATAAAACGAGCACCGACCAAACTCGACGTTCATGCTGCATCGTTCATCCTGATCCTTGATCGTTTCGTCAAAGTATGTCGTTGTCGCCATAACTTGTCCCCTCGCGGTCAGCACTGAATGTTAGCTACACCCGCTTGTCGCACCACAGTTGTTGCACCTCATGCAGGTCCTGTTGCGCACCAGCGTGTAGTTAGCGCAACCTTTCGACTCTTACGGGACATCGTATTCCCGGCAGAATAACTTCTCGATCATCAATGATCGTGGCTTGAGGGCGATACTGATAGTGGTACTCGTAATAGTAATGTGTCTGCCGATAAATTGACCCGTCAGTCATTACCAAGACCGTGCTCCCATCAAATCCAGTAGATTCTCCATCCACAATTTTTGTTACCGTTCCCATGTCCCAATCTCCTCAGCTACACCCGCTTGTCGCACCACAGGTGTTGCACTTCATGCAGGTCCCGTTGCGCACCAGCGTGTAGTTGCCGCAATCGCCGCAGGCCTCGCCTTCGTAGCCCTGAAGCCGCGCCTTGGTGCGGGCATCCATGCTGACCGAGCCAGAGGCGACCGCCGTTGTCGTGGTCATCGCCGCCGACACGGTGGCTGTTGCCGTCTCGGGCACCAGCGTGGCCAGCATGGTCATTGGGTCCATGCCATCGCCTGCGGCGCGGGCGAGGGTCTGACCGCCCTGAAACACCACCAACTCTTGCGGAAGACGCTTGCGCAGATAGCCCGTTGAACTGATCTGCTTGAGCACTTCCAGCGAACGGCTGGCCGCGGCCTCGCTCATCTCCGAGACATTGCGCACGCCTTCTTCCTCGCCGCGCCCCAGATCGTCAAACGACGCGCCCGAGGGTTTGACATGCGCCAGATCGGTGCGATCCAGATAGCTTACCGCCAATTCGCGGAAGATATAGTCAAGGATCGAGGTGGCGTTCTTGATGCTGTCATTGCCCTGCACCATGCCTGCCGGCTCGAACTTGGTGAAGGTGAAGGCATCGACGAATTCCTCCAGCGGCACACCGTATTGCAGGCCAACCGACACGGCGATGGCGAAATTGTTCATCATCGCCCGGAACCCTGCACCTTCCTTGTGCATGTCGATAAAGATTTCACCCAGCTTGCCATCTTCATATTCGCCGGTGCGCAAGTAAACCTTGTGACCGCCGACAATGGCCTTTTGCGTATAGCCCTTCCGGCGCTCCGGCAGCTTCTCGCGGTGCGATTTCTGGATTTCCTTGATGATCACCTTTTCGACGATCTTCTCGGCCAGCACCTGCGCCTTTTGCTGCGGCGTGCCGGATTCGAGGATTTCGGCGGCCTCGTCATCATCCTCAACCAAACTTGCCGCAAGCGGCTGGCTCAGCTTCGATCCATCGCGATAGAGCGCATTCGCCTTGACGCCCAGCGACCACGACAATTCATAGGCTTTCTGACAATCCTCGATCGTGGCGTCATTGGCCATGTTGATGGTCTTGGAAATCGCCCCCGAGATAAACGACTGCGCCGCCGCCATCATGGTGATATGGCTCTCGACGCCAAGATAGCGCTTGCCCTTCTTGCCGCAGGGGTTGGCGCAGTCAAAGACGTGGTAATGATCCGCCTTGAGATAGGGCGCGCCTTCCAATGTCATCGTGCCGCACACATGGTCGTTGGCCAATTCGACATCGCGCTTGGAATAGCCCAGATGCGCCAGAATATCGAACGTCGGATCGTTCAGCTTTTCCGTCGGGATGCCCAGAACATTGGTGCAGAACTCCGCGCCCAGCGTCCACTGGTTGAACACGAACCGGATGTCAAAGGCAGAGCCGAGCGCGGCATCCACCTTGGCCAATTCATTGGGACCAAAGCCGTGGCCAATCAACGACGTGTGGTTGATCCCCGGCGCATTGCCGATAGTGCCATGGCCCACCGCATAGCTTACGATTTCCTCGATCTGCGCCGGACCATAGCCCAGCTTTTCCAAGGCGGCAGGCACCGACTGGTTGATGATCTTGAAATAGCCACCGCCCGCCAGTTTCTTGAACTTGACCAGCGCGAAATCAGGCTCGATACCGGTGGTATCGCAATCCATCACAAGACCGATGGTGCCCGTGGGCGCGATGACCGAAGTCTGGGCATTGCGGTAGCCGTGCTTTTCGCCCAGCTTCAGCGCCTCGTCCCAAGATGCCATCGCCAGATCAACGAGCCGCGCATCCGGGCAATTCTTGTGGTCGAGCGGCACAGGTTTCACCGCAAGCCCTTCATACCCTTCGGTCGCGCCATAGGCGGCGTTGCGGTGGTTGCGGATCACGCGCAGCATATGCTTGCTGTTGCGCTTGTAGCCCGCAAAGGCCCCCAACTCTCCGGCCATCTCGGCACTTGTGGCATAGGCCACGCCGGTCATGATCGCGGTCAGCGCCCCACACAACGCGCGGCCCTCGTCGCTGTCATAGCCAAAGCCCATGTTCATGAGCAAACCGCCGATATTGGCATAGCCCAGACCCAGCGTGCGGAACTCATAGCTGAGTTGCGCGATTTCCTTGGACGGGAACTGCGCCATCGTCACCGAGATTTCCAGCGTCACGGTCCAGAGCCGCGTGGCGTGCATATAGGCATCGGCATCAAACTTGCCGTCCCCAAAGAATTTCAACAGGTTCATCGACGCCAGGTTACAGGCGGTATCGTCGAGGAACATGTATTCCGAACAGGGGTTGGAGCCCCGGATTTCGCCATCCTCCGGGCAGGTGTGCCAGGCGTTGACGGTGTCGTGATACTGAATACCCGGATCGGCACAGGCCCAGGCCGCGTGGCCCACATCTTCCCATAGATCGCGCGCCTTGATCGTCTTGGCAACGGACCCATCGGTGCGGTTGATCAGCGCCCAATCGGCATCATCCTTGACCGCCTTCAGAAACGCATCGGTGACGCGGATCGAATTGTTGGAATTCTGACCCGACACGCTGGCATAGGCCTCTGAATCCCAGTCTGTGTCATAGGTCGGGAATTCGATGCTCTCATAGCCTTGCCGTGCGTAATCCAGCACCCGCTTGACATAGGTCTCGGGGATTTGCACCTGCTTGGCACCACGAATGGCCGCTTTCAGCTGCTCGTTCTTCTTGGGATCAACCGCATCCTCAGAGCTGCCATCCCAAGCGCGGATCGCAGCGAAAATCTGGTTGAGCTTCTGCTCGTGCATCTTGGACCCGGCCACGATGCTGGCAACCTTCTGCTCTTCCTTGACCTTCCAGTTGATGAATTCCTGAATATCGGGATGGTCGGCGTCACAGATCACCATCTTGGCCGCGCGCCGCGTGGTGCCGCCCGATTTGATCGCCCCCGCCGCGCGGTCACCGATTTTCAAGAACCCCATAAGGCCAGACGACTTGCCACCACCCGACAGCTTTTCGCCCTCGGCGCGCAGGCTGCTGAAATTGGTGCCAGTGCCAGAGCCGTATTTGAACAGCCGCGCTTCACGCACCCAAAGGTCCATGATGCCGCCATCGCCCACCAGATCGTCTTTGACCGACTGGATAAAGCAGGCATGCGGCTGCGGATGCTCATAGGCCGAGGTGGATTTGGTCAGCTCGCCGGTTTGGAAATCAACGTAGTAATGCCCTTGGCTCGGACCGTCGATACCATAGGCCCAATGCAGGCCGGTGTTGAACCACTGCGGGCTGTTGGGCGCAGCCATCTGGCGCGCCAGCATATAGCGCATCTCGTCGAAATAGGCGCGGGCATCGGCCTCTTTGGTGAAATAACCACCCTTCCAGCCCCAATAGCACCAGGCACCCGCCAGCCGGTCAAATACCTGCTTGGCGCTGGTTTCGCCGCCAAAACCGTCATTGTCCGCTGCCGGAACGGACCGCCACAGGAACTCGGGCACCCCCTCTTCCTTGACCTTTTCGATGCGGTTCGGAATGCCCGCCTTGCGGAAATATTTTTGCGCGATCACGTCGCTTGCAACTTGGCTCCAGCCGCGGGGCACCTCGATGTCATCCAGCCGGAACACCGTTGTGCCATCCGGATTGCGGATTTCGGAACTCGTGGTCACGAACTCAAGCGCTGCATAGGCGTCTTGTCCGGCGGTGGTGAATTTTCTTTCGATCTTCATGTCTTCTGCCCCATCGCAATCGTTTTTCAGGCCTTTGGCCCCGTGTGATTTTCAGGCGTCTCGCCTGATGTGAGTCGGTCGTTTCAACCTTGAACGGTGGCGGTTTGGCGCCCTGAAACGCCCTCTGGCCATGCCGTGCGGAGTGGTCGCTATCTCGTCGTCCTGAGTGTTGGTGTCATGTCCCTGCCGGGGCGAGCCACTATATGTTGTGGCCTTGCTGCCCGTCCACACAAACTGACGTATATTGCCATAGGCGGTCAACGAAAACTTTTCGGATTTTGGCAGAAAAATCGTTTGACTATGTCTCAGGTCACGCCCCCCCGGACGCGGACATGATTCATCCACAGGCGGCCCCGCAAAGAAGCCGTTATTTCCGGCACATTTGCCGGGCATAGCTGCAAAAGAGGTTGAAGTTTGGCGCGCCAGGCGTTTGTCGAAAATTGCGGCGCGCGCACCCAAAGGCGCAGACCCCAGAGGGTCTTTGTTATGCACTTGTGGGTAAAATGGTCGGGGCGATAGGATTCGAACCTACGACCCCCTGTTCCCAAAACAGGTGCGCTACCAAACTGCGCTACGCCCCGGACCGTGCGCCTGCATACTGAGGATTACTGGGCTTGAAAAGCCAAAAACAGGCCTCGCGCTGCTTTATTGGCTTTCAGAGCAGGGCCAAGCGGCCTTGCTCTGATCAATCGCGGCGTGCCGCATGGTCCAGCCCTCGGAAATACCGATTTTTCGCGCCAGACCACCATTGATTTCCAACACTGCCAGAATGTCCTGGCCCCCAAAAATCGGCGACTCGTCCAAGGGCTGTGCTTCGTGATGCACTTTTTTCACGGTGCCAGTCTCGTCCATGAAAATCATGTCGAGCGGAATCAAGGTGTTCTTCATCCAAAATCCGACCGCTTGCGGTTCGGGATAGACAAAGAGCATGCCCGCGCTCATCGCCATACTCTCGCGATTCATCAGGCCTTGGGCACGCTCCGCCTTGTCATCGGCAACCTCCACACTGAAGCGGGCGCTGCCGGCATCACTGCGCAACATCACCACATCCTCACGGCAGGTTTCAGCCGCTGCTGTGCTCGCCAAACCGGCAAGCACAACCGCCGCTATCATTCGGACAATTTTACCGCCGTTTCCCATCCACATACCTCGGTTGCCATCCGCCCCCTTTTACCATCAATCACGCGGATTGCCAGCGCCTCACCGGGCTGAACATCCGCAAGACCAGAGCGGCGCAAAACCTCGATATGCACGAAAACATCTTCGTCGCGACCAAAGGTATTGGCAAAGCCAAATCCTTTGCCTTTGTCGAACCATTTCACGCGCGCGGGTTGCAACGGAGCATTGCGAATGATCTCGGGATCAATCTCATCGAGATCAGCAAGCCCTGTGTGTTCAAGATCATCGGGCGGTGAAATCGTATGCACCGCCACTGCTTGCCGACCGCGCTCGGTCTGCTGAACATCCAATTCCACCCCGGCGCGATCCGCAACCGAACTTTGCCCAAAGTTCCTAAGAACATTGGCATGAAGCAAAATATCCGGGCCGCCTTCATCGGCAATTACAAACCCAAACCCTTTAACAGGGTCAAACCACTTAACACGCCCCTTTATTCTGCGAATATCATCATCCTGTGTCGTCACTTTTTCCTACCTAACAGCCTTCATCCCCAAGACTGCATTACACTTGCGTTATATTCACCCCCGCTTGCAAGTGGTTAATAATCAATAACTTCAATGCATTGCATTTCACGCAACGTGAAATTCATGGGTTCAGTCGTTGAATTTTCCAGCTTTCCCCTATGTCCGAGCGCCGCCAGACAAACCGATCATGCAGGCGAAACGCCCCATCCGCCCAGAATTCGATTTCGACCGGCGTGATCTTGAAACCGCCCCAAAACGGCGGTCGCGGCGGATTCGGTCCTTTCTGCGCGGTGATCTTCGCGACTTTCGCCATCAAGGTCGTCCGGCTGTCGAGCGGCTGCGATTGTTCCGACGCCCAAGCACCAAGCCGGCTCTTGAGCGAGCGCGACGCATAATACGCATCCGCACCCTCACCCTCCTCGCGACCCACCATACCACGAATGCGGACCTGACGGCGCAAGGATTTCCAATGCAGCACCATCGCCGCCTTGGGGTTGGCCGCGAGCTCCCGCCCCTTGGCGCTGTTGTAATTGGTGTAAAACACAAATCCGTCGTCGGAGATTTCCTTGAGCAACACCATCCGCACATTCGGCAACCCGTCGGCATCCACCGTGGACAGCGCCACAGCATTGGGGTCGTTCGGTTCTGATTTCTCTGCCTCGGCCAACCAGCCTCTGGCAATCTCAAAGGGGTCGTCGCCTGCAAAGTGTCCGTCGCGTTCCATGAGATCTCTTATTCCTGTCTGCGAATTCTCGCGCATATGTTTCCATATGTGTCAAACTAGTGTTCCCAACGGCATTTGACACCGCGCCAGCAAAAATGACCAGCCCTTGATGCAATCCCCCCAATCGCCTAAAGGTCAGAAAAATCTGATGGTCGGGGGCTGGGAATGTCGAACAATCTGATGGCGGGAAAACGCGGGCTCATCATGGGGCTCGCCAATGACAAATCAATCGCCTGGGGCATTGCCCGCGCCTGCGCCAATGCGGGGGCGGAACTGGCGTTCAGCTATCAGGGCGATGCTCTGAAAAAGCGGGTTGATCCGCTGGCGGCTGAGCTGGGTTCGACCATCGTATTGCCCTGCGATGTCGGCAATATGGCCTCTGTCGATCAGCTCTTTGTCGATCTGGGCACCCATTGGGACAGCCTCGACTTTGTTGTTCACGCCATCGGCTTTTCCGACAAGAACGAATTGCGCGGGCGCTATGTTGATACCAGCCGCGACAATTTCCTGATGACGATGGATATCTCGGTCTATTCCTTCACCGCCGTGATGCAACGCGCCGAAAAGATGATGGGTGAGGGCGGATCGGCCCTTACCCTCACCTATTATGGCGCCGAACAGGTCATGCCGCATTACAACGTGATGGGTGTCGCCAAAGCGGCGCTTGAGGCCTCTGTCAAATATATGGCCGAGGATCTGGGCAAAGACGGCATTCGCGTCAACGCCATCAGCGCGGGGCCGATCAAGACGCTGGCCGCCTCGGGCATCGGCGATTTCCGCTATATCCTGAAATGGAACGAATTGAATTCACCGCTGCGCCGCAACGTGACCATCGACGACGTCGGCCGCTCCGCGCTTTACCTGCTCAGCGATCTGGGCTCTGGCGTGACCGGCGAGACGCTGCATGTCGATGCGGGCTATCACATTGTTGGCATGAAGGCCGTAGACGCCCCCGACATCGACGCCACCTGAGAGGTTCGTACATGACCGCGCTCGATCTTTTGGCTTTCAACGCGGTTCTGGCCGCCGCCATTCTCAGCCCCGGTCCCGCCCTGCTCTTTGCCCTGCGCACCGCCCTTGCCGATGGGCGCGCGGCGGGTATTGCGGCGGGCCTGGGCCTTGGCCTTGTCGCAGCACTCTGGACACTGGCGGCGCTCTTGGGGCTAGAGGCGCTTTTTACCCTCTTCCCTTGGGCCTATATCACCCTCAAAATCGCGGGCGCGGCCTATCTGCTCTGTATCGCGTGGACCACGTGGCGTGCCGCGCGCCAGCCCGTGAATGAAGGCCCACGCAAACCGCGCGGGCGGGCCTTTCTTGACGGGGTGCTGATCAACCTCGGCAATCCCAAATCGGTGCTGTTCGCGGCCTCTGTGCTTGTGGTGATCTTTCCCAAGGGCCTTACAGCCTCGGAAATCGCCCTCATCACTGTTAATCATATGCTGGTCGAATGGCTATTTTACGCAGGCTTTGCCACGCTTCTCAGCGGCGCTGCGGCGCGTCGCGCCTATCTGGGAGCGAAACCGATCATCGACCGCACGGCGGCCCTATTGCTGGGCGCGCTCGGGCTGAAACTTCTCTTGAGCAGGTAACACCATGATGGACCGCCTCCCCCATGAAAAAGGCTTTCACGTAAGCTGGGACCAGTTGCACCGCGATGCCCGCGCGCTTGCATGGCGGCTCCAGAGCGAGGCCCCCGAAGGTGGGTGGCGCGCAGTGGTGGCCATCACGCGGGGCGGCATGGCCCCCGCGATGATCGTCGCACGCGAATTGGACATTCGCACCGTCGATACGATCAGCGTCAAATCCTACAACCATCAGGCCCAGACCGCCCCTGTCGTGATCAAATCGCCCGACATGTCGATCATCGGCGACGGCGCGGGCGTGCTCATCGTCGATGACCTTGTGGATACCGGCCGCACGCTTGAGGTGGTGCGCCAGCATATGCCGCGCGCCCATGTTGCCACCGTCTACGCCAAGCCGATGGGCCGCGCGCAGGTCAACACCTTCGTGACCGAGGTCAGCCAGGATACGTGGATTTTCTTTCCGTGGGATATGGCCCTGCAATATGTCGAACCCTACCGGGGCGCCTGACATGATCAATCCGCCCCGCACCGCCTGCACCTTTTCGCCCCCTGTCATGGAGGCGCGGCGCTGGCTGGACGGGGTGACATTCCCGCCCCATCGCCCGCTCATCAATGTAAGCCAAGCCGCCCCCGTGGCCCCGCCCCCCGAGGCACTGCGCCGCGCGGTGGCCGAAGCGGCACTGAATGAGCCGCAGGCGCATCTTTATGGCCCCGTGCTGGGCCTGCCCGACCTGCGTGCCGAAGTGGCGGCGCAGTGGTCCGCCACCTATGGCGGCAGCATCGCACCCGCAGAGGTCGCCATCACCTCTGGCTGCAATCAGGCCTTTTGCGCGGCGATCACGACCCTCTGCGCCGAAGGGGATGAGGTTATCCTTCCAACCCCATGGTATTTCAATCATAAAATGTGGCTCGATATGGCGGGCGTGCGCGCTGTCCCGCTGCCTGCGGGCGCGGAACTTTTGCCCGATCCGGATCACGCGGCGGCGCTCATCACGCCCCGCACCCGCGCCATCGTGCTCGTTACCCCCAACAATCCGGGCGGCGTGGAATATCCCGCCGACCTCACACATGCGTTCTACACCTTGGCCAAAGAGCGCGGTCTTGCCCTTATCGTCGATGAAACCTACCGCGATTTCGATGCCCGCCCCGGCGCGGGGCACGACCTCTTTCACGATACCGACTGGGCCGATACGCTCATCCAACTCTATTCCTTTTCCAAGGCGTACCGCCTGACCGGCCACCGCGTGGGCGCAATGGTCGCCTCTCCGACCCGTCTGGCCGAAGTCGAGAAATTCCTCGACACCGTCACGATCTGCCCCAACCAACTGGGTCAGATCGCGGCGCTTTGGGGCATGCGCAATTTGGGGCAATGGCTGGCAGGCGAGCGCGCCGAAATCCTCGACCGGCGTGCAGCGATCCATGACAACATGCCGAAACTCACAGGCCAAGGCTGGCGGCTTTTGGGATGCGGTGCGTATTTCGCCTACATGGCGCATCCTTTCGCGATGGGCTCGCATCACTTGGCGCAGGCGCTTGTGCCCGAGGCGGGCGTTCTCTTGCTGCCCGGCACCATGTTCCGCCCGTCTGATGACCCGCAGGGCGCGCGTGAGTTGCGCGTAGCCTTCGCCAATCTTGACCGTGCCGGGATCGACACGCTCTTTGACCGGCTGGCTGCCCTCCGCTGGCCTCTTGTCCAGACCGGCCACAGCGCGTAGACAGTCGCCCAAGCAGGGCACAAGCCACAAACGGACAGGGGGCCACCATGGCAGGCAACAGCATATCCAAAGGCGCGATGTGGGTTCTGATGGGCCTTCTGATTGTGGGCCTTGCCGGATTTGGCGCAACCAACCTTTCTGGCAATGTCCGCAGCATCGGCCATGTTGGCACCGCCGAAATTGATGTGACCACCTACGCCCGCGCCCTGCAAAACGAAATCCGCGCGCTAGAGGCGGAGCGCGGCAGCGCCATGAGCTTTGCCGAGGCGCGCGCCGCCGGGGTTGATACCGACGTGCTGGGCCGTCTGGTGGCCCGCGCAGCCCTAGAGCATGAGGCAGACCGCCTTGGCCTGTCCATCGGCGATGAGAACCTGCGCGAGCAAATCCTCGACATTCCCTCCTTTCAGGGGCTCGATGGCAGCTTTGATCGCGAGGCGTATCGTTTTGCCCTCGATCAGGCCGGCCTGAATGAAGGCCAGTTCGAAGAGAACATCCGCGCCGAAACCGCGAGCACACTGGTGCAGGCCGCAGCCCTCGCCGGTCTGCAAACGCCAAGCACCTATATGGACACGATGATGACCTATCTGGCCGAGCGGCGCAGCTTGGCCTTTGCCGTGCTTGACCGCGCCGCGCTGCAATCTGGCCTGCCCGTCCCGTCCGAGGACGACCTCAAGACCTATCATCAAGGCAATCTGCCCAATTTCACGACACCCGAAACCAAAACCATCACCTTTGCATGGGTCACGCCCGCGATGATCCTTGATAGTGTCGAGGTCGACGAAGCCGCCCTGCGCGAGGCCTATGCCGAACGCGAGACCGAATTCAACATGCCCGAGCGGCGGTTGGTCGAACGTCTGGTCTTTGCCGATTCCGCGGCCGCGACCCGCGCGCGTACCCGGATCGACGACGGGATCGCGCTTGAAATGCTGGTCTCTGAGCGCGGGCTGGATATGGCCGATATCGACATGGGCGATGTCAGCCGCGAGGATCTGGGCGCTGCCGCGGATCCCGTCTTCTCCGCTCAGGCGGGCGAGGTGGTCGGACCGATCGACACAAATCTTGGCCCGGCCCTCTTTCGCGTCAACGCCGTTCTCGCGGCGCAGATCACAACCTTTGAAGAGGCGGAACCGCGCCTGCGCGAGGAACTGGCCGCCGACCGCGCGCGCCGCGTCATCGAGGCCAAAATCGACACGGTCGATGATCTACTTGCTGGGGGCGCCACGCTCGAGGATGTGGCCAAGGAAACCGATCTCGAACTTGGCAGCATCGACTGGCACCCCGGCCTGACCGAAGGCATGGCAGGCTATGACAGCTTTCGCGCCGCAGCGCAGGCCGTGGCAACGGGCGACTATCCCGAGGTTGAACAACTGGCGGATGGCGGCATCTTTGCCCTCCGTCTCGACGGGATCGTAGAGCCCCGCATCCAACCGCTTGAGGATGTGCGCGACGCCGTCCTGCGTGGCTGGCGCGCTGAGGCGACGGTGACTGCCCTGCGCGCGCAGCTCGAACCACAGCTCGCAGAACTGCGCGCCGGTGCCAGCTTTGCCGATCTGGGGCTGACGGCAACGGAAGTGACCGACATGACCCGCCGCGATTACCGCCCCGAGGCCCCCGCAGAATTCATCGACACGGTGTTTGACATGGTCCAAGGCGAGGTGCGCGTGATCGAGGGCAATGGTCGCCTCTTTGTTCTGCGCCTTGACAGCATCGCGCCGCCCCTGCCCGCGGAAGAGGACGAGGATCTCGCCCGCCTGCGCGCCGCCCTGCAAGATCAGGCCGCCGCCGATCTGGGACAGGATCTGTTTCAAGTGCTGGCCAATGACATCCGCAGCCGTGCGGGCGTCGAACTTGATCAGGCGGCCCTCAATGCCGTGCACGCCAATTTCAACTGAGGACCGCCAAAATTGGAACTGACCCCGTCCTTTGAGGAATTTGCGCGCGCCTATGAATCGGGCGAAAATCAGGTGGTGCATGCGCGGCTTGCGGCCGATCTCGACACGCCCGTCTCGCTGATGCTCAAGCTGACAGGTGCCGCGCGCGATGCCTTCCTGCTTGAATCGGTGACGGGCGGCGAATTGCGCGGGCGGTATTCCATCATCGGCATGAAACCCGATGTGATATGGGAGTGTCACGGCACCACCAGCCGCATCAACCGTCAGGCCCGGTTCGATCACGACGCCTTCGAGGATCAGCACGGCGACCCTCTAGCCAACCTGCGCGCCCTCATCGCCGAGAGCCGTATCGCCCTGCCCGAGGGCATGCCCGCCGCCAGTGCCGGGCTCTTTGGCTATCTGGGCTATGACATGATCCGGCTGGTCGAACACCTGCCAGATGTGAACCCCGATCCGCTTGGCCTGCCGGATGCGGTGATGCTGCGCCCCTCGGTGATTGCCGTTCTGGATGGCGTCAAGGGCGAGGTCATGGTTGTGGCCCCCGCATGGGTCAGCAGCGGCCAATCGGCGCGCGCCGCCTATGCGCAGGCCGCCGAGCGGGTGATGGACGCGGTCCGCGATCTGGAACGCGCCCTGCCCCAATCCAGCCGCCGCTTGGGTGAGGCCCATGAAGATGCCGCCCCGGTCTCGAATTTCACCCGTGACGGCTATAAGCAAGCCGTTGAAAAGGCCAAGGATTACATCCGCGCAGGCGATATCTTTCAGGTGGTGCCCAGCCAGCGCTGGACCCAGACCTTTCGCCAACCGCCCTTTTCCCTCTACCGCAGCTTGCGGCGCACCAACCCGTCGCCTTTCATGTTCTATTTCAACTTTGGTGGCTTTCAGGTGATCGGGGCCAGCCCCGAAATCCTCGTGCGTGTGTTTGGCCAAGAGGTGACGATCCGCCCCATCGCAGGCACACGCCCCCGTGGCGCTACCCCCGAAGAGGATCGCGCCCTTGAGGCCGATCTTTTGGCCGACAAAAAGGAACTGGCCGAGCATCTCATGCTGCTGGATCTGGGGCGCAACGACGCCGGTCGCGTCTGCAAGATCGGCACCGTGCATCCGACCGAGAAATTCATCATCGAGCGCTATAGCCACGTGATGCACATCGTCTCGAATGTGGTGGGCGAGTTGGCCGAGGATCAGGATGCGCTCAGCGCCCTTCTCGCCGGTCTGCCCGCAGGCACCGTGTCGGGCGCGCCCAAGGTCCGCGCGATGGAGATCATCGACGAGTTGGAGCCCGAGAAACGCGGCGTCTATGGCGGCGGTGTCGGCTATTTCAGCTCGGGCGGCGATATGGATGTCTGCATCGCCCTGCGTACCGCCGTGGTCAAGGATCAGAACCTTTATATTCAGGCAGGCGGCGGCGTTGTCTATGACAGTGACCCAGAGGCGGAATATATGGAAACCGTCCATAAATCGAACGCCATCCGTCGCGCAGCTGCCGATGCCGCACGTTTTGGTGGCGACAGCAACGGCTAATCCCGTTTGACACAGGTCAAGGCGCGCGCGTGCAAGCGGACGTAGGTCTTTCCAATCATATTCCACTTTAGGAATGTAATGGAGGGAAGCCCAATGAACCGCATCACACGATTCGCCGCCCCGGCCCTCGTGGCCTTGGCCTTGGCACTCGCGCCGCTCGCAAGCGCGGCTGGCGGTGCCCTGACCCTACAAGAGCCCGTAGCTGTCGACACACTGAGCAAGAGCAAACAGACGGCCCCCGGCCTCTATATGATTGCCGCCGACGCTGCCCGCGTGCTGGCCGATCATCCCAACGTCGCCCTCATTGATGTGCGCACCCCGTCCGAGGTGACCCTGATTGGCTATGCCACGGCCGCTGCTGCGAATATCCCGTCAAAACTGATGGACCCTGCCCTGACCTTCGACGCCAAGAAAGGCGCTTACAAGATGGTGGACAACCCCGCCTTTGTTGACGAGGTCAAGGCATGGCTTGCCAGTGATGCCGCTGCAGGTGTGGATACGCTCTTGGTGATGTGCCGCTCTGGCTCGCGCAGCGCCGAGGCCATAGGCAAACTGGTCGACGGCGGCATTGACGTGACGCTCTACAACGTCGTGGATGGGTTCGAGGGCGACACCAACGAGGCCGGCGCGCGCGCCGTCAACGGCTGGCGCAACGCCGGTCTGCCCTGGACCTACAAGATCCGCCAAGGCCTGCGCCCCGGCTATAACTGAGACTTGCGGCGGGCCTTGCCCTCGGGCAAGACAGGGGCATGGCCCGCCTCATCCTCTTCAACAAACCCTATGACGTGCTGTCGCAATTCACCGATCGCGGCACCGAGGGCAGCCCGCGTGCCACGCTCTCGGATTTCATCGACATCCCCCGCGTCTATCCCGCCGGTCGGCTGGATCGCGACAGCGAAGGCCTCTTGTTGCTGACCGATGATGGCCAACTTCAAGCGCGCATCGCAAATCCCCGTTTTAAAACAGAAAAAACATATTACGCGCAGGTCGAAGGCCTGCCGGATGACACAGCCCTCGCAGCCCTGCGTGCCGGTGTCACGCTGAGCGACGGCCCGACGCGGCCCGCGCGGGTCGAGCGGACAGAGCCTCCGACCCTCTGGCCGCGCACCCCGCCCGTCCGCTTTCGCAAATCCGTGCCCGATTGCTGGCTGAAACTCACGATCTCCGAAGGGCGCAACCGGCAGGTGCGCCGCATGACCGCCCATATCGGTCACCCCACCCTGCGCCTCATCCGGTGGCGCATCGGGGACTGGACACTCGACGGCCTCGGCCCCGGAGAGTGGCGGGGCTAAGGCCGCGCGCTCAGATGAACTCTGCCTTCGCTTCCGGGGCGGCCCGCGCAATCGCCAGAGCCTCGCCCAGATCGACATCTTTGGACAAAAGCGCGCGCCCGATGATCGTGCCGTCGATATTGGGAATGTAGCGCAGCCGCGCCACGTCATCGACCGTCCGCACCGTGCCCCGCGCAATCACCGCATGCCGCGTCTTGGCTGCCAGCCCGGAAATCACCCCGAGACTGCCATCGCTATCCTCGATATCGGCATCAATATCTGTAATCAAAATCCCCGCCAGCGGCACACCGTCAAAGGCTGCGATCAACTCACCCGGACCAAAGGCAGAGGCCGTGCGCCAACCATCGGTCATCAACTGCCCCTGATAGATATCCACCGCCACGACGATCTGATCCGGGTGATACTTGGCCAGCGCCTTGACCGCTTCGGGGTTCTGAACCGCCATTGTGCCCAGCACGATCCGCCCCGCCCCCTTGTCGATCCAGCGCTCCACCGCTTCGCGTCCCCGAAACCCGCCCCCAAGCTGCACCGGAATACCCACGGCCCGGATGATCTGCTCGATAAGCGCATCATTGTCACCCGCGCCGCGCAGCCCGTTCATATCGGTGAGGTGCATCCAATCTGCCCCGGCGGCCACAAAACGGCGCGCGGTTTCGACCGGGTCCACATGCCAGAAGACCGGCTCATCCAGCCGCCCGCGCGTCAGAGTGACACATTTTCCGTCCAGTATTTCCAAGGTCGGATAGAGGATCATCGCCAGCACCTTTCGCTATGGTTGTGGTCCCAACCTGCGGTCATAGCGTCCCCCCGGCTGTCCCCGGTGCGGCATGATGCGGACCTTTCGCGGCCCAATGGGCCAGATCGGCGCAGCGCTCAGTATTTTCCGATGTCGACGTTCTTCAGCTCAGACAACACCTTGCCCGCGGCATCGACCGCCCGAATATCCACCGTATACCGATTGCCGCGACCGCCAGAGCATGGTGGCAAATATCCCGGGCTTGCGTAATCCCCGGTCGCGCGCGCAGGCTTGATGACCCGCACGCCACCGGGCAGCTTTGCGGTCATTCCGGGCACCGCAGGCAGATCGGCCGTGGCTCCTTTGACAGGATAGCCGATCGTGCCATGGCCCCCATTCTGCGACAGCGGGCCGTAAGACTTGTCGTTGTAATAGGCAATCAGCCAGACCGTGCCCGCAGGAATACCAGATACCGTCATCGGGGGCGTGCTGCCTTTGCCACCGGACAAAGGGCAATGCTGACCGGCGGGCACCTTGCGACCATCCCAGCCACCGCCCAATTGCACGGTCATATCCGCAAAGGCCGCCGATCCCATCAATGAAAGACCAAGTGCCAAAATCAATCTTTTGGACATCATAAAAACTCCATTTCGCATGACTATGGCCCAAGCGTAGCCGCGAACGGCAGCCCCGGTCAACGACCGCACAAGGCAGGCGCCCGGATCATTCCGCCCGAAGCACCGCCGACACAGGCGCCAAGGCCACGCTTGCGGCCCGGTCTGCCAAGCCCCAGAGGAGCAGGGCGCTGATCGTATCCGCCCGCAACCGGCCCAGCATAATCACGCCATCCTCCTGCTGATCCGCCCGCATCGCGGCCTGATCCAGAAACCGCCGGATGGCGGCAGCATTCTGTCCCTGCCCGTCAAAATCCCGAAACAGGCTGGCCGAGGGCACGCCCTCGCGCGCGATCAGCTTTTGCGCCGTGTTCAGCCCGTTGGGATGCATCACCAGCCCATGCCCGCTCTCTTTCAGAATCGGGGCCAATTGCGCCGTGGCTTCGCGGCTCGATTGCAGGCCCGCGCCTGCCCCTTCCAAAACCGCCACCGCCTGCGGCACCTGCGTAAACCAGGCCTGCATCGCCACTTCGGCATCCTCGGGCCGCGCCCCTTCGGGCAAATCGGCCATGGCCAAAACCTCGAATCCGGCGGCGCGGTAGCGTTCTGCCGCGTCCGCCGCCCCGGACCAGGTCACATCGACCGCGAAATTCAGCGGATAGGGAAAACTCTGAAGCGCCTCGATCCCAATCGGGCTCTGCCCGTCATCCATCAGAATGATCGCCATCAGCGGCTTGCCCTCGGGATTGTCGAACGCCACCCGATTGCGCACCAAGGCACCCTCCGCCGCCTCAGGCTCTGCGATGGCCTCGGCAACCTCGGGCGCAGGATCGCCAAGGCTGGGCAGGCGGTTGGTTGTCACCCCTTCGGCCCGGTTGCCGATCGTGCCCAGCGCAGGCAGGGTCTTGGCCACAGTCTCCGCGTCCGCTTCCGGCACAGGGGCCACTTCTGCCTGTGCCTCGGCTTCCGGCGACAGATCCGCCACGCCCTCGCCATCCGTGGCGTCAGGGATCAGCACCGGCGCAGGCTCCTCGGATGGAAAAATAGACTCGCTCTGCCCCGCCTCTGGCGCGCTCAACCCAGCACTCTCCTCGCTTGGAGGGGGTGCGGGCGGCTGCGCGGGATCGGTCGAAACCGCCACCGCGCCCTCGCTGTTCGGCACCACAGGCGCTGGCACTAGCGGGCTGGGCAGAACCGGCTCGTCGCTCTCGACCGCCACACCGCCACTATCGGCCGCCACTTCGGGGGCCTCAGCCAAGGCGGCCGCCTCCCCCGTTTCCGGCACCGCTGCCGGCGCAGTCTCGACTGCACCGATGCCAGCGCTGTCATCGGGCGCAGGCGGTGCGGCCTGCGACACTCCTGCCGTCTCGGGCGCGGCCTGCGTCTCGGGCAAGGCCGCCTCTGCATCCTCGCGCCGCAGATCGAACCCCGATCCCGCAGGCACCTCCAAACTCACCGCTTCGGGCCGCACCGTACCCGGTGCCCCGCTCAGCACAGACAGTGTGCCCAACGCCAGCCCCGACACCAGCGTTCCCGTCATCATGCCTGCCAATACTCCGCGTGCCACTGCCTTTGCCCCCACATCTGCCTGTTTTGCCTGTTATCCGGCCTAGCGCCCCTTGACGGTGCCGCGCAAGACTGAACAAGTATACCGCGACCGGCCCCTTGGCCTCCAGCCCCCTTTGCATGAGGACAGGCGCGAATGCTGCTCTTGATCGATAACTACGACAGTTTCACCTATAATCTCGTCCATTACGTAGGCGAATTGGGTGCCGAAACCCGCGTTGTGCGGAATGATGCGCTCAATGTGCAAGAAGCGATGGCGATGCGCCCCGATGGCATCCTGCTTTCGCCCGGCCCCTGCGATCCGGATCAGGCGGGCATTTGCCTGCCGCTCACCCTTGCAGCCGCCGAGGCGGGTATTCCGCTTTTGGGCGTCTGCCTTGGGCATCAGACCATCGGTCAGGCCTTTGGCGGCAAGGTTATCCGCCATTCCGAAATCGTACATGGCAAGATGGGCCAGATCCTTCATGAGGGCAAAGGCGTCTTTGCTGGCCTGCCCTCTCCCTTTGAGGCGACGCGCTATCACTCGCTTGTGGTCGAACGCTCCAGCCTGCCCGACTGCCTTGAAATCACCGCAGAACTGGCAGACGGCACCATCATGGGCCTGCAACACCGCGACTTGCCCATTCAGGGCGTGCAATTTCACCCCGAATCCATCGCATCGCAACACGGTCACGCGCTGCTCAAGAATTTCATCGACATGATGCAGGTTCCGGCATGAGCGAGCAGCTCAAACCGCTGATCGCTGCCGCTGTCGACCGCCCCCTCAGTCGCACAGAGGCCGAAACCGCCTTTGAGATCCTGTTCGAAGGCGAAGCGACACCTGCCCAGATCGGGGGCTTTCTCATGGCTTTGCGCACGCGCGGCGAGACGGTGAATGAATACGCCGCCGCCGCCGCCGTGATGCGCGCCAAATGCAACGCCGTGCGCGCGCCAGAGGGGGCCATGGACATCGTCGGCACCGGTGGTGATGGCAAGGGCACGCTCAATATCTCGACCGCGACGGCCTTTGTTGTGGCGGGCGCGGGCGTGCCCGTGGCCAAACATGGCAACCGCAACCTCTCCTCCAAATCCGGGGCGGCGGATGCGCTCACGGAAATGGGGATCAAGGTGATGGTCGGCGTGCCGGTGGTCGAACGCGCGCTGACGGAAGTGGGCATCGCGTTTATGATGGCCCCCATGCATCACCCGGCCATGGCACATGTCGGGCCGGTGCGCACCGAATTGGGCACCCGGACAATTTTCAACATCCTTGGCCCCCTTACCAACCCCGCAGGCGTCAAGCGCCAACTCACCGGCGCGTTTTCCCGCGATCTTATCCGCCCCATGGCCGAAACCTTGGGCCAATTGGGTTCAACCCGCGCCTGGCTTGTGCATGGCTCGGACGGCACCGATGAGATGACCATCACCGGCGTGTCATGGGTCGCGGCCCTCGAAGACGACGGCAGCATCCACGAGACCGAATTGCATCCCGAGGATTTTGGCTTGCCCGTGCATCCATTCGAGGCCATTTTGGGGGGCACCCCTGCGGAAAACGCCGCCGCCCTGCGCGCGCTTCTTGATGGTGCGCCGGGCGCCTACCGAGATGCTGTGCTGCTCAACGCCGCCGCCGCCCTGACGGTTGCCGGACATGCCAGCGACCTGCGCGTCGGCGTGGCCCAAGCCGCAGAAAGCATCGACAGCGGCGCAGCCCGCGCAAAAATCGCTGCCCTTGCGAAACTGACATCGGAGACTGCATGACAACGCCGACCATTCTGGACAAGATCAAAGCCTATAAACTCGAAGAAATTGCCGCAGCCAAGGCCGCGCACCCCTTGGCCGAGATCGAGACGCTGGCCCATGAGGCTCCGCACGTCCGCCCCTTCTCGGATGCGCTGCTCAAGGCCACCAAAACCGGCTATGGCCTCATTGCCGAAATCAAAAAGGCCAGCCCCTCCAAGGGCTTGATCCGTGCCGATTTCGACCCCGCCGCGCTGGCGCAGGCCTATGCGACCGGCGGGGCCACCTGTCTTTCGGTGCTGACAGATACGCCCAGCTTTCAGGGCGCGCCGGACTACCTTGAACAGGCGCGCAATGCCTGCGACCTGCCCGTGCTGCGCAAGGATTTCATGTATGATCCCTATCAGGTGGCCGAAGCGCGCGCTTGGGGGGCCGATTGCATCCTGATCATCATGGCCAGTGTCTCGGATGCGCAAGCGCTCGAATTGGAAGAGGCCGCAACCCATTGGGGCATGGATGCGCTGATCGAGGTCCATAACCGCGCCGAACTCGACCGCGCCAACCATCTCAAATCCCGGATGATCGGCATCAACAACCGTGATCTCAACACTTTCGAGACCACGCTCGACACCACGCGGCAACTGTCCAAATTCGTGCCGCCCGAACGCATGATCGTCTGCGAAAGCGGCCTCGCCACGCCCGAGGATCTGGCCGACATGGCCCGTTACGGCGCGCGCACCTTCCTGATCGGCGAAACCCTGATGCGCGCCGAGGATGTGGCACAGGCCACGCGCAACTTGCTGGCCAATCCGCTGACACCGGGCGGATTCTGATGTCCGGGCTCAGCCATTTCGACGGCCAAGGTCATGCCCATATGGTCGATGTTTCGGACAAGGATGTGACTGCGCGCGTGGCCGTGGCCGAAAGCCACATCAAGATGGCCCGCGAAACCTTTGATATCATTGCCGAAGGCCGCGCCAAGAAAGGCGATGTTCTGGCCGTCGCCCGCCTTGCCGGGATCATGGCCGCCAAGCGAACGCCCGACCTTATCCCGCTCTGCCACCCGCTTGCCATCACCAAAGTCACGGTGGACCTCACCCTTGACCCCGATCTTCCCGGCGTGCGCATCGCCGCAACGGTCAAGACCACAGGCCAGACCGGCGTCGAGATGGAGGCGCTGACTGCCGCCTCGGTCACCGCTCTCACGGTCTATGACATGACCAAGGCGGTGGATAAGGCGATGGAAATCGGCGGCCTTCGCGTGATCCTAAAAGATGGTGGAAAATCAGGACGGTATGAGGCGACATGATCACTGTTGACGCGGCCCTCGCGCATCTCTTCAGCCTTGTTCAACCGCTCGACATCGAAGAGGTGCCGCTCGCGCAGGCCGCAGGCCGCATCCTTGCCCGCGATGTGGCCGCGCGGCGCGATCAGCCGCCCTTCGCCGCCTCTGCCATGGACGGCTACGCGGTCTGCGGCGCTGATGCGGCCCCCGGCACCACCCTCACCGTGATCGGCGAGGCCGCGGCAGGCCATGCCTACGCCGGGTCCGTGTCGTCCGGCCAAGCGGTGCGCATCTTTACCGGCGCGCCCATTCCAACAGGGGCTTCCCGCGTGATAATCCAAGAGGATGTGACCCGCGACGCCGACCAGATCACCCTTGGCCAAAATCTTGACCGCAAGGATCATATTCGCCCCTTGGGCTGCGATTTCCGCAAGGGTCAGACCATCACCGCCCCCCGCCGCCTGCGCCCCGCTGACATTGCACTTCTCGCCTCGATGAACATCGCCGCCGTGCCGGTGCGCCGCAAACCACAGGTGGCGCTGATGTCCACCGGCGACGAATTGGTCATGCCCGGAGAGGCCCCCGGCCCCGATCAGATCATCGCGTCCAACACCTTTGGCCTTAAGGCGATGCTCGACGCGATGGGGGCAGAGGCGCGCATCCTGCCCATCGCCCGCGATACCGTGGCCTCGCTCACCGCATGTTTTGCCCTGACGCGAGGCGCTGATCTGATCATCACCATCGGCGGTGCCTCGGTCGGCGATCATGATCTCGTGGGGCGCGTGGCGGGCGATCTGGGCATGGACCGCGCCTTTTACAAGGTCGCTATGCGCCCCGGCAAACCCTTGATGGCCGGGCGTCTGAACGGCGCAGCCATGGTCGGCCTGCCCGGAAATCCGGTGTCGGCCATGGTCTGCGGTCATGTGTTCATCGCGCCCATGATCAATGCCATGCTGGGTTTGGGCACCGCCCCCGCGCCGCGTCTGCGCGCGCCCTTGGCGATTGCCCTGCCCGCCAACGGCCCGCGCGAGCATTACATGCGCGCGGCCCTCACGCCTGAGGGTATTCATCCCGAGGATAAACAGGACAGCTCACTCTTGACCATCCTCGCCAATGCCCAGGCGCTGATGGTGCGCCCGGTCAGCGATCCTGCGCGTGCAGCCGGGGAAATGATGGATTATCTCCCACTCTGACCGCGCGTGCCAAAGCTGATCACCTCCACCTCGGTCACGACCATATCAAGCGGCTGATCCGTGGGTTCAAGCGGCAGTTCCGCCGCCTCTTGCGCACCATAGGCAAAGCCGATGGCCAATGTCCCGCGCCGGGCACGCAGCATCTCGAGCGTGCGGTCATAAAATCCGCCGCCATAACCCAGCCGCCCGCCCCGGCGATCAAAGGCCACCAAAGGCACAATCAATATTTCTGGCTCGAAAAAATCGTCCACCTCGGGCACCATCGCGCCAAACGGCCCCTCGCGCAGCGCGCATCCCGGCCCCCAGCGCGAAAAATCAAGCGGCAGACCAGCGCCGCGAATGACAGGCACGCCAACCGGCCCATGCGCTGCCGCCTCTTCCATCGCGGTCAGCGGATCAATCTCGGACCGGATCGGCATATAGCCTGCCAGCGGCACGCCCCGATACCCCGCCAATACCCCCGACAAAAGCGCCGCCGTCCCCGGCATCCGGGCGCGATGCGCCTCGGCGCGCCGCTCAAACGCGGTCTTGCGCGCTGCGGCCTTTACCTCTGTCAAATCGGTCATATCAGAAACACCGTCGCCAGCCCCAGAAACGCGAAAAAACCCACCACATCCGTCACCGTGGTGACAAAGGTGCCCGAACCCAGCGCCGGATCAACGCCCATCCGGTCCATGATCACCGGTATGGCCGCCCCTGCCAACCCGGCAACGACAAGATTGATCACCATCGCGGCACCGATCACATAGCCCAATTCCGGCCCGCCAAACCAGACCACCCCAACCGCGCCCATCACCAGCGCGAAAATCAACCCATTGATCAACCCTACCAGCGTTTCGCGCCGCAGCACCCGCCAGACATTCGCGCCGGTCAGGTCTTTGGTCGCCAAGGCGCGCACTGCCACCGTCAGGCTTTGTGTGCCCGCATTGCCCCCCATCGAGGCGACAATCGGCATCAGGACGGCCAGCGCCACCAGTTGCGCAATCGCCAATTCGAACTGTGCAATCACCAACGAGGCCAGAATCGCCGTGCCCAGATTGACGGCAAGCCACGGCACCCGCTGCTTGGAGGTCTCGATCACGGAATCGTTGATCCCGCCCTCGCCCACACCGGCCAGACGCATGATGTCTTCTTCGTGCTCTTCATCCAGCACCGCCATCGCGTCGTCGATGGTGATCACCCCGACCAGACGTCCATCCTCATCCACGACGGGGGCCGAAATCAGGTGATACTGGTTAAACATATAGGCCACATCGCCGTCATAGCGCGTGACCGGAATAGTGTGGAATGTCTCCTCCACAATGTCTTTCAGCGGCACATCCCGACGCGAGGCCATGATCCGCCCCAGCGTGACATTGCCCACCGGGTGCAGCCGCGGATCGACCAGCACGATGTGATAGAACTGCTCTGGCAATTCCTTGGCATGGCGCATGAAATCAATCGCGTCGCCGACGGTCCAATGCTCGGGGGCCATCACCACTTCGCGCTGCATCAGACGGCCAGCGGAATATTCCGGATAGGTCAGCGATTGTTCGACCGCCGCACGGTCGCTGTCTTCCAGAACGCTCAGGATCGCTTCTTGCTGCTGATCCTCCAGATCCTCGACCAGATCGACCACATCATCGGAATCAAGCTCGCGCACCGCGTCGGCCAGAACCTGCGGCGTGAGAAGGTTGATCACCTCTTCGCGGATCGATTCGTCGAGTTCCGACAGAATATCGCCGTCGAACTCCTGCCCGTAAAGCGCGATCAAGCGCCGTCGGTCATAGGCGTTGCTCTGTTCCAGAAGGTCGGCGATGTCAGCCGCATGAAGCGGCTCCATCTCGGCCCAGAGCATTTCACGGTCCTGCGTCTCGACCGCGTACATGATCCGCGCAATCAAGGACCGCGTGAGCGGCGTATCATCCTCGTCCTGTTCCACCTCGGGGGCCAGATCGTCTTCGTGTTCTGCCATGTTGCCCCCCTGCGTTTCTGTTGCGCGCAGGATTAAAGAACCGTCTTGCGGAAAACAATCACAATGGGCCGATTTACCCCGGCCTTGTGCCCCCTTATCCTGCCCCCTGCGCAATCCTTAGCCCACGGGGGGCAAATGTCGTCACTCACCCTGATCACCGGCCAAGTTCTCGCCTTCGATCGTTCACCGTTCGACGGCGACCCCGCCGGGGCCTCGACCCTGCATGAGGCGCTCTTGATCGAAAATGGCCGGATCGCTGCCGTCGGCACCGCGCAGGAGCTACGCGCGCAGGCCCCACAGGCCACCGTGACCAACATGGGCAGCCGCCTCATCAGCGCCGGGTTTGTCGATGCGCATGTGCATTACCCCCAGACCGCGATCATCGCCAGTTGGGGCAAACGCCTGATCGACTGGCTCAACACCTATACCTTTCCCGAAGAAATGCGCTTTGCCGATCCCGCATATGCAGCCGACATCGCGGGCCGCTATTTCGACCTCATGCTCGCCCATGGCACCACCACCTGTGCCAGCTACGCCACCATCCATCCCGCCAGCGTGACCGCGTTTTTCGAGGCGGCGCAGGCGCGTGGCCTGCGCGCCGTGGCGGGCAAGACCTGTATGGATCGCAACGCGCCCGAGGGGCTGCGCGACACCGCGCAATCGGCCTATGACAACAGCAAAGCACTGCTGGAACGCTGGCAAGGCGTGGACCGGCTCTCTTACGCCATCACGCCCCGGTTCTCGCCCACTTCAACGCCGGATCAGCTTGCGGCCTTGGGTGCGCTCTGGTCGGAATACCCCGAATGCCTGATGCAAACCCACCTGTCCGAGCAGGTGGACGAGGTCGCCTGGGTCAAATCCCTCTACCCTGAGGCGCGCGATTATCTCGACACCTACGAATCGCACGGCCTTTTGGGGGCGCGCGGGCTTTATGGCCACGCCATCCACCTTGAGACGCGCGAGCGCGACCGCCTGCGCGAGATGGGCGCAGCCCTCATCCATTGCCCCACCTCCAACACCTTTATCGGATCGGGCTGCTTCAATCTTGCCGCGCGTGTGGCCGAAGGGCAGCGTGTGGGCCTTGCCACCGACACCGGCGGGGGCTCGTCCTTTTCCATGCTGCGCACCATGGCCGCCGCCTATGAAATCGGGCAATTGACCGGCACAGCACTGCACCCGGCACAGCTTCTCTGGCTCGCCACCGCAGGTTCGGCAAAGGCGCTGCACATGGGCGCGCATATCGGCACTATCGCACCGGGAATGGAGGCCGATCTGGTTGCCCTCGATCTCGCCTCAACCCCCGCCATCGCGCAACGCAGCGCGCAAGCAAACGACATCTGGGAGGCGCTCTTTCCCACGATCATGATGGGCGACGACCGCGCCATTGCCGGCGTTTGGGTGGCGGGCAAGGCGGTGCGTATCTGACCTTTTGTCAACGCTTGCACAAAGCGCCCCGCGCGGAATCAAGCCCGAAGGGTGCCACGCGATCGCCGGGCCGTCCCCGGCCCAGCGACTGCCCGCCTCACACCACTTTCGACAATATCTCCAGCGCCGCCTCATGCTGCGCGCGCCCGGCGGCGGCAATCGCCCGCCCACCCTGATGTGCAGGGCCGCCCTGCCAGTCGGTGACAATACCGCCCGCCGCCTCGATCACGGCAATCGGTGCCTGAATATCATAGGCCGCCAAACCAGCCTCGATCACCAGATCGACATGCCCCGCCGCAACAAGAGAATATGCATAACAATCAAGCCCATAGCGCGTTAACTTCGCGCAGGCCGCGACCTCGGCAAAGCCTGCGGCCTCTGCCGGGCTGCCCAACTCTGGAAATGTGGTAAAGACGATCGCATCCGACAAGGCCCGCGCGCCCAGCACCCGCAGATCCCGCGCGCCCATCGGCCCGGTCATCCGTGCCGTGCCCCAGCCGCCTTCAAACCGCTCGCCAATATAGGGCTGGTCGATAATCCCATAGATCGGGCCAGTCTCGTCAGAAACCGCGATCAGCACGCCCCATGTCGGGGCCCCAGACATAAATGCCCGCGTGCCGTCGATTGGGTCCAGCACCCATGTCAGGCCGCTGGTGCCCGAAACCGCGCCATATTCCTCGCCAAGGATTCCATCCTGCGGACGCAACCGCCGCAGAACCTCGCGCATGGCACGTTCGGTGGCACGGTCGCCCTCTGTCACCGGATCAAACCGCCCCTCAGGCAGCTTGTTATCCGCCGTCAGCCCGGCACTGCGAAAAAACGGCAAAACAGCCTCACGCGCGGCATCTGCCACAGCGTGGGCTGTCCTGACGATATCTGTCTTGTCCATTCCGGCCCGCCTTTCCTACCGCTTGCGCAGAGGGATAGACCCAAGGCCGGCTCGGCTCAAGCCACCTCGCTCAAAACCCGGGCAAGGTCGAACAAACGCCGACGCTGGTTTTCGGGAATGGCGTAATACGAACGCACCAGATCCAGCGCCTCTTTGTCGCCCATCAGGTCGGCCCGTGCTGGATCGCTCTTTTCGCGCTCCACACCGCCCTCTTGATCCAGGCCTTCAAAGAAAAAGCTGATCTCGACATCCAGCGATTCGGCAATGTCCCAGAGCCGCGACGCGCTTACGCGGTTCGCACCTGTCTCATATTTTTGAATCTGTTGAAATTTGATTCCGACGCTCTCTGCCAGCTGCTGCTGGGTCATTCCCACCAGCCAGCGGCGGTGCCGAATACGTTTGCCGACGTGCACATCAACGGGGTGCGGCATATAGTGTTCCTTCTTACCTACTCTGAGAATTACCGTAATTCGATCACCCGAAACAAATGCCCCGAGCAAGACGCCACGCATCCCAGCAGCGCGTGCCAGACCCTACCAAGATGGTGTTAAAATTCAAGAAATATCGCTATCCATTTGCGTGACCTATCCCAATGAAACACAATCTAAGCGGGCACCTATCCTTTTGGATAGGGTGTTTTCCACTTTTTGTGCTTGGCTTGCACAGGTTTGACAGGGCGAATCGAATTCGTCTAACCACGATCATAGTTTTATCTCGCCTCGTCAGAATCACAAGGGTTCAACATGCGCGCCTACCACCTGCCCGCGAAGGGCGCAGAGCCCCTCTTGACCGATCTGCCCCGGCCAACCCCGGGTCCGGGCGAAATCAGAGTGCGGATCGCGGCCTGCGGGCTCAACTTTGCGGATCTGCTGATGATCAAGGGGGCCTATCAGGACACGCCAGAACCGCCCTTTACCCTAGGAATGGAGGTGGCAGGCACGGTTGACGCCCTTGGCCCCGGCACCGATGGCCCCGCCCCCGGCACCCGCATCGCGGTCTTTGGCGGTCAGGGCGGGCTTGCAGACTATGGCTGTTTTCCCGCCGCCCGCGCGGTGCCCCTGCCCGATGCCATGAGCTTTGCCGATGCAGCGGCCTTTCAAGTGGCCTATGGCACCAGCCACGTTGCGCTGGATCACAAGGCGCGGCTGCAACCGGGGGAAACCCTGTTGGTTCTGGGGGCCGCCGGGGGTGTGGGCCTCACGGCTGTTGAAATCGGCAAGCAGATGGGCGCGCGTGTGATCGCCTGTGCTCGCGGCGCCGACAAACTCGCCGTGGCCCAAGAGGCCGGGGCCGATCACCTGATCGACGCGGCAACCCAAGATATCCGCGATGTCTGCCGCGCGCTTGGCGGCGTCGATGTGGTTTATGATCCGGTGGGGGGCGATCAATTCACCGCCGCACTGCGCGCCTGCAACCCCGAAGCGCGCATCCTGACGATCGGCTTTGCCTCTGGCGATGTGCCACAAATCCCCGCCAATCACCTTCTGGTTAAGAATATCACTGTGATGGGCCTCTATTGGGGCGGCTATCTCAAATTCCGCCCCGAGGTGGTAACCCAGAGCATGGCCACCCTCTTTGACTGGTATGCAGCCGGGCGCTTGCGCCCGCATGTCTCGCATCTTTTGCCGCTTGAACAGGCCGCAGAGGCGCTTGATCTGCTGCGCTTGCGCAAATCGACCGGCAAGGTCGTGGTCACGCTGACATAAGCACCGGCGATGTCAGCGCGCCAAATCCCTGCCGCAACATCCGCATCAATTCGGCGCGCACCGCATCGCGGCCCGCATTGCCGTACAGGTTGATCTTTTGAATCCCCAGATCCGGCAGCGCCCCGCCGGGATGGATCGCCTCGAGATGTGGCGGGATGCTGCTCTCGAGCAGCGCCCCAACCGCCAGATCGGCGCTCACCAATGCCTCAACCGCGCGATCATCCTCGGAATCAACCGCCAACTCCCAATCCACGCCCGCCGCATCCAGCTTGCGCAGCACGATGGGCCGGAAAATGCACTGACGGCAAAACGCCAACCGCAGCGGGCGTCGCTTCCACGACACGCCGCCTTGCGCACCGGTCCAGCGCAGATTCATCTGCGTCAAGGTCTCGCCCCCCTCGCCCACGCCTTCCTCGGTGGTCAGGATCACATCCACCTCCCCCCGCGCAAGCGCCTCGCGCAGCCGCAGCGTGCTGGATGAGCGCAGGTTGACCTTGACCCGTGGAAAGGCCGCGTTGAACTGCTTGAGCACACGTGGAACCACCGGATAAACGATGTCATGCGGCACACCGAGCGCCAATTCCCCCTCGAATGTCTCTTCGGTCAGCCGCCCCATCACCTCGTCATTCAGATCGAGCATACGCCGCGCATAGCCCACCAATTGCTCACCCGGCGCGGTCAATGACACCCGACGATTGGCGCGCTCTAAAAGCGTAAGATCCAGCATTTCCTCTAACCGCTTGATCTGCATCGAGACGGCTGATTGCGTCAGATTCAACGCCGTCGCCGCGCGCGTCACACCGCCATGGTCGGCCACCGCCACCAACGAGCGCAACGTAGTGATGTCGAGGTTTCGCATATATCACATTCCTTGATGATGAGTCGGCCAAACATTCATTTTCAAAATTGAACGAATCCGGGCAAAAGATCAACATCCGAAATGAAAACCCCAAGCCACATCACCAAAGGGAAAGGAAAGACCATGACCGTCCATGCCCAAACCTCCGTCCTCCGGTCCGCCCTGCGCGCCCCGCGGCTTGCCGAGATGCTGGCTGTCTGGACACAGCGCCGCGCCCTCTATCGGCTCGACGATGCCGCGCTTGAAGACCTTGGTCTAACCCGCGAAGCCGCGCTGCGCGAAGCAAGCCGCCCCTTCTGGGATTTGCCCCGTCGGCTGCATTGCTGACCTGCTCAAGCACAGTGTCAGGGCCCGCCCTGACACGGCCGCCCCACGGATATCTGAGGTGCCGCGCCGCGATACCGCCTCTCGCGTCAAGCGCGCGCCAAAAATCCCCGCATAAAACCTGTCTAAAACAAGCATGAACGCTTGAAATGTCGGACAGGCCTACCGATATTACTGGCAATGTCCCACAACGGGATCGCCATTCACATATCGGAGGGTTACATGGCAGAGTTAAACACGATCCGGACGGCGACGGGCACACGCACCGCCCAGATTGACGCGGGCCTACGCGCGCACATGAACAAGGTCTACGGCACGATGTCCGTGGGCATGCTCATAACGGCGCTTGCGGCATGGGCCATCGCGGGGCTTGCCGTGACAACCGATCCTTCCGCCGCCGCCGCACAACTTCCCAATGGCAAGATGCTGACGGGCCTTGGCGCAGCGCTTTACCTTTCGCCGCTCAAGTGGGTGGTGATGCTGGCCCCGCTGGCGTTCATCTTCCTTGGTTGGGGCGCGCTCGTGCGTCGGGCTTCGGCTGCCGCCGTGCAGCTTGGCTTCTTCGCCTTCGCCGCACTCATCGGTATTTCGATGAGCTCGATCTTCCTGATGTTCACCAGCTTCTCGATCGTCCAGACCTTTATCGTGACCGCCATCGCCTTTGCGGGTCTCTCGCTCTTTGGCTACACCACGAAAAAGGACATCTCGGGTTGGGGCTCTTTCCTCATCATGGGCGTGATCGGCCTTGTTGTCGCCATGGTAATCAACATTTTCCTGCAAAGCCCGGCCATGATGTTCGCCATCTCGGCCATCGGCCTCTTGATCTTCGCCGGTCTTACCGCGTTCCACACGCAAGAGATCAAGAACACCTATGTCGCCCACGCGGCACATGGGGATCAGGAATGGTTGGACAAATCCGCCTACGACGGTGCGCTGAGCCTCTACATCAGCTTCCTGAACATGTTCCAGTTCCTGCTGATGTTCATGGGGCAACAGGAATAGCAGCGGCCTGAACCGCAAACGCTAAAATGGAACCCGCCGGATCACTCTCCGGCGGGTTTTTTCATGTTCAGAAGCAGTCCCTGACCCAGATCAAGGCCCGCTCAATGGAGGTGCGGTACCATCAACGAACGCACCAAAAGGGAAAGTCTCCGCCATGTTACGCCTCGGCCTCATCCTGCATCTTTTCATCGGCTCCACGCTCTCTGGCTCTGCGGTGATCGCAGCCCTCGTCATGGGACAGGACACGCTGAAACCGATCCTGGTCGCCGCCCTTCTGGGATTTATCGCTGCCTTCCCGGTGTCCTACATCGTGGCCAGAAAGCTTTACGAACTGCGCTGAACCAAGGTGCCGCTCAGCCCAACCAGGTGCGCACCGCCGCCTCAAACTCGCGCGGCTTTTCGGCATGGAGCCAATGGCCCGCACCGGGAATTTTGGCAAACTGTGCCGCAGGGAACAGCGCCTTGATCCGGTCGCGGTGCTCGCGGGTCACATAGGCCGAGTCTGCCCCAGTGAGAAACATCACCTTCCCCTCATAAGGCCCTGAAATATCCGGAAAGCTCAGGATCTTCGGCATCTCGCGCGCCAGCGTTTCTAGGTTCAGCAACCACCGCTTTTCCGCCACATCCAACGCCTGAAGGAAAAACGGCACCAGCGCCGGATTGTCCACCGTGGCCTGCAATTGCGCGGCCGCGTCTGACCTTCGCTCAACCGTTGCCAGATCGACCGCCTGCATCGCCTTGATATACTGCACCTGACTGTGGCCATAGGACACCGGCGCAATATCCGCAACGATCAGCCGATTGACCAAGGCCGGTTGCGTCAGCGCCAGCACCATCGCCGCCTTGCCGCCCATTGAATGGCCCAGCACATCATATGGGCCGTCCAACCCCTTGATCACCTCAGCCAGATCGACAGCCATATCCTCATAGGAATGCGTTTCAAACCAAGGGCTTGCGCCGTGATTGCGCATATCCACCGCGATCACATGGCGCGTATCCGACAGCCGCTTGGCAATGACCCCCCAATTGCGCGCAGACCCGTAGAGCCCATGCACAATCACCAATCCCGGCCGCTCAGTCGGCGCGCCATGTTCGATCCGGTTCAACATATCCCCTCATACCGCCACAATCACAGCGTTTCCAGCCCTATTGCCGCGTAGCCCAGCAAGCGGTAAACTACCTCAAGAGGGATTTCCAAGTGATTGATACAGAAGAATTTAATACCAAGACTACGCGGCTACAGCAGGCCCTAACAGACCGGATGCGCCTGCGCGGTCCCACGCTTGAACGGCAATTGCGCCGTGCCGGGCGGCGCTTGCCCCGCCGTCAGCGCCGCGCCGGGGCAATTGTTCTGGGCGCACAGGATTGGATGGCCCATGCCAAACTCGCCCGCGTGCTCGACATGGGCCAAGTTGATCGCGCCTTTTCGGATCTGCACGCCTATCTGGATACGCTCGACCCACACGAGGCGCGCAAGACCGCCGTTCTGCGCCTCGTCGGGGGGATCGTACTTAACCTGATGCTTCTCGCAGGTTTGATCTATGCGCTGATCCGCTCGCAATCCCCGCTTTAAAAGCGCCCACCAATATCCTGAAATAAAATGGAAACCCCGCGCAAGCCTTGGCTCACGCGGGGCATGTTCCTGCGCAGAAATCAGAGGTTCGGATAGAGCGGGAACCGCTTGCACAGCGCCTCGACCTCGGCTTTCACCTTGGCTTCGACCGCGCCATTTCCATCGGCCCCGTTGGCCGCCAGCCCATCAACCACCTCAATAATCCAATCCGCGATCTGACGGAATTCCGCCTCTCCAAACCCGCGCGTCGTCCCCGCAGGCGAGCCTAAGCGAATGCCGCTGGTTACGGTCGGTTTCTCGGGATCGAACGGCACACCATTCTTGTTGCAGGTGATATGTGCGCGGCCCAACGCCTTTTCGGTGTCATTGCCTTTCACGCCTTTGGGGCGCAGGTCGACCAGCAACACATGCGTATCCGTGCCATGCGTCACCGTGTCCAACCCGCCCTTGATCAGCTGATCCGACAGCGCCTGCGCATTGCGGATCACCTGCTGGATATAGCTCTTGAACTCCGGGCGCAGCGCCTCGCCAAAGGCCACAGCCTTGGCCGCAATCACATGCATCAGCGGACCACCCTGAATACCGGGGAAAATCGCCGAGTTGAATTTCTTGGCCAGCGTCTCGTCATTGGTCAGGATCATGCCACCGCGCGGACCGCGCAATGTCTTATGCGTCGTGGTGGTGGCCACATGTGCATGGGGGAACGGGCTCGGATGCTCTTTGGCGGCCACCAGACCGGCAAAATGCGCCATATCAACAAGCAGATAGGCCCCAACGCTATCGGCAATCTCGCGCATCCGGGCAAAATTGATCTGGCGCGGAATGGCCGATCCGCCCGCGATGATCAGCTTGGGCTGATGCTCGGTCGCCAGCGCTTGCACCTGATCGTAGTCAATCAGATTGTCCTCGCGCCGCACGCCGTATTGAATGGCGTTGAACCATTTGCCCGATTGGTTCGGCGCTGCCCCATGGGTCAGGTGACCGCCCGCATCAAGGCTCATGCCAAGGATCGTATCGCCCGGCTGCAACAGCGCCGTGAAGACGCCCTGATTGGCCTGCGAGCCGGAATTGGGCTGAACGTTGGCAAAGCTACAGCCAAACAATGCGCAAGCCCGCTCGATCGCCAGATTTTCCGCGATATCAACATATTGGCAGCCGCCATAATAGCGCTTGCCGGGATAGCCTTCGGCATATTTGTTGGTCATCACGCTGCCCTGCGCTTCCATCACGGCGGCAGAGACGATGTTTTCAGACGCGATCAGCTCGATCTCGTCGCGCTGCCGCCCCAGTTCAGAGCGGATCGCACCAAAGAGGTCGGGATCGCGTGAGGCCAGAGATTCGGTGAAAAAGCCTTGATCTGCAACAGGCTGGTGTCCGTCATGGGGCATAGGGGCAACTCCGGAAAGGGGTGAATTGGTCATTTTCCTAAAGGAAACTCGTCCGGTTTGAAAGAATGTAAAGCGACGATTTCACCTGTATCACCGGCATGGCTGGTCTTGGCGGGGGAATTATGGTTCGATCCGCCGCATGCCATCGCCTTTTGGAAACAGGACACCCCATGCCCCGCAAGATCGCCTTCGTCGCCAGCGATGCGCCCATCGCCCAGACCGCGCGCGCCACCCTTGCCAGCCGCTTTGGTCATGCGCCCGAGGATGAGGCCGATGTGATCGTGGCGCTTGGTGGTGATGGCTTCATGCTGCACACGCTCCACCGCACACAGGCGCTCGATATTCCCGTTTACGGCATGAATCGCGGCACCGTTGGCTTTTTGATGAACGAATACAGCGAAACAGACCTGATCGAGCGCCTCGTCGCCGCCGCAGAAGAGGTGATCAACCCGCTGGCCATGCGCGCCGAATCCCTCGACGGCACCCTGCACGAGGCATTGGCAATCAACGAAGTCTCGCTCCTGCGCGCCGGCCCGCAAGCGGCCAAGTTGCGCATCACCATCGACGGGCGCCTGCGCCTCGAGGAACTCGTGTGCGACGGCGCGCTTGTCGCCACTCCGGCAGGCTCGACCGCGTATAACTACAGCGCCCATGGCCCGATCCTGCCTATTGGCTCGGATGTGCTGGCGCTGACGGCGGTGGCGGCATTCCGCCCCCGTCGCTGGCGCGGCGCGCTCTTGCCCAAGACCGCCGTGGTGCGGTTCGATGTGGTCGATCCCGAGAAACGCCCGGTCATGGCCGACGCCGACAGTCGCTGGGTTGAAAACGTGCTCTGGGTCGAGATCCGCTCGGAAAACCGCATCAAGCATCGCATCCTGTTCGATCCGGGCCATGGCCTGGAAGAGCGGTTACTGCGTGAGCAGTTTACCTAATCGAACTTTATTGTGGAACTATCCCCTGAAATAAGCCACTTTATTTACAAAATACATCAATACACCCCAAGCCACTGAAACGATAGATCGGCCTGATGATCCCGCCCATAGGCCACCGCTGCCAGGCTCTTGATATCGCCCGCACGCGGCACATCCCGCAGCATCGCCCCCGAGGCGCGAAAGACGGTAAAGGGCACGCGCAGCTCTTGCCACGCCGCTCCGCTTGGGATCGGGGCCTGATAATATTGCCAGGGTAGCATCGTGCCGCGCGTGCGCAGATGGATGAAATAGCCCTCGCCATTGCCCTTGACGCGCACCACAACGCCCTGCGCACCTTCGGGCAGAGGCGTCACCAAATCGCCGCGTATTTGAATGAAACCGCCCCGGTTGGCCGTGCTCACCGTGCCGCTCAGGTGCAGATACCGTGCCCCCTCTGGACCCGCGATCTGAGCCTGCCCCTCGGACACGCCCCCCATCACCTGATCGCTGACATAGCGCCAGTTCTCAGCCGGGGGTGGGATATACTCCAGCATGCCGCCCTCCTGCGCCACAGTGGGCGCTGCCAACAGTCCGATCAGCAGGGCCAGAATACGCCTCATTCCGCCCGCTCCGCCGTGCGCGCCAATGCCGCCGGATCACAGAGCACGATGCCCATGCCCTGTCGTTCGATCAAACCGGCCTGTTCCCAATCGCGAATCTGCCGGTTCACACTCTCGCGGCTCAGCCCGACCAGATCACCCAGATCCGATTGCGAAAACCGCTCTGCCAACCGCAACTTGCCCCCCGGCAAGGTCTCGCCCCATTTTTCCGACAGATGCAGCAATAGCCGCGCCAGACGCGCCTGACCATCCGCCAACACATGCGCAGTATACATCCCCGAGGTCTGGCGCAGACGCTGGCACAGCATGCCGATCACGTCGAGCGCCGCGTCGGGTTCCTCGCGCAGGCGTTGCAACACCAGCGCCCCCTCCAGAATACGGCCCCGCACTGCGGTGGCCGCCACCGCATCAGCACTGCGCGCGCCGCCATCCAGCGCCGCCAACTCGCCCAGCATGTCCCCCGGCCCCAGATGCGTCAGAATAGACCGCCGCCCATCAACCGAACTGCGGCTGATTTCGACCCGCCCCTTGAGGATCAGCATCATTGTGCTGTCATGGGCACCCGCTGCATAGATCATCTGGCCCTTGGGATAGTCAACCGCACGGCCATGCCGCTCCAGAATGCCGACCAGCCCCGGTGCGTCGCATTGTGGCGTGGCCCGAATTGACATCTGCCAGACTCCTTTTTTAACCATTCCTGTGAGATGCCTCACAGAACCTTCGCGCACAAGCTGCCATACAGTAAGGGTATCTCGCGTGTAGGGGTGTCCCAAGCCCTTTTCTTATCGCAAACCCTTACCCTTTTGTGCGGGATACACCGGTCAAGTGCCACCCGGACTTCATGACGGGAACTTATCGGCCGGTCTCGCTGTCTGGCCTGACGTTTGTGAGTGCGTCGCGCCAGACAGCATTTCTTCCAGATGTCCCTTCTGGGGGATGAGGGTTCCGGCTTCCTCCGGAACCCTCTTTTTTTGATTATTTCGCCAAACCAAGGCTTTGCAGGGCGCTCTTGATCTCGTCCAGAATGGCGGGATCGTCGATGGTTGCAGGCATTTTATACGACTGACTGTCTGCGATCTTGACCATGATCGCCCGCAGGATCTTGCCCGAACGTGTCTTGGGAAGCCGGTCCACCACCACTGCCAGCTTGAACGCGGCGACCGGGCCAATCTGGTCACGCACCAGCTTGACACATTCTTTCACGATCTCCTCATGCGCGCGGTTAACGCCCTTGGTCAAACACAGAAAGCCGACTGGCGTTTGCCCCTTCAACTCATCTGCCGCGCCGATCACTGCACATTCGGCCACATCGGGATGGCTGGCCAGCACCTCTTCCATCGCGCCAGTGCTCAGACGGTGGCCCGCCACGTTGATCACATCATCCGTGCGCGCCATGATCCACAGATAGCCGTCCTCGTCCTTCATCCCGGCATCGCCGGTCTCGTAATAGCCGGGAAAGGTGTTGAGATAGGATTTGCAAAAGCGCTCTTCAGCATTCCACAGCGTTGGCAGGGTGCCCGGCGGCAGCGGCAGTTTGACCGCAATCGCGCCCAAGGTGCCCGGTGCCACCTCATGCCCGCCCTCGTCGAGAATCCGCACGTCATAGCCCGGCATCGCCACCGTCGGCGACCCGATCTTGACCGGCAGCGCCTCACAGCCGGCCGGATTGCCCGCAATCGCCCAGCCGGTTTCGGTCTGCCACCAATGGTCATAGACCGGCACCTGCATCACCCGCTGCGCCCATTCGATCGTATCCGGATCGGCCCGCTCTCCTGCCAGGTAAAGCGCGCGCAGATGCGACATGTCGTAATTCTTGATCAGCTCGCCTTTGGGATCATCCCGCTTGATCGCCCGCAGCGCCGTGGGCGCGGTAAAGAAACTGCGCACTTTGTGTTCGGACATCACCCGCCAGAACGTGCCCGCATCGGGTGTGCCCACCGGCTTGCCCTCGAACACAATCGTCGTGTTGCCATGGATCAGAGGCCCATAGCAGATATAGCTGTGCCCCACGACCCAGCCCACATCGGACGCGGCCCAGAACGCCTCGCCGGGGTTCACGTTATAAATGTTCTTCATCGACCAGTTGAGCGCCACCAAATGCCCTGCCGTGGCACGGATCACGCCCTTGGGTGCGCCGGTGGTGCCCGATGTATAAAGGATATAGGCCGGATGATCGCCCGACACCGGCACACAGTCCGCAGGCTCCACCCCATATTGAAACGCATGCCAATCGTAATCGCGCCCCTCGATCAGCTTGGCCACCTCTTCTTCGCGCTGAAAGATCACGCAAAACTCGGGCTTGTGACTGGATTGCTCAATCGCACCATCCAAAAGCGGCTTGTAATGCACCACCCGCCCCGGCTCGATCCCGCAAGAGGCGGCGATAATCGCCTTGGGCTGGCAATCGTCGATCCGCACCGCCAATTCATGCGCGGCAAACCCGCCAAACACCACCGAATGCACGGCACCCAGCCGCGCGCAGGCCAGCATCGCCTCCAATGCCTCGGGCACCATCGGCATGTAGATGATGACGCGGTCGCCTTTTTCCACGCCTCGGGCGCGCAACGCCCCTGCCAGCCGCGCCACGCGGCTACGCAGTTGCGAATAATTGATCTTTTGCTTGATGCCTGTCACGGGGCTATCATGGATGATCGCGGTCTGCGCGCCCCGCCCCGCCGCCACATGCCGGTCAACCGCATTCCAGCAGGTGTTGACCTCTGCATCCTTGTACCATTCATAGAGCGGCGCGTTGGCCTCAAACAGCGCCTTGCTGGGCTTCTTCACCCAATCAATCGCCTCTGCCGCCTCCATCCAAAAGCCTTCGGGATCTGCAAGCGACCGCTCGTAAACCTCAGTGTATCCCATGGTATCCTCCTCCGATCCGTTGAATATGTGTTACGGATCACCCTGCCTTGGGGCAAGCATCATGCAGGGGCACGGGACAGATGGCCGCAGAAATTTTGCAGAAATGATCAAAGCCGCCCTGCAAATTTTTGCAAAGCGGCTTTGTTTGTTCATCTCACCGGAAATTGCCAGCGACTTTGCAAACCTGCAAAGAATTCGCCTGCAAACCCTGATTCTACCCGTAATGCGCCACCGGCGTCCCCGCGATGGCCGCCATATTGAGCAGCCCCCGCGCGGTGATCGACGGCGTGACGATATGCGCCCGGTTGCCCATCCCCATCAGGATCGGCCCCACTTCCAGACCGCCCGCTTTCATCTTGAGGATGTTACGCACCCCCGACGCCGCATCGGCATAGGCAAAGACCAGCACATTCGCCGCGCCCTGCATCCGGTTGCCCGGCAACAGCCGCTCGCGCAATTCGGGGTCAAGGGCGGCATCAATCGTCATCTCACCCTCATAGGTGAAATCGCGCGGCGCCTGATCCAAGAGCGCAATCGCCTGCCGCAACCTTTCCGCACCTTCATCCGGCTGGTTGCCGAATTGCGACTGCGAACAAAACGCCACCTTGGGCGCAATGCCGAACCGCCGAACATGCCGCGCCGCACCAATCGCGGTCTCAGCCAATTGCGCCGCATTCGGCGTCACGCGCACATGGGTGTCCGCAATAAAGAGCGGCCCGTCTTCGAGGATCATCATGCTCAATGCGCCATGCGGACGGCGGCTGACGTCTTCCAGAACATTGGTCACATATTTCATATGCCAGCGGAACTCGCCAAAGGTGCCGCAGATCAGGCTATCGGCCTCATTGCGATAGACCATTACCGCGCCAATCGCGGTGGTATTGGTGCGCATAATTGCCCGCGCCAGATCAGGCGTGACCCCTTTGCGCGCCATGACCCCGTGATAGGTCTCCCAATAGTCGCGATAGCGCGGGTCATCCTGCGGGTTCACGATATTGAAATCCCGCTCTGGCCGGATCGACAGCCCAGCCCGCTCGCACCGCCGCGCGATCACTTCGGGACGTCCGATCAGGATCGGCTGCTCTGTCGTTTCCTCCAGAATAGCCTGCGCCGCGCGCAAAACCCGCTCATCCTCACCCTCGGCAAAGACGATGCGCCGCGAAGCGGTGGAGGCCGCCTGAAACACCGGCCGCATCAGCAGCGCCGATTTGAACTTGCTGGCATCCAGACCCGCCTTATAGGCCTCCAGATCCGCCATCGGCCGCGTCGCCACGCCGCTCTCCATCGCCGCCCGCGCCACGGCGGTCGACACAACCCCGGACAGGCGCGGATCAAACGGCTTGGGGATCAGGTAATCCGCGCCGAATGTCATCTGCTCGCCATGATAGGCCGCCGCCGCCTCTGCACTGGTCGAGGCGCGTGCCAATTCTGCAATGCCCTGAACACACGCCACCTGCATTGCGTCGTTGATCTCGGTTGCGCCCACGTCCAGCGCGCCCCGGAAAATGAACGGGAAACACAGCACGTTATTGACCTGATTTGGGAAATCCGAGCGCCCGGTCGCAATAATCGCATCCGGCACCGCCTCACGCGCCAAATCTGGCATGATTTCGGGGTTTGGGTTGGCCAGAGCAAAGACAATAGGCCGCTTGCCCATCTTCTTTACCATCTCCGGCGTCATGATATTCGCGCCCGATAGCCCAAGGAACAGGTCCGCGCCCGCGATGACATCGTCAAGGCTGCGCAAATCCGTCGCCTGCGCAAAGGCCGCCTTTTCCCGGTTCATGTCTGCCTCACGGCCCACATGCACCAGCCCGTGAATATCGCACAGCCAGATATTCTCGCGCTTCACGCCCAGCTTGACCAACATGTTGAGACAGGCAATGCCCGCCGCCCCACCACCGGTCGAGACCACTTTGATTTCCTCAAACGTCTTGCCCGCAACATGCAACGCATTGGTGGCCGCCGCGCCCACCACGATTGCCGTGCCATGTTGATCGTCATGGAATACCGGAATATTCATCCGCTCACGGCAAATTCGTTCAACGATGAAACAATCCGGTGCCTTGATATCTTCAAGGTTGATCGCCCCAAAGGTCGGCTCCAACGCACAGACAATCGCCGCCAGCTTTTCCGGGTCGCTCTCGTTCACTTCGATGTCGAAACAGTCGATATTGGCGAACTTCTTGAAAAGGACCGCCTTGCCCTCCATCACGGGCTTAGAGGCCAGCGCGCCGATATTGCCAAGCCCCAGAACCGCCGAGCCATTGGTGACAACCGCCACCAGATTGCCCCGCGTGGTGTATTTCGAGGCATTGGCCGGATCGGCCTTGATCTCCAAACAGGCCTCCGCCACGCCGGGGCTATAGGCGCGCGACAGATCGCGTCCATTGGCCATCGGCTTGGTCGCGCGGATCTCCAGCTTCCCGGGCCGGGGCTGCGCGTGATAATCGAGCGCCGCCTGACGGGTGGCTTCCTTTTGGCTGTCGGTCATGGTCCTCATCTCCCTGCGGGCAATATAGTTTAATATTAAACTACCGCTACGGCATGCTCATACCATGCCCCCGCGATTTTTCAAGCCCGAGCTTGCACCGCCGCGCCGCGCCGCGCAATGCCGATTGCATGCCTGCATCGCAGCGTTGCCCTTGGCGGCGTTTTCTGGAATGACGGATTACACCGCAGCGCAAGAGGCCCGTCATGTTTCCGAATCTCACCATCGTCGATCACCCGCTCGTTCAGCACAAACTGACCCTGATGCGGCAAAAGGAAACCTCCACAGCCGTCTTCCGCCAGCTCCTGCGCGAAATCAGCCAGTTGCTCGCCTATGAGGTCACGCGCGAATTGCCAATGACCACCCGCGCCATCGACACGCCGCTTATGGAAATGGACGCGCCAGTCTTGGCCGGGCGCAAGTTGGCGCTCATCTCGATTCTGCGCGCGGGCAACGGCCTGCTCGACGGCATGTTGGAACTGATCCCCTCGGCGCGCGTGGGTTTTGTCGGGCTCTACCGGGACGAGGCAACGCTGCAACCCGTGAAATACTACTTCAAGGTGCCTGAACAACTTGGCGAGCGCCTCTCGATTGTGGTCGATCCGATGCTGGCCACCGGCAATTCCTCTGCGGCGGCTGTCTCTATGCTCAAGGATGCAGGGGCCCGTGACATCCGTTTTCTCTGTCTGCTCGCCGCCCCCGAAGGCGTCGCGCGCATGCAAGAGGCGCATCCTGATGTGCCCGTCGTCACAGCCGCGCTCGACAAGCGCTTGAATGACAAGGGTTATATCCTTCCGGGACTAGGGGATGCGGGTGACCGCATGTTCGGCACTAAATAAGCCAATCACTGTTTACTAAACGGCAAAAATAAGGCAACCTGCACCCAATTGATGTTGGGGGCGTAATGAGATTTTCATCACTTGCCATTCTGGCCTCGACAGTGCTGCTGCTTGGCACGGTCGACCTTTCCGCGCAGTCTCTTCGCGGCTCTTCGGAGCCGGCGGAGTTTCCACCCTCCAGCTTTCAGGGTCGGCAATATGTCGACAGTGCCGGCTGTGTGTTCGTGCGCGCGGGCGTTGCGGGAAATGTAACCTGGGTGCCACGCATGACACGTGGCCGCGACCATCTCTGTGGCTTCCAGCCTAGTCTTGCGCCCAGCGTTCAGGCCGCCGCCCCTGCCCCGGCGCAACCCGTGGCACAGGCCGCCCCACGCACGCAGCCAGCCGCCCCAGCGCCAAGCGTCGCCACGGCACCAGCCCCAGCGCCGCGCACGGCCACGGCACCTGCCCCCGCACCACGCGTCGCCACGGCACCGGCCCCCGCACCGCGCGTCGTCCGGCAACCGGCCCCCGTCGCTGCGGTCCAACCACAACGCCGCACCGCCTCTGCCCAAGCGCCGCTCAGCGCGCTTCGGCCCGAGGCTGATCCGCGCCCCTTGGCCCTTCGTCCCGTGACGGCCCGCGCCGCGGCACCGGCGACCGCGCCCAAAACCACACCAATTGCCAAAACCTCTGGCAAGGCCGTGCGCCTGACACAGCCTGACCCGGCACAAAGCGCTTGCGCGAACCTAACTGCGGTCTCGGCGGCCTATACTGTGCAGCATAATGGCTCGCCGGTGCGCTGCGGCCCGCAAAGATCACCGCATGTGACCTATGCCAGCGGCAGCAACACGGGCCGCACGCTTGCCCCACGCCCCGGCACCCCGGCCACCCCTGAAACCGTGCCCGCCTATACCCGCGTCGCCCCGGCGCGTGTCTATGCCAGCCAAAAGACCAGCCTCGTCGGTATCTCGGTTCCCCCCGGCATGCAGCCGGTGTGGGAGGATGACCGCCTCAACCCCTACCGAGCGCACCAAACCTTTGAAGGGCGCGAACAGATGTTGGTGATGTGGACAAACACCGTGCCGCAGCGCCTTATCGACCGGCGCACGGGTGCCGATGTGATTCACCAATTCCCCGGCCTGCAACCGCCCTACACCAGCTTCGAGGCGCAGCGCGCCGCCGGTGTCACCGTCGCAACCCAAGGGCGCCACGTGCCCGCCCCGATGACGACCCGGCAACTGGCGCAATTGCGCACCGAGCCTGCGCAAGCAGCCCCGCGCACCACAGTCTCGACCCGCTCAGCGCCTGCGACGACCGCCCAGACTGCGCCCAGCCATCGCTACGCTCAGGCCGGTCTCTTTGCCGATGCGGCGCAGGCTCAGGCCGCCGCACAGCGCATCGCGGCCGCAGGGCTTCCAGCGCGGCGTGGCACTGTGACACGCGACGGACGCGCCCTGACCCTCGTGCTGGCTGGTCCTTTTGCCACACAATCGCAGCTCGACGCCGGGGCTGATCGCCTGCGTGCGATGGGCTTTGCCAATGTGAGCTTGCGCAAATAAAATCCGGGCGGCGGCCTATCCCCGCCGCCCGATCAACCGCGCCATATCCAGCATACGGCAGGAAAATCCCCATTCGTTGTCATACCAGCCAAAGACGCGCAGCAATCCGCCCACCGATACAGAGGTTTGCGGCCCTGCTACGATCAGGCTCTCGGGACGCGCGCGCAGATCCGACGACACCAGCGGTGCCTCGGTCCAGCCCAGCCATATATGACGTTCCGCCGCCTCTTGCAAAAGCGTGTTGACCCCCGCGACCGTCACATCGGCCTGCAATTGCACCACCAGATCAATACAGGACACGCTCGCCACCGGCACCCGGATCGCCCGCGCCTCGATCCGCCCCTTCAACCCCGGCAGAACCAGCCCGGTCTGATGCTGGGCGCTTGTCGTCGTGGGCACCATCGACAGGGCGGCGGCACGGCTGCGCTCGGGCGCATCGCGGGGCTTGTCCACCGTAGGCTGGCTGCCGGTATAACAATGCACCGTCGTCATTTGCCCGCTGACAATGCCATAGGCCTCATCCAAGAGCCGCGCCAAAGGTGCCAGGGCATTCGTGGTGCACGAAGCGTTGGAGATGATCCGATGCGACCCAAGATCGCCCTCATTGGCCCCGATCACAAGCGTCGCATCCGCCTCTGCCGATGGGCCCGAAACCAACACGGCCCGCGCCCCCGCCACCAACCCCCGCTCGGCCACGGCGCGCGTGCCGCCCATACCGGTACACTCCAGCACCAGATCAACCCCGCTCAAATCGAGCGTGCTCAGATCACGAGCCGCATGAAACGGGATTTCCTGCCCATCCACGATCAGCACACCGGGACGGGTGGTTACGACACCGGGCCAGGGGCCAAAGACGCTGTCATATTGAAACAGATAGGCGCAGGTCTCTAGCGGCTCGATATCGTTGATGCACACCAGTTCAAACGCGGCCCCCTCGCGCATCAAGATCCGCAGGATTGTGCGACCGATCCGGCCAAACCCGTTGATGGCAATGCGAATGGGGTCCTCTGACATGGCATCCTCCGAGCAGACAGGTCAATACGTCTGACATTGCTGCGCGCCGTCTGGAAACACCAGCCCCGAAACACAATTTGATCAAATTCAGCGCATCGGCCTGCCGGTCAGACAAAAACCCTAGGGCCGGGCGGCGTCACCCCATCCTGCAGGGTCGTAGACGTCTCCAGCCGCGCCATTGCCAGAACCAAACCCCGCGCCTCGGCCAGCGGCAGCACGTGATACCGTGGCCCTGCATGCTCTTGCGCGTAATCCAGCAGGTTGCACGACGCCGGGCAAAGCGCCATCAACCCGTTTTCGGCAAAGATCACCTGTTCGCTCTCGAAATGCAACACGACCACCTCTGCGCCCTGCGTGGGCGGCACCCGCGTGACCCCCGGCACCGCCTCGAGCGCCACACCGGGCAAGAGCGCAAAGGGATCCCCCCAGAGCGTTTCAGCAAGATCGCTTTCAAGCATCAGCACCTGATGTGGCATAACCCGCACCGGCGCGCGGTTTCCCAGCACCCCGCGCCCCACATCCAGCGGCCAAAACCGCGAAGGGCAAGCGCCTTCACCCGTCCAGACCGGAATCCGCGTAACGCCACAGAGCGGTTGCACGCCCGCATCAAAGGTCACAACCCGGTCACCCGCACAGAGCGCCTGAACCGGACGCCAGCCATGGCCCGTGGCCACCCGCGTCCCGCTCAAAAGCCCGCTTTGCACGCCCGCAGGCTCTTCGACCTGCGTCCGCGCCGCCCCGCGTTCACTGATGCCAAACCAACCCAGCATACCCGCGTCGATCCCTTTCCCGATACAACCCATCCTGTTTCGTCAACAGGCCAACACTCCGATAAGCTGACTAAGCCATGGTTAACATGACCCGTTTTTGCTCGGATTCCGGCAGGAATAAGGCACCGTTGCGGCCAAGTGGACAACGCCGCCAAAGCCGTGCGATTGGCACAAACACCCCATGCAATCTTAACAAACGATCAAGGACGGTCAGAACTGATACCCGAATCGCGCGATGTCTTCGGCGGCACAATCCGCTACGATCTGCGCTGTGCGGCTGTCGTAATAGTCCTTATACGGCCCCCGCTCCGACGTATTGAACGGTGCTACCGTCACCGCGAATCCCAGATGCGCCCAGAGCGGGGCGGCATCGGTCTCCAAATGCTCTAGCCGGATGAAAAGACGGCAATATTCACGCCCATCCGCCGCCGTCACATAATGCCGCGCCGGGGTCGCGCGCAGGGCGGCCTGTGTCTCTGGCGCGGCCAGAAACGCAGGAAACGGCAGGTCCTTGGCCAGATGCACCGCCGAATGATCAAACTCTTGGCCGCGCAGCCAGTGATAATAGCTTACCATCCGGTCCCAAGGGTTGCGCACCAACGTAAAGACAAAGAACGCGCTCAGCGTCTCTTGGCTTACCAGCCCGTCGATATCGGCCAAGGTCGAATGTTTCCAAAGCCGCCCGCGCGCCTCAACCCCCTTCAACCGCGCCCGCCTGCGCCGCGCCTTGGGCGTGTCACCGATCAGGATGTCCTCGGCCTGCGCCCGCCCCTCCAGCGCCAACGCCATCGCGGTGCCGCCAGTCTTGGGGATATGCACAAAGATAAACTTGCGTCCGGGCGAAATAATCATGTCGCTACCCTAGCCGCTGCGCCGCGACGTGAAAGCCCTTTTCGCGCGCACCTCAACGCATTGCGTCAACCAACACCTGCGCCTCATGCGCCCGCAACCCAGAGCGCGCGCTTGGCCCATAGCCTGCCCCACCCTCGGCAAATATCACCGGAAAAAGACGCCGCAATTCGGCCTCTGTCGCGGCATCGAAACTGCCATGCGTCACCGGCCCGGGATGATAGCTCTCACTCCAGAGCCCGTTACCCCGCACGATCTCGTGCTGGTCAAACAGCAGATGCACATACACCACCGGCGCACCATCAACCCGCCGCGTGATAGAGCACTCATTGATCAGCGCCGCCGCCTTGACCAAAACCTGATGCGTGCCAAACAGCAATTCCGCATGTGGCGACGCCAACAGGATGCGGTGATTGGGCGACAGCTCCAACGCGTCATGCCGCCCCAGCGCATTGGCCGCAAGCGCCACCGGCGCATCCGCGCCCTCTGCCCGTCGCAGGCTTCGCCCGATCCAGCGCAGAGCTTGGGGGCCGTGATCCAGCGTCAGCACCAGATCCCCCGGCTTTAATGTCTCGATCGCGACTGCGCCCTCGGGCGTGTCAATCTGCGTGCCTTCGGTAAAACAGGGGGCCACCGTATTGATCGTGATGAACCCGACATCGGTGTTGCCGAACGTGTCTGCCACTGTATAGGACAGCATGTTCGACGCGCCCACCTCCTCTCCAGACGACACAAGAACAAAGCCCGTCGCCGTGATCTGAAGCGTCTCCCCGGTGCTGAGGATCACCGTATCGCCGGCAACCACCGGCTGACCATTGACCTCGGTGATCGTCAGCGTGCCGCCCGCCGCATTCGAATCATTCGCCAAAAGATCCGTTTCAACTTGCGAAAACCGCGTCACATCGATGATATCGTCGCCCGCAATAAGTGATGTCTGGATCGAGTTCCCGGCAATCAACAGGTTGCTGTCCAGCGCCCCATCGCCACCATCGGCAATACCGATCTTGATCGTGTTCACCTCGCCCGGCACCACCGGTGCCTTGAGGGTCAGCGTTACCGTGAACCCGTCCATCTCGGTGTTGTAGGTATCTGCGGACGAGGAATTGTCCATGTAGAGGTTAGAGTTACTTATATTGTTGATGTTGTTGATGGTGATGTCGCCTGTGCCCACCGTCAACTCGGCCTGCACCCCGTTGACCCAGACCCCGACCGAGTCGTTGAATCCGGTGTTGACCCATTCAAGATATTCCTCGGACGAGAACACGATCTGCATGGTCAGCGTGCTGCCTTCGGGGATGAACTCCGCCTCGAAAATCGCCGCGTCAAAGGTCTCCTGCCCCGAGATCGTCGATAGATCGGCATCCCCCGCCAAGCCATGATCGGTCGAGCTGTCCAGCAAAAGGTTCGGATCCCCCAGCAAATTAAGCAGGCTGACCTCGTTGGTCACCGACGTGGCCATGCCCGTGGATAGGATCACGCCCGTATCCGACGGTGTCAGCTCCGGCGAAACCGCGTCGCCATTGCTGTAAATCCCCGAGGCGCTGGCGGCCCCTGTATAGCTGGCCGAGACAATCGTGATGCCGTGACCGAACACGGCTTCGGCCATGTCCATTGCACTGGCAGAGGTATCAATCGGCAGTTCTGCGGCTGTGGCCATCTCATATCTCCGTCGGACTCAACGGAAAGCCTGCCGCGTAAACCCCAAGGACCGTTTAATGCCAGAGCACCCTCATGCCCCGATTACCTTGGATTTTAACGAACCCAGCCTCCCGCGAGAGGCTTGCAAGCGCCGTGCCAACCGCCATATTTGGCGCAGAAACAAAAGGGGGAACCCGATGGGCTATCTGCGCACAGGCATTTTGATGGCGGCGATGACCGCACTCTTTCTGGGCATAGGCGCGCTTTTGGGCGGCATGGGCGGCGCGCTCTTTGCGCTGATCGTGGCCCTCGCCACGAACGCCTTTAGCTGGTGGAATTCAGACCGGATGGTGCTGCGCATGCACAATGCCCGCCCCGCCTCTGGCCCCGAAGGCGCGGCGCTTACCCAAATGGTGCATGACATGGCCGATGCCGCCGGCATGCCGCGCCCGGCGGTCTATATCCTCGACAACGATCAGCCCAACGCCTTTGCCACCGGGCGCAACCCGGCCAATGCCGCTGTCGCCGCCACCACCGGCCTCTTGCGCCATCTCAGCCGCGAGGAAATCGCCGCCGTCATGGCGCATGAGCTGGCCCATATCCGCAACCACGACACTACGATCATGACCGTGACGGCCACCTTTGCCGGGGCCATCTCGATGTTGGCCAATTTCGCGATGTTCTTCGGCGGCAACCGCAACAACGGCATGGGCCTCATTGGCACGCTGGCGCTGATGATCCTCGCCCCCCTTGCGGCGGGCCTTGTGCAGATGGCGATAAGCCGTAGCCGCGAATACGAGGCCGACCGCATCGGGGCCGAAATCTGCGGCAACCCGCTCTGGCTCGCATCGGCGCTCGAGAAAATCTCGGGCCTCGCCGCCCGCATCGACAATGACGCCGCCGAGCGCAACCCGGCCACAGCGCATATGTTCATCATCAACCCGCTGCACGCCCATGCCCATGACAAACTCTTCTCCACCCACCCCAACCCCGCCAACCGCATCCGCGCCCTGCGCGAGATGGCAGGAGAGCGCGCCCAAAGGGGACCTTGGGCGTGAGGGGGAACCCCGGAGTCTTAATCCCAAGACCGCAGTTACGATAGCGGCCACACGCCCCAAATCCCAATGCGCGGAATCAAGGTGCCGCAGGCACCGCCGCGCAGCGGTCATGCCGAAGGCATGCCTCTGGCATGGTCCGCCCCCTCGGGCGGGCGCTTTTGCGACCTCACGCCAAACTGATACTGCGGACGGATTTGGTAGGCATAAACTGCCAGCCGATGAGGTTGAAGCGCCCACCCGGCGGACAGGCCCCGCGCGGCAGCACCTTGTGTCCGCTCATCGACGATACGAGTGCCAAGCGCGAGGCTGCCACGGCGCATCGGATCACGATAGCAATGCTGAACTACGCACCAAGGCCACCAATGCGCAGGAAGCGGAGTTTGCAAAGTTTGGGCAGTTTCCTGACACCAAACCTTCAAGCTGAGGGCTGCAAATTCCGGGTGAGAGCCCATTGTGTCGCTTGTTTTAGAACTCACACACGATAGAATAATTTCATTATGGATTTCCCCCCTTGGTTGCCTAAATCTGATTATTCAAAACGAGGCATGCTTCTTGAGCTAGCGCGATGCATTTTTGAGATGCATTACAGGGAAGAAATTCATGCCGTTAGAGGCCCCATGAGAACCTTCGACAACATGTGTAATGGTGATCTGGAAAGCGCAGCTTCGGTTTTGCAAATGTCAGGATTTATTCAATACATAGACGACATTTGTCGGCGAAGCGTATTTCTTTGTGAACCCTACGAATTTGAAGGGGTCGCAGACTCAAAGATGGCCAACGAAATTGATGCCGAAATAGTAAGAGAAGCTGTGATTAGGCTTGCTAATGGCAATGTTCGGTCGAGTTTGGGGATCCAGAAACTTGCTAAAGAAGCAACAAACGAACCTAGATCATGAAGGTCTGAAAACGCCCGCATTGCGTGAGTTCGCGATCTGCGCAGCGAAGGTCGACTGTCGCAAATTCGCATCAAAAGCCGTGTCCACTCCGGGCCGGAACCCGTCACACACGGATAAACCCCAAGGCTCCACTAACCCCCATTACCCCTCCCCCTTCAACACTTCCGGCCACCGTGCATCCCCCCGCGCGATGAACCCCGGCACATCCGCCTGCCATTTCGCGGCAATGTCATCGTTGTAATTGAGGTAGAGCTTGCCCTCCACAATCGCCCAATTCTCTGGCTGGGTGGAAAAGAGCTGGCCCTTCTCCGCCACCGCCCAGGCGCAGAACCCGCCATATTGCGGCGCGTAGCGGGCGGGGTCAGCGGCAAAGGCATCGCGGTTCTCGGCACTGGCGAAATGCCATGTCGCCCCGTTCCAGTCGAAACTATGCGCAGGCAATCCCGCCACCGGGCGGCCTTCGGTGAAATACCCCACCGGATCAGTGCCGCCCAGCGCCACGCCCTCTGTCGCAAATACCGGCACCGCTGCCAGTTCCTCTAACCCGGCCCGTCCCCAGACAAAATAGCCCAGCGCACCGGCCCCAACCAGAACCGCCCCCGCCAAAATCCTGCGCCGTGTGATCATCCTACCCATCCCGTCCTAAGCCATCCTGCGCCATAGCTAAGCACGCCGCCCTGAAATCCAAATCACGAAATCGCCAGTGCCCCCTTGCCATTGCCATTCCCGCCGCAAATCCCCTAAAAGGCTGGCAAACCAACCGCCCGGAGGCCCGATGCCAGACGCCCAGCCCTTCCTCTCCGCGTTCCACCCGGTCGAAGAGGGCTGGATCGACTATAACGGCCATATGAATATGGGCTATTACACCGTGCTCTTTGACCGCTGCGCCGATGAGGCGTTCGAAGAGATGGGCTTTGGCCCCGACTACCGCGCCACCCGCAACCTCACCACCTTCAGCGCTGAATTCCACATCCGCTACCTGCGCGAGGTGAAATTGGGCGATCAGCTGCGCAGCAGCTTTTATCTGCTCGACCATGACGGCAAACGCTTTCACTTCTTTCAGCAACTCTATCACAGCGACGGCTGGATCGCCGCCACCGGCGAGGGGCTGACCCTGCATGTAGACCTGAACGGCCCACGCGTCGTGCCCATGCCCGAGGATGTCGCCGCCCGCGTGGCCGCCATGGCAAAGGCGCATGCCGCCCTGCCCCGCCCCGATGGCATCGGCCGTCGTATCGGCCTCAAACCCAAAGGCTGACACAGGCAATGTCCGCCGTGCTGCTCATCGAACAGGCCCTCAACGGGCTGCAATTCGGGGTTATGTTGTTCCTCATGGCCGCCGGGCTAACGCTCATTTTCGGCGTGATGGGGCTGATCAATCTCGCCCATGGCTCGCTCTATATGATCGGGGCCTTTGCCGCCGCTTGGGTGGCGGGGCTGACCGGCTCGTTCCTCTTGGCCCTCGCCGCCAGCCTCGCCGCCGCCGCGGTGGCGGGCGTGCTCATTGAGCTGCTCGTCATCCGCCGCCTCTACGACCGCGACCACCTCGATCAGGTCTTGGCCACCTTTGCGCTGATCCTCATCCTGTCCGAAGGCACCCGCTGGGTCTTTGGCTCTTTCCCGCTCTATCTCGATACGCCCGACTGGCTGTCGGGCACGCTGCGCCTGCCGTTTGGCATCGACTATTCGCGCTACCGCCTTGCGATGATCGGCGCAGGGCTGGTGATCGCCGCCGCGCTCTTTGCCATGATCTCGAAAACCCGCCTCGGCATCCGCATCCGCGCAGGCGAAAATGACCGCGAGATGATCGCGGCCTTGGGCGTCAATATCTCGGCGCTCTATACGCTGGTCTTTGCCCTCGGTGCTGCGCTTGCGGGCCTTGCCGGCGCACTCATCGGCGCCATTCAATCGGTGCAGGTGGGTATGGGCGAGCCGGTGCTGATCCTTGCTTTCGTGGTCATCGTGATCGGCGGCATCGGCTCGATCAAGGGGGCCTTTATCGGCGCGCTGCTGGTCGGCCTCACTGATACCTTGGGCCGCGCCCTCCTGCCTTCAGCTTTCGCCACCTTCCTAGAGCCAGCAGCGGCCAATTCGGTCGGCGCGTCGCTGGCCTCTATGGCGATCTACATCCTCATGGCGGGCGTGCTGATCTTTCGGCCCCGTGGCCTCTTCGGGGCCGCGACATGAGCCGTGAAACCCTGCTCAACGCCGCCCTCATGGCCATACTTCTGCTTTTCCCCCTCTACGCTTGGGCCACGGACGAGCCGTTTCTCATCACCCTCACCACCCGCGCCGTGATCCTCGCCATCGCCGGGGTCGGCCTCAACATTGCGCTCGGCTTCGGCGGCCTCGTCAGCTTTGGTCACGCACTCTTCTTCGGGCTGGGCGGCTATGCCATGGGCATCCTCGCCTTTCACGCCCAGACCTACACCAGCGTCACCGACTGGCCCCTGACGATTCCCGGCACCAAATCCATGCCGGTGATCTGGATCATCGCCACACTCACCTCGGCTCTCGCCGCCCTCGCCGTGGGCGCGCTTTCGTTGCGCACAACAGGCGTCTATTTCATCATGATCACCCTCGCCTTTTCGCAGATGTTCTACTATTTCGCGATCTCCTGGCCCGCCTATGGCGGTGAAGACGGTCTCTCGATCTATGTCCGCAACGGCTTTCCGGGCCTCAACACCATGGACCCGATCCAGTTCTTTGCGCTCTGCTATGGCCTGTTGGCGTTGATCCTTTTCTTCACCGCCCGCCTTGCCCGCTCTCCTTTCGGCCTCATGCTGGGGGCCGCGCGGCAGAACGAGGCGCGCGTTGCCGCCGTGGGCCACCGCCCCTATCGGCTCTATCTCATCGCCTTCACGCTCTCGGGCGCGATCACCGGGCTTGCGGGCGCGCTCTTTGCCGATCTCAATCGCTTTGTCAGCCCGGTGATGTTCTCGTGGCAAACCTCGGGCGAGATCATGGTGTTTGTGATCTTGGGCGGTGTCGGCCGCGTCTTTGGCCCGGTCGCGGGGGCCGCGCTCTTTATCCTGCTCGAACACAGCTTGGGCGGCCTCAGCGACTATTGGCACATCTACTTGGGCGCGATCCTGCTTGGCACCGTGCTTTTCGCACGCGGCGGGCTCTTTGGGCTACTTGCCGGACGGGGGCAGCCGCATGACTGATCCCATTCTCGCCATATCTGGCCTCAGCAAAAGCTTTGGCGCGCTCACCGCCAGCCGCGACATCACACTCGATCTCAAACCGGGCGAAATACACGCCCTGATCGGCCCCAACGGCGCGGGCAAATCCACCTTGATTGCCCAAATCGCAGGCGCGCTGCGCCCCGACGCAGGCCGAATTCTCTTTGCCGGGCAGGATGTGACCGCCCTCGATACAGCAGCGCGCGCGCGGCTTGGCATGGCACGCACGTTTCAGATTTCGGCCCTGCCGATGGAGTATACCGTGCTGCAAAACGCCATTCTGGGCGCGCTTGGCCAGCGTGGCGATGTCGTGCGCTTCCTGCGCCCCGTGTTGCGCGATGCCGATCTGCGCACCCGCGCCGAAGCGGCCCTGGATACCGTGGGCTTGTCAGACGCCCGCAACACCCGCTGCGCCGAGCTGTCGCACGGCCAACGCCGCCAGTTGGAGGTGGCCATTGCCCTTACGCTCCGCCCCCGCGCCTTTCTCATGGATGAACCCATGGCCGGTCTTGGTGCCGATGGCACCCGCGCGCTGACCACGCTTCTGGATGGCCTGCGCGCCGAGGCCCCGATCCTGCTGGTCGAGCATGACATGGACGCGGTCTTTGCTCTCGCAGACCGGATCAGCGTGCTGGTCTATGGCCAGATCATCGCCACCGGCACCGTAGACGAGATCCGGCGCGACCCCGAGGTGCGCAGCGCCTATTTGGGTGACGACATGGACGAGGCCACGGCATGACACTCCTCTCCCTCCGCCAGATCACCGCCTCTTACGGCGCAAGTCAGGCGCTCTTTGATGTTAACCTCTCAGTCAGCGAAGGCGAGGTGGTGGCCCTTATGGGCCGCAACGGCATGGGCAAATCCACCACGGTCAAGGTGATCTGCCGCCTCCTGCGCCAGAGTGGCGGCACCGCCACCTTTGCCGGGCGAGACCTCAGCGGCATGCCCGCGCACCGCGCCGCCCGCGCGGGAATCGGCCTTGTCCCCGAGGGGCGGCGCTGCTTCGCCAGCCTTACGGTGCGCGAGAACCTGATCGCAGCCGCCCGCCCCGGCCCTTGGGACATGGCCGCCGTCACCCGGCTCTTTCCGCGTTTAGCTGAACGGCAGGATCAGATCGCCGCGTCCCTCTCGGGCGGCGAACAACAGATGCTGGCAATCGGACGCGCGCTGATGACCAACCCCCGTCTTTTGATCCTCGACGAGGCGACCGAAGGATTGGCCCCCGTTGTGCGTCAGGAAATCTGGGCAGCGCTCGCCCGCCTCAAATCCGAAACCGGCATGGCGCTTTTGGTGATCGACAAATCCATCCGCGAACTCGCCCGCGTCGCCGATAGCGCCGTGATCCTTGAAAAGGGGCGCTCCGTCTGGACCGGAACCTTTCGCGCGCTCACCCCAGAGATCACCGATACCTATCTTGGTGTCTAGAATATCGCCGGACCTTACAAAACTCGCCCCGATTTGTAAGCTCTGTAAGGTTTGCGCTCAAGAATTTCTCGACGGCTGCGTCACGACTGGTCTAGTCTGCCAGCAGGCGGGGGTTGGGGACCTTTGCCGCATTGGGGACAGAACAGATGTTTTCTCTGATTTTTAAGCGGTTGGCGCTTGGGCTGGTTACCATTTGGCTGGTCTCTGTCCTCATTTTCCTTGGGGTCGAGGCCCTGCCCGGGGATGCCTGCACCGCCGTTCTCGAACGCGATGCCCATGGCGAGGCCTTGGAAAAATGTCGTGAAGTCATGGGCTTAAACGCGCCTGCGCTCAGCCGCTATCTCTCGTGGGCGGCCTCTGCGGTACAGGGCGAATTTGGGGTTTCCGCCAATGGACAAGAACGCATAAGCAACCTGGTAGGCTACCGCCTTCGCAATTCCCTGATGCTCGCCGCTGGAGCGCTAAGTGTTGGAATTCCCTTGTCAATTTTTCTTGGTGCTGTGGCTGGACTGCGGCGCGACACATGGCTCGACATCCTCTTTTCAACTGGTGCGATCCTCGCGATGACGATCCCCGAATTCGTCGCCGCCACGATTTTGATCCTAGTCTTCGCGATCTGGCTTGGCTGGGTTCCGGCTATCGTCCTCACGCCGGCCGATGCCCAACCTCTTGAATTCTTTCCGGAATTCATCCTGGCAGCGGTGGTTTTGACCTTGCTTATGGTGGCCCATATCATGCGCATGGTGCGCTCTTCGGTAATCGACGTGATGGCCAGCGACTATGTGCAAATGGCCACACTCAAGGGCGTTCCCTACTGGCAAATCGTTTTTCGCCATGCGCTGCCCAACGCCCTCTTGCCCGCGATCAACATCATCGCGCTCACTGTGGCATGGCTTTTGGGCGGGGTGGTTGTGGTCGAAGTTGTCTTTAATTATCCGGGGCTTGGTCGATTGCTGATTGATGCGATTTCGGGTCGTGACCTGCCTGTGGTGCAGGCCATCACCCTTATTGTCGCCGCGACCTATGTGGCGATCAACCTTATCGCCGACATCCTCAGCCTCGCGCTCAACCCGCGCCTGCGCAGCCACCATATGAGGCAAGGGTGATCCGGCTTTTGGAAATCCTGCGCGCCATGACGCACCGCCCATCCGGCGCCATCGGGCTTGGCATTGTTGTCTTTCATCTCTGTCTGGCAATCATCAGCCCTTGGATTGTTCCCTTTGATTACAAAGAGATGAACGCACTCCAAACGCTCGCCGGTCCCTCATCCGAACATTGGTTCGGCACCGATCATCTGGGCCGCGACGTATTCAGCCGAGTGCTCTTGGGCGGGCGCGAAGCACTGCTGGTCACCGGCATCGCCACCCCCATCGCCCTTCTCTGGGGCGGTCTCTTGGGCGTCTACCTCGGCCTGCGCGGTGGATGGGAGGACGAAATCACCCTGCGCCTCGTCGATGCCTTTCTCGCCCTACCCGGCATCCTGCCTCTCTTGGTGCTCATCACCGTCTTTGGCAGCGGCGGCGAGGTCTTGTTGCCGACATTGGCGTTTTTCTTTGGGATTCCAGTGATCCGCGTCGCCCGCGCCGCAGCCCATGAGGTGGTCGCCCGCGATTTCATCGCCGCCGCGCGCGCACGCGGACATCGCCCGATTGACATCGTGCGCCGCGAACTCTTGCCCAATGTGACCGATGTCCTGTTGGTTGAAGGCGCAATGCGCTGGTCTTGGATGCTCTTGGGCTTTTCAGCACTGTCGTTTCTGGGCTTTGGCGTGGCTCCGCCCCGTCCCGATTGGGGGCTGATGGTCTCGGATGCGCGTGTTTATATGTCGCTGGCACCATGGGGGGTGATCGCCCCGGTTGTGGCCCTGTCCAGCCTGATCATCGGGATCAATCTCACGGCGGACGCGCTTGCCAAGACGCTTGGCCTTGATCAAAGCCGGGCAGCAGTGGTGTGACATGAGCCAGCCCCCCCTCCTCGATATCCGGCGGCTTTGCATTGGCTTTCGTGGGCGTTCAGGTCAGGTCTTGCCTGTGCTCCACGAGGTCGACCTGACTGTGTGTCGCGGAGAAACCCTTGGGATCGTTGGCGAAAGCGGCTCTGGCAAGAGTACGCTGGCGCTGGCCGCGATGGGCTATCTCAAGCACGGTCTGCAAAAGCTCTCGGGCGAGGTGATCTATGACGGGGCGGACATGTTCGCGCGTTCGGATCGGGAGCTCGCGAAAATCCGCGGGGGGCAATTGGGCCTCATTCCACAAAACTCGGGGCAATCGCTGACCCCGACATTGCGCATCGGGCGGCAAATTTACGAGGCTCTGCGCCTGCATTGCAACCTGCCTAGGTCGGAACATCCCAAACGGGCCCGCGATCTTTTGGCCCAAGTACGCCTGCCCGATCCTGACGCCATCCTGCGGCGCTATCCGCATGAGCTTTCTGGCGGGCAACAACAGCGTGTGGCGATCGCCATGGCCCTCGCTGGCGAGCCAGACGCGCTTTTGCTGGACGAGCCAACCACCGGCCTTGATGTCACCACACAGGCGCATATCCTTGACCTGTTGCACGATCTGGCGCGCACGCGCAACATGGCAATGGTCTATGTCAGCCATGATCTGGGCGTCATCGCGCGGGTCTGCGACCGGGTGCAAGTGCTCTATGCCGGTGAAGCCGTGCTGACAGGACCAACCCGAGACCTGCTGCGCCGTCCCGCACATCCCTATGCACGCAGCCTTCTGGCCTCTATCCCCCGCCTCGGAGACCGGACCCTGCCGCGCGCGTTGGAGGGACGGCCGCCAGGGCCTGCAACCGCCCGCTTGGGCTGTGCTTTTTCCCCGCGCTGTGCCTTGGCAACCGAAACCTGTCAGACAGTGCGCCCCCCCTTGGTAGAAGGTGAAGCGGGGCAAATGACCCGGTGCCATTACCCCGATCAGGTTGCGGCGATGCCCCCGGCGCAGGCAGGGCAGGCACTGACATGCTGCACGGGGGACAGTCCCCTTGCCCTATCGCTCGACAGCGTCGCAATCCGCTATGGCCGTCCCGGTGTTTTCGCGCGGCTCACAGGGCAGCCATTACCGCCCGCGACCGTGGATGGGATCACGCTGAACCTTCGGCGCGGCGAGACTTTGGGATTGGTGGGTGAATCCGGCAGCGGCAAATCCACCATCCTCAAATCCATCGCCGGTCTCTTGCCGCCTGCCAAGGGTCAGATCAGTCTTGGGGATGGCACGGCACTGCCCTCGATGGTCGAACACCGCCGCCCCGATCATCTGCGGCGCCTTCAGATGATTTTCCAGAACCCCGACGACAGCCTCAATCCGCGCCAGACGGTGCAGGACATTCTGGCACAGCCCCTCAGGCTTTATTTCGGGCTCAAGGATCGCGCCCTGCGCGACCGCGCCGCCGAATTGCTCGAAACGGTACGGCTTGGGGCACATTACCTTGACCGCCGACCGGGGCAGCTGTCGGGGGGCGAAAAACAGCGCGTGGCCGTAGCACGCGCCTTTGCCGCCGAACCTGACGTCGTGCTCTGCGACGAGATCACCTCGGCGCTCGATGTCTCGGTGCAGGCGGCAGTTCTGGAATTGCTGAACGATCTCAAAGGCCTGCATGGCACGGCTTTTGTCTTTGTCAGCCATGACCTGACCGTGGTACGGGCCCTGTCTGACCGGGTTGCAGTGCTCTATCAGGGGCGGTTATGTGAAATCGGTCCGGTTGCAGCGGTCTATACCGCGCCTTCACACCCCTATACCGAGGCGTTGCTGGGTGCAGTGCTGGAACCGGACCCGGATCTTGCACCCCGGCTTCTGGCACAGGATACGGTGGAACTGTCGCCCCCCGCGCGCGGGTGTCCGTTCCAACGCCGCTGCCCGGTCAAGCGCGGTGAGATTTGCGAAACCGAAACGCCGCCCGCGCGCGACGCTGGCAATGAGCATCTCATCCACTGCCATATTCCGGTTGCCGAATTACGTGATTTTCAATCCCTGACCCAGAAATCTTGAACGGATTTCGACAGGTTTTCTTTTTCAAAGCACGGCTCTCCCCAACGAAAAAGCCCGGTCAAAGGACCGGGCTTTTCCAAATTTCATCCGCAAATCTTACTGATCGCGGCTCTCCGGGGTTTCGACGAAATTATCAAACTCGTCGCCACCGACCACATCATTGTCGATCACAGGTGCGGCCAGAGCCGCAGCCGCAGCCGCCTCTTCCTGACGCGCCTCGATCACGATGCTGTCGCGCGCTGTCGCAATGCGGCGCATCTCTTGGGTCGCACCACCCGTGCCCGCCGGGATCAGGCGGCCCACGATGACGTTTTCCTTGAGACCGACCAGCTTGTCACGTTTGCCCTGAACAGAGGCTTCGGTGAGAACGCGGGTAGTTTCCTGGAAGGATGCCGCCGAGATGAACGACCGGGTTTGCAGCGATGCCTTGGTGATACCGAGAAGGATCGGTTCACCCATAGCCGGACGTCCGCCCTTGGCCTCAGCCTTGGCATTGGCCTCGTCAAACTCGACCTTGTCCACATGCTCGCCCTTGAGAAGCGTCGTGTCGCCCGAGTCCTGGATTTCCCATTTCTGGAGCATCTGACGCACGATGACCTCGATGTGCTTGTCGTTGATCTTCACGCCCTGCAGACGGTAAACCTCCTGCACTTCGTCGATCATGTAGTTGGCAAGCGCTTCGACGCCCATGATGGCAAGAATATCATGCGGCGCGGGATTGCCGTCCATGATGTAATCGCCCTTCTGGACATAGTCACCTTCCTGCACCGGGATGTGCTTGCCCTTGGGCACCATGTATTCCACGGGCTCAAGGCTTTCGTCGGTGGGTTCGATCGTAACGCGACGCTTGTTCTTGTAGTCACGGCCATAGCGAACATACCCGTCGATTTCCGCGATGATGGCGTGATCCTTGGGGCGACGTGCCTCAAAGAGTTCAGCCACACGCGGCAGACCACCGGTGATGTCCTTGGTCTTGCCACCTTCACGCGGAATACGCGCAATCACATCACCCGCTTGCACCTGCTGGCCTTCTTCGACCGACAGAATGGCATCCACGGACATCGGATAGGTCACAGGGTTGCCCGCGTCATTGCGCATGGGCTCACCATCTTCACCCACGATGAACACTTCGGGTTTCAGCTCGTTGCCGCGTGGTGCTGCCCGCCAATCGGTCACGATCTTTTGGGTCATGCCGGTGGCTTCGTCGGTCACGTCCCGCACAGAGACACCCGAGGTCAGGTCCACGAATTTCGCGGTGCCCGATTTCTCGGCGAGGATCGGCAGGGTGTAGGGATCCCACTCGAACAGTTTCTGACCGCGCGTAACCTTGGCCCCTTCTTTGACAAAGAGCTTGGTGCCGTAGCCGACCTTGTGGCTGGCAAGTTCAACACCCTTGTCGCCAATGATCCGGAGTTTCATGTTCCGGCCCATAACGAGGGTCTCGCCATTGGCGTTTTCCAGCGTCTGGGGTTGATCATAGGTGATCGTGCCCTCTTGGCTTGCCTCAAGGAAGGACTGTTGCCCCCCCTGCGCCACGCCGCCGATGTGGAAGGTCCGCATCGTAAGCTGTGTGCCGGGCTCGCCAATCGACTGCGCGGCGATGATGCCAACAGCCTCGCCGATGTTGACCATGGTGCCGCGCGCAAGGTCACGACCATAGCACATGGCACAGACGCCATCCTCGGCCTCACAGGTCAGCGGCGAACGCAGGCGCACAGTCTGGACAGCCGCTTCTTCCAGCGAATCCGCCATACGCTCGTCAATCAACTGGCCACGCGCGATCAAGACCGCATCGCTGATCGGATCAAAGATATCCTCAGCCGCAACCCGGCCAAGGCAACGCTCTGCCAAGGAGGCCACGACTTCGCCGTCGTTTACCGCCGCTTCAACCGTAACCGCGCGCTCGGTGCCGCAATCATGCTCGCGCACGATACAGTCCTGCGCGACGTCCACCAGACGCCGGGTCAGATAGCCCGAGTTTGCGGTTTTCAGAGCCGTATCCGACAGACCCTTACGGGCACCGTGGGTTGAGTTGAAGTATTCAAGAACGGTCAGACCTTCCTTGAAGTTCGAGATGATCGGCGTCTCGATGATGTCGCCGTTCGGCTTGGCCATCAGACCGCGCATACCGCCCAACTGCTTCATCTGAGTGACCGAGCCCCGCGCGCCCGAGTGCGCCATCATATAGACGCTGTTGGGTTCGCGGACAGCACCGTTCTCGTCCCGCAGTTCCGCCGAAATGGTGGACATCATGGCCTCGGTGACCTGATCGTTACACTTCGACCAGGCATCGACGACCTTGTTGTACTTCTCACCTTGGGTGATCAGGCCGTCCATATACTGCTGTTCAAAGCCTTTGACCTGGCTGCGGGTCTCTTCGACGATGCTCCACTTGTTGTCAGGAACGACCATGTCATCCTTGCCAAAGGAAATCCCCGCCTTGAACGCCTCGCGGAAGCCGAGGGTCATGATCTGATCGCAGAAAATGACGCTCTCTTTTTGGCCGCAATAGCGATAGACGGTGTCGATGACCTGCTGCACTTCTTTCTTGCGCAACAGACGGTTGACAAGGCTAAAGGGGGCCTTGGCGTTCTGCGGCAGAAGTGCCCCAAGACGGGCCCGGCCCGGCGTGGTGACAACCCGAACCATGACCTCGTTGCCATGCTCGTCGATCTGCGGCACGCGCACCGTCACCTTGGAATGCAGATGCACCTCGCCTGCGTCAAGCGCATGCTGCACCTCACCCAAGGACGAGAAGACCATGCCTTCACCTTTCATCCCGTCGCGCTGCAGCGTGACGTAATAAAGGCCAAGGATCATATCCTGAGACGGAACGATGATCGGCGCGCCGTTGGCGGGCGAGAGCACGTTGTTCGTGGACATCATGAGCACCCGCGCCTCAAGCTGCGCCTCAAGGCTCAGCGGCACGTGCACGGCCATCTGGTCGCCGTCAAAGTCGGCGTTGAAGGCCGAACAGACCAGCGGATGAAGCTGGATTGCCTTGCCTTCGATCAGCACCGGCTCAAACGCCTGAATGCCCAAACGGTGCAGGGTCGGTGCGCGGTTGAGCATGACAGGATGCTCGCGAATGACCTCATCCAGAATGTCCCAAACCTCGGGACGCTCTTTTTCGACCAGTTTCTTGGCCTGCTTGACAGTGCTGGACAGGCCCTTTGCCTCAAGCCGCGAGTAGATGAACGGCTTGAACAGCTCGAGTGCCATCTTCTTGGGTAGGCCGCACTGATGCAGTTTCAGTTCCGGACCGGTTACGATCACCGAACGACCCGAGAAGTCGACCCGCTTACCCAGAAGGTTCTGACGGAAGCGGCCCTGCTTGCCCTTGAGCATGTCCGAGAGCGATTTCAGCGGGCGCTTGTTGGCCCCGGTGATGACGCGGCCGCGGCGGCCGTTGTCAAACAGCGCATCGACCGATTCCTGAAGCATCCGCTTTTCGTTGCGCACGATGATATCGGGCGCGCGCAGCTCGATCAGCCGCTTGAGGCGGTTGTTCCGGTTGATCACCCGGCGATAGAGATCGTTGAGGTCCGACGTGGCAAAACGGCCCCCGTCCAGCGGCACCAGCGGGCGCAGTTCTGGCGGAATGACCGGGATCACCGTCATCACCATCCATTCCGGACGGTTGCCGGATTCGATGAAGGACTCAACCACCTTAAGGCGCTTGATGATTTTCTTGGGCTTCAATTCGCCTGTGGCTTCCTTGAGGTCAGCGCGCAGTTGCTCGGCCTCGGCCTCGAGGTCGATATTCTGGAGCATCTCGCGGATCGCCTCGGCGCCGATATTGGCGGTAAAGGCGTCCATGCCATATGCGTCCTGCGCATCCATGAACTCTTCTTCGGTCAGCATCTGGCCATAGGTCAGATCGGTCAGACCGGGCTCGATCACCACGTAGTTTTCGAAATAGAGCACCCGCTCCAGATCACGCAGCGTCATGTCCAGCATAAGACCGATGCGCGACGGCAGCGATTTCAGGAACCAGATATGGGCGCAGGGGGCGGCCAGCTCGATATGGCCCATACGCTCGCGACGGACCTTTTGCAGCGTGACTTCAACGCCGCATTTCTCGCAGACAACGCCGCGATATTTCATGCGCTTGTATTTGCCGCAAAGGCATTCGTAATCCTTGATCGGGCCAAAGATCCGCGCGCAGAAAAGACCGTCACGCTCGGGCTTGAACGTGCGGTAGTTGATGGTCTCGGGCTTTTTGATCTCGCCGTAAGACCAGCTCAGGATACGCTCCGGGCTGGCAAGGCTGACCTTGATTTCGTCGAACACCTTGGCAGGGGCCACCGGGTTGAACGGGTTGTTTGTCAGTTCCTGGTTCATTTTCAAATCCTTGAATTCGGGCGAGAGGAGGATGTGTGGCGCAGCAAACGGTGCGTTTTACCCACCCTACGTCGTGCCGTAGGGTGGGTGACAACGCACCATGCGATCCGCTTACTCATCCTCCTCCGCATCCAGGAGTTCCATGTTGAGGCCAAGACCCCGGACCTCTTTGACGAGAACGTTGAACGATTCCGGGATACCGGCCTCGAAATTGTCCTCGCCTTTGACGATGCTCTCATAGACCTTGGTCCGGCCTGCCACGTCATCCGACTTGACCGTCAGCATCTCTTGCAGGGTATAGGCGGCGCCATAGGCCTCAAGTGCCCAGACCTCCATTTCCCCGAACCGCTGGCCGCCGAACTGGGCTTTACCGCCCAGAGGCTGCTGCGTGACAAGGCTGTAGGGCCCGGTCGAGCGTGCGTGGATCTTGTCGTCGACAAGGTGGTGCAGTTTGAGCAGATACTTGATGCCCACGGTCACAGGGCGCGAGAACTGCTCGCCCGTGCGCCCGTCGAACAGCACCGACTGACCGCTCGTGTCAAAGCCTGCACGCCGCAGGGCGTCGTTGACATCCGCCTCTTTCGCCCCGTCAAAGACCGGGGTGGCAATCGGCACACCGCTGGTCACAGTGCCTGCAGACTCGATCAGCGTGGTCTCATCCATGCCCTCGATCCCTTCGGCATAGACATCATCGCCATAAGCAATGCGCATCGCCTCGCGCACAGGGGTCAGATCGCCGGAGCGGCGATAGTCCTGCAATGCCTCGTCGATCTTGAGACCGAGCGAGCGCGCGGCCCAGCCCATGTGGGTTTCCAGAATCTGACCCACGTTCATCCGGCTCGGCACGCCGAGCGGATTGAGACAGATATCAACCGGTGTCCCATCCGCAAGGAACGGCATGTCCTCGATCGGGATCACCTTGGAGACCACACCCTTGTTGCCGTGACGACCGGCCATCTTGTCACCCGGCTGCAGCTTGCGCTTCACCGCGATAAAGACTTTGACCATCTTCATGACACCCGGCGGCAGATCATCGCCGCGACGGACCTTTTCGACCTTGTCTTCGAACCGTGCATCCAGCGTGCGCTTTTGCGCCTCATACTGATCATGCAGCGCCTCGACGATTTTGGCGTCGGCCTCGTCCTTGAGGGCAAGCTGCCACCACTGGCCCTTGGTCAGCGTCGAGAGCAACTCTTCGGTGATGTCCGAATTCGCCTTGACGCCCTTGGGGCCTTTCACGGCAACCTTGCCCATGATCAGAGTGCGCAGACGGGCATAGATGTTGCGATCCAGGATCGCCAGCTCGTCGTCGCGGTCGCGCGCCAGACGCTCGACCTCTTCGCGCTCGATCTGAAGCGCGCGCTCGTCCTTTTCCACACCGTGACGGTTGAACACCCGCACTTCGACGACTGTGCCGTAATCACCCGGCTTGACGCGCAAGGAGGTATCGCGCACGTCGCTGGCCTTTTCGCCAAAGATGGCGCGGAGGAGTTTTTCCTCCGGCGTCATCGGGCTTTCGCCCTTGGGGGTGATCTTGCCCACAAGGATATCGCCCGGCTCAACGTCAGCACCGATATAGACGATGCCCGCTTCGTCGAGGTTGCGCAGAGCTTCCTCGCCGACGTTCGGGATATCGCGCGTGATCTCTTCCGGCCCGAGTTTGGTATCGCGGGCGGCGACCTCGAATTCCTCGATATGGATCGAGGTAAAGACGTCATCGCGCACGATCCGCTCGGAAATCAGGATCGAGTCTTCGTAGTTATAGCCGTTCCACGGCATGAAGGCCGTGATCACGTTCTTGCCAAGCGCCAGTTCGCCCATATCGGTGCAAGGACCATCAGCGATGACCTCGCCCTTCTGGACGGTATCGCCCACCTTGACCAGCGGCTGCTGGTTGATGCAGCTGTTCTGGTTCGAGCGCTGGAACTTGCGCATGCGGTAGATGTCCACGCCCGGATCGCCGATTTCAAGATCAGCGGTGGCGCGGATCACGATCCGCTGTGCATCGACCTGGTCGATTACCCCGGCCCGTTTCGCCATGATGGCAGCGCCGGAATCGCGGGCAACGACACCCTCGATACCGGTGCCGACCAGCGGCGCCTCGGCGCGCAGTGTCGGAACCGCCTGACGTTGCATGTTAGAGCCCATCAATGCGCGGTTGGCGTCGTCATTCTCAAGGAAGGGAATGAGCGAGGCCGCGACCGAGACAAGCTGCTTGGGGCTCACGTCGATCAGGTCCACACTCTCGCGTGGGGCGAGCATGTATTCGCCCGACTGACGGGTCGAGACCAGATCGTTAACGAACCGCCCGCCCTCGTCGAGATTGGCGTTGGCCTGCGCCACGGTGTGGCGCATCTCTTCTGTGGCGGACATGTATTGCACTTCGTCCGTCACCTGACCGTCGATCACCTTGCGATAAGGTGTTTCGATAAAGCCATATTTATTGACCCGCGCAAAGGTGGCGAGGCTGTTGATCAGACCGATGTTCGGCCCTTCCGGCGTCTCAATCGGGCACATCCGGCCATAGTGGGTCGGGTGCACGTCGCGCACCTCAAAGCCCGCGCGTTCGCGTGTCAAACCGCCCGGCCCGAGCGCCGAAAGACGGCGCTTGTGGGTCACTTCCGAAAGCGGGTTGGTCTGGTCCATGAACTGCGACAGCTGCGAAGAGCCGAAGAATTCACGTACCGCAGCCGCTGCCGGCTTGGCGTTGATCAGATCCTGCGGCATCACCGTGTCAATCTCGACCGATGACATACGCTCTTTGATCGCACGTTCCATCCGCAGAAGACCAACGCGATACTGGTTCTCCATCAATTCGCCGACCGACCGGACCCGGCGGTTGCCGAGGTGGTCGATATCGTCAATATCGCCCTTGCCGTCACGCAGTTCCACCAACGCCTTGACGCAGGCGACGATATCATCGCGATCCAATGTGCGCTGAGTATCCGGCTTATCGAGATTCAGACGCATGTTCATCTTGACCCGGCCCACGGCAGACAGGTCATAGCGCTCCGCATCAAAGAACAACGTATCAAAGAGCGCCGCCGAGGCCTCTTCGGTGGGCGGCTCGCCGGGGCGCATGACGCGGTAGATGTCCATGAGCGCGCTCTCGCGGTTCATGTTCTTGTCCGCTGCCATGGTGTTGCGGATGTAAGCGCCGACGTTAATGCCGTCGATATCGAGAACCGGAATGTCCGTGATCCCGGCGTCAAGCAGGTCTTGCAACGTGCCACCCGAAATCTCGCCATCCTTGCCATACTCAAGCGTCAGCTCATCGCCCGCTTCGACATAGATTGCGCCGGTCTCTTCGTCGATGATGTCGCGCGCCACGAACTTGCCAACGATATGCTCGAACGGCACCAAAAGCTCGGTGACATTGCCCTCGTCGATCAACTGCTTGACCGCGCGCGGCGTGATCTTTTTGCTCGCTTCAAAGATCACTTCGCCGGTATTGGCATCAATCAGGTCATAGGTCGGACGGGTGCCGCGCACGCGCTCGGGGAAGAACTTGGTGACCCAGCCCTTTTTCTTTTTCAGCTTGTAATCAACGGTGTCGTAATAGGCATTCATGATACCTTCTTGATCGAGACCAAGCGAATACAGCAGCGTTGTCACCGGCAATTTGCGGCGACGGTCGATACGGGCGAACACGATGTCCTTGGCGTCAAACTCAAAGTCCAACCACGACCCGCGATAGGGAATGATCCGGCAGGTAAAGAGCAGCTTGCCCGAAGAATGGGTCTTGCCCTTGTCATGGTCAAAGAACACGCCGGGGCTGCGGTGCATCTGGGATACGATCACGCGCTCGGTGCCGTTGACCACAAAGGTGCCATTGGGCGTCATCAGGGGCATATCGCCCATGAACACGTCTTGTTCCTTGATATCCTTCACCGATTTGGCGCCGGTATCTTCGTCGATATCGAACACGATGAGACGCAGCTTGACCTTGAGGGGTGCTGCATAGGTCATGTCGCGCTGCATGCATTCATCGACGTCATACTTGGGCTTTTCCAGCTCATAGCTGACGAATTCCAGCACGCTGGTTTCGTTGAAATCCTTGATCGGAAAGACCGACTGGAAGACGCCCTTGATGCCCTCGCCGTCCTGCGGCTGGGGCTGGTCGCCGGATTTCAGGAACAGGTCATACGAGGATTTCTGAACCTCGATCAGATTCGGCATCTCCAGCACTTCGCGGATTTTGCCGTAATATCTGCGCAAGCGTTTCTGGCCAAGGAAGCTTTGAGCCATGGTCGATGTCACCTTTCATTTCTCACCGGTCGCGCGTGCTGTTGGGGCTCAGCACCGCGTCCATCCGAGACGGCTGGGTTTGATCCATTCATGGCCATCGTCCCAATGACAGCCTCCCGATCATATAAACCTCGCCTTAGAAAAGCCCCGTCTTGTGCAGGGCCTCTCTGAGACAGGTTTGGCCGGAACCGGGAAACCCCGGTTCCAGCCTTAAAATCCTGTGCGGGTTGCCCCGACACGGATTACTTGATTTCGACCTCTGCGCCAGCTGCTTCCAGCTTGGCTTTGATGTCGTCGGCCTCGTCTTTCGAGACTTGCTCTTTGACAGCTTTGCCGCCTGCGTCGACCAGGTCTTTGGCTTCTTTCAGGCCCAGACCGGTGATTGCGCGCACTTCCTTGATCACGTTGATCTTGGAGGCACCAGCCGACTTCAGGATGACGTCGAACTCGGTCTGCTCTTCAGCATCCGACCCGCCAGCATCGCCCGCCGGGCCAGCCATCATGATCGCGCCGCCAGCAGCGGGCTCGATACCATATTCATCCTTGAGGATGGTTTTCAGTTCTTGTGCTTCGAGAAGCGTCAGACCAACGATCTCTTCTGCCAGTTTCTTCAGATCAGCCATTTTTGACTCTTTCCGTTTTCTAGATGTGTTCCAACGTCGGGAAGACAACCCCTACGCGGTGATTACAGTTTGCCTTACGCGGCCTCAGCCTTTTCGATGATCGTCGAAAGGATGCCCGCGATATTCGAAGCAGGCGCGCCAATCGCACCGGCGATGTTCGAAGCAGGTGCGCCGATGCAGCCCACGATCGAAGCAATAAGCTCTTCACGCGAGGGCATTTTCGACACGGCTTCGACGCCGGCCCGGTTCAGAGCCGTGCCACCCATGGCCCCACCAAGGATTTCGAACTTTTTGTTCGCCTTGGCAAAGTCCTCGCACACCTTGGCGGCTGCCACGGGGTCCTCGGAGAAGGTAAGCACGGTCATGCCCGTGAGGTAGTTCGCAATGCTTGCGCACGGCTTGCCCTCAAGGGCGATCTTGGCGAGCTTGTTCTTGGCTACACGAACTGATGCCTCTGCCGCACGGGCGCGGGCACGCAGATCCTGCATTTCGGCAACTGTAAGACCCGCGTAGTGGGCGACCACTACAACGCCAGAGCTTTCAAAGATCTGGCCGAGTTCCTCGACCACTTTCTCTTTCTGGGCTCTATCCACAGTTTCACTCCAAATTTGGGGGTCTCCCCCCGGCTCAGTTTTTGCCGCTCCCGAAGGGTCGGCGTTCGGGTCCAAAACACGGGTCCCGAGGCCAAGATCACCCGAGGACGCAAGCCCCGGCTGGAAATCTCATCTCGTTCCCCATCTCAGGAAGGATTTATTCAGGCGGATGCCTGAACCCTCCGTCTCGGACAGGACAAGGCCAAACTCGGCCCTGCCGTTTATCCCCGGATCAGTGATCCGGGAACAAATTCTTACTCGACAACAGCGCTGTTGACGTCGACCGTCACGCCTGCGCCCATGGTGGACGAGAGCGAGATTTTCTTGACGTAAGTGCCCTTGGCACCGGTCGGCTTGGCACGCTGCACAGCAGACACAAAGGCGCGCACGTTCTCGGCCAGTTTGGCCGCATCGAACGACGCCTTGCCAATACCGGCATGCACAACACCGGCTTTTTCAGCCTTGAACTGTACCTGACCGCCCTTGGCATCCTTGACCGCCTGCGCGACATCCATCGTCACCGTGCCAATCTTGGGGTTCGGCATCAGGTTGCGCGGGCCCAGAACCTTGCCCAGACGACCCACGATGGGCATCATGTCGGGGGTGGCGATGCAGCGATCAAAATCGATCTTGCCGCTCTGGATGGTCTCCATCAGATCCTCTGCGCCGACGATATCGGCACCGGCAGCCTGAGCCTCATCAGCCTTGGTGCCGCGTGCAAACACTGCAACGCGCACGGTCTTGCCGGTGCCATTGGGCAGGCCGACAACGCCGCGCACCATTTGGTCGGCGTGGCGGGGATCAACCCCGAGGTTCATCGAGATTTCGACGGTTTCGTCGAATTTAGCGGTCGCATTACCTTTGATCAGGGCAATCGCGTCTTCGACGCTCATGTTGTCCTTGCCGTCAAAGGCTTCACGCAGGGCGCGGGTCCGTTTTCCAAGCTTTGCCATCTTACTTCACCTCGATGCCCATGGACCGCGCGCTGCCCAGAATGATCTGCATAGCGGCGTCGATGTCGTTCGCGTTCAGGTCTTTCCACTTGGCTTCCGCTATTTCGCGCACCTGCGCGATGGTCACGGTGCCAGCAGACGCACGACCCGGGGTCTTGGACCCGGATTGCAGCTTGGCCGCTTTCTTGAGGAAATAGGACGCAGGCGGCGTCTTGATCGCCAACTCAAAGGACTTGTCCTGATAGTAGGAAATCACGACAGGGCACGGTGCGCCCGGCTCAAGATCCGCAGTCTTGGCGTTGAACGCCTTGCAGAATTCCATGATATTGATGCCGCGCTGACCCAATGCAGGGCCTACGGGCGGGCTGGGGTTGGCTTGCCCGGCTTTCACCTGCAGCTTGAGCGTCCCGATAAGTTTCTTGGCCATATGGCCTCTCCTTTTGGTCCAACACCATCGGGGCGCGCCCCTCTGGCTCTCGTGTTGTGTGGTGCGGTTCGGTGGCCGCGGCCACCTTACCTCCCACGGCTCTGATCCGGGCCACCGCTAGGTGGCACCGGACAACCCAAATCACATCTGTTTCGTGACCTGAGTGAATTCCAGTTCAACCGGCGTTTCCCGGCCAAAGATCGACACCGAGACCTTGAGGCGCTGGTTGTCTTCGTCCACTTCCTCGACCATGCCGTCGAAATCCTCGAACGGGCCGTCGTTAACCTTAACCTTCTCGCCGATCTCGAAGTGGATCAGGGTGCGCGGGCTTTCTTCACCCTCTTGCACTCGGTTCAGGATGGCGTTCACCTCGGCGTCCCGCATCGGCATCGGGCGGCCCTGCGGCCCCAGAAACCCGGTCACACGGTTAATCGAGCTGATCAGGTGATAGCCACGATCCGACATCTCCATATGCACCAGCACGTAACCGGGCATGAAGCGACGCTCGGCGGTCACTTTTTTTCCACGACGGATCTCGATCACCTCTTCGGTGGGAACCAGAACTTCGTCGATTTCATCCTCAAGGCCGTTCTCGGTGACGGACTGTCTGATTTGCTCGGCGATCTTCTTCTCGAAATTCGAGAGAACACTGACCGAGTACCACCGCTTTGCCATCGTCGCCCTATGCCTTTGTTCTTACCGATACAGTGATCGGATTTCCGTATTCTTTCAGACCCTTGAGCCTGCACCACCTAAAACAAAAATCGGCGCGCAACACGAATCGCCGCGCGCCATGTTTCAGAGTGTGGGGTCAACTACCCCTGATTGCCTGCGAATTCAAGAGCCTGAACAAGATTTTCGCCGTCTCAGCCGAACAGGCTCAGCACCCCTTGCAAACCACTACGGATGCCCAAGTCGACCAAGGCAAAGAAGATCGCCGTAATCGTGGCCATGATAAACACCATGACCGTGGTCAGCATCACCTCACGGCGGTTAGGCCAAACGACCTTGGCCACTTCCGAGCGGACCTGCTGAATGAATTGAACCGGGTTCGTGCGTGCCATCTGCGCTGTCTTCTCTGAATTTGATGCTCAGCGCGACATACGCGGGCTGGCCCGCGAATTCAAGGGCAGAAGGCAGCGGCCCCCTGCCCTGCTGTCTCAGCGTGTCTTGGGCGCGATCCGCTCGAACGGATCCGGACGATCGGCAAAAACATCAGGCTCTGGTTCGCGGCGCAGACGCAGTTCGGGCAAAGCGCGACGCTGTTCCAGCAAACGCGCCATCCGCCGCGTCACCCGCGACCGAAGATGCGTCATGCGTTCGGGGCCAAAGAGAGCATATCCGAGAAAGACCATCCAGAACCCAATGAACAAGGCGATCAACACCGGCATGGGCTGCCACAGGACCAAAGCGAAAGCGGCCAGCCATCCAGCATGATGCAGCTTCAGTTTTAAGGCACGAGGGCGCAAGTTCATAACGCGCGAAAGAACGGCGGCGCGCCGTTTGGGCGTTTGCGCCCGAACCGGCTCCAGATGTTCAACAGGCACATGCGGCGCGAGGTCTGGAAGAACGTGCCGGCGTGTCTTGCGCCTCTCTTCTGTCAGAATTTCGCGAATTGTGGACATCGCATTTTCCACTGCCTGTTCGGTCGAGACAGCATCAGCGGGTGAACGACCCGGCAATTCGGAATTGTGATGTGAAAAATACGTCTTTTGGTTCGGAACCCGCGGCAAATGCGTTTCCATGGCAGCTATCCCCTATTTCTTCCACGCCCCCACGCGGATCGGTCTCAGTCCCCCCGGACGTCGAAACCGATTAATGGTCGTGATGGGGCGCAATTGCGGCAAAAACATGGCAAACCGCCGGCGAAAATGCGGCATGTCCAAATAAAACCGTATTTGAGGCTGATTTTAAGCGCTTTTGACGCGCCCTGATCCGCCTCAGGTCACGACAAACGGTCAACGCGTGTTGAAAATTGGCAGGGGCAGCAGGGTTCGAACCCGCGACCTACGGTTTTGGAGACCGTCGCTCTACCAGCTGAGCTATACCCCTAAGGCCGAGCGCCGGATTACGCCAGCTTGGACCGGGAATCAAGCGCCCTGAGGCGGATTTCGTCATGAAATCCACAATTTCCTGTTCAGGCGGCCGGACGTGCCCCGAAGCGGGGGCTTTGTACGACGCCAGTATCAAAAAGCTGCGCAATCTCTGTGTCGCTGAGGCCAGCCACATCGCCCAAAACTTCTTCGGTATGCGCGCCAAGTTGCGGCGCGGGCTGGGGTGCTGCTCTTTCATGGGCCGAAAATGCCGCAGGATGCCCGGGCACCGGAAACCGGCCCAAACCCGGCTGCATCAAGAGTTTGAACATAGGATTATCTTCGCTCAGATCCGGATCTTCGGCCAAAGCCTCGCGCACGGTCCGAAAAACCGACCAGGTCAGGCCTGCCGCATCAAACGCCTCGGCAAAGCTGCTCAATTCGCGCGTCGCAAACCATGGGCGCAGGATCGCCGTGATCTCGCGGCGCAGGTGCCAGCGATTGCCCTCATCATTCAGATCGCGACCGCTGCGCGCGGCCAAGGCTGCCATCGCGGCCTCGGTGCCCGTGGCCTTGACCAGCCCGCGCCATTGGCGATGGGTCAGACCGATCACAATCACCCGCCGCCCGCAAGCACAGACGAAATCCTGGCCATACGCCCCGTATAGCGCATTGCCAGACTTGCCGCGCTCCTTGTCATTGAGGGCGGCATCACCGATCAGCCCCAGATGCCCGATGGTGGCCGCTGCCACATCCTTGAGCGACAGTTCAACCTCTTGCCCCCTGCCCCGGCGCAAACGCTCGCGCTCTGCCGCCAAGAGCGAGGACACCACCAAGTGCCCCGCAGCAATATCCCAAGCGGGCAAGGCATGGGCCACAGGCTCGGGCCAGCCCACAGGCCCCGTCATCTCGGGTATCCCAAGGGCGGGGTTGACGGTATAATCCACAGCCGGGCGACCGTGACGATCCCCCATGAGCGTGACCATCACCAAATCCGCGCGGTATTGGCTGAGGGTTTCATAATCCATCCAGCCGCGCACCCGAAGGTTTGTCAGGAAAAGGCCCGCATCCTCGCCCGGCGCAGTGATGATCCGCGTCACGAGGTCCTGCCCCTCGGGGCGGGTCATATCCACGGCGATGGATTTCTTGCCCTTGTTCAGCCCCGCCCAAAAGAGGCTTTGCCCAGACGGGGCCAGCGGCCAACGACCCGCATCAAGCCCGCCTCCCATGCGGTCAAACCGGATGACCTCGGCCCCCATCTGTGCCAGCGTCATTCCCGCCAGCGGCACCGCAACAAAGGCCGATCCTTCGACCACGCGCATTCCTTTGAGTATCCCGCCCATGCCGTGCCCTCCCGCGTGCCGGTCCCTGCACCGCGGCCAAAGGGCCGCATGCCGATATCATTTCAGACTGACAGGGATTGAAATAAAGTCAATATTTCAATGGCTTATGTGAATACAACGGTATGCCGCGCGGCCTTTGCTCCTGCAGCAAATCGGGCTGCGCTTGATTTTGATCGAGAATTCAAGGACCGGGGCGCGATCCGGCATGCTGGTGCTGCACCTGAAAACCGTTTTCCACAGGTTGGAAGAGGCGCGGCAGAATGACCCACCACGCCGCTTTCCCTCAATCCATCAGAAAGCCACCCGATTGCCGCGCCCAGAGGCGGGCATAAAGCCCGTCCTGCGCCAGCAGTTGCGCATGCGTGCCCTGCTCGACGATTCGGCCCTCGTCCATGACGATAAGCCGGTCCATTGCGGCAATGGTCGAGAGGCGATGCGCGATTGCGATCACGGTCTTGCCCTGCATCAGCCGGTAAAGCTGTGTCTGAATGGCGGCCTCTACCTCGGAATCAAGCGCTGACGTTGCCTCGTCCAACACCAACAGCGGCGCATCCTTAAGCGCCGCGCGCGCAATCGCGATGCGCTGACGTTGCCCACCCGAGAGCTTGACGCCGCGCTCGCCCACATGTGCCTCTAGGCCCCTGCGTCCGCGCGCATCCTCCAGCCCGGCTATAAACTCCGTCGCCTCGGCCAGATCAGTGGCGGCGCGAATTTCGGCGTCGGTCGCATCGGGGCGGCCATAGGCGATATTCTCGCGCACGGACCGATGCAAAAGCGCGGTATCCTGCGTCACCACGCCGATGGCCGCGCGCAGACTGTCTTGGGTCACCTGCGAAACATCCTGACCGTCGATCAGGATGCGCCCGCCGCTCAGGTCGTGAAACCGCAGCAAGAGGTTGATGAGCGTCGATTTTCCAGCGCCAGAGCGCCCGACCAGCCCCACCTTTTCCCCCGGTGCCAGCGTCAGATCAAGACCGTCGATCACCGGCACCTTGCGTGTGCTGCTGCTGTCGTAGACAAAGCGCACCGCTTCGCAGCGCACGGCCCCCTTATGCACCATCAACGGCGTCGCCGTCGGGCTATCTTGCACCGTGCGCGGCATGGCAAGCGTGGCCAACCCGTCGCGCGCGGTGCCGACATTTTCGAACAGCGCGGCGAATTCCCACATGATCCAATGCGACATGTTTCCAAGCCGCAAGGCAAGCGGAATGGCAACCGCGAGTGCGCCAAGATCAATCCGCCCCTGCACCCAAAGCCAAAGGCCAAGCCCCGTGACCGCCCCGGTCAGCAGGGCATTGAGCAGGTTGACCGACATATCCTGCACCGCCACAAGACGCATTTGCCGATGCACGGTCTGAAGGAACCCATCCAAACCGGCGCGGGCATACGCCTCTTCGCGTGCAGCATGGCTGAACAGCTTGACCGTGGCGATATTGGTGTAGCTGTCAACAATCCGTCCCGTCATATCAGCCCGGGCATGCGCCTGTTCCTGTGCAACCCGCCCCAGACGTGGCACGATGACGCCCAAAAGAGCACCATAGGCCAGAGCCCAGATGGCAAAGGGTGCGGCAAGGCGGATATCTTGCGTCCCCGCCAGAACGAGCGTTCCGATGAAATAGGCCAGAATATAGACCGCCACATCCATCAGTTTCATCACGGTTTCCCGCACGGCCAAGGATGTCTGCATCAGCCGGGTGGCAATGCGACCGGCAAACTCTTCTTGGAAATAGCCCATCGACTGCCCCAAGAGCCAGCGATGCCCCTGCCAGCGGATGCGCTGCGGGAAATTGCCCATCAGGGTCTGATACATGATCAGCGCGCCCATGACGCTGAGCAGCGGCAGCACGATCAAAAGCAGCACGCCCATGCCGCCAAGGCGCGCGGCCTCTTCGCCCAGAAACCGCTCTGGTCCAAGCTCCGACATGCGATTGACCAGCGTGCCGAGATAGCCGAGCAGAACAATTTCAACAGCCGCAAACACCGCCGAGATCACCGACATTGCGATGAGCCATGGCGCCACAGGGCGCGCGTAATGCCATAGAAACGGCCAAAATCGCGCCGGCGGCTGGCTGGGTTGCAACGCGGGATAGGCGTCGATACGCGCCTCGAAATACTGAAAAATACGCTTCATATCCGACTCCGAAATGCAAAGGGGGCGCGCAGTGACCCGCACGCCCCCTGTCAGTCAGAGCGGATCAGACGTTACTCGATGATCTTCGACACGACGCCGGCGCCGACGGTGCGGCCGCCTTCGCGGATGGCGAAGCGCAGGCCGTCTTCCATGGCGATGGGCGCGATCAGCTCAACCGTGAACTTCAGGTTGTCGCCCGGCATCACCATTTCGGTGCCCTCGGGCAGCATCACCGTGCCGGTCACGTCCGTGGTGCGGAAGTAGAACTGCGGGCGGTAGTTGGCAAAGAACGGCGTATGACGGCCACCCTCTTCCTTGGTCAGGATATAGGCCTCGGCCTCGAACTTGGTGTGCGGCTTGACCGAACCGGGCTTGCACAGCACTTGGCCGCGCTCGACACCTTCACGGTCCACACCGCGCAAGAGTGCGCCGATGTTGTCGCCCGCTTCCCCACGATCCAAGAGCTTGCGGAACATCTCGACGCCCGTGCAGGTGGTGGTCTTGGTGTCGCGGATGCCCACGATCTCGATGCTGTCGCCGACGTTGATCACGCCACGCTCGATACGACCGGTCACAACCGTGCCACGGCCCGAGATCGAGAACACGTCTTCGATCGGCATCAGGAACGGCTGGTCCACGGCGCGTGCGGGCGTCGGGATATAGCTGTCGACCGCTTCCATCAGCGCGCGGATCGAGTTCTCGCCGATCTCCGGCTGGGTGCCGTTCATCGCATGCAGCGCCGAGCCGCGCACGATCGGAATATCGTCGCCGGGATAGTCGTAGGAGGTCAGCAGCTCGCGGATCTCCATCTCGACCAGCTCGAGCAGCTCTTCGTCATCCACCTGATCGACCTTGTTCATGTAGACGACCATGAAGGGGATGCCCACCTGACGACCAAGCAGGATGTGCTCGCGCGTCTGCGGCATCGGGCCGTCAGCCGCGTTCACAACCAGGATCGCGCCATCCATCTGGGCGGCACCGGTGATCATGTTCTTCACATAGTCGGCGTGGCCGGGGCAGTCGACATGCGCATAGTGACGCGCCTCGGTCTCATACTCCACATGCGCGGTCGAGATCGTGATCCCGCGCGCCTTCTCTTCAGGCGCCCCGTCAATCTGGTCATAGGCCCGGAACTCGCCGAAATACTTGGTGATCGCCGCCGTCAACGTCGTCTTGCCGTGGTCAACGTGACCAATCGTGCCGATGTTCACATGCGGCTTGTTACGTGCAAACTTTTCCTTTGCCATATCTCAGGACGCCTTGTCAGTTGGGGGGCCAGGGTGGCCCGAGGGTTACATCGCGCGCCGTTTATTGGGTTGCGCCGGGAAAATCAAGCCTTACTCGCCGCCTTGGCGTCACTCTGCGGAAACGGGTGCGACAGTCGGTTCCTCAATCACCTCAGCGGCGGCTTGGGCCAGATCGGCCGCGCTTGGGGCTTCTGTCGCGCTCGCTGCGGGCGCGCTATCCGCATCCGGTGCGGGCGGTTCCACCGAACGCGCCTCGGGGCGCTCCTTGTCATTCGCGGGCACGCCATCGTCTTCGAACCAGCCAAACTCGTTATTCTGTTGCACCAACCAGTTCTGGATCTGCTTGGCGGCATTGCGGCTGAGGTTCTCGAGTTGCTTTTCCTTGCTCTGGGTCAGCCCCGAGCCAAGGAACGTATTGCCGGAAAAGCTCTCGACCACTGTCACCAGATGCGGCTTGGCGTTGAGCTTGCCGCCCTTGGCATCATCCCAAGCGGTGACATTGAGGATCAGCGCCGATTTCGGCGACGCAACCAATGGCACGCCCGGAATGGCCAGCACATAGCCTTCGACACTTACCCCCAGATGATAGAGTTTGGTGCCCTCATAGCGCCCGAACCGATCCGTCATCGCCTCGGTCATCGCGGCGATCCATTCCTCCTTGGACGCCTCGCGCGATGCGGGGCCCTTGGTTAGGTTCGGGGCCACCACAACATTATGCCCCAGATGGAAATTGCCCAAATAGGCCGGGGCCTCGTCAAGATCGTTGGGATTGGTGCAGGCGGCCATCAGGGCAAGCCCGAAGAGCGCGAAGAGACGGATCATCAAGCAATTCCCCAGAGGTGACAGTTCGGGCAGGGATAGCCCAGACATCGCCGACACGCAATCATTTGCCCCCGCCCCTCCTGCGCCCTATCTAAGACCCAGTTGCCCAGAGGTGCCCGATGTCCCCCATTCCCCGCCAGACGCCCCAGACTTTGCCCGCGCATGTGCCCTTGGTGACAGAGCCGATGGGCGTGCTGGCCAGCCTGAAGGCCGCGCGGCGCAACATTCTGTCGATCATCCCCGAGATTGCCACACGGCAGCCCATGGTTTCAGGGCGCACCGGCAAACGCTGGCACATGGTGATGGACCCCGGCGCGATCCGCCGGATGCTCTTGGAAGAGCTGGACAATTACCCCAAATCCATTGTCACAAAGAACCTTCTGCGCCCCGCCATTGGCGAGTCGCTCTTTATTGCCGAGGGCGCGCATTGGCGCTGGCAACGGCGCACGGCCGCGCCGGTCTTTTCTCATCGCAACGTGATGAACCTCGCGCCGATCATGACAGCCGCTGCCGAACAAAGTGCCGCGCGTGTGGCGGCAGCAGGCCCGCGTGCGGTGGATATGGCCGCCGAAATGGTGCGCACCACCTTTGATGTCATCGCCGACGTGACCTTTTCCGGCGACGGCATGTTCGATGTGGACGCCGTGCATCGCGGTATTGATGCCTATATTTCAGAGGCGGGCAAAATCTCGCTTTTTGATATCTTGGGCTTTCCCGATTGGGTGCCGCGCCCGGGGCGCGTGATGTCGGGTGGCTCGGTGGCTGAGATGAAGCGCGTGGCAGACGAGGCCGTCGAGGCGCGGCGCGCGCGCGGGTCAGAGGGCGTGCCAGACCTTCTTGATCTTTTGCTAGACGGCGAAGACCCCGAGACGAAACGCCGGATGAGCACGCCCGAGTTGCGCGATAACCTGCTGACTTTCATTGTCGCGGGGCACGAGACAACAGCGCTGACGCTGGGCTGGTCGCTCTACCTCTGCGCCTTTGATCAGGCTGTGCAGGACCGCGCCCGCGCCGAGGCGCAAGCCGTGCTGGGGGGCCGTGCCGCGACGGGCGCGGATGTGGCCCGCCTGCCCTATATTCGCCAGATCATCGACGAGGCGCTGCGCCTCTATCCGCCTGCGGGCATCATCTCGCGCACTGCGCAAGTTGCCGATACGCTGTGCGGGCGTAACATTCGACCCGGTGATACGGTGATCATCCCGATCTATGCGCTGCACCGAAACCACCAGCTCTGGCCAGAGCCAGACGCGTTCAACCCCGACCGTTTTGCCGATCGCAAGACCATCGAGCGCTATGCCTATCTGCCCTTTGGCGATGGGCCGCGTATTTGCATTGGTGCCAGTTTTGCCCTGCAAGAGGCGGTGATCATTCTCGCAACGCTGCTCTCGCGGTTCAGGTTCACCCCGGTGCCGGGGCGTGACCCCGACCCGGTGATGATCCTGACGTTGCGGCCCCAGGGGGGCGTCTGGCTTATGGCAGAGCCGGTGTGATCCGGGTTGGGATCACGCTGGCATACGTTCTTCGACGATCCCCGCCCACCAGCTACAACCCGCCGGAATAGCCTCGTCATTGAAATTGTAATCGGGGCTGTGGACCATGGCGGTATCGCCGTTACCGACCAGAATATAGGCGCCGGGGCGCTCTTCGAGCATGAAGGCGAAATCTTCGCCGCCCATGACCAAAGGTGCCTCTTCACACCCGCCGCTGACCTTGGCCGCAACGCTCGCTGCAAACTCTGTCTGTTCCTCGTGGTTGATCATCACCGGATAACCCCGGTGATAGCTTACTTCGGCCTTGCCGCCGAAACCCGCCGTCACATGCTCGCAGAGCGCGCGAATGCGCTGCTCGGCCAGATTGCGCATCTCGGGGCTCATGGTGCGGACAGTGCCACGCAGATGCACGCCTTGCGGGATCACGTTGAAAGCGGTCGAAGAGGTCTGAAACGACGTGACCGACACCACTATCTGATCCACAGGATCAGCGTTGCGGCTGGCGATGGTTTGGAACATCGTGACCAGATGCGCGGCCATGACAGTGGTATCCACGGTTTCATGCGGCTTTGCGGCATGTCCACCCTTGCCAGTCAGCGCGATGTCGAACTGGTCTGTCGCCGCAAAAAACGCACCGGGGCGAATGGCAAAGCTGCCCACCGGGCGGCCCGGCCAGTTGTGCATGCCGTAAACTTCCTGAATGCCGAAGCGGTCCATCATGCCATCCTCGCACATCTCGCGCCCGCCTGCCCCACCTTCCTCGGCGGGCTGAAAGATGACCACGGCGGTGCCATCGAAATTGCGGGTCTCTGCCAGATATTGCGCGGCCCCAAGCAGCATCGCGGTATGCCCGTCATGGCCGCAGGCATGCATCGCACCGGGGGTCTTGCTGGCATAGTCCACGCCAGTGGCCTCGTGAATGGGTAGCGCGTCCATATCGGCGCGCAGGCCGACCACCCGGCCCGATGCGGTGCTGCGGCCCTTGATCACCCCCACCACGCCGGTGCGACCAATGCCTGTCACCACCTCGTCACAGCCGAACGCCTTGAGCTTTTCGGCAACCAGTGCGCTGGTGCGATGCGTCTCATAGAGGATCTCGGGATGGGCATGGATATCGCGGCGCCATTCTGTTATGTCGGTGTGCAATTCGGCAAAGCGGTTCTTGACGGGCATCGGTCAGCCTCCTGTTCGCAAATTCGGGATTTTCCCCAAGGTGGCGCAATCCCGATGCGACCACAAGGGGCACTGCCAGACAGACGTATTTGCCATATACAACAGCGCGTGACTGAGCTATGCGTCGCGGCTTGACGCGCAAGCCGCACCCCTTTTTCGGAACCGACCTCCCCCATGATCCTGCCTGCCCTCTCCAATGCTCTTGCCGCGCGCGGCTATGAAACCCTGACGCCTGTGCAAGAGGCGGTAACGGACCCCGCGCTGTCTGGCTCTGATCTTCTGGTCTCGGCCCAGACCGGATCTGGTAAAACCGTAGGGTTTGGCCTTGCGATCGCGCCCACCCTGCTGGGGGGTGAGGACCGATTGCCGCCTGCCGCCGCACCGCTGGCCCTGATCGTGGCGCCAACGCGAGAGCTGGCGCTTCAGGTCATGCGCGAGCTGAGCTGGCTTTATGCCGAAGCCGGCGCGCGTTTGGTCACTTGCGTTGGCGGGATGGATGCCCGTGACGAGCGGCGCGCGCTGGAGCGCGGGGCGCATATTGTTGTCGGCACGCCCGGACGTCTGTGTGACCACATCAATCGCGGCGCGCTCGATATGACAAGCCTGCGCGCCATCGTGCTTGACGAGGCCGATGAGATGCTCGATCTCGGCTTTCGCGAAGACCTCGAATTCATGCTGGCCGCAGCGCCCGAAGATCGCCGCACGCTGATGTTCTCGGCCACCGTGCCGCCGATGATCGCCAAGCTGGCTGAGAAATTCCAGCGCGATGCGCAGCGTGTGACCACCCTGACCGGCGCGAAACAGCATGCCGATATCGCCTATCAGGCGCTGACTGTGTCACCGCAGGATGCCGAGGGCGCCGTGATCAACCTGCTGCGTTATCACGATGCCCAGAATGCGATTGTGTTCGCCAATACCCGCGCCATGGTGGCCCGCCTGACGGCACGCCTGTCCAATCGCGGCTTTGCCGTGGTCTCGCTCTCAGGCGAGTTGAGCCAGTCCGAGCGCACCCATGCCCTGCAGGCAATGCGCGACGGGCGGGCCCGGGTCTGTGTCGCCACCGATGTCGCCGCGCGGGGCATCGACCTGCCCAATCTCGATCTGGTCGTGCATGCCGAACTGCCCACCAATTCCGAAGGCCTCTTGCACCGCTCGGGCCGCACAGGTCGCGCCGGACGCAAGGGCATCTCTGCCCTTATCGTTCCGCTCAAATCGGCAAACAAGGCAGAGCGCCTGCTCAAATTCGCCAAGATCACCGCAGAATGGACCACGCCCCCCACGCCCGAGGATATCGAGGCCAAGGATCGCGAGCGCCTGTTGTCCGATCCGGTCTGGTCCGAAACGCCGTCCGAGACCGAAGGTGCCTTTGCCGCTGAATTGCTGGCGCTGCACAGCCCCGAGGTGATCGCCGCCGCCTATCTGCGTCTTTACAAATCGCGCTGGTCCGCACCCGAGGAACTGAGCGCCCCCGGCGCGCCCGCTCCGGCGCGCGAGCGGTCGGCCTTTGGCCCAAGCCGCTGGTTTGCGCTGTCGGTTGGCAATGACGACCGGGCCGAGGCGCGGTGGTTGCTTCCGCTTTTGTGCCGTGCTGGCAATCTCGACAAATCCGCGATTGGGGCCATCCGCGTGCAGGCTGCCGAAACCTTTGTCGAACTGGCAGAGGCCGCCGTTCCCGGATTTCTTTCGTCGCTCGGTGAGGGCGGGCAACTGGATGAGGGCATCACCGCCCGCGCCCTGGATAGTGCCCCGGCGTTTGCCCCTGCCCCGCGCGCCCCGCGCGAAGATCGTCCCGAACGTGCGGCCCGCGCCCCGCGAGAGGACCGCCCTGCGCGCGCGCCCCGCGAGTATGGCGGCTCGCGCGACCATTCTGCCCCACGCACCGCCCCAAAGCCGCGCCCGAAACCGGCAGGTGCGCCGCCCGCGGCAATGACCCGCGCGGTCGAGGATGGCACGGTAACCCCGTATCGCAAACCGCGTGCAGAGGCGGGCGATGCGCCGCGCCCGGCCAAAAAGCCTTGGTCCGGTGACAAACCCGCTGGCAAACCTGCCAACAAGCCCTTTGGCAAGCCCGCCGGGGATCGCAAACCCGGTAAATCCTTTGGCAAGCCCGAAGGTCGGCCCTATGACAAGTCGGATAGCAAACCCGGCGCAAAGCCCTATGGCAAGCCGGGGGCGAAACCGTCGGACAAACCCTTTGACAAGCCGCGCGCGCGCCCTGCGCCCCGTGACGCGGAACCAGCCGCGCCCAGACCCAATCTTGCGGCCGATACGTCCAAACGGTTTGTTCCACCCGGAGCAGCGAAAAAGCCCGGCAAACCCGGCACAGGCAAGACCTTTGCTGGCAAACCCGGCGCGGGAAAGCCTGCCGCTGGAAAGCCCAAAGGCAAAGGTGCTGCACCCAAAGCCCGCGCGGGATTTGGCGGCAGCACCCCACCGAAGCGCGGCAAGCCGTGATGTGCTGACATAGCTCTGAAAAGCAACAGGCCGGGATTTTCCCGGCCTGTGTGTTTGAGAGCGCTGCGAACCCTAAACCAAATCTTCGGGCAAGAGGGCCTCGGGGATGTTCTGGTAACAGACGGGCCGCAGGAAGCGGCGGATCGAGAGGGTGCCCACAGAAGTCGCGCCGAAATTGGTCGAGGCCGGATATGGCCCGCCGTGGACCATCGCATCGCAGACTTCAACGCCGGTTGGAAAGCCATTGGTCAGCACCCGGCCCGCCTTGCGTTCCAACACGGGCAACAGGCAGCGCGCAAGAGGCGTGTCGCCTGCGTCCATGTGCAGGGTGGCGGTCAACTGGCCCTTGAGGCTCTGCGCGACGGCTGCCATTTCCTCGGCATTCTCGGCCACAACGATCAGGCCAAGGGGCCCAAAGACCTCTTCGCCAAGCGCATGATTGCCCAGCCAGTCGCGCGCAGCGACCCGGTAGAGAAAGGGCTTGGCCTGACGTTGATCACAAATCGCGGTCAACAGGTCTTGCACCCCCGTCTGCGCCGCCATCTGCGCCGCACCCGCCACGTAGGCCGCAGCAATTCCATCGGTCAGCATCACTTGCGCACCGCTCTCACTCAGCGCCGCGCGCGTTGCTTCTGCAAAGGTCTCTGCCTCTGGTCCTTTGAGGACAACCGCAATGCCCGGATTGGTGCAAAACTGCCCCGCGCCCATCGTCAGCGATCCAGCCCAGCCGGTTGCGATGGCCGCCCCGCGCGCCGCCATTGCATCGGGCAACAGAAACATCGGATTGACGCTGCCCAATTCGCCGAAAAACGGGATCGGATCGGGGCGCGCCGCGCAGAGATCAAAGAGCGCGCGACCCCCTGCCAGAGAGCCGGTAAAGCCAACCGCCCGGATCAACGGATGCTGCACCAACGCCTGTCCAACCGCACGATTGCCACCCTGCACAAGGCTAAACACGCCGCTTGGCATCGCAGATTTCACAATCGCCGCATGGATGGCCTCGGCCACCACTTCGGAGGTGCCGGGATGCGCGCCGTGGCCCTTGACCACCACCGGACAGCCCGCCGCAAGGGCAGCCGCGGTATCCCCGCCTGCCGTGGAAAAGGCGAGCGGGAAATTCGACGCGCCAAAGACCGCCACCGGACCGATGGGCCGTTGCATCATCCGCAAATCGGGGCGCGGCAAGGGTTTGCGGTCTGGCAGCGCAGCATCATGGCGACGGTCGAGGTAATCGCCCTTCAGGATATGCTCGGCAAAGAGCCGCAATTGCCCGGTGGTGCGCCCACGCTCGCCCTCAAGCCGCGCAGCAGGCAGGCCGGTCTCGGCGCAGCCGATCTCGGTGATCTGTGCGCCGCGCGCCTCGATTTCATCGGCGATAGCATGCAGAAACGCCGCGCGCGTGGCCCGGCTGGTGGTGCCAAAGGTCCAGAACGCCTCTTCCGCGGCCCGCGCCGCCCTATCGACAAGGTCCGGCGTGCCGACCGAAAACGCATGGCCTGCGCCCTCTGCCGGATCAGACAGCACTGTCTCTTCGGTGCCAGTCCACGTGCCTGCAATCAGATGCTTGCCATGGGGGGTAAAGGTCATGGGAAATCCTTTCGGTCCGAGGGAAGATACGACCGCGATCAAAGGCCTGATGCGGGGTTTTCATGGCTTACCGATTTTTTTCCCGACATGCCAGTATTTTTCTTTTAGGAAAATTATTGCAAAAAAGAACCAAAGGCCTCATGCTTAGAACAGAATCAACAGAGAGGGGACCACCAATGAAAAAAGTGACGCTTTTTGCTGCCTTGCTGGGCATGACCAGCATCGCAGGCACCGCTCAGGCGGACAAACTCGATGACATTATTTCCTCGGGCACATTGCGCTGCGCTGTCGTGCTCGATTTCCCGCCAATGGGGATGCGCGATGCCAACAACGTGCCGATCGGCTTTGACGTTGATTATTGCAACGATCTGGCCGCCGCTCTTGGCGTAGAGGCAGAAATCGTCGAAACCCCCTTCCCCGAGCGTATTCCGGCGCTGATGTCTGGCCGCGTCGATGTGGGCGTCGCCTCGACCTCGGACACGCTGGAGCGGGCCAAGACGGTCGGTTTCTCGATCCCCTATTTCGCCTTTGAAATGGCCGTAACCGCCAATTCCGGCACCGGCATCACCTCTTACGAGGGGATGAAGGGCCACACCGTCGGCGCGGTTGCAGGCACCTACGAGGCCATCGCGCTTGAGGCACAGGTCAAGGAATGGGGCGAGGGCGAATTCCGCCCCTACCAGACGCAGGCCGATGTGTTCCTGGCGCTGAGCCAAGGCCAGCTTGACGCGACCGTGTCGACATCCACCGTCGCACAGGCCAACGTGCAGTCGGGCAATTACAAGGACATCACCGTTGTAGGTTTTGCCCCTTTCGACACCGACTATGTGGCGCTATTTGCCAAGCGGGACGAATACGGCTTTCTCAACTATCTCGATCTTTTCGTGAACCAGCAGGTGCGCACCGGTCGATATGACGAGCTTTACGAGAAGTGGGTTGGCGGCGAAGTACCGAAACTGATGGTGCCGAACGCCTATCGCTGATAGCTTGCGCTAGGATTGGCGGCGCGGACACCCCGCGCCGCCATTTGCTATTTCCCCTAGGGGCGGGGTGTCCTGATGTTCAACTATACCTTCCAATGGAAGCAGGCCCTGAACCGCCTGCCGCAGATGCTTGACGGGGCGCTGGTCACGATGGAAATCGCGATCCTCTCGATGGCCTTGGGCATAGCACTTGCCATCCTGCTTACCGTCTTCCGGTTATCGGGGTCACGCCCGCTGATGGCCTTTGCAACCACTTGGGTGGAAATTGCGCGCAATACGCCTGCGCTCTTTCAAATCTATATGGCGCATTTTGGCGTGGCCAGCTTTGGCATCCATTTCAGCCCCTTCGTGTCGATCCTGATCGGCATCACCTTCAACAATGCGGGCTATCTGACCGAGAATTTTCGCGGCGCACTCAAGGCGATCCCAGATACGCAGGGGCGCGCGGGGCGGTCTCTGGGCCTGACGCAGTTGCAATCCTTTCGCTACATCATCCTGCCGCAGATGCTGCGCATTTCCTTCCTGCCGATGACCAATCAGATGGTCTGGGCGATCCTGATGACCTCATTGGGCGTCACCGTGGGCATGAACAGTGATCTTTACGGGGTCACGCAGGATCTTAACGCACTGACGTTCCGCACATTCGAGCTGTTCGCGCTGGCCGCCGTGATCTTTTACCTGATCACCAAAACCATCACCATCGGCGGCCGCCTGATCGCGGCGCGTCTGTTCCGGTACTGAGGGGAGACGCGCATGTTCGACACCGCCCTCACCGCCAATGATCTGGTCTTTCTCGCCAAGGGCGCAGGGATCACGATCCTTGTCACGGCAATTTCCGTGGTCATCGGCACCCTCTTGGGCATCCTCTTTGGGGTGATCCGAATGCAGCTTGGCCCCGTTCTGGCCGCACCGCTGACCTTCTTTCTCGACATTTTCCGCTCTGTGCCGCTTCTCATTCAACTGGTCTTGGGCAACGCCTTTGTCGGCATGGTGCTGCAACTTCAGATTTCCGGCTTTACCGTGGCCTGCATCGTGCTGTCGCTCTACACCTCGGCCTATTGCGCCGAAATCGTGCGTGGCGGGATTGATGCGGTGCCGGAAATCACCCGTCGCGCGGCGCGGTCCCTTGGCCTGACATGGGGGCAGGACATGCGCTATATCGTGCTGCCGCTGGCCACGCGCGTCGCCCTGCCCTCGTGGATCGGTCTGGCGCTTGGGGTGATGAAGGACTCGGCGCTGGTCTATGTGGTGCAGGTTACCGAACTGTTGAAATCCACCCAAATCCTCATCACGCGCCTGCAAGAACCACTGTTCCTGCTGTTGATCTGCGGCGCGTTCTACTTTGTCATCAGCTTCCCGCTTGCCCGTTTCGGCGGCTATCTCGAAAAAAGGTGGTCCAATGATTGAGATCCAGAATGTCCGTAAATCCTTTGGCGATCTGGAGGTTCTCAAGGGGATCGACCTGACGGTGCAGCGTGGTGAGGTGGTGACCGTAATCGGCGGCTCTGGGTCAGGTAAATCTACCCTGCTGACCTGCATCAACGGGCTAGAGCCGATTGATAGTGGCCGGATCACCATCGACGGCACCGAGGTGCATGCCAAATCCACCAATCTCAACAAGCTGCGCCGCAAGGTAGGCATCGTTTTTCAGCAATGGAACGCCTTTCCGCATCTGACGGTGTTGGAAAATGTCACCCTTGCCCCGCGCAAGGTGCTGGGCATGGCCAAGGCAGAGGCCGAAGCGATCGCCGAAAAGCAGCTGCGACATGTCGGTCTGGGCGATAAGCTGACAACCTATCCCTCGCGTCTCTCGGGCGGGCAACAGCAGCGCATGGCCATTGCCCGTGCACTGGCCATGTCACCCGATTACATGCTCTTTGACGAGGTGACATCCGCGCTTGATCCGCAGCTTGTGGGCGAGGTTCTGGAAACCCTCAAGATGCTGGCCGAAGAAGGCATGACCATGATCTGCGTGACCCATGAGATGGGGTTTGCCCGCGATGTGTCGAACCGCGTGGCGTTCTTTCATCAGGGCATCATGGCCGAAATCGGCGCGCCGGATCAGCTCTTTGGCGATCCGCAACACCCCGAGACGCAGAAGTTTCTGGCCAATGTTCGGTAAGAGGGAAAGGCCGGGTTGGGGCGGTTGACGCCTCCCAACCCCGCACCCTTTAAAATCGCGCGGCGTCAAACGCCTGCAGTTCTATCGCCGGATCACGGTGTGCGGCAAGCGCCGCCACCAATTCAGCCGTGCCCGCCGATTGCGTCAGCCCCAGATGCCCGTGACCAAAGGCATAGATCACCCGGTCGGCGCGCGGCGCGCGCGAAATGATCGGCAGGCTATCAGGCAACGAGGGACGAAAGCCCATCCATTGCGTGCCGCCCTGTGGATCAAACCCCGGCAGGAAATCGCGGGCCTTGCGCAGCAGCGTTTCCGCGCGTTTGTAGTTGGGCGCAAGGCGCAGGCCGCCCAGTTCCACAGCCCCACCCACGCGCAGCCCCTCGCCGATCTTGCTCACGACAAAGCCGTGATCGGCAAAGGTCAGATGCGTGCGCAGATCGAAACTGGCGGTGGAAAAGGTGGTGTTGTAACCGCGCTCGGTTTCGAGCGGGATCGTGTCCCCCAGCGTGCGCGCCAGATGGTGCGACCAAGCACCGGCAGCCAGAACCACCTGATCGGCACGGATCGTGCCAGTGGCGGTCTCAATCTCGACGCCGTCGCTCGCCTGTCGCAGCGCGCGAATATCTGCGGTCGCGATCACGCCACCAGCGGCCACAAACTGTTGCGCCAGATATTCGGTCCACCGCGCCGGATCGACGGTGTTCATCCAGTCGGGGGTATAGCCCGCATGTGTAAACCGTGGGCTGAGACCGGGTTGAATCTCGGCCAAGGCAGCGGGGCTTTCCAAGAGGTCAAAGCGCACGCCATGCTGACGGCGCAGGGTCCATGCGGGCAGGCTCGCGCGATAGGCCGCCTCGCCCTCATAGACCTGCAACTGCCCTTCGCGGCGCATCAACGGCTCGCCGTCGACATTGGCGATCAAACGCTCCAAGGCCGCACGCGAATGGTGCATCAGGCTCGCCTGTGCCGCCACAGCCGCCGCGTAGCGATCCTGCCAACTCGCCCGCCAGAACCGCAGCATCCACGGCATAAGCGGCAGCGCATAGGCCGGTGGGATCGACAAAGGCCCCAGCGGATCGAGCAGCCATTTCGGTGCCTTGCGCAGGATGCCCGGCGTCGCCAGCGGCTCGATATCGGTATAGGCGAACGCGCCTGCATTGCCACGCGAGGTTTCTGCCGCCACGCCCTTGCGGTCCAGAATGCGGACGCGGTGACCCTCCCGTTGCAGCGCAAGCGCGCTGGTCACGCCGATGATGCCGGCACCGATGACGATGATGTCTGAGCGGGCCATGCGGCACCTTTGTTATAAGGGTTAGAGACGGATACCGTTGCGAAACGGATCGTTGGGATCAAAAAGCAATGTGCTTTCGGCCATCACATAGGCGCGCCCAGTGATCGAGGGGATCACGCCGCCGTTCGGGCCGGGGGTATAGGACAGCCGATAGGTGCTGCCGATCACGCTTTCCTGCATGATCTCTTGCCCTGCGTCCAGCCGCCCCTCAGCCGCCAGACAGGCGAGCCGTGCCGAACATCCCGTGCCACAGGGCGAGCGGTCATAGGCGTTGTCAGGGCAAAGGACAAAGTTGCGGCTATGCGCCGCCGCATCATCAGAGGGGCCGTAAAAGATCACGTGATCCACGTCTATTCCCTGCGCCTGCACCGCGTCGCGCACAGCGATGGTGGCATCAGTCAGCGCGCGGATATTGCTGGAATGGACCGGAACGGGGCTGGGATCGACAAGGAAAAAAAGATTGCCGCCATAAGCGACATCGCCAGTGACAGCGCCAAGTCCCTCAATCTCGACCGTGACGCCGGTATGGGTGCGGCGGCTCTCGATATTGGTGACGGTGACGGTGTTGGCGTCGATAAGATCGACGGTGACGATGCCTACGGGCGTCTCGATCCGGTGAATGCCCGGTTTGATCCGGCCCATATGTGCCAGAGTGACCACAAGGCCGATGGTGCCATGGCCACACATGCCAAGCACCGCCTCGGCGTCGAAATAGATCACGCCGGTCACGCAAGTCGGGTCTGTTGGCGGCACCATCAGGGCACAGACCATCGCCACCTGTCCACGCGGCTCGAGACTGACCGACTGGTAAAAATCGCGATGCTCCGAGGCCAACAGTCGAGCGCGCTCGGACAGGGCACCAGACCCAAGGTCCGGCCCCCCGTCCAGAATAACGCGCGTTGGCTCGCCGCCGGTGTGGCTGTCGATCACATGCATTCAGCGATCACCCCGCCCTGTTTGACCCAATTGGCGAACCATGCGTTGAATTGATGGAACTGCGCCTCGCAGAACCGCGCCTGAGAGGGCGAGAGCGCATCAGTCTCGTTGATGTTGAGGCGGTATTCCTCTTCGCCCTTCAGCACCATGAGGTGCTTGAAATAGAGCACCAGATCGACGCCTTCGTCGAACTTGGCAATCACGGAAAACGCATCGGCCAATTCGCGCGCGCGCATGTCCGCCTCGGGGCAACCCGTCGCTGCGCGGCGTGACAGTGCCACCTGCAAAAGCGCCTCTTTGGGGAACATCGTGCCGATGCCGGTAATGGCCCCGACCGCCCCGCATTTGACAAAGCCGTGGTAAACCTCGGTATCCACCCCCACCATCAGGATCACGTCATCATCCTGCGAGGTGATGTGTTCAGCGGCGTAGCTCAGATCATTCTTGCCGCCAAACTCTTTGAAGCCGATCAGGTTCTTATGCTCGGCGCGCAGGGCAAAGAAGAGATCGGCCTTGGTCGAATAGCCGTAATAGGGGCTGTTGTAGATGATCGCGGGCACATCTGGGGCCGCCTCTAAAATGGCCTTGAAATGGTTGCGCTGTGCGGCGACAGACAGGCCCCGCGACAGAACGCGCGGGATCACCATAAGGCCCGCAGCCCCCACCTTTTGCGCATGCGCGGCATGGGCCACGGCGGATTTCGTGTTGATGGCGCCAGTGCCCACAACCACGGGCACGCCGGCCTTGGTCAGGCGTTCGACGCCCTCCATCCGCTCGGCGTCCGTCAAAAGCGGCCAGTCACCGCAGGACCCGCAATAGACCACGCCCGACATGCCTGCCGCGATCATTTCCTGCCCCTTGCGCACCAGCGCGTCAAAATCGGGTTTGCGGTCCGGGGTGCAGGGGGTCAGCAGGGCGGGGATGGTGCCGTGAAAGACGTCTTTGTTCATCGAAAAACTCCTTTGGATGCGTGGCGTTGTGCCTGTGGAGGCGGATCAGTGGCCAGCAAGGGCTGGAGCCGCGGCAATCCACGGCGGTGAGGTTGTGGGGGCCATGCCAGATTGCGCGGTCTGCGCACATTGCGCGAGCGAGCCAAACCGCACGGCACGATTGCTGAGACCCGGCGCGTAATGCGCATATTTGCCAGAGTTGGTCATCAGAACCTTTGCCGAAGGCGGAAAAACCGGCTCGGAAATCGAACACCAGCAGATATCGGGCACGATGGTCACACCGGCGGCCTCAAGCCGTGCTTTGACGCCGCTCGCGGTGATGGTGTTTAGCGTGCCGCGACCAAGGGTGATGATCGTGGCTACGGCGGGATTGACCTGCCGCCCCTCCATCAATGCCGCAAAGGCGCTGCATTCGGCGGCGGAAAAATGCGGACTGCCAAGCGCCACCAGATCGACCTTATCCGCACCTTGATTGAACCCCGACCAAAGCCGGGCAAAATCAGCCGCCGTGATGCGGGCGTGATCGGCATCGGGCGTGGGCGGCATGTCCGCCTCGGGCGTGACCCCCTCAATATGCATCATCGGCGAGGCAGAGGTGGTGCCATAGGCCGCGCAAAGCGCCTTGAGATCATCCTCGGAGGGATTCAGCCCCTCCAGCCCGCGCAAGAGCGGGATGCGGTCAGGGGCGACCTGACCAACGATCCAGCCCAGCATCGGCCAAAAGGCATCGTCGATCCCTTCAGGCACGTCGATGTCGATGATCCGACGGGCTGCGCGGTTCTGGTCGAGATAGACGCCAGAGCGTGCGGCACGCCCTGTCAGCGCAATGCAGAGGTCCATGAAATCGGCATGCTTCACGGTGCGCGCGCCCAGAACCGTGTTGGCGTAGATCACCGCATTGCTTTCGGCCCAGGCAATATCCTCGCCCGCGACCGGCTTGTCCTCAAGCAGATAGGGCGCACAGGTGAAACTGGGACGCGCACCCATTTCGACATAGGCATCGGCCAGCTGGCTGGCGGCAAGGCCGAAATCTTCGGCCACGCCCTGCGCGCGCCAATTGGCGTGATCGACGGAAATGGCGTTCATCGTGGTGGGCACCCGCACCCGCCCGCCCTTGTCCGCCATGGCGCGGGCAAAGGTCAGAAAGGCAGGGCTGGCATAGATGCAACCGTCGATATGCACGCGGGTCACATCGGTCAGGCTGGGCGCGCCTTGGGCGGCGGCCAGCGTGGTGATGATCTCCATCGCCAGTTGCGCCGCCTCGCCATGCTCCCCGGCAAGAAAGGCGCGGTCGCTATCCGACAGGGTCAGCCCCTCGGAGGCCACAGAGGTCAGCGGCATCTCCAGATCACCTGCGCGCAGATGGGTGGCGGTGATCTTGGCATGGGATTGCTGGGCCAGACGGTCGTAGTCGGAGGCCGAGAGGCGCAGAACGGCAATCGGTCGATCAAAGAGCCGCGTGGCGACAAGCGCGCCCAAAGTCAGAATATCCTCGCCCTCGCGAAAGATCAGCGCCTTGGGCGCCGTGCCAGCAAAGGCCAGCCCCAAAAGTACGCCACTACCCGTGCAAGAGCCACGACTGGTCGGCATCATTACAACGTGACCGGCCAGCGATTGCCCCCGCTGCGGGTGATGCGCGTCAATGATCCGCCCGCTCTGGGGATCAACACCGCCCCAGACGCTCAGCCCCTCATCGCAGAGCAGGATTGGCCCCTGAACCTCGGCGGCAACAATCAGGTCTGGCATGAGATCACCCTTTGTTGAAGTTTGTTTCCTGAGAAATTCGGTCCGGACGACGGAAAAGTCCGATATTCCGTCTCCCCCTGCAATATCAGGATTGCTACTGTTGTGCCCAACACAAATATATGCTTAAACAATCATGACTGGTAAGAAAAGAAAAATTATGGCCGAAACAGAAAAAACCTCCGTCGAGAGTGCCGCGGATGATTGGGACGTAGAGCGCCATCAACTGCGCGCGGATTTGGGCGCACGCATGAAGGCCGTGCGGCAGGCCTGCGGCTACACGCTCGAAGTGGCGGCGCAGCGCACAGGTCTGGCGCTTTCGACCATCCACAAAATCGAGAACGGGCGCGTTTCACCCAGCTATGAGAACCTCATCAAGATCGCCCGCGCCTATGATATTGGCATGGAGCGGCTCTTTTCCGCCGATCATGACGCGACACAGACCACGCGCATGACCGTGACGCGCGCAGGCCAAGGACGCAAGGTGCGCGCCAAGAATTTCGAATACGAGGTGCTGTGCAACGCGCTGGCCGAAAAAAAGATCATCCCGCTGGTGACACTGGTCGAGAAACGCGCCCCCCTCACGCGCGACGAGTTGGAATCGCATGACGGCGAAGAGACGCTCTATGTTCTTTCGGGTCGCGTTGAATTGACGGTCGAGCATTACGAGCCGGTGATCATGGAGCCCGGCGATTGCGCCTATTTCGACAGCACCATCAAACACGGGTTGCGCGCGATTGATGATACCGAAACCAAGGTGTTCTGGGCCTGCACCTATACCGACGTGGACAAATAGCCCCCAATCCTGAAGGAGACCGCCCGCATGGCCGAGCCGACCGTGATTTCCGTTGATAGCCTTTTGGCGCGCGTGACGTCGATTTTCGAGTCCTGCGGCGTGCGCCCTCAGAGCGCAGTATCCGTGGCACGGGTCATCGTTGCGGGTGAGCGGGATCATTGCAAGTCGCATGGCATCTACCGGATCGAAGGCTGCTTGCGGGTGATCGCAGCGGGCAAGGTGGTGCCCGATGCTGTGCCGGTGCTGCAGGATACAGGCCGCGCGATGATCGAAGTGGACGCGGGCGGCGGATTTTCCAACCCGGCCTTTGACGCGGCTGTCGATGCCTTGGCCGCACGTGCGCGCGAGACCGGGCTGGCGGCTCTGGTGATCCGTGATTGCCTGCATTTCTCGGCGCTCTGGCACGATGTCGAGGCTTTGGCCGCGCGGGGCCTTGCGTCGCTCTCGATGTGCCCCAGCTATTCCTCGGTCGCGCCCACGGGCGGCAAAGAGCCGCTCTTGGGCACCAACCCGATTGCCTTTGGCTGGCCGCGCCCCGGCCCGCATCCTTATGTGTTTGATTTTGCCACAAGCGTCGCCGCGCGGGGCGAGATCGAATTGCACCGCCGCGCAGACACGCCCATCCCCGAAGGCTGGGCAATGGACAAGGACGGCAACCCCACCACCGATCCCGAGGCGGCATTGGCGGGCGCGATGCTGCCCTTTGGCGGGCACAAGGGATCGGCGATTTCGACCATGGTCGAATTGCTGGCCGGTGCCATGCTGGGTGAATTCATGAGCAAGGAAGCGCTAGAGTTTTCCGGCGGCACCAGCCTCTTGCCGCGTCATGGCGCATTGGTCCTAGCGCTCGATCCGGCGACCTTCGCCGCACGCAGCGGGCGCGATCCGATTGCCGAAGGCGAGCGCCTGCTGAGCGCCATCAGTGGCCAAGGCGCGCGCCTGCCCTCTGAACGGCGCTTTGCGGCGCGGGCAAACGCCCTGAGCGGCGGCATTGCCCTGAGCGATGCAGAACTGGCGCAACTGGCGCGGTTCGAATCCGAAGGGCTGGCTGCGGTCACAGTCTGAGTGCGGGGGCGCGTCCCGCCGCCCTGCCCCTTAAATGATCCGTGGCCATGTATCCGAAAGCCGATAACCGCCCGGCCACGGATCGCTGGGGTCCAGCATATGCTGTGCCGTGCCGGTGATCCACGCCCGCCCACTAATCTCGGGGCGAATGGCCTCTTGCCCGCCAACCTGCACCCGACCCAGAATCCGCCCGTGAAATTCTGACCCGATGATCGACACGCCGGTAAAGCGGTCGTCTTCGCCCATCTCGCCGCGCGCCGCGAGGATCGCCATGCGCGCCGAGACCGCCGTGCCGGTCGGCGACCGGTCCAGCTTGCCGGGCTGAATGGCGACCACCGATTGCGCGCGCAGGGCGCTCCCCTCGCGCGTGATCGGCCCGGCAAATAGGCAGAACGAATGATGCGCCCAATCTGGCTTTTCGGGATGCTCGAACCGGAACTGGGCATTGGCCGCATTGGTGATGCGGATGCCAAGCTCTGCAATCCGGCGCGCGTTATCCTCGACCAGATCGACGCCAAGCGCCACGGGATCGACCACCACGAAACTATCCCCGCCAAAGGCCGTATCCACAGTAATCTGCCCGACACCCGGCACATCAAGCGGCACGCCCAAACGGCTGGCAAAGGAGGGCAAGTTCTCGACAAAGATGCGCTCGGCCTTGCCGTTGGCGCACTCGGCGCGCACCCGCACAAGCCCACCCGGCGCCTCAAGCACCATATGCGTCACCGGCTCTTGCATCGGGATGATGCCGCTGTCTAGCAGCACGGTCGACACGCAGATCGAGTTTGATCCCGACATCGGTGGTGTATCCTCGGGCTCCATGATGATCCAGGCGGCCTGTGCCTCTGGGTGCTTGGGCGGCACCAGCAGATTGACATGCCGGAACACGCCGCCACGCGGCTCGTTCAGCATGAAATTGCGCAGGGTCTGATCCTCGGCAATCCATTTGCGCTGCTCCCAGATCGTATCGCCGGGGGGCGGGGTTACGCCGCCCACGATGACATCGCCCACCTCGCCCTCGGCATGACAGGAAACGACATGGATGATCTTGGTGCTGCGCATGGTCCGGCTCAATCTTTCTGGCTACCTAGGCTTTGATCCGCCGGGGCAGCATGCCTGTGTCAAAGCGTCGGGTCACCGCCGCTCTGCGTCGGTTATGCCCGGGGTGCCTGCATGGGTCAATGGAGGCGCGCGGGCAGTCTACCCGCCCCTGATCCACGTCAAGGCAGTTGCGATTTGCCCGCCTATGCTAGAGGAACAGGAGGCGGCGCAAAATCCGCCGCCCCCGGCATATGTGCCCTTAGCAAAGGAACCCCGTTTGGCCCCGGCTGACCAGAAACCTGCCCGACACAACGCGCCTGCGACCGCGCAGAAAGACCCTGCATCTCCTTCGCCGTTGCCAGTGCCGCGCCGGGACGCTCCTGTTCGGAAATCCGGGCGGCGGTGGATATGGGTGGCAGCGGCGCTTGTCGGCATGGCCATTGCTGGGCTCATCACCGCTCAGGCGTGGATGGCCCGCCCGCCAACCGTCTTGGTCGAGACGGCAGCGCTGGCCCCTGTCACCCGCGTCTTGGCTGTGAATGGCCGGATCGCGGCTGTCAATTCGGTTGAGGTGACGTCAACGGTCACCGGCACGCTTGTGGCGTTGCCTGTGATCGAGGGCGACCGTGTCGAGGCGGGTCAGATCTTGGCCCAAGTCGATGCCGAGGCGCAGAGCGCTAGCGTGCGACAGGCACAAGCCGCCCTAGACGCCGCGCGCGACGCACTCCGCGAAGCGCAGGCTGAATTTGATCGCGCCACGTCGCTCACCACCACAATCGCCCGCTCTGTGCGCGACACCTATGGCTACAGGCTCGAGGCCGCGACCCAAGAGGTCGCCCGCCTTGGTGCGGCGCTCGATCAGGCGCGCGTTTTGCTGGCCAATCACACAATCCGCGCGCCTGTCGCGGGCAGTGTTGTAATGCTCGATGTCGAGCAGGGCCAACTTGTCAGCCCCGCCACGCCCATCCTGACGCTTGCCGACCTCAGCGCGCTTTTGGTCGAGGCCGATGTGGACGAGGCCTATGCCACCCAAATCGCCGTAGCGCAGCCCGCCCTTCTTCAATTGGCGGGCGAAACGCAGACCCGCGCGGGACAGGTCAGCTATGTCTCAAAACGGGTCGATATCGCAACCGGCGGGCTGGCGGTCGAGTTGTCCTTTGACACGCCCGTCCTTGCGCCGGTGGGCCTGACCGTGGCGACCAATATCATCGTGGATCAGCGCGACGCAGCCCTGACCGTGCCCCGCACCGCATTGGTTTCTGACGCAGGCGCACCGGGCGTTTTCGTCATTCGCGACGGCACGGCGAGGTTTCAGCCGATTTCAGTGGTCGAGTGGCCCGCCGCTCGGCTGATCGTGACGGCGGGGCTGGCCCAAGGCGATACTTTCATCACAGAGGCCACCGGCATCGCGGATGGTCAGGCCGTCACAGCGGGGCCGCCCTGATGCTCTATGCGCTCAAGATCGCCGCACGCTATCTGACCGCCAGCAAGGCGCAGACCGCGCTTTTGGTGCTCGGGGTGGCGGTGGGTGTCTTTATCTTCATCTTCATGTCAGCGCTCATCGGGGGGCTGGCGCAATTCATCCTGTCGCGCACCGTGGGTGATATCGCCCATGTCACAATCGAGGCGGAACCGGATGATCCCACGCTTTTGTTCACGCCCGAAGGCCATGTGCTGATGGTCGCAGAACGGGGCCGCACACGCACCGCCTCTTTGGCCGAGGCCGCAACGTGGCTGCCGCTGATTGAGGCGGTGCCGGGGGTCAAGGCGGTCTCGCCACAGATCACCGGGGCGGGGTTTCTGACGCGCGGGGCACAAGTGGAGCAGGTCAGCGTGACCGGGATTGAGCCGGGGCGCGAATCCGCGATCCTCGATCTGGACGGGTATATGGTTGAGGGGCGCGCAAGGCTGGGCGCAGGTCTGATCGTGGTGGGGCGCGAGCTGGCCGATGATCTCGACCTGTCGCTCAATCAGCCGCTGCGCCTGCAAAGCTCTGAGGGGGTGACGGCCCTGCTGACCCTCTCGGGTATCTTTGAGACGGGCAACGGGGCCTTGGACGGGGCGCGCGCCTTTGTCAGCCTGTCGACTGCACGCACGCTCTTTGCCATGCCACAGGGCGTGAGCCAGATCGAAATCAAGCTTTTGGACCTCAACGCCGCAGATGCCACGGCGCTGCGCATTCGCACCCTGACCGGGCTCGATGCCGTGCCCTGGACCGATGGGGCCGAACAGTTGATGGAGGCGCTGAGCGCACAGGCGCAGACCGGCTATTTCCTCAAGACCTTCGCGCTTATCACCATTGTGATCGGCGTGGCCTCGGCGCTGCTGCTCTCGACCTACCGTCGCCGCCCGGAAATCGGGATCATGCGCGCGATGGGCGCGGGGCGCGGATTTGTCGTGGTGGTTTTCGTGACCCAAGGCGCGCTCATTGGGCTGATGGGGGGGATGATGGGCGCGGGGCTTGGGTATCTGGCGCTCCTGCCCTTCCCGCCGCGCGACGCGTTCAAGGCGGGCACCCTGCCGATGGACATCACCCAAGGCTCGTATGGGCTGGCCATTACCCTCACAGTGATCGGGGCCGTCCTTGCCTCGATCCTGCCTGCGCGCGCGGCGGCGCGGGTCGATCCTGTCACGGCGATTGGCCAATGAGCGCGCTTCTGGAGGTGCGCGATCTGGTCAAGACCTTCGGCACCGGAGAGGCCGCAACGCGGGTCTTGCGCGGGCTTTCGCTGCGGCTTGAGACAGGTGAAATGGCGGCTTTGCTGGGGCCATCCGGATCGGGCAAGAGCACGCTTTTGACCATTCTTGGCACTTTGATGAAACCCACCTCGGGCCGTCACGTCATGCTGGGCGAAGACCTGATCGCCGCCGATGACCGGGCCCTGACAGAGTTTCGCAATGCCCATATCGGATTTGTCTTTCAGTTCCACAATCTCTTGCCGGATTTTACCGCGCTGGAGAATGTGATCTTTCCCACCGCCGTGCGCGAGGGCCGGGAAACCGCGCCGGCGCGGGCGCGGGGCCGTGATCTTTTGGCGCGGATGGGCCTGGCGGAGCGGATCAATTTCCCCGCCACCAGCCTGTCGGGCGGGCAAAAACAGCGCGTCGCCGTGGCGCGGGCGCTGATGAACAGCCCCGAACTCGTGCTGGCGGACGAACCGACTGGCAATCTCGACCGTGTGTCAGCCATGCAGGTGATGGAGTTGATCACCCAGATCAACCAAGAGGAAGGCACCACCTTTCTGATTTCGACCCATGACGACAAGATCGCATCGCTCTGTCGTCGGCAGATCGTCGTCGGGGATGGGATGGTGACGGGCTGACCGGCAAAGGACCAGCCCACTCACCATAGAGTCACGCCGCTTTGCCATCCTTGAGACCATGTTGCGCGCGCAGGCCCAGCATCTGCCGCGCCTCGCGCCAGGTGGCCACAGGGCGGGCGTGGCGCTCGCAGATCTCGACCACCCGCCGCACCAAAGCGGCATTAGAGGGCGCGAGGGTATCACGATCCAGCCGCACGTTATCCTCAAGCCCGGTGCGGGCATGCCCGCCTGCCGCAACGGCCCAGTCATTCAACGTGACCTGATGCCGCCCGATCCCCGCCGCGCACCAGGGCGCATCCGGGCCAAACAGGCGTTTGACCGTGTGGATGTAATAGTCGAACACATCGCGGTCGACCGGCATCGCATTCTTGACGCCCATCACGAACTGCACATAGGGCGTGCCAAGAAGTTGGCCTTGATCGGCCATGTCCTTGGCCTTGAGGATATGGCTTAGGTCAAACGCCTCGATCTCGGGCTTGACCTCATACTCACGCATTTCCCCCGCCAGCCAGTTGACCAGATCGGGCGGGTTCTCATAGACCCGTGTGGGAAAGTTGTTGGACCCGACCGAGAGCGAGGCCATGTCAGGGCGCAAGGACAGCATCGCGCCGCGCGTCTGACCCGCACCAGAGCGCCCGCCGGTGGAAAATTGAATGATCATACCGGGGCAATGGGTCTCGATCCCCTCTTTGAGGCGCGCGAATTTCTCAGGGTCGGAGGAGGGCGAGCCATCGTCATTGCGCACATGGGCATGCACGATTGTGGCCCCGGCCTCAAACGCCTCATGGGTCGCTTCGACCTGTTCGGTCACAGTGATCGGCACCGCCGGATTGTCGGATTTCTGCGGCAAGCTTCCCGTGATTGCCACGCAGATGATGCAGGGATTGGTCATGTCGGAAACTCCTCTCAGGCCGCTTGCGCGGCCACGCGCGGCATCCGCGCAAGGGCATCAAGGAAAAACGGGCGAAACCCTTGCGGATGCTCGCTCATCGGGAAATGGCCTAGCTCATCCATCACCGAAACCGTCGCGCCGGGAATGGCGGCCGCCGTGCGTTTCGCATCCTCGGGCGTGCAGGTCAGATCATAGGCCCCGACCAGCAGATGCACCGGAGTTTTGCCAGTGTCGATCTGCGCCAATCGCCCGATCAAACTGTCATCGCGCGTGTAAAAGCTCAGATCCCCCCGAAACACGCCCGGCCCCGACTGCATGAACATCCAGAGCGTGTTCCAGCGTTCGGCATTTGGAGCATAGGGCGAGATATTGGCCGACACGAGCGCCGCGCCCATCTCGCCGCCATGGGCATCGGGACGGTGGAACCAGTCGATATCATACCATGCGGGCTGAAAATCCGATGCCTCGATGGCGATAAATCCGCCGAAATGCTCCGGGTGCAGCGCCGCCAGTTGCAACGCAATCCGCCCACCCATGGAACAGCCCGCCAGAATGGGGCGCTCCAGCCCCAATCCGGCCACTACCGCCAACACCGTCTCGATATAGTCTTCGGTCGTAAGCAGGTATTCTTCGGTCTCGAACCCCTCTGGCGGCAGGGATTTGCCATGCCACGGCATGTCAAAGGCGATCAGGCGATGGTCCGCTGTCACCTTGGCATCGTTCATCAGATGACGCCATTGCCGCGTATCGGCCCCGGCGGTGTGCAGGCACAGAACAGGCCGCCCCTGCCCCGCCTCTTCGAAATAAATGCGGCGCGGCGCGCCCGCGATCTCGACCGTGATGTAACGTCCAGTGATGGGCTCGATGCTCATGCGGCAGCCTCCTCTTTGCACCGCGCAAGCGCCATGACCTCTTTGAAAAACCGCAGGTTCTTGACCAGGCTCAGAATGTCGCCGTCGATCCGCCCACGCCCGATTTTGGCCAGCCCAAAGACATCGTGAAATCCGGGCGCGGGGCGCGCCTGCCAGAACTGCTCCAGTGCGTCAGCGTCAGTGCGCAACGCAAAGCGCCACGGCGTTTTGCGGCTTGGCCCGGCTACAACCGACACGATCCGGCCCGTGTCAAAGGTCAGATAAATTTCGTCGCCCTCAATCTCGATCAGCACCGTCTCGGAAAAGAGCCGCCCAAGGCGCAAGAGATGGGGCTGGTCCTCTAGCCGTGTCGCAATCTCGCGAAATCTGTCGATCACCTCTGCCTCCCTCATAATGCTAGGTCTGTGCTAGAGGTGGCATTTAAGGGGGCGATTGATCTATGCCGGAACGGGTATCACGCGATACCGCCTGCGGCATTGGTTTGACACCCGCCTTGATCGACAACGAGGACCACAGGGTGCGCCCCGGCCTGCCCCACGCCATATGAAACCCCGTTTGGAGGAGAACCCATGGGAATCGTAAATCTGGAGAACATCACCGATGTGGTGATCGCAAGCCTCGGCAAGCACGGTGAGATCACTGAGCGTCAGCGCGACATCATGACCGCGCTCATTCGCCACCTGCACGCCTTTTGCAAGGATGTGAACCTGCAACACGGCGAGTTTCTTGAGGGCTGCGAATACCTCAAGCGCGCAGGCCAGACCTGCGACGAGAACCGGCAGGAATTCATCCTTTTGGGCGATATTCTCGGCGTCGAAGTGCTGGTGGACATGCTGTCCAACCCGATTGACGGCCCCGAGAGCGAGTCGACCGTGCTGGGGCCGTTTTACCGCGAGAATCCACCTGTGCTGCCCAAGGGGGCATCGACCATCCAGAAACATTACGACACCGAGGAAACCGCCTATTTCGAGGGCTATATCCGCGACGCAGCAGGCAACGGCATTGCCGGTGTCACGCTTGATGTCTGGGAAGATGCGCCCAATGGCATCTACGAAAACCTCGATCCCGATCAACCGGAATACAACCTGCGCGGCCGGTTCGAGACCGATGAGAATGGTCACTACGCCTTTGTCGCCGTGCGCCCCGTGCCCTATCCGATCCCCGATACGGAAACGGCGGGCGAATTGCTGCGCTACATGGGCCATCATCCCTACCGCCCCGGACATATGCATTTCATCATCTCGAAAGACGGATATCGTCAGTTGATCAGCCAAATCTATGACGGTGACAGCAAATGGCTGGATGATGACAGCGTGTTCGCAGTCAAGGACAGCCTGATCGGCAAGTTCAAACCGGCCCCCAAAGAGCTTGGCACAGACCTGCATTTCGAATTCGACTTTGTGCTCAAGGCAGACGCTGCGGCGCAGGCCGTGGCCGCCGAATAACCCACCCTCCCTGCCTGGAACTTCAAGGCCCCCGTCACGCGGGGGCTTTTTTTATGCCCGCAACAGGCTAGGCTAGTTTTTGGGGCTGGAGGGTGCCATGAATTTCAAGCAACTAACCTATTTCATAGCGGTGGCAGAAGAGTTGCACTTTGGCCGCGCCGCGGAACGGCTCGACATGGCGCAGCCGCCGCTTAGTCGCCAGATCAAACAGATCGAAGAAGAGTTGGGCGCGATCCTGTTCAACCGGGGCCGCAGTGCCATCAGCCTGACACAGGCCGGCGAGCGCTTGCTCGAACGCGGGCGGTCGATACTTGCACAGCTCGAGGATACCAAACTTGAAGTGCGCCGATTAGGTCAAGGGGCAGAGGGGCGGCTGCGTGTCGGGTTTGTTGGATCGGCCACCTTTGGCATCCTGCCAACCATCATCAAATCCTTTCGCGCCAATTATCCCGAGGTCAATCTGAGCCTTAACCCGATGAACAACGCGCAGCTGCATCGCGCGCTTGTCTCGCGCGAGCTTGACGTGGCCTTTGCCCGGCCAGCGCTGCGCGATCCGGAATTCGTTACCAAGGAATTGATGGAGGAAAAGCTGATCTTGGCCCTGCCCGATACGGTCGACACCGGCGGTCGCACCGTGGCCAAGCTGGAGCGGCTTGAGACGCATAATCTTGTGCTTTACCCCGAACACCCCCGGCCCAGCTATGCCGACTTTGTGCTCAAGGCTATTGAGGGCGCAGGGTTCACCGCCCCTCTGCGCCTGTGGTGCATGGATTTGCAAACAGCACTCAGCCTAGTGGCGATTGGCGAGGGCGTGTGCATCGTGCCGGAATCGGTCTCGACCGCGCCGCGCAAGGGCATGAAGTTTCTGCGCATTGAGCCAGAGATTGCCCGCACCAGCCTATCAGTCAATCACCGCCTCGACGAACAGGGCGTGCATGTGCACAACTTTGTCAAAATCGCTCAGCGCGTGGCCCGCAAGCAGTTTTAAGGCGTGTTGCGCTCGACCGAAACCGCACATGCCCCGGGCTTGGCCCGGGACCTCGCCGAGGGGGCGTGGGGGCCCCGGCTCGGGGGCCGGGGCGATGTGACCCCGGTCAGGCGTCACAATCTCTACGCGGGGGCAGAACGCCGGCCGCCTCGGTTGTTAACACGGCACCGTGCGATAGGTGCCGTCGCCGTTGGAATAGGCGCATTGATTGCGCGCGGTGTTGCGCGCCACCAACGTGCCCGCCGCCGCCCCAGCGAGCGCCGAGACGACAGTCCAGCCGGAATCGGCATCAAAGGCCGAGGCGAGCAAGGCACCACCAGCGGCACCCGCGGCACCGCCGACCAGTTCGCGGTCACTGACGCCCTCCATGCAGCCTGCCAAGGCAAGGCTGGTGACGCTGGCAAGAATGAGACTGCGGTTCATGTTCTTTCCCTTTCCGTTCTTGGTTCAAACACATTGTCCAAGATAACGCAGGGGGATGGGTTTTGTTCCATCGGACGAACCCGTATCGGCAGCGGATTGCCGATCAGAGCATGGGTGGCGGCGGCCTGCGCCGCGCCCCGGACAAGGCATTACCTGCGATCGCCCCCAAAAGGATCGTTCCACCGATCAAAGTGTTGGTTGTCGCCGTCTCGCCCAGTATCAGCCAGACCCAGACCGGCCCCAGCACCACCTCGGCCAGCGACAAAAGCGTGAGTTCGGCGGCAGGCACTGTGCGCGAGCCAATCGTGTAAAGGATCAGCCCAAGCCCCACCTGAAACACCCCCATACCCAGTGAAAGCGCCGTATCCGCACTGGATATCCGCAGCGATAACCCCAGCCAGAAACAAATCGCCGCCATGAGCGCCATGCCGAAAAGCCCCGAGAGAAAGATCGCCGGCATCATCTCGGTTGCCTTGCCCCATCGCAGGGTGATGGTGAAGGTCGCAAACCCTACTGCCGATCCGATGGCGGCCAGATTGCCCACAAGCGCCGCTCCCCCGAACTTGTCCCAAACCATGACCGCAATGCCACAGGCCGCCACCACGATAGCCACCCAAGTTTGCGGGCGCACATATTCGCGCAGGACCACCCGTCCGAGGATCGCAGCCAAAAGCGGCGAGCAAGCAAAGAGCATCATCGCATTGGCGACAGAGGTGGTCTGAATGGCAAAGATTGCGCCGGTATAGGCCGCCACCAGCGACAGCCCACCAATCACCCCCGGCCAGCCCATCTGTAGCGCAAGACGCAGTGCATCTTGCCCCGTGCGCAATCGGATCACCACATAGAGCAGCAGGGTCATCGACGCGGAGCGGTAAAACAGAATTTGCCAGACCTGTGCTTCGTCAATCAAGCGAATGCCCAAGCCAACGGTAGACCAGACCAGCCCTGCAAGAAAAACAAGGACATAGCCACGCATATCGCGTTCAGGTTGGATCGTGACAGTGGTCATCGGCTGGTTTCTTCCTCGGGAATTTGCGGCGGCAGAGGGCTGCCGGGGGCAAAGATCGCCTCGGCCGTGACCGGCGTGGCATCACTATGACGCGAGGCTCGTAGTTCGCGCCATCCAAGGTACAGACCAGAGGCGGTGATGATCACCATGCCTGCCAGCGTATTCAGCGCGGGCACTTCATCCCAGAGCACATAGGCCAGCAGGGCGGCAAAGGGCAGATAGGTATAGTCAAACGGTGCGACGAGGCTGGCATTCGCCACCTGATAGGCGCGCGAGACAAGCGTGTAGGCCGCCATCCCGATGGCCCCCAACAGCGCAAGACGCGGCAGGTCGTCCAACGCCTGCGGCGGCATCTCCCAGCGCAGGTGATAGGTCGCCGGGGTGATCTCGATCACCTGATTGACCAGCCAGCCCATGGGCAGGATCAAGAGCCCCGCAAAGGTCAGGGTATAAAGCCCCACCGTAAGCGTGCTTTCCCGGTCGCCGATCTGGCGTGCGATGATCTGAGAAATTGCGTAGGTCACGGCGCACAGAAGCGGCAGGATCGCAACAAGGGAAAAGTTCTCGCCCGTTGGATTCATCGCGATGAGCACACCCACAAACCCCGCCACCAAGGCGACCCCGCGATGCCAGCCGATGGTTTCGCGCAAGAACACCGCCGCGAATAGCGCGGTGATAAGCGGCGCAGAGAAAAAGATCGTGCTGACCTCGGCCAGGCCCATGAACGGGAAAGCCGCATAGAACATCGAAAATCCCGAGGCAAAAAGGAACGCACGGATCAGATGCAATGGCCAAAGAGGCGTCAGCAGGCGATGCGGCTTGCCCAACCATAGAATGAGCGGTGTCATCACGAGAAGTGTCACGATGGAGCGCACGAAAATCAGCAGCCATACCGGATAGATCGTCAGCAGCGTTTTCATCATGGCGTCCTGCCCGACAAAGAGCAGCATGGCGATCTCGACGCAGAGTATCCCTTGCAGCGCGCGCGACGGCGCGGGGGCGGGCTGAGCCGAAAGCGTGGCCATGGGGTTCCATTTCTAGGCTGTTGGCACGAGGCCACTTTTCTGCAGGCTGAGAGGATCGGAACCGACTGTCGCGTCAATTTGCGACGTGAATGCGTAAAAACAGAGCAACCCGTTGCCAGAGCCGACACGGCGGATGAGGCGGTACCACAGCGGTTTGGACGGGATGTCTTGCAGGAAAGACCGCCTGCAGATAAACGCGAAACAATCTTGCGCAAAGCAAATATCTTATGGAATAAACGGCCTGTAAACTTATAGACAAATGCCGTGCGCCTATTGTAAAAAAATTCTCGCACCATCCCTTCTTCCCCGAAAAAGGACAGGCCAGATGCCGGACCGGCTCATGATCGGCACCAGAATCCGCGAGCGGCGGGTTCTGAACGGCATGCGGCAATCCGATCTGGCGCAGAGGGCCGGGATTTCGCCGTCTTACCTCAACCTGATCGAACACAATCACCGCCGGATCGGGGGCAAGACTCTGCTCAAGCTGGCAGAGGCGCTCAAGGTTGAACCGTCACAACTGACCCAAGGCGCTGAGGCCACGCTGATTTCCGGGCTACGCGAAGCGGCGGGCAAGCCCCGCAACGATGGGCCAGAACTGGACCGAACCGAGGAATTCGCCGGGCGCTATCCCGGTTGGGCCAGTCTCTTGAGCGATCTGCATCGGCGCACGCAGACGCTGGAGCGCACCATCGAGACCCTGACCGACCGGCTGGCGCATGATCCTTTTCTTGCGGATTCCCTGCACGAGGTGATTTCGGCCGTGACGGCCATTCGCGCCACGTCCTCGATCCTCGTGGAAACCGAGGCGATTGAGCCGGAATGGCAGGCGCGATTTCACCGCAACATCAACGAGGACAGCGCCCGCCTGACCGAAGGCGCGCAAGCGTTGGTGCGGTATCTCGAGGCGGCCCCCAATACCGAGGCGGAATTGACCTCGCCGCAGGACGAGATGCACGCCTATCTTGCAGCGCGCGGCTATCACCTGCCCGAACTGGAACGCGAAATGGCGGGGCCGCGGGATGTGGCGCGTTTGATCGACGCCGCCGCATCCGAGGGCATGTCGAGCCCAGCCCAAAACCTGACGCGCGAGGCGCTCTTGCGGTATATGGAGGATGCTGCAGCGCTTCCGCTTCGGGCGTTTCTGGCACGGGTCGCCACGCTCGGGCTGCGCCCCGACCGGTTGGCCGAGGCAACGGGCGCAGATATGGCGCGGGTGTTCCGGCGTCTGGCCAGCCTGCCGGAAACCGACGTCGGCGAAGTCGGGCTGGTGATTTGCGATGCCTCTGGCACGCTCACCTTCCGCAAGCCGATTGCCGGGTTTGCCACACCGCGTATGGCCGGTGCCTGCGCGCTCTGGCCGCTGTATCAGGTGCTGAGCCAACCACAGGTGCCCCTGCGCCTGCGCCTGCGACAGGCCGGACGCGGAGCCGAAGTGATCGAGGCCTTTGCCGTAGCCGCGCAGACCGGGCCTGCCGGTTTCGACCGCCCGCCCCTCATGCAGGCGTTGATGCTGATGCTGCCAGACCCCGGCGAGACAGGCGGCGCGGTGCGCCCGATTGGGGTGAGTTGCCGCATATGTCCACTGGCCGATTGCGCCGCACGACGCGAGCCGTCGATTGTCGCCGAAGGGATGTGACAGAATGGGCGCAGAGAAAATCAGACGCACGGCAGTGACCGCGCGCGCAACGGAGGGGAGGCCGGTTGCATGACGAAGAGGGTTCTGGTGATCGAGGACGAGCCGAACATCATCGAAGCTGTCAGCTTTATCCTCTCGCGGGATGGCTGGGAGGTAAAGACCCACGCCAATGGCCATGATGCGATGGACGCCGTGCGCGCCCGCGCGCCCGACCTCATCATTCTTGACGTGATGCTGCCCGGCAAAAGTGGCTTTGACATCCTTCAGGAAATCCGCGCCGATGCCGTCTATGGTGATACGCCGGTTCTGATGCTGACGGCGCGCGGCCAGACCAAGGATCGCGAGATGGCAGAGCGCGCCGGGGCCAGCCAATACATGACCAAGCCGTTCTCAAATGCCGATGTGCTGGCAGCGGTGCGGGCGCTGGTCGTGCCATGAGCGCCGAGCGCGGCCCGATGTTTCTGGCGCGGCGCACCTATCGGTTGCGGCGACTGTCAGACGCGGCGCGGATGCTGCCGATTGCCGGGGCGGTGCTGTTCTCGGTGCCGCTCTTGTGGGAAACCGAAGGGGTGCGCACCACGCGGGCCATGTTTTATATCTTTGGCCTTTGGATCGTGCTTGCCGTGATCGCAGGCGTGATTTCGGCGCGGCTGCGCCCAACGGACACCGAGGAAGACCCGAAGGGTTCACAGGAGCGCTAGATGACGACCTTGAACGTCCTCATCCTTGTTTGCATCCTCTACGTGGTCTTTCTCTTCGCCGTGGCCTTTGCTGCGGATCGCGCGGCGCTGCGTGGACGCGGAAGCTGGCTGCGGTCGCCCTATGTCTACACGTTGTCCCTGTCGATTTACTGCACGGCATGGACATTCTATGGCGCCGTCGGCTTTGCTGCACGCTCGGGGCTGGAGTTTGTGACAATCTATCTAGGGCCGACATTGATCATGATCGGCTGGTGGTGGACCCTGCGCAAGATGGTCCGCGTGGGCCGTAGCCAGCGGATCACGTCAATCGCTGATCTGATATCTTCGCGCTACGGCAAGTCCAACCTGCTTGCGGTGATTGTAACGGTTCTCGCGGTGATCGGCACGACGCCCTATATCGCGCTGCAGTTACAATCCGTCACCCTCTCCTTCGCGGCGTTTGCCGAAACCGATCTCACCGCCACAACCCTGCCTGACATGCACTCCACAGCCCTTTGGGTGGCGGGGGGGCTGGCGCTGTTCACCATTCTCTTTGGCACGCGCAATCTGGATGCGAACGAGAGACATCATGGCGTGGTCATGGCCATCGCGCTTGAGGCGGTGGTCAAGCTCTGCGCGCTGTTGGCGGTAGGAATATTCGTAGTCTGGGGCCTGTCGGGCGGAGTGGCTGCAACGCTCGACCGGATTGATGCCTCGGCCATTGCCCACTTTGAAGTCTCGGGCAGTCGCTGGATTGGTCTGACGATGTTGTCGGCAGTGGCCTTCCTGTGCCTCCCTCGTATGTTTCAGGTGATGGTGGTCGAGAACGAGGACGAAGACCATTTACGCACCGCAGCATGGGCGTTTCCCACCTATCTCATGTTGATGAGTCTCTTTGTCGTGCCCATCGCTGCGGTGGGGCTGGAATTGATGCCTGAAGGAGCGAACCCCGATCTTTTCGTGCTGACATTGCCCTTGATGGACGGACGCGACGGGCTGGCGATCCTGTCGTTTCTGGGTGGCTTTTCCAGCGCCACCTCGATGGTGATCGTCGCGGCGATTGCGCTCTCGACCATGGTGTCAAACCATGTGGTGATGCCACTTTGGCTTTATTTTTCGGGCGGGGCGGCAATGGTGTCCGGGGACGTGCGCCACGTGGCACTTTTGGCCCGTCGGCTGAGCATCGCGGGTGTCGTTCTGCTGGGATATGTCTATTTCCGGCTCTCTGGGGGCGGAACCGCCCTAGCAGCGATTGGATTGATCGCTTTTGCGGGCGTGGCGCAATTCATGCCCGCGCTGATGGGGGGGCTTTTTTGGCGAGGGGCCACGCGCACGGGGGCCTTGGCGGGCCTTATCGTGGGGGCGGTGGTTTGGATCTACTGCCTTTTTCTGCCCAGCTTTGGCCCCTCAATGGTGCTGCCCCAGGTGGTATTTGACGAGGGTCTCTTTGGGCTGCACTGGCTGCGGCCCCGCGCGCTCTTTGGCTCTGAGGGGATGGACCCGGTGGTGCATGCGGTGCTGTGGTCACTGCTGCTCAACACCGCCGCCTTTGTCCTTGGCTCGCTGCTCAGCTTTCCTCAACCTGTGGAACGGTTGCAGGGGGCGCAATTCGTCAATGTGTTCGATCATTCAGGTACGCCCGGCGGCTGGACCGGCGGCATGGCGCAAAGCGAAGATCTGTTGATCATGGCACAGCGCATCATGGGGGCGACCGAAGCGCAGGCGCTATTTGCAGAAGCAGCGCAGCGGCAAGGCTTGGCAGGCTATCTGCCCGAACCCAGCCCCACATTTCTGCAAGAGCTGGAGCGCGAATTGTCAGGCTCTGTCGGGGCTGCCACGGCCCATGCGATGATCAGTCAGATCGTCGGCGGCGCCGCGGTCTCGGTGGAAGATCTGATGGCGGTCGCAGATGAAACCGCACAGATCATGGAATATTCCAGCCAGCTTGAGGCAAAATCACAGGAACTGGTCCGCACCGCGCGGCAACTGCGACAGGCCAACGAGAAACTGACGCAGCTTTCGGTGCAAAAGGACGGATTCCTAAGCCAGATCAGTCATGAGCTGCGCACGCCGATGACCTCGATCCGCGCATTCTCGGAAATTCTGCGCGATACCGGCGATCTTACCCCTGAGGAACAAAGCAAATATGCCTCGGTGATCCATGACGAGGCCGTGCGCCTGACCCGGCTCTTGGATGATCTTTTGGATCTGAGCGTGCTCGAAAACGGCCAAGTCGTGCTGCATGTGCAGACCGGTTCGCTGGCTGATCTGCTGGACCGGGCGGAACGCGCCGCCGGGGTGCAGGGTGGCACGCTTCGTGTCATGCGCGACCGCATGGCCGAGGCGGTGGCCCTGACCACAGATCTGGACCGGCTGGTGCAAGTATTCATCAATCTCATCGCCAATGCGCGCAAATATTGCGACGGGCAACCGCCGATTTTGACGATTCGTACGGCGGTCGTCGATGGGGAACTGGTGATCGACTTTACCGACAACGGATCAGGCATCGCCCCCGCACAACAGGCCGTGATTTTTGAGAAATTCTCGCGTATCGGCCAGCACAAAGCGGGCGGCGCGGGCCTTGGCCTTGCGATCTGCCGCGAGATTATGGCGCGGTTGGGGGGCGCGGTCAGCTATTTGCCCGGGCAAAAGGGCGCCGCATTCCGCGTGACCCTGCCACTGAGCGCCCGCATGGCAGCGCAATAGGCCAAAGTTTCTGCTCCGCTTAAATGAAATCGTAACCAAGCCTGCCTAGGGTCCACCCGAGAGCTTCAGAAAGGGGCGATGGCGCAGGGTATGGGATCGCAGGATCACAGTTCGGTCATTCAACGGATGGCGCAGGCCGCAAGAGACGGATCCGACAGCCGCCAGATGACACCGGTCAAGGCGCTGCGCCTGTCCTTGGCGCGTGCGGCAGATACGCTCTTTGGCCTTGGCCTGACTGTGGCCACGGTCGAACAGATGCGCGTACCGCTTGCCCACGTGGGGCGCAGCTTGGGTGACGCGGGGCTCTTGGTGCTGCTCGAGGGGGATGGGGGCGCACGCGGCGCGCTCTGTCTTGATTCGCAATTCCTCGCCGGGCTGATCGAGGTGCAGACCACCGGGTCCGTGCGCCCCGGATTGGCACGGCCGCGCGCCGCCACACGCACAGACGCGGCGATGGTCGCGCCGTTGATTGATGCAGTTTTAACCGAATTTGAAAGTCAGCTGGCGCAAGAGCACGACGCGCCGCCACCGCGCCGTTTTGGGTTTGGCGTCATGGTCGAGGATCTGCGCGGCCTCTCTCTCTTGTTGGTGGCCCCGGATTTCGAATTGCTACGCCTCACCGTCGATCTGGGACCGGGGGCAAAAACGGGGCGTCTTGATCTGCTCTTGCCCGTGATCGCGTCACCGGCGCGTGCCTCTTCGGGCAAGATCGCAAACACCAAGATCGAGGCCCCTGCAAATCTTGAACAGGTTGTGAACAACGCACCGGTCATGCTTGACGCTGTCATGGCCCGGTTGCGCCTGCCCTTACGCGACATTCTGGCGCTCAAACCCGGTGATCTTTTGCCCTTCCAGCGTGAGACGCTGAACGACACACAACTTGTCGGCACGCGCGGCCGTATCGTTGCCACGGCAGAGCTTGGACAGATGAACGGATTGCGAGCACTGCGCCTGATTTCGGGCGCAGCGGCACCCCTGCCACCTTCTATCGAAACCGAGCCGGAGCCTGTACCGACAGAGCCGCGTAGAGGCACCGATCTAATCCCCATCGAGAGCCAAGACCGGCCTCGGGAGACCATATGATCCGGCGCCATGACGCCGATCTGCCCCCCTCTTGACCTGTATCAATGACCAAAACATGGCCGTCTGATAGGATACTCAAAATCATGGAGGCTTCGGATGCTAGACACAGAACGATATCGGTTGGCCTTGATGGCGCGGCTCGGTGAGTTGGACAAACGCCTGCATGCCATTGAAGCAGAACTCGACTCGGCGAAATCCAAAGATTGGGACGATGCCGCGATCGAGCGCGAAGGTGACGAGGTGCTTGAGCATTTGGGTCATCAAGGCCAGGACGAAATCAGCCGAATCCGTGCGGCGCTTGATCGCATTCGCAAAGGTAGTTTCGGCACCTGCACCCGCTGTGAGGAAATGATCGCCGTCGAGCGTTTGGATGTTCTTCCAGAAGCACCGCTTTGTCGGGTCTGTGCCGCACAGGTTTCTTGATCCAGTCACGCAGTTGTTACGAGGTCTCTATACTATCGCCAACGACAGCAAAAACACGCTATAGTTGTAATTTCACCAGGGAGGATGATCATGACCAACACGCGCACCGAGCTTGACCGCCTTGAGCATCAGATTGGGCAGGCCAATCCCGACATCCGCCACAAACTGGAACCGCAATTGCGCCGGATGATCGCGCGCTTGCATGACGAAGGCATAGCCGTTCCGGACCAAACCAAGAGCCTGCACGAGATGCTGTTATGCGAGGCCATTGAGGCGCAGTTCGACAACATGCCGGTCTGAATCCGCCGCTTTTTCCCTCCTACGCTTGCGCATGGGGAAATTCCCCGTAGAACTTGTGCGTAGAAGCGTTTCAGGGGTGAGGCAGTGTGACAGGGCAAATACGCCAAGACTTGCGTAACGGGGTGGCGGTGCTGCTGCTGGATCGCCCCGTGGCCAATGCCCTATCGGCTGAATTGCGCGCAGAACTGGCGGGCGCATTGGATCACGCGGCAACCGCCGCTGAGGTGCGCGCCGTGGTTCTTGCGGGGTCTGGAAGCGGGTTTTCTTCGGGTGTCGATCTTACCGAATACGACGGGTCGCTGGCAGAGCCGTGGATTGACGCGCTTTGCACGCGGATCGAGGACTTTCCCAAGCCAGTGATCGCCGCGTTGCACGGGCCAACCTTTGGTGCGGGCTTGGCGCTCGCCTTGGCAGCGCACGCGCGTATCGCACAGGCCGAGGCGCGATTGGCGTCGCCTGAAATCACGCTTGGCATGGTGCCCGGAGGCGGCGTTACCCAACGATTGCCGCGCCTTTTGGGGGCGCAGGTGGCGCTTGAGGTGATGTTGGCGGGGCAGACCCTGCGCGCCACCGATCCGCGGCTGCGCCGCCTTTTTTCCCAAGTCACCGCCGATGATCCCCTGCCCGCCGCGGTCGACCTTGCCGGCAAGCTGGCCGACCAAGGCCACTGGCGTCGCAGCCAAGAGGCCACGCGCGGCCTGTCCGACCCGGCGGGCTATCAGCGTGCCATCGCCACGGTGGCTGAGCGGCTCAAGGGCCAGAACGGTGCCGCGTCGGATATCTTGCGCGCGGTCGAGGCGGCGCAGCTTTTGCCCTTTGCGCAGGGGTTAGCCTTTGAAGCGACGCTTTTTGAGGATCGTTTACGCAGCCCCGAAGCCCGCGCGCAGCGGCACATCTACGCCGCCGAACGCCGGGCCTCGGGCATGCCCGAGCGCGCGCAGGCAGCCATCCGCGACATAAGCCGGATCGCCCTCGCCGGGGCGCGGTTGGGGGATGTGGCGCTGCTATTGCTAGAGGGCGGCAAAGTGGTGCGCAGCGATGCGCCCGACCTGCGCGCCAGCGTGTCACGCGCGCTCGACGGATTGGTCACGCACGGCAAGATAGAGGCCGCCACCCGGGCTGCACATATCGCGCGGTTGACAAGCGGGATGGCACCCGTTGATCTGGCGCTCTGCACACGCGGCTCAGAGGTTGCCGACGAGACGCTTAGCGTGCCTCTCGATGACGGGCGGGGGTTGGCGGGCGCGCCGCTGGGGCTACGGCTTTACCGACCGGCGCAAACCTTGCGCCTTGCGGAACTGGCCGTGTCCGATACCGCCGATCCTGCGATTGCGGCCAGTCTCGCGCAGCTTTGCACCGGGCTGGGCGTGACACTCGTGCGCGCGGCGCAACCTGCGGCGGGACCGGGGCTGGGTCACATTCTCATGGGCGCGGTTTGCCTCGCGGGGCTGGAAATGGTCCGCCTTGGCCTGACGCCCCAGCGGGTAGATCAGGCGGCACAGCGCCTTGGATTTCGCGCCGGACCCTTCCTCATGATGGATTTTGACGGGCTGCCGGTGGTCGCGAACCGGCTGCGTGCGGTGGCGGAATGGCTTGGGTGCCCTGCCCCCGGCGCGGATGACCCTCTGGCCGAGCGGCTGGCCAAAGGGGCCGTGGGCCGGGCGGTTGGGCGCGGGTTCTATGACCACCCGAGCGAGGGCCCACGCCCGCCCAAAAACCTAGCCGGACCGGGGCGCGATCCGGCTGAGGTATTGGGCACGGTGGCCCCAAGACACGCCTTGCAAGCCGCATTGGTTGGGGCCGCGGTGCAGCTTTTGGCGCGCGGTGCGGTGCAACGCGCCTCGGATCTCGATGTTCTGATGGTGCGCGGCTATGGCTATGACCGCGCGCGCGGTGGGCCGTTGTTTGCCGCCGATCAGCGCGGAATGCTCGCGATGTTGCAGGATTTCAAGGCTCTGGCCAGGATGGACACCCCGCTCTGGCAGGTGCCGCCTATGGTGGTCGAGATGGTCAAGAACGGTGAGGGAATGTTTGGCCGACGTCACGACTGAGGCGATCACCCCAGAAGAATGCCCACCACGACCATCATCAGGCCGATCACGGACAAGAACAATGCGCCGGTATTGAGCGGCACGATCCGTTGCACCACAGCCCGCAAGTCATCATCCGAAAGACCAGCCTTGCGCGCGCGCCAAACCTTGACGATGCACCACATCAACGTGGCCAGACCAGCCAGCGACAGGGCGGCCCCAGACCAGATCATATACTCCATCGCCACCTCCTTCACATGATATCGCCCCGGCGCTAGAGCAATTTTTCCGCCATTGCAAGCCGCGCCGCAGATGACCCTTGCACCGCATCCGGCACAGCGTTAGTCAGAAACCCCAACCGACCGGAGATCAGGCCATGGATGATATGAATTCTGACAGCAACTACCGCGTTACTGCCGATGAGTTGCGCCAGTTCATCGAGCGGTTCGAGCGGCTAGAGGCCGAAAAAAAAGACATCGCCGACCAGCAAAAGGAAGTGATGGCCGAGGCCAAAGGGCGCGGCTATGACACCAAGGTCATGCGCAAGGTGATTGCCCTGCGCAAACGCGACAAGGACGACATCGCCGAAGAAGAAGCCGTGCTTGAGATGTATAAAGAAGCGCTTGGGATGATGTGACCCCGCGCCATCCGCTGATTCAGTCAGAAGGCGTGCCCCAGTGGCGCGCCTTTCGTCTTTTTGGCAGGTCCGTGGCGCTCTGATAGGTTCCGGCAACCCTTCGGTTCGGGTATCACCCAAGACCCGCAGCATCATCGACTTGATGCCCCACCACAGGCAATTTGCACCTCAATGCAATACTGACATGTGGTGAACGCCGTGACCAAGATCGACCAGATCGAAACGATGATCCTCGATATTCCGACCATCCGGGGGCATGTCCTGTCGATGGCAACGATGCGGGTGCAGACCGCCGTTCTGGTGCGGATGCGGTTCTCGGATGGCTCCGAGGGGATCGGCGAAGGCACCACCATCGGCGGGCTGACCTATGGCCCCGAAAGCCCAGAGAGCATCCAATCCGCGATTGATACCTATATCACCCCCGCGCTTTTGGGCCGGTCGGCGGATGATGTAAACGGTGCCCTCCAATTGGTCGACCATCTGGTCAAGGGCAATCGGATCGCCAAGGCGGCGGTGGAAATCGCGCTTTGGGACGGGCTTGGCAAGCGTTTGGGCGTCTCTGTCGCGCAGCTTTTCGGGGGCGCGGTGCATAGCCGTTTGCCTGTGGCCTGGACGCTGGCCTCTGGCAATTCCGAAACCGATATCGCCGAGGCACAAGAGATGATCGCCGCGCGCCGCCACAACATCTTCAAGCTCAAGATCGGCAAGCGCGCCGTCGCCGAGGATGTGGCGCATGTGGCACGGATCAAGGCCGCCGTGGGCGACGCCGCCAGCATCCGCGTCGATGTGAATCAGGCGTGGTCGTTGCAGGATGCCCGCTGGGGCCTCAGGGGCCTTCAGGATGTGGGCTGCGAATTGGTCGAACAGCCAGTGCGCGCGCGGTATCTCAATGCGCTGCGCGAATTGACCCGCGCTCACGAGATTGCGGTGATGGCCGATGAGGCGCTGAACGGGCCCGAGGATGCCGTCAGCATCGTGGCACGGGGTGCTGCGGATGTCTTTGCCGTCAAAGTGGCGCAATCGGGCGGGATCAAACGCGCGTCCGAGGTGGTGGCGATTGGGCAGGCGGCGGGACTGGGCCTTTATGCCGGGACCATGCTGGAAACCGGGCTTGGCACAGCCGCTGCGCTGCAACTCTTTGCCGGGATTGAGGACTTGCGGTGGGGATCCGAGCTTTTTGGCCCCCTGCTTCTGACCGAGGATATTCTGGCCACCCCTATCGTCTATCGGGATTTCACCGTCGAGGTGCCGCAGGGCGCAGGCCTGGGCGTGTCGCTCGACCCCGACAAGATCGACTTTTTCCGCCGCGACCGCGCGCGGAGCCTAAAAACCGTGGCCGGTGAATAACTGGCCCAAGACCCAAGACATTTCCGGAGGAGGAAAGACCATGTTTACCCAATCCAATCTCGACGAACTGGAAGGCCGTCTTGACGGCATCGTGCAAGAGGATGCCGAGGCGGGGATTTTCCGCGCGCGGCGCGACATGTTCACCGATGAGGAACTGTTCGAGCTTGAGATCAAGCATATCTTTGAGGGCAACTGGATTTATATGGCGCATGAGAGCCAGATCCCCAATCCCGGCGATTATTTCACCCTGCACATGGGCCGCACGCCGGTCGTGATCACGCGCGACAAGGACGGCAATCTGAATGCGTTGGTCAATGCCTGCTCGCATCGCGGCGCGCAGCTTTGTCGGTTCAAGCGGCGCAACCAAAAGACCTTTACTTGCCCGTTCCACGGCTGGACCTTTTCCAACACCGGCAAGCTCTTGAAGGTCAAAGACCCGAATGGCGCGGGCTACCCCGAGCAATTCAACAAAGACGGCAGCCATGATCTGACCAAAGTGGCCCGGTTCGAGAATTATCGTGGCTTCCTCTTTGGCTCGCTCAATGCCGATGTGGCCCCGCTGGAAGAGTATCTCGGTGAGGCGCGCAAGATGATCGACATGGTTGTCGATCAATCCGACGAGGGGCTCGAGGTGCTGCGCGGATCGTCCACCTATACGTTTGACGGCAACTGGAAATTGCAGGCCGAGAATGGCGCTGATGGCTATCACGTCTCGGCGGTGCATTGGAATTACGTGGCCACCACCTCGCACCGCACGGCGGATGGCAAGGAAGACAAGATCAAAGCAACCGACGCCAGCAAATGGGCCAAGCAGAAGGGCGGCTTTCATTCCTATGTGAATGGGCACCTCCTCTTGTGGACCACATGGGCCGACTCGACCAACCGGCCCAACTATCCGCGTCTTGCCGAATGGACCGAGAAATATGGGGCCACCAAGGCCGAATGGATGGTGGGCGTGCTGCGCAATCTCTGCCTCTATCCCAACGTGTTCCTGATGGATCAGTTCAGCAGCCAGATCCGGGTGTTTCGTCCGATCAGCGTGGATAAGACCGAAGTCACGATCTATTGCATCGCCCCCAAAGGCGAGAGCCAAGACTCGCGCTCGCGCCGCATTCGCCAGTATGAGGATTTCTTCAACGCCTCCGGCATGGCGACGCCCGACGACACCGAGGAATTCCGCGCCACGCAACGTGGTTATGCCGGTGCCGCCCATGCCAAGTGGAATGACATTTGCCGAGGCGCGACCCAGTGGATTCACGGCCCAGATGAGGATGCCAAGGCGCTTGGTGTGAACCCGATCCTGTCGGGGGCCCGCACCGAGGATGAGGGATTGTTCGTGATCCAGCACAAGCAATGGTCCGAGCGCATGGCGCAGGCCATCACCAAGGAACGCGAAACCGCCCCCGGCAGCGCCGTTGCGGCAGAGTGAGGAGAGATGACCATGACCACCGCAACGCTAGACCGCCAGAGCACCGAGGCCACCATGAACTATGAGGAAATCCAAGCCTTTCTCTACGCCGAGGCGCGCGCGCTTGATGATCGCGACTGGGACAATTGGCTGACGTTCTACCATGCCGATTGCCCGTTCTGGATGCCCGCCTGGGATGATGAGGATCTCCTGACCGAAGACCCGCAAAACGAGATGTCGCTGATCTATTATCCCGACCGCTCGGGCATCGAGGATCGCGTGTTCCGCATTCAGACAGATCGGTCTTCGGCCACCTCGCTGCCAGAGCCGCGCACCAATCACAACCTTGCCAATATCGAGGTGCTGAGCCGCGAGGCAGGCACGATCACGCTGCGCTTTAACTGGCACACGCTGACCTATCGCTATGGCAAGACCGATCAACACTGGGGCACGTCCTATTACACGATTGATGTAACAGGGAAAAACCCGCTGATCACCGATAAGAAGGTCGTGCTCAAGAACGACCAGATCCACCATGTGATCGACGTTTACCACATCTGAGGCCAAGACCGGCGCGTGCCCGATGGGGACGCGCCACAAGAGGGGAGGAGCCCGCCATGACCAGCTATAATATCGCCCTGAATTTCGAGGATGGCGTGACCCGTGTCATTCAATGCGAGGATGACGAGAAAGTCACCGAAGCCGCGTTTCGGCAAAAGATCAACATTCCGATGGATTGCCGTGACGGGGTGTGTGGCACCTGCAAATGCTTTGCCGAAAAGGGCAAATATGAGCTGGAATTCTACCTCGACGAGGCGATGACCGAGGATGAGGCGGCTGAAGGCTATGTGCTGACCTGTCAGATGATGCCGCAGAGCGATTGCGTGATCCGGGTGCCTGCCTCCTCTGCCATGTGCAAGACCGCGCCCGAGGCGATATCGGCAGAGGTGTTGGGCGTTGACCGCTTGTCCGAGACCTCCTTTGGCCTGCGCGTCAAACTGGCCAAGCCGATGGGCTTTCTGCCCGGTCAATATGTCAATATCTCCGTGCCCGGCACCGAGGCGCACCGCTCGTATTCCTTTTCCTCTGCCCCCGGCGCGCACGAGGCCACATTCCTCATTCGCAACATTCCGGGCGGGCTGATGAGCCGCTATTTGGGCGAACGCGCCACGGCTGGCGATGCCGTCACGCTGACCGGGCCGATGGGGGCGTTTTACCTGCGGCCCATTGAGCGCCCGCAGCTGTGGTTGGCGGGTGGCACTGGCTTGGCACCCTTCCTGTCGATGCTGGAACAGGTGGCCGTGCAGGGCTCGGATCAGCCGATCACGCTCTACTACGCCGTAACCCGTGCCGCCGATCTTGTTGAACTCGACCGTGTCATGGCCTTGGCCGAGGCTATTGGCAACGTGACCGTGATCACGGTGCTGGCCGATCAAAACGAAGAGCACGCGCGCAAGGGATTTGTCACCGATCACGTGACGGCAGAGGATCTGAATGGCGGCGATTGCGATGTCTATCTCTGCGGTCCGCCCCCGATGGTGGACGCGGTGCGCGCGCATTTCGCACAACTGGGTGTCACACCCGCCGCGTTCCATTTCGAAAAATTCAACCCGACCGAGACAGAGGCCGCCGCCGCATGACACCGCGTTTTGCAGATAAGGTGATGGTCGTCACCGGCGCGGCCCAAGGGATCGGTCGCCGGGTGGCCGAACGCGCCGCCGCCGAAGGCGCGCGAGTGCTGGTCGTGGACCGCTCAGAGCATCGCGACACGGTGGTTACAGCGATCCGTGACGCAGGCGGCGAAGCCCAAGCGCTCAACGTCGATCTGGAAACATGGGAAGGCTGCGACGCGGCCATGGCGGCGGCGATTGATATCTGGGGTCGGATCGACATTCTGATCAACAACGTGGGCGGCACCATCTGGGCGAAACCCTATGAGCATTATGCGCCCCATGAGATTGACGCCGAGGTGCGCCGCTCGCTCTTTCCGACGCTCTATTGCTGCCGGGCGGCGATCGAGCGGATGTTGCCGCAGGGATCGGGCGTGATCGTCAATGTCTCGTCGATTGCCACACGTGGCCTCAACCGCGTGCCTTATGCGGCGGCCAAGGGTGGGGTGAATGCGATCACCGCCAGCCTTGCCTGGGAAGTGGGGGAACGCGGCATTCGCGTGGTCGCCACCGCGCCGGGGGGCACAGAGGCCCCGCTACGCGTGGTGCCGCGCAACCCCAATGCCGCCGAAGAACAGCGCGAAGACTGGTATCAGACCATCGTCGATCAGACGATCCAATCGAGCCTGATGAAACGCTACGGAACACTCGACGAACAGGCAGGCCCGATCCTGTTTCTGGCGTCGGATGAGGCCTCTTACATCACCGGCGTCACAGTGCCGGTGGGCGGGGGCGATCTTGGATAGGCCCTGAGGAGGGGTCTCAACACCAACTGGAGGAACTACCCTATGAAACGCGCATTTCTGGCGGCCCTCGGGCTTGCCACTGGCTTTGCTATGCCCGCAACAGCCCAGGACATCAAAGTTGGCCTGCTCTTGCCCTTTTCCGGCGTTTACGCCGCCCTTGGCAATGATATCGAGGCCGGATTCACCACAGCGCTTGAGCAATTCGGGTCTGAGACCGCGGCGACATTCGAGATCGTCCGCGAAGATACCGAAGTGAAGCCGCCAGTGGCCTTGGCCAAGGCCAAAAAGCTGATCCTGCAGGACAAGGTCGATGTGATTTCGGGCATCGTCAGCTCTGGCGTCTTGGGGGCTGTGCGCGACATGGTGCATGGCGCGGGCGTGCCGCTGATCGTTGCCAACGCAGGCAATGACGAGGCCACAGGCGAGGCCTGCTCGCCCTATATCACGCGCATGTCTTTCTCTAACGGGCAGGTCAACCGCCCGATGGGTCAGTGGATGTATGATCAGGGCATCCGCAAGGTCTATACGCTGGCCCCCGATTATGCCGCAGGTCGCCAGATGATCGACGGGTTTGTCCAGACCTTCACCGCTGCGGGCGGCGAGATCGTCGGACAGGATTTCACCCCCTTCCAGAAGACGCAGGATTTTGGCCCCTATATGGCACAGGCCAAGTCAAGCGGTGCCGAAGCGGTGTTCGTGTTCTATGCAGGCGGCGAGGCGATTTCCTTTGTCAAGCAATACGATAGCTTTGGTCTCAAGGCCGAGTTGCCGCTCTATGGTTCGGGGTTCCTGACCTCGTCGCTCTATGTCAATGCCCAAGGTCCGGCGGCAGAGGGTGTGATTACCGCCCTGCATTACGTGCCCACCATCGACAGCCCCGCCAACGCGCAATTCGTCGAGGCCTTCACGGCCAAGACAGGCCGCGTGCCGTCGGAATTCGCCGTACATGGCTATGACGCAGGCCGCGCCTTGATCGAGGCGGTCAAGGCGGGTGCCACGGATCGCGAGAGCCTTGCCAACGCCCTGCGCCAAGTGCGGTTCGACGGGCCGCGCGGCGCATTGTCGATTGATCCCGCGACCAACAACATCGTGCAGCCGATCTATGTCTACGAGACCGTCGCCGGCACCGATGGGCTGACCCAAAAGGTGCTGGCCGAGCTGCCCGCCGAGGCCGATCCGGTCAACGGCTGCGAGATGGCGGCCCCCGTCAGCAACTAAGACAGGCGGCCCGGCCATATCCTTGGCCGGGCCCTTTCGGGAGGAGGTTCCGCAATGTCACTCGATCTTGGTTTCTGGACACTACAGGCGCTCAATGCGTTGCAACTGTCCATGCTGCTGTTTCTCTTGTCTATCGGCCTGACCGTGATCTTTGGCCTGATGCATTTCGTCAACTTGGCGCATGGCGCGCTCTATGCGCTTGGGGCCTATTTCGCGGCCTCGGTGGCAGCGGTTGGCGGCTATTGGGCCGGGTTCTTTCTGGCCCCGGTGGCGGTCGCGGGGGTGGGCGTGCTGCTTTATTCCGGCCTCATCCAGCGGATGCGCAAATCGGGTCCGATGGCACAGGTTCTGGTGACATTTGGGCTGATCTTTGCCCTGCTCGACATTACCCGGATCGTCTGGGGCGATCTGGCGCTCGGGCTGGAAGTGCCAGAGCTTCTTGCCGGGCGCGTGGCGCTCTTGGGTGTCGAATATCCCGCCTACCGGCTGTTTATCATCGCTTTGGGATTGGCAATCTTTGGCGCATTGGCCTTTGTCCTCAGCCGCACACAGATTGGCGCGATGATCCGCGCGGGCGTTGACAATGACGCGATGGCGGCCTGCCTTGGGATCAATGTCGAGCGGCTGTTCTTTATCGTCTTTTGTGTGGGCTGCGCGCTTGCAGGGCTGGCGGGCGCGGTGGCGGCACCGCTCTTGAGCGTCACACCCGACATGGGTCTGCAAATCCTTATCCCCACGCTGATCGTGATCGTGATCGGGGGCTTGGGCTCGCTCAAAGGGGCCATCGCGGGCTCTCTCATCTTTGGGTTCGTGCAGACCTTTGGTGCGGTGCTGGCACCGCAACTGGCCTCGGTTCTGATTTACGCGCTCTTGGCGGCAGTGCTGGTGATCCGGCCTGTGGGCCTCTTTCCGGCGAAAGGATAAGGCGATGTTTCGACACACACCTCTGCGATACGGCGCGCTCGTGCTCTTGGCATCGGCGGCCCTTTTCCAGGCCTTTACGGCGGAATATTTCGGGCTGGAAATCCTGACCGAGATTCTCATCCTCGCCATGCTGGTGATCGCGCTCGATATGGTCGCAGGCTTTGGCGGCATGGTCTCGCTCTGCCACGGCGCATTGCTTGGCGTCGGGGCCTATGGCTATGCGATCCTGTCCACCAAGGTTGGGCTGACGCCAGTGGCCGCTATGGGTGGCGCGGTTGCAATAACCGGGGCCATCGCTTGGGTCATCGGTGCCATCTGCGCCCGCAGCCATGGCATCTATTTCATCATGGCGACACTGGCCTTTGGGCAGATGGGCTATTCCTATGTGTTCGAAGCGCCGCTTTTTGGCGGCGATGACGGGCTGGGTGGGATTGAACGGCTCGATCTTGCGCTGATCGGGCTAGACCTGAATGACGGGCGCAGCTTTGCTCTCTTCTGCCTTGCCATGCTGGCCGCGATCTATGGCGCGGCCGTGCTGATCCTGCGTTCTGGGCTAGGCCGGTCCCTGTCGGGCGTCATGCACAACGAACAGCGGATGCGCGCGCTTGGCCTCACGGTCTGGCGGGTCAAGGCGGATGTCTTTGGCCTCTCTGGCCTGATTTCCGGCTTGGCGGGCGTGATGGCAGCACAGCACGTCATGTTTGTCTCGCCCGGCCTTCTGTCTTGGACAGTCTCGGGCGAGGCGTTGGTGGTTGTGATCCTGGGCGGGCTTGGAACGCTGGTCGGCCCCTTGCTGGGCGCTGCGGTCTTTGTGCTGCTCAAGCATGAGGTGGGCGCGCTCACAAGCTATTGGCATCTGGTGGTCGGGGTCATCCTGATTGCCGTGGTGATGAGCCGCGCCAATGGCATCTTTGGCTGGATCGAGGCGCGGTTTGGCGCGCGGATAGAACGGCGTGCGGCGGATGCGGTGCGCGATATCGACCCAAGGGAGGTCAAGACCGATGCTTGAGACACGCAATCTCGACAAGAGCTTTGGCGCGGTGCATGTCACGCGCGGGGTCTCGCTCAAATTGGAGCGGGGCGAGCGGCGGGTGATCCTTGGCCCTAACGGCGCGGGCAAGACGACGCTCTTCAACCTGCTGGTGGGCGAACTTAGCCCCGATAGCGGATCGGTACATCTGGCGGGCGAGAATGTAACCGCCCTGCCCGTGGCCCGGCGCGCGCGGCAAGGTCTGTCGCGCAGCTATCAGAAAAACACGCTCTTTGACGGGCTGACCGTCGAGGAAAATCTGGGGCTGGCGGCGGCGATCCACACCGGCAACGCAACCCGGCTTTATACCGACAGCCTCGCACGTCCCGAAGTGCGCGAAATCGTGGCCGAGGTGGCCGAACAGGTCAATCTCATGCCCTATCTGCATGCGCGTGTGTCTGAGGTTAGCTATGGCGTGCGGCGGCAGCTGGAGGTGGGCGTGGCGCTGGCCACCCGCCCTCTCGTTCTCTTGATGGATGAACCAACAAGCGGTGTCGGCCCGGAAATGGCCAAGGGGTTTCACGACCTTCTGAACAACCTGCCGCGTGATCTGACACTTTTGATCATCGAGCATGACATGGATCTCGCCTTTGACGTGGCCGATACGATCACCGTGCTGAACTATGGAGAGGTGGTGTTTGACGGGCTGCCCGAGGCCGCACGCGGCTCCAAGCTGCTCAAGGAAATCTATCTGGGGAGTTGGGAAGATGCTTGAACTGAATGCCGTCAATTCCGGCTATGGCGAAACCCAAGTGCTTTATGGCATGGGTTTGCGCGCCGAGGCAGGCCGGGTTCTGGCCATTCTGGGGCGTAATGGCGCGGGCAAATCCACCACGCTGAAGACAGTGATGGGCCTCTTGCCGCTGCGCGACGGGCAGATCACCTTTGATGGGCGGGCCATGCCCAAACGGCCCTATGATATCGCCAAGGCGGGCATCGCCTATGTGCCGGAAACGCGGGATATCTTCCCCTCTCTGACGGTGCGCGAGAACCTTGAAATCGCGTCCAAGCGGTTTGACGGGGCATGGACAATGGACCGGGTGCTGGACCTCTTCCCGCGCCTTGGTGAACGCCTTGAGAATGGCGGCACGCAGCTGTCGGGGGGCGAACAGCAAATGCTGGCGATTGCCCGCGCGCTTCTGATGAATCCACGACTCTTGATCTTGGACGAACCCACCGAGGGGCTGGCCCCGATCATCGTCAAGCTGATCCATGACAAGCTGATGGAGCTCAAGCGCGAGGGGCTGTCGATGGTTCTGGTCGAGCAGAATTTCGGCTTTGCCACTTCGCTTGCGGATGATGTGGTGGTGGTCAGCAAGGGCCAAGTGGTCTGGACCGGCACCGCCGACGATATCCGCGCCGATACCGAGGCGCAGCATCGCTGGCTGGGTGTCTGAGGGGGCATGCGCCCGCCCGATCAACGGGCGGGCGAGATGCCCAAAGGCGGCTTAGCCGCGCCCGCGATAGGGCGGCACGCCCTGATCGGGAATCCACACGCCCTCTGGCATCGGGCCCGTCTGCCAGAACACATCAATCGGGATACCGCCGCGCGGATACCAATAGCCACCAATGCGCAGCCACTCTGGCTCCAGAAAGCCCACCAGCCGCCGCGCAATGGAAATCGTGCAATCCTCGTGGAAGGCCCCATGATTGCGGAAACTGGTCAGGTAAAGCTTGAGCGATTTGCTCTCGACCAGCCATTGGCCCGGCACATAATCAATCACCAAATGCGCGAAATCCGGCTGTCCGGTCATGGGGCAGAGCGAGGTAAACTCAGGCGCGGTGAACCGCACGTTATACTGCACATCCGCCTGCGGATTGGCCACACGCTCCAACAGCGCCTCTTCGGGGGTCTGCGGTATCTGCGCCGCGCCGCCCAACTGCTTGAGGTCTTTGTAAATATTCTCGCTCATCGCTTTCTCCTTCACACCCCGCGCTTGTTGCCCCAGAGCATCACATGCAACTGCGGCAAAACCTTTGCGTCAAACCATCCGTCACCCGTCACCCGCTCTACCAACCAGCGCATGCGCGCGTCGATGCCCGCCTGATCGACCGTGGCGGCATCATCCTCGGGCGGGGGCGGCGTGTGATTGCCCGGCTGCAAATAGAGGGGCAATTGCGGATAGCGCCCCGCCACCGCCCGCGCCCATTCATAATCCGCCTCGTCAAATACGACGATCTTGAGGACGCTCGCAGCACCCTTGGCCGCTGCAACGCAATCGTCAAAGAGCGCCCAGTCTACCTCCATGCCCGACGACGGCGGCTTGGGGCTGAGCACCAGCATATCAAGCGCCGCGAACCAGTCGCGCGCGACAGAGCCTTGGGTTTCCATCGCAAAGCGATAGCCGCGCGCATGGCCCAGATCAATCAACGCACCCAACGGCTGAATCGCCGGATTGCCGCCCGAGAGCGTCACCATGATGGGCCGACCGCCCGAGAGGCGCGCGACCTCGGCCAACACCGCGTCAGCACTCATCGGCACCCAAGTCTCGCGATAGGCCGACTCGACCGCGTGCAGGCTGTCACACCAGACACAGCGGTAATCGCAGCCCCCGGTGCGCACAAACACCGTCGGCTGACCGATCAGCGCGCCCTCGCCCTGAATGGTCGGGCCAAAGATTTCCGAGACCCGGATCGCCTCGGTCACGGGCGATACTCCGCCCATGTTTTCGGCGTCTCGCTGACCTTGACCGCCGTCACCTCGGGCCAGCGCGCATGGCACCAGTCAAAAAGATGTTTGGCCATCCGTTCAGCGGTCACGCAATCATCCCCCAGCACATCATTCAGATGCCGGTGATCGAGCGTGTCATCAATATACCGCTTCAGATCCCCCAGATCGAGGTAATCGCGCACAAAGCCATGCGCGTTCAACTCGGCGGCGGTCAGTTCGACCACCACGATGTAGTTATGCCCGTGCAGCCGCGCGCATTGATGCGTCTCAGGCAGGCCAAACAATTGATGTGACGCGGAAAAGTGGAATTCCTTGGTGATCCGATACATCACGCCCCCCGCCCGGCCACAGCCGCCAACCAGAAATCCCGGTCCTCATACTCGGTCGGATCAACGACCCCCGCCAGATGAAACGCCTCGCGCCGCTCGACACAGGTGCCACAGCGCCCGCAATGTTTGGCCCCGCCCTTGTAGCACGACCATGTTTCGGCAAAGGGCGTGCCATGCTTGGCCCCATCGGTGACGATATCGCCCTTGGACCCCTGCAAATAGGGCGTATAAAGCTTCACCTCGGCATAGCCCTCCAGCGCCGCATCCTGCATCGCCTGAAACGCGTTGATAAAACCGGGGCGGCAATCGGGGTAGATGAAATGATCGCCGCCATGCACCGCCGTGGCCACGGCATCGGCCTTTTCCGCCGCCGCCATGCCAAAGGCTATGGCCAGCATGATCGCATTGCGATTGGGCACGATGGTGATTTTCATGGTCTCTTCGGCGTAATGCCCATCCGGCACCGCCACATCATCGGTCAGCGCGGAACCCGACAGCGCCGCCCCGATCTGGCGAATATCCACCACCTTATGCGGCACACCCAGACGGCGCGCGCAAGCGGCGGCATATTCCACCTCTTTCACATGGCGTTGCCCGTAATCAAAGCTCAGAAGCCCCGCCAATTCATGCTCAGCGGCCACCTTATGGGCGAGCGATACGGAATCGAGTCCGCCCGAGCAGATAACAATCGTCCTCATCTTTTATCCTTGTTTTTTAAAGCGGGTAGGCTGCGACCGCTCGACCCCGCGCATCTAGCGCCTTTGGCGGGTGAAAACAAGGCTGCGCTAGGTGGTCAGACGCGCCCGCAATTCGGTCTTGAGCACTTTGCCGTAATTGTTCTTGGGCAACTCGGCGACCGTGATATAGCGTTTGGGCCGCTTGAACCGGGCGATCTGGCGCAGGCAATGCGCGTCAAGCGCTGCCTCATCGAGCGTCCCGTCACAGACCACAAAGGCCACCACCACCTCGCCCCATTCGGCATCGGCCATGCCCACCACCGCCGCCTCGATCACGTCAGAATGGGTCAAGAGCACCTCTTCCACCTCGCGCGGATAGATGTTGGACCCGCCCGAGATGATCATATCCTTGGATCGGTCCTGCAAGGTCACATAGCCGTCATCGTCCATCCGGCCCAGATCACCCGTCCAGAGCCAGCCGTCGCGCAGCGCCTTTTCGCTCGCCGCCGCGTTCTGCCAATAGCCCGGCATCACCGCATCGCCGCGCACGAGGATTTCGCCCACCTCCCCCGGCGGTACCTCTGCCCCCGTGTCATCCGCAATCCGCACCTCGACCACCGATTGCGCGCGACCTACCGAGGCCAGCCGTTCGCGCCAACGCGGATGGCTGCGATCCGCCACGTCGGCGCGGCTCAGCGCGGTGATCGCCATCGGGCATTCCCCCTGCCCGTAGATTTGCAGGAAGATTGGCCCGAACACCTCGACCGCCTCGAGAATATCTGCCAGATACATCGGCCCCCCGGCATAGACCACGCTGCGCAGACCCGCGCCGGTCTCGCCGCGCGCCCGCGCCTGTGCGGTCAACCGCTTGACCATCGTCGGCGCGGCGAACATATGCACCCGGCCATGATGCCGCGCGAGATCGAATATCTCGGCCTCGTCAAAGCCGCCCGACGCCGGACAGACATGACGCGCCCCGCGCAGCACATGGACCATGGCGTAGAGCCCGGCGCCATGGCTCATCGGCGCGGCGTAGAGCGTGGCATCGTCGCCGGTCACCTCATCGACATCCGCCAGATAGCTGAGCGACATCGCGACCAGCATCCGATGCGTGATCCGCACCCCCTTGGGCCGCCCAGTGGTGCCAGAGGTGTAAAACAACCACGCCAGATCGCCGGGCGCGCGCGTGGCAACTTCGGCCACCGCTGCGCCCTGCGTGACCGCCTGTGCCACGACCCCCTGCTCGGCCAAGGCATCGCGCCGAACCACATCCGCCAAAACCACCCGCGCGCCTGCATCTGCGATGATCCACGCCGCCTCTGCCCCGTGCAGCTTGGCATTGATCGGCACGGCAGCGGCCCCGGCATACCAGATACCGTAAAGCGCCAAGAGATAGTCCGGCGCATTGCCCATGAAAATCGCCACCCGGTCGCCAGCCGCCACGCCTTGCGCCGTCAACCCGCCCGCCACCTCGCGCGCGGCGCGGTCAAACCCGGCATAATCCGCCACCAGATCAACGCCGGTGAAGAGCGCCGCCCGCCTGGGCCAAGCCTGCGCTGCCCGCTCCAGCCAAATCCCGATATTCATCGCCCAATCCTCCGCGTCGCTACCAAAGCACCGACGCGGCCCCGGCACAATTCCGTAGAAACACGCAAACCTCTTGGCGCACCGCGTCCAGCGCGCCATAACGGGCCATGGACATCAAGGAACTCGCCTTCGATCATGCCCCTGTGGGCCTTGCTCTGCTGGAACACCGCATCATCCGGCAGTGCAATCAGAAATTTGCCGCGATCTTTGGCGATACCCCCGCCGATTATACCAACATCCCGCTGGCCCGCTATTACCCCTCGATCGAGGATTATCGCCGCATCGGGGCGGATGCGCTCGCCATCATGCGCAAAACCGGGCGTTATGCGGATGAACGGGTGATGAAGCGCCGCAATGGCACGCTTTTTTGGTGCCGGGTGCGCGGCCAGTCGCTAACGCCCGAGGCCCCGTTTCAGCGCGGCATCTGGTCGTTCTCCGATCTCTCGGACGAACGCCCCCTTGTCGAGCTGACCCAACGCGAACGCGAGGTGGCGATTCTCACCTGTCGGGGGATGACGTCCAAGGAAATCGGCCTTGATCTGGGTCTCAGCTACCGCACCGTCGAGGTTTATCGTGCGCGCCTGCTAGAGAAATTTCAGGCCCGCAAACTGGCGGAACTGGTGGCAAAACTTTCTGGGATGCCGCTCTGATGGCGTGCAGCTCTCGTAAAATTGCCCCCCTGCCCCCAGATTATAGGGTAATGGCCGCTTTTCTCAGCCTCCGCCTTGCCCTATAAGCGGCCAAAACAAAATGCCATGAGCCCGGAACGGGACATCATCGCGCTGTGGTCGAGGAAGATATGTCGAACAAATCCCATGAATCGGACGTGGCCTTTATCAAGGCATTGGCGGAACTGCTGAATGACAACGATCTGACTGAACTGTCGGTCAAGCGGGAATATGGCGAGGACGACACGCTTCAGGTTCGCGTCAGCCGCCGGGGTGAAACAGTTACCACCCACTACGCGCCCCCGCCTGCGCCTGCCTATGCCCCACCCCCGGCTGCCGCCCCGGCCGCGGCCGCCCCCGCCGCCGAAGACCCGGCAAGCCACCCCGGCGCAGTCACTTCGCCGATGGTTGGGACGGTCTATATGCAGGCTGAACCGGGTGCCCCCGCCTTTGTCAGCGTAGGCACGCAGGTGTCCGAGGGCGACACGCTCTTGATCATCGAGGCGATGAAGACGATGAACCATATTCCCGCCCCGCGCGGCGGCACCGTCAAACGCATTCTCATCGAAGACGGCGCAGCGGTCGAATATGGCGCGCCTCTGATGATCATCGAATAAGGCCGCGTGCAATGTTCGAGAAAATCCTGATCGCCAACCGGGGCGAAATTGCCCTTCGCGTGATCCGCGCTGCCCGTGAGATGGGGATCAAGACCGTCGCCGTGCATTCCACCGCCGACGCCGACGCCATGCATGTGCGCATGGCAGATGAATCCGTCTGCATCGGCCCGCCCTCCTCTTCCGAAAGTTATTTGTCGATTCCGTCGATTATTGCCGCCTGTGAGGTGACGGGGGCGCAAGCGATCCATCCGGGCTATGGCTTTTTGTCAGAGAACGCCAATTTCGTGCAGATCGTCGAGGATCACGGCCTGACCTTTATCGGCCCGTCTGCCGAACATATCCGCATCATGGGCGACAAGATCACCGCCAAGGATACGATGAAGGCGCTTGGCGTGCCCTGCGTGCCCGGCTCTGAGGGCGGTGTTGCCAATCTCAAGCAAGCGCAGGCGCTCTGCGCCGAGATCGGTTTTCCGGTCATCGTCAAGGCCACAGCCGGTGGCGGCGGGCGTGGCATGAAGGTGGCGCAAAGCGCCGCCGAGTTGGAAAAGGCCTTTCTCACAGCGCGTTCCGAGGCCAAGGCAGCCTTTGGCAATGACGAGGTCTATATCGAGAAATACCTGACCACGCCGCGCCATATCGAAATTCAGGTGTTCGGCGATGGCAAGGGCGGCGCAGTGCATCTGGGAGAGCGCGACTGCTCGTTGCAGCGTCGGCACCAAAAGGTGCTGGAAGAAGCCCCCGGCCCCTGTATCACCGCCGAGGAGCGCGCCCGTATCGGCAAGATCTGTGCCGATGCCTGCGCGAATATCCAGTATCGCGGTGCAGGCACCATCGAGTTTCTCTATGAAAAAGGTGAGTTCTTCTTCATCGAAATGAATACGCGGTTGCAGGTCGAACATCCCGTGACCGAGGCGATCTTTGGCGTGGACCTTGTCCAGGAACAAATTCGCGTGGCCGAAGGCATGCCGATGTCCTTTACTCAGGATGATCTGATCATCAACGGCCACGCCATAGAGGTGCGTATCAACGCTGAGAAGCTACCTGATTTCGCACCGCGTCCGGGCCGGATCACCCAATTTCACGCGCCCGGCGGTTTGGGCGTGCGGATGGATTCGGCGCTCTACGATGGCTACAAGATACCGCCCTATTACGACAGCTTGATTGCCAAGCTGATCGTGCATGGCAAGGACCGGCACAGCGCCTTGCGCCGTCTGGCCCGGGCGCTTGGCGAGTTGATCGTGGATGGCGTCGACACTACCGTTCCGCTCTTTCACGCGCTACTGCAAGAAGATGATATCCAGTCCGGAAATTACAATATCCATTGGCTGGAACATTGGCTGGAAACAAATCTGAGGGATTGAGGGCGCGGCACGCGCCGCCGCGCAACGCACATCCGCCCCCTCGGGCGGGCGCTGCGCGGCTCATCGTTTGGGGCCAAACTCAGCGCAAGACCTGCCGCTGCGAACCGCCCCCTAGCTCTTCCCTGAAATCACCCGTGCTGCCGCCTCAAGTCCGCCCGCGCCATGCGGAATATCAAGCGCAGTCAATCCTGCCTCGATTGAACCCAACGCACCCAAAACCATATGGGCGTTCACGTGTCCCATATGGCCTATGCGAAAAAATCCGTGCCACGCCGGATCACCCGGTTCTGCCATTCCAAGGCCAATCCCAAGCGTTACGCCTGCATAGTCTTGGACCCAGGACCGCAGGCGTGACCCATGCGGTGCCCCGATCCGAAGCGCTGTCACGGCGCGGCTGCGCAGAGCGGGATCACTGATGTTAAGCTCAAGCGGCCCGCTCTGCCCCCATGTCTCACAGGCGGCCCAGATGGCACGGGCCAGCGTTTCATGGCGGGCCCAAACCGCCTCGATGCCGCCCTCAGCCGCGATCAAGTCAAGCGCCGCGCGCAGGCCGTAAAGATGATGCGTCGGGGCTGTGCCGCCGAAGTATTGATAGAACATCTGCGGATCGGCGCGATGGGTCCAATCCCAATAGCGACTGACCAGCGGCAACCGCTTGCGCGCCTCCGCCGCCTTGTCCGAGAAGAACACAAACGCCAGACCGGGCGGCACCATCAGCCCCTTTTGGCTGCCTGCTACCATCACGTCGACGCCCCATGCGTCCATCTCGAACCGGTCACAGGCGAGAGAAGCAATACAATCAGCCATGAGGAGCGCAGGATGCCCCGCCGCATCCAGGGCCGCCCGCACTCCGGCGATGTCATTGAGCACCGAGGTCGAGGTATCGACATGGGTCGCCAGAACCGCCTTGATTTCGTGACGCGCATCGGTGCGCAGCACCTCTTCCAGACGGTTAAGATCAATGGGCGAGCGCTTGCCGAAATCGAGCATGTCGACGATGATCCCCTGCCCCTGCGCCACCTCGGCCCAGCCATGCCCAAACCGCCCCGTGGCCGGAACCAGCACGCGGTCGCCGGGGTGCAGCGTATTGGCCAATGCCGCCTCCCACGCCCCATGCCCGTTTGCGATATAGATCGTCGCATGTTGGCGCGTCTGCGCCACGGCACGCAGATCCGGAATAAGACTCGCCGTCATCTCAATCAGATCGCCCTCGTAGATATTCGGGGCAGCACGATGCATGGCCCGCAACACCTCTTCGGGCATGACCGAGGGACCGGGAATGGCCAGATAGGCGCGACCGTGGGCGAGGCTCATTTGGGGGATCTCCTGCTTCTTCGCGCCGCACCTTACGCCCTTGGCACGCGGCGTCAATCGCGGCAACGCTTGCTTGGCCCTGTGCGGCGGCGGCGTTTGCACGCCGCACCTCAGCAAGAAAATCCAAATTTTCTTGTATGAGAGAAGCTATGGAGTTCCTGCGCGTCTAGCCCTTACGCCGATACGCCTTGGCCAGCTGCACGGGGTCCGTCCCGCAGAGATAGCGGATCAGCGTCCAGAGATTGCGCGCGCCCCGCCGCACCCACCCCTCGCGCCGATACCGCGCCGAAGAGGTTGTCACAGCCAAGGGCATCACCGAGATGCGCCCTTTCAGTGCGCGCGCCATGGCCACATCCTCCATCAGCGGTATATCTGCGTATCCGCCTGCCACGTCATAGGTCGCGCGCGGGATTAACAGCGCCTGATCCCCGTAGGGCAGGCCCAACACCCGGCTGCGCAGATTGGCCCAGCCAGCAACCAGCTGAGGCATAGGCCCGGTTGCATCAAACGACAGCCGAAAGGCAGCAGGCCCGCCTTGTTCAAATTGCGCGCTGACGGCATTTGCCCATCCGGCAGGCAAGACCGTATCGGCATGCAAGAACAGCAACCATCCCCCACCGGCCACGTGCGCCCCGCGGCGCAATTGGCCGCCACGGGATGCGGCCCCCTTCACGACAACCGCCCCGGTGGCCTCGGCGATTTGCAACGTGGCATCGTCCGATCCGCCATCACTGATAATCAACTCTCGGATCAAGCCCGCCTCAAGCCCCTCCATCAGCGCGGCAAGGCACGCAGGTAGAACCGAAGCAGCGTTGAGTGTCGGAATCACCACCGAGAGTGCTGCGCGCATGATGACCCCTGTTGTGTCTGTTCTCGTGACCTATATTACAGGCGTACAACACGGGGGAAGAGGCATGACGCGCCGTATTCTGGAGATCACCGGCAAAGACGCCCTGCAATTTTTGCAGGGCCTTGTCACCAACGACCTGCAAAAATTGGATCATGGGCTCGTCTATGCTGCGATCCTGACACCGCAGGGCAAATATCTGGCGGATTTTTTGCTGTCGCGTCACGACGATGCGATCCGGCTTGATGTTGACGCAAGCCTTGCCCCGATGCTTTTGCAGCGGTTGACGATGTATAAACTGCGCGCCGACGTGACGATTAAAGAAACCGATCTCAAGGTGCGGCGGGGCACAGGCCCGGCTCCGCTTGGCGCACTCGTAGACCCGCGCCATGCCGATTTGGGGTGGCGTCTTTATGGCGAAACCGGCGGCGACGATGGCAGCGATTTCGACAGAATTCGCGTGGCGCATTGTATTCCCGAAACCGGAATCGAGCTGACCCCCGACACCTTTATTCTAGAGGCCGGGTTTGAACGCCTCAATGGTGTGGATTTCCGCAAGGGCTGTTACGTCGGTCAAGAGGTCACGGCCCGGATGAAACACAAGACAGAATTGCGCAAGGGTCTGACACTTGTAGCGGTGCATGGCGCGGCCCCTGTTGGGAGCGAAATCTTCACCCCTGAAGGCAAGGCTGCAGGCACGCTTTATACGCAGTCGGGCGGTCGCGGCATCGCTTATCTACGCCTCGACCGTGCGGCGGCAGGAATGACCTCAGGCGAGGCGCGCGTTGATCCCTTGTCGATCCCTACGCAATAGGGCCGGGGATCACCGCCAACACCCTGTTTCACATCACAAAATAGGAGATAATGGTGGGTGATAAGGGATTTGAACCCCTGACATCTTCGATGTGAACGAAGCGCTCTACCACTGAGCTAATCACCCGCCGTGGGGGCTTTTAGCGTCACTCTTCGCCCTGTGCAACACCCTCTTTCATATCTTCGTCACTGTCGTCGTCGTCAGCTTCGGTGTCGGGTCCGGCACCGGGTTTCGCTTGTCGGATTTTGGCGATGATGATGCGGGCATTGGCCATGTCACGCACCCGGTTGATTTTGATCTTGCCCAGGGGCGGCAGGTTGATTTCGCGCCCCTCCGCCAGAACTTCGCCCAAGACTTCTAGCACCGCCTCGACCACGGGCTTGGCATTCTTTTTCTTGATGTCACCCTTGGCCAGAACCTTGTCGATCAGTTCCTGCTTTTTCAACTCCGGCCCGCTGTCTGTCGGGATAGCCTCGGCGACGGCCAAGGTGATGACATTTCCGGTGTCGGTCTCGGCGCTCACAGTCTCGGCCACAACCGCGATCTCCGCCTCGGGTGCAGCCTCCTGAGGTGGGGCGACCTTTCGGGTAGTCCGGGGTTTGGCCGCACCAGTCTTGGTCGTGGTTCGGGTCGTCGTCTTGCGCGGGCTCTTGGTTTTGGCCTTGGTCGTCATGATGCGCCTCTATTGTTTCGCTGCTGGAAACACGCTAGCGCGCGGCGCGGCGTAACGCCAGTAAGAGTTGCACCGCGTCGCAGACAGACTGCTTAGCTGTCCATCTTGAGTGCGGAAATGAACGCCTCTTGCGGGATGTCCACCTTGCCGAATTGGCGCATCTTCTTTTTGCCGGCCTTCTGCTTTTCCAAGAGCTTCTTTTTCCGCGTGGCGTCGCCACCATAGCATTTGGCGGTCACATCCTTGCGCAACGCCGAGAGCGTCTCGCGGGCGATCACCTTGCCACCGATGGCCGCCTGTATGGGGATCTTGAACATGTGGCGCGGGATAAGATCCTTGAGCTTTTCGCACATCGCCCGCCCGCGCATTTCAGCGCGGTCACGGTGGACCATCATCGAGAGGGCATCCACAGGTTCGTCATTCACGAGAACCTGCATCTTGACCAGACTATCCTCACGATACCCTTCAAGGTGATAGTCAAAGGATGCATAGCCCTTGGTCACGGATTTCAGCCGGTCGTAAAAATCAAACACGACCTCGTTGAGCGGCAAGTCATAGACAACCATCGCCCGCGCCCCGGCATAGGTCAGATCCATCTGGATGCCGCGCCGATCCTGACAAAGTTTGAGCACATCGCCAAGGTATTCATCCGGCACCAGAATCGTCGCCTTGATGCGCGGCTCTTCGATATGACCCACATAGGTCAGATCGGGCATATCGGCAGGGTTGTGCAGGTCGCGCCGCGATCCGTCCTTCATGTAGAGGTGATAGATCACCGACGGGGCCGTGGTGATCAACTCGATGTTATATTCCCGCTCGATCCGGTCGCGGATCACTTCGAGGTGCAAGAGCCCGAGAAAGCCACAGCGAAACCCAAAGCCAAGCGCCGCCGATGTTTCCATCTCATAGCTAAAGGAGGCGTCATTCAGCGCCAGCTTCTCGATTGCGTCGCGCAGATCCTCGAACTCGTTGGAATCTACAGGGAAAAGCCCGCAGAACACCACCGGCACAGAGGGTTTGAACCCCGGCAAGGCCTTGTCGCACGGGCGTTTTTCATGAGTGATGGTATCGCCCACCTTGGTATCGCGCACCTGCTTGATCGACGCGGTGATAAAGCCGATTTCGCCGGGTCCAAGGCTCTCGACCTTTTCCATCTGCGGGCGGAAGACGCCGATCCGCTCGACATTATAGGTGGCCTCGGTCTGTATCATATGGATGCGGTCGCCGCGTTTCATGCGTCCGTCCATGATCCGCACCAGAACGACCACGCCCAGATAGGCATCATACCAGCTATCCACCAGCATCGCCTTCAACGGCGCATTCTCATCGCCTTTCGGCGCGGGCAAATGTTTGACGATAGCCTCGAGCGTTTCAGCGATGCCGACACCAGTTTTTGCCGACACGCGAATGGCGCCGCTTGCGTCAATGCCAATCACATCCTCGATCTGCTCGGCCACCCGGTCGCACTCGGACGCGGGCAAGTCGATCTTGTTGAGAATGGGAACAATTTCGTGACCTGCGTCAATCGCCTGATAGACATTGGCCAGCGTCTGCGCCTCGACGCCTTGCGTGCTGTCCACCACCAGAAGGCTGCCCTCGACCGCGCGCATGCTGCGGCTGACCTCATAGGCGAAATCCACATGTCCGGGCGTGTCGATCAGATTGAGCACATAAAGCTCGCCATTCTGCGCCTTGTAGTCGATGCGCACCGTATTGGCTTTGATCGTGATCCCCCGCTCGCGCTCGATGTCCATGGCATCCAGCATCTGCGCCTTCATATCACGGTCCTGCACCGTGCCGGTCGATTGGATCAACCGGTCAGCAAGGGTGGATTTGCCGTGGTCGATATGAGCCACGATCGAAAAATTGCGGATGTGAGCAAGGTCTGTCATAGCTTTGGCATATGTATGGGAATAGGCGTTTGGTCAAGGTGGGATGATGTGCCCAAACACGCGCAAATGCAGCCCCGCAACAGCGACGGTGCAGTCTAGGCTTTTTTCCCGTCAGTTCGGGGGCTAAGGGATCACAGCCCTCTCTTGAACCGGAGTTTCCCGTTATGCCTTGCGCCCTTTGTGCCGCCGATGCCCCGCTTCGTCCTTATGCCGTGTCGGGCGGGCCTGAGGCGGCCAGTGTCGATCTCTGCGCTCTTTGCGCCGATCAGATCGACGGCACGCTTGAGCCTGAGCATTGGCGCTGTCTTGCCTCGTCGATGTGGTCCGAGGATACCCCGGTTCAAGTTCTCGCGGCGCGCATCTTGGCCCGCCTCTCTGATCACGATTGGGCGCGGGATTTGGTCGATCAACTTTGGCTTGATGAGGACACCCGCGCATGGGTGGACAACCTGCCCCAAGATAGCGGGCATCGCGACAGTAACGGCGTGCCATTGGCGCAGGGCGATACCGTTGTTCTGATCAAGGATCTGCCGGTCAAGGGGGCCAATTTCACCGCCAAACGCGGCACGGCAGTGCGCGGCATTTCCCTTGTTCTTGACAACCCGGCCCATATCGAAGGCCGGGTCGAGGGGCAGCGTATCGTGATCCTGACCGAGTTCGTGAAGAAGCGCTGAGCGCTACCCCCGAAACACCGGCGCGCGCGCCGCCAGATTGGCCGAAATCTGCTCCATCTGATCCGGCTTGCCAATCAGGGCCGCCTGCTCGCGGCTCTCAGCCATCAGAATTGCGGCCTCATCGGCCCCGCTCTCGGCCACACCGATCAGGCGCTTTGCGGCGCGAATAGCCGAGGGGCTGCGGCCCGCAATCTCAGTTGCCAGATCTTGCGCCGCCGCCAGCGGATCATCCGCCAGTTCCGTGACCAGCCCCCAGGCCAAAGCCTGCGTCGCCGAAATCGGCCGCGCCGTATAGGTCATGCGCCGGATCACATCAGAGCCGGTCAAGTGCGGAAGGAGCGCCATGCCGCCCATGTCGGGGATCAGTCCCCATTTCATCTCCATGATCGCAAGCTCTGTATCGGGTGCCGCAATCCGGATATCCGCCCCAAGCGCAAGCTGAAAGCCCGCGCCATAAACAACCCCATGCAACGCCGCGATAACCGGCACTGGCACCTGCCGCCAGACCATCGCCACCGCTTGAAAGAGATTGCCCGTGCCATGGCTGCGCGGCAGGATAAGCCCCTCTGGATCCCCCGCCGCCAATTGCGCAAAGCTCATCACATCAAGACCGGCACAAAATGCCTTGCCCTCGCCGGACAACACCACGGCACGAATATCTGCCTCAATCAGCGCCTGCCCTGCGGCCACGATGGCCTCGGCCATAGTAGGATCAAGCGCATTGCGTTTATCCGCGCGGGTCAGCGTCACATGTGCGATGTGATCCCTGATCTCGGTCGTGACTCGGACCATGGCCATTCCTCCCTTTTGCGCCATGAAACACCACTCCCCTTGCTCAGACCAGCACTACGTCGCGGCACACCCTTGCAAGGCGGCGCGGCATCCCTTTAACTGCGCGCCATGACATATCCGCGCTATACCCCCTTGATCGAGAGCCTGCCCGCATCTGTCCCCTTTGTCGGGCCAGAGGAACAGGAACGCCAACGCGGCGCGCCTTTTGCCGCGCGCCTCGGGGCCAATGAAAATCTCTTTGGCCCCTCACCCCACGCGCTCGCCGCGATCCGGGCCGAGGCCGAGAATGTTTGGAAATATGGCGACCCCACCAGCCATGATCTGCGCGCAGCGCTTGCCGATCACATGGGCGTAGCGCTTGAGAATGTGCTGGTGGGTGAGGGCATAGACGGTCTTTTGGGCAATCTCGTGCGCCTGCTGATTGGCACCGGCGATGCGGTCGTCACCTCTGACGGGGCTTATCCCACCTTCAACTACCATGTGACTGGGTTTGGCGGGGCGCTGCACAAAGTGCCCTACCGCGATGATCACGAAGATTTACCCGCGTTGGTCGCCCGCGCGCATGAGGTCGGAGCGAAATTGATCTATTTCGCCAATCCCGACAATCCGATGGGCACTTGGGTGCCGGGTGCGGATGTGACCGCAGCGCTCGACACCCTGCCCGACGGCTGCATTCTGTGCCTGGACGAGGCCTATGTTGAATTCGCACCCGAGGGCACGGCAGCCGATATTGCCCCCGACGATCCCCGCGTCATCCGCATGCGGACATTCTCCAAGGCCTATGGCATGGCCGGGGCCCGCATCGGCTATGCGGTAGGGGCGGCTGCACTGATCAAAAGCTTTGATAAGATCCGCAATCATTTCGGCATGAACCGTATGGCACAGGTCGGGGCACTGGCCGCTCTCCACGACACCGGCTGGCTTGCGCATGTGCAGGCCGAGGTGCGGCGCTCTCGGGACAGTATTGCGCAGGTCGCCAAAGAAAACGGGCTAAGCGCGCTGCCCTCTGCCACCAATTTCGTCACGGTCGATTGTGGCTGCGACGGGGCCTATGCCCGTCGTGTTCTGGCCGGACTGGTGGCACGTGGTGTGTTTGTGCGCATGCCCTTTGTCGCGCCGCAGGATCGCTGCATCCGCATCAGTTGCGGTCGGGCAGAGGAGATGGAGGTTTTGGCCAAAACCCTGCCAGAGGCGCTGCGCGACGCAGATCAAACCGGCTGATCTAAGGCGCGGCCCTCAATCATTGTCGCTCGATTGCGCCCCGGCACGTTGCCGGGACACATCCGATGCGGGAACGGTCGTCAAAAGCGCCAAACCATCCAGTGTTGTCCACACATCTCGGTCAATGCGCCCGTCGAACTGGCCCGGCGCAGCCGCTGCGCTGGATTTTGCCAAACTGATCGTCACCTCTGCCCCAGAGCGGTCGCCCGCCCCGCGCATCGCGGACAAATCCGGCACTGGCTCTGACTCAGTCAGACAGATCGTTTGTGACCCAAGGTCCAAATCCAGCGGCGCACCCAATCGCTCGGCCACCCGTGCCAAGAAGGGCACAAGCAGCAATGGCTCGACCACATCCTGAAGCGTTACCGGCAGCACGCATGGCCCCTCTGGCAATCCGGCGTGGTCCATCAGTACGATGCCCTTCAGCAAGGGACAGGTGGCATCGCGCCGTTCCAGAACCCGCAACAGCATCGCTGTCCCCGGCAAGCCAGCCCGCGCAAGCCAGCCGCAGGCCCAGCCCGCCTCTTCCGCCTCACCCCAGCTTAGCCCCGCACCGCGCGCCGCCTTGGTCGCGAGTGCCGTAATTTCGGACAGGGAGAGTTGCATCACCTCCCTTGCCCAGTCTGGCGGCTCTGAGCCCGCGCGCGTCGGGTCTTGGGCGCACTCGGTCATAGGCTCGCCCCCATTGCCATATCCTGCGGATAGGGCGCACCCTGAAAGAGACTGATCCGCACCCAGCGATCCGAGCGGGGATCGAACCGCGTCGCGCCAAAGAACGCCAGCTTGCAGCGCAAAAGATCAATCGGCAGTACATCGGCGGCAATCAGATTGTCGCGCACCTCGGCCAAGGGGCGTGTCGCCGCCATCTGCACGCGGCGCAGCATAAGCCTATGCTCTGGCGCGGCCAGCAAGACCTTTGCAATCGGCGCATCCTCGGGCCACTCCATGAGTGCCCGCGCCAAGGCCGCCGCCTGCCGCGAGATATCCAGTGGCAATTCGCGCTCTGCGCCCGGCTCTGCCGCCCGTTCGCCCAAACGCGGCTCGAGCTTTTCCTCGGAGACATACCAAAACCGCGCGCAGCCCTCGGGCGTGTCATGATCCAGCGCCATTGCCCAGCCATACCGTTCAGACAAAATCGCCCGCGCCCGCGCCACCGTCATCGCACCGTCGATGCCAAAGGCGCTGTCTTCGTCGGCGGCCATGCAGTCGGCCAGACCATCCACCAGATCACCATGCGGTTCTATCATTGCGGCAGCCAGCGCCTCTTGCGCCTCAAGCGGTAGCAGCCTCTCAGCCCAGCGCCAGAGCGCATCCCACGGATGATCGCCGTGGGGGTCCCAACCCGCGCGCAGATGCGCGCAGACCGCAGCCAAACCGTCGCGCAACTCCAGCAACCGCGCCTGTTGCACCGGGTGTCCGCTCTGCCAGCCTTGCGCATTCACCTGCGCGGCCTTCAGCGCCACCTCGAATCCCGCCAAAGTCTCGGGTGTGGCCGTCGCTTGGGCGCGCACCCGCGCCAACGCTTCTTCCCGCGCCATCATCCAGTTGTTGAGCAAGACCGGATGCCGCACCAAAAAGGGGGCCATCCCAAGGCCGGTAGAATTACCTACGCCCAGCATGCGCCGCAGCTCCGGGGCCAATGGCACCGCAAGCGCGCCACCCCGCACCCGAGCCAGATGCTCGACCAGATCAACCGTGTAGGCCCGTGTCAGCCAGACCGACAGCATTTCGGCCTGAAACGGTGCGCGCATTTCGGGGCGCCCGGCAATCCGTGCGCGATCCGCAGCGCCGAACTTGCCCGAGCCATAGACCGCAGTTGTGCGCATCAAATAACCGGTCTCGGTCAGCTCTGCTGCATCAGGCTGCTGCCCCGCCGCCAACCGTGCGACCACATGGTCAAAGAGGCGAACAGACTTGTTTGCACGGCTCAGGCTCAACTCACGCGGACTGACGCGCCCCGCCTCTTGCACAGGCACATTCAACGCCAGCCGCTCCAAATCCTCGGCATCAGGCGTTCCATCAAAGAGTGTGAAGGTCGCGTCCCACGCCGTCGCGATTACCCGATCCGAGCGCATCTCGTCCGGCAAGTCATGCCCAAAGGCCACAAGACTATAGGTCCTCTCAGGACCAATGGCGCGGTAGAGCGCCCGCCCCTGCCCACGCGCGTCAAATTCCCAGACCGGGCGGTCAAACTGCCAGCCCTCTTGCTGCACGCGCCGCAACATCTGGCGCAGAAAGGACAGCCGCGTCGGATGCGCAGCCCCCATCCGTGCCAGACGCATCACAACATCCGGGCTTCGCCGATACTGCGCCGCCTCGGGCATCGGATTGAGCGCGCCGCAAGTCACAGCGCGGCCTCGTTCGGCCCGAAACTCTCGCGAAAGAACCGCAGCCAATTGCCACCCATGATGGCCTCGACTTCTGCAATGCTCATTCCCACGGCGCGCAATCCGTCAGAGATCGCGCCGAAATGCCGGTTATCCTGAAACCACTCTAGCATCGGCGGAAATCCGGGAGCGTCAGCGCTGCCCTCGCCGTAATCGACCGCCTTGGTCCAACGCCCCGACCGCATCCAGTCCACCACCGAGTCGGGCTGATCCTGACAGAGGTCGCTCCCGATTCCGAGCCGCTCGACCCCCATACGATCGACCGTGCGCGCCACCATCTCGCAAAAGGATGACACGGTGCAGCCCCCGCCACCCTGCAAGTGATGTGGATAGAGCGAGAAGCCCAGCATGCCACCCGATTCCGCCAAGGCACCCAGCACGCGGTCAGATTTGTTGCGCCGCGCAGCATGCCACGTCGCGGGATTGGCATGGGTGATCGCAATCGGGCGGGTTGAGTGGGCAATCGCCTCAAGTGTAGAGCGCTCGCTCGAATGGCTCATATCGACCACCAGCCCGACGCGGTTCATCTCTGCCACCACCTCGCGCCCCATCCTGGTCAAACCCGTATCCTCTGCCTCATAGCAACCCGTCGCCAGCAGGGACTGATTGTTATAGGTCAATTGCATGAACCGAAGTCCCAGCCGGTGCAGAACCTCGACCAGCCCGATATCATCCTCGATACAGCTTGGGTTCTGGGCACCAAAGAAAATCGCCGTGCGCCCGGTCTCTTTTGCACGGGTCACGTCCTCGGCCCCAAACCCCTGAAAGATCAGATCCGGAAACCGCTCGAACTGCCGGTTCCACGCCTCGATGTTCAGGACTGTTTCGCGAAAACTCTCATGATAGGTGATGGTGACATGCACCGCATCCACGCCACCCGCGCGCATCTGGCGGAATATCTTTTCCGACCAATTGGCATATTGCAGCCCGTCGATCACCACGCTCATTCCGGCAGCCCCCGTGCCACATAGGCAGTTTTGATGGTCGTGTAGAACTCGGCGGCATATTGCCCCTGTTCGCGCGACCCAAAACTGGACGCGCCGCGCCCGCCAAAGGGCACGTGGTAATCCGTGCCCGCCGTGGGCAAGTTCACCATCACCGTGCCCGCCCGCATATTGGCACGAAAGTGGTTGGCGCGCGCCAAGCTGCGGGTCATGATTCCAGCGGTCAGACCGAATTCGCTGTCATTGGCGATGCTCAGCGCCTCGTCATAACTGGCGGCTTTGATCACACAGGTGATTGGCGCGAACATTTCTTCGCGGTTAATCGCCATATCGTTGCGCGTGCCCGCAAAGACCGCCGGCGCCATGTAATATCCATCGGTCGCGCGTTCCAACCGTTCTCCGCCACACAAAAGCTCTGCCCCCTCTGCCTTACCCTTTTCGATATAGGCCAGATTTTGCGCGAGTTGGTCGGCGCTGACAACTGGTCCGATCTGTGTGCCTGCGTCCAACGCATGCCCAACCTGAAGCGCCCGTGCCGCATCCGCCAGCCGCGCCACGAATTCATCATGCACCGCCGCATGCACGATCAATCTTGAGGCGGCCGTGCATTTCTGCCCCGTGCCGCCAAAGGCCGCCCCCGCCGCATGGGCAACCGCCATATCGAGATCGGCATCATCCAGGATCAGCATCGGGTTCTTTGATCCCATCTCCATCTGCAGCTTGGTCATGTTGGGCACCGCAGCCGCGGCAATGCCCCGCCCGACGTTGACCGAACCGGTAAAGCTGATGGCATCAATGCCGGGATGCGACACCAGCGCTTCGCCCACCGCGCGCCCCGGCCCCATCACAAGGTTGAAAAGACCGCGTGGCATATCCTGTCGCGCAATGATCTCGGCCAGCGCCACCGCGCTTGCCGGCGTCAGATTGGCCGGTTTCCACACCACCGCATTGCCAAAGGCCAAAGCGGGCGCGATTTTCCACGCAGGCGTCGCCACCGGGAAATTCCACGGGCTGACAATCGCCACGACGCCCACAGGTTCGCGGCGCACATCAATGTCAATCTCGGGGCGCACACTCTGGGCGAAATCCCCCATCTGGCGCTGCACTTCGGCGGCGTAGTAGCAAAAGAACTGCCCGGCACGATAGACCTCGCCCGCACCCTCGGCACGCGGCTTGCCCTCTTCTCGGGCGACCATGCCACCAATCTCAGGGCTGCGCGCCATCAACTCGGTGCCAATGGCAATCAGCACATCATGCCGCTTTTGTATGCCAGCCGCCCACCAGGCAGGCTGCGCCGCCCGCGCCGCTGCAATCGCCTCGTCCAGATCGGCGCGGTCGGCCTGTGCATAGGTGCCGATCAAATCCGATACGTCCGACGGGTTGCGGTTCTCGATCCGCGTGTCTGACCCGCGCCAATCGCCTGCAATGAAATTTCCGGTCTGTGGCACCGTCATACGCTCGTCCCTTTCCGTCGATCCGTCACTTTGCGGGGCTTCGCCCGCCTCGCCAGACGATCCGCGATTGACCGAATTAAGGCAAACAAATATAACTGCATCCAACTTCAGTTTCCCTGAAACATCCAACAGGCCAGCCATGATCCGGACCGAAGCCCTGCGCGCCTTTGTCACCGTCACCGAACATGGCAATATCCGCGATGCTGCGGAAATCCTTTGCCGAACACAGTCGGCGGTCTCGATGACCCTCAAGCAGCTTGAGGCGGAATTGGGGGGGCCGCTGTTTGAAAGCGACCGCAAAAGCAAGCTGACAGACCTCGGAACCTTCGTGCTCGATGTTGTGGGGCCCTTGTTGCGCGACCATGACCGTGCGCTAGAGCTGATCACCGGCTATGCGCGGGGGTACTCGGGCCGTCTGCGGATTGCGGCGGTCCCCTCGGTGGCGGCGCTGATCCTGCCCGCCATTCTCAAGACCTTTGTAGAGGCCCGCCCCGAGGCCGAAATTGATCTTTACGACACCGACAGCGCCAGCGTTCGCGAAATGCTCTTGCGCGGGGACACTGATCTTGGTCTGGCCAGCCCCGCAGCAGAGCCCGACGGGCTGCGCGCGATTCCTCTTTTCACCGATGCCTTGGTCTTTGTGTGCAACTCGGCACATCCGCTTGCAGCCGAGACGCGCCCGCTTGCGTGGCATCAACTGAGCGGCGAGCGCTTGATTTTGAACGAAACCCTCAGCGCACTATCGACGCCCGAGTTCAAAACCCTCGCGGCGCGTGCGCGCCTCTCGGTGCGCAACCTGACATCGCTTTTGGCGATGGTGCAGGCCGACGCGGGCGACACGATCCTGCCCGGGCTGGCCACCCGCGCCTTGCCCGACGGCGTTGTAACGCGACCGCTGGCCGATGCCGCCTGTCTGCGGCGCGTTAGCCTGCTGGTGCGCGACGGACGCACACCCAGCCCGGTAGCGGCTGCCTTCATCGACATGCTCTGCGACGCACTGCCCGATATGGCGCAGCGCTTTGGCCTGCGCGAACCCTGGAGCTAGGGGCGTCGGCGTTACTCCGCCTGCGCCGCCTCGATCAAGGCGCGCAGGTGCGGCCCCAAGCCCTCGACGATGCGCGCCACACCCTCGGCATTTGGATGAATGCCATCCGCCTGAAACCATTGCTGCAAAGCCGCAGGATCGCCGCCGCCCAGCCCCGCAAAGAAATCCGGTGCATAGAACGCACCATAAGCCTCTGACAGTTCTGGATAAATCGCATCGAAAGAAGATTTATACTCGGCCCCATAATTGCCCGGAGCCGAGAGGCCAACCAGCAAAACCTCGACCTCATTCGCCTGCGCTATTCTCAGGATACTCTCGAGATTGCGGCGACTGACCGCCGGATCAATGCCGCGCAAAAGATCATTGCCACCCAAGGTAACAATCATCGCATCCACCTCGGGCGTTAGGCTCCACTCCACCCGCGCCGCCCCGCCCGCCGTGGTATCGCCGGACACGCCCGCATTGATCAATTCCGCCTCAACCCCTTGATCCTCCAACCATTTCCGCATCTGCGGGACCAACCCATCCTGCTCTGGCAGGCCGTAACCTTGGGTCAAACTGTCGCCAAGGGCCAGAACCGTGACCGGCTCTGCCGCCATCACGGGGCTGACAAGGCAGAGAAACGCCGCTACCACCTTGCCCAAGGGCCGTGCGGCCCCATATGTCAGAAAACCTTTGTAAATCAGGCGCAAACGCATGAGTTCTCCTATCCTGTCCCTCACCGACGTCACGCTGTCACTGGAGGGGAATGCCGGTCTCGTGCGCATACTTCACGGGATTTCACTCGATGTCCACAAGGGCGAGACCTTGGGCCTGATCGGGCCCTCCGGCTCTGGCAAATCTTCGCTGTTGATGCTCATGGGCGGATTGGAGCGCGCCACCTCTGGGCGCATCACGGCCTTGGGCCAAGACCTTTCGGCGATGAACGAAGATCAACTGGCGCGCTTGCGACGTGAGAATTTTGGCGTGGTGTTCCAGTCTTTTCACCTTATTCCAACGATGACAGCGCTCGAAAATGTAGCAACTCCCCTCGAACTTGCGGGCGTTGCAGATGCCCATGGCCGCGCGCAAGAGGAACTGTCAACCGTAGGGCTTGCGGCGCGCGCAGGCCATTACCCCTCGCAGCTATCGGGTGGCGAGCAACAGCGCGTGGCCCTTGCCCGCGCCGCAGCACCCCGCCCGGCCATCATCCTCGCGGATGAGCCGACCGGCAATCTCGACAGCACGACAGGGGCGAGCATCATCGACCTGCTCTTTGGCCTGCGTGACCGGCATGGGGCGACACTTGTGCTTGTCACCCATGACCCCGAGCTTGCGGCACGCTGTGACCGCGTGATCAGCCTGCGCGATGGCCGCGTCGAGGCCGCCGCATGAGCCTGCGCATAGCGGCCCGCCTTGCCCGGCGCGAATTGCGCGGCGGCCTGCGTGGCTTTCGCATCTTTCTGGCGTGCGTGATCTTGGGCGTGGCGGCAATCGCCGCAGTGGGCACCCTGCGCGAGAGCATCCGCGCAGGCATGAGCGAACAGGGCGCAGCCATTCTCGGCGGTGACGCGGAACTGGAGCTGACCTACCGTTTCGCCAGCGAAGACGAATACGCGTGGATGGCCCGCAACGCCGATGCCGTCTCGGAAATTGCGGATTTCCGCTCTATGGCGATTGCCCCTGGCGGACGCCGCGAACTGACACAGTTGAAAGCCGTGGATCACGCGTATCCATTGGTGGGCACTGTGGTTCTATCCCCCGACATGCCACTGGATGTGGCATTTGGTGGCGCGGGCGGTGTGCCCGGCGCAGTGATGCAGCCGATTTTGGCGGCCCGGTTGGGCATTACGGTGGGCGACACCTTTCGCTTGGGCGAACGCGAGTTTCGACTGATGGCTGAACTTGTGAAAGAGCCGGATCAAACGCGCGCAGGATTTGGCCTTGGCCCCCGGACTATTGTCAGCCGCGCCAATTTGGACGGCTCTGGCCTGCTCAGCGCAGGCTCGTTGTTCACCACCAAATATCGCCTCGATCTTCCAGAGGGTACTGATCTGGCTGCATTTGAAGCGCGCGCGCTGCAAGAGCTTGATGGCTCCGGCTTTCGCTGGTCGGATGCCCGAAACGCCAGCCCGCGTGTCGCAGAATTCGTGACCCGCCTTGGGGCGTTCCTGGTTCTTGTCGGGCTCTCCGGGCTTGCGGTCGGGGGGGTTGGCATCTCGGCAGCGCTGCGCGCCTATCTTGCAGGCAAAGTGCAGGTCATCGCGACATTGCGCACCCTTGGGGCCGATCAACGGACGATTTTCCTGACCTATTTCATTCAGGTCGGCGTGCTGGCGCTGCTTGGCATTATTGGCGGCCTGATCCTCGGCGTGGGGCTGCCGGTACTCCTCGGGCCTGTGATCGCGGCGCGGCTACCCGTGCCTGCCATTTTTGCCCCCTATGCCGCCCCCATGGCAGAGGCCGCGCTCTACAGCGTGCTCAGCGTGCTGATCTTTACACTCTGGCCCCTTGCGCGCGCGCGAAACATCCGCGCGGCCGCCCTCTACCGTGAAGCAGCGGGCGCAACACGTCGCTGGCCCGGTTGGCCTTGGATCGCGACAACCCTTGGGCTGATCGCGCTGCTTCTTTTGGCTGCAATGCTCTTTTCCGGCAACACCCCGCTCACCCTATGGACAGCGGGCGGTATCGGTGCTGCGCTCTTGGTTCTCACCTTGGCGGCCATGCTTGTCCAACGGCTGGCCCGCAGCCTGCGCCCGCGCCTGCGTGGTCGACCTGCCCTTGGCTGGGCGCTTGGCGCAATTGGCGGGCCGGGTACGACGGCAGGGCCTGTCATGCTCTCGCTTGGCCTTGGTCTGGCTGTTCTGGCAGCCGTGGGGCAAATCGACGGTAACCTGCGCCGCGCCATCGCCGCCGACCTGCCAGAGCGCGCGCCCTCCTTTTTCTTTGTCGACCTGCAAAAAGATCAGATGGACTGGTTCCTGGACCGGCTAGAGACCGACCAAGCCGTCAGCCGCATCGACAATGCGCCGATGCTGCGAGGCATCATCAGCCGTATCAATGGCCGGCCCGCAACAGAGGTGGCACCGGGGCATTGGGTGGTCGAGGGCGACCGCGCCGTGAGCTACGCCGATGCCCTGCCCGCCCGCACCACAATCACCGCCGGCACGTGGTGGGGTGAAGGCTATAGCGGTGCACCGCAACTCAGTTTTGCCGCTGAAGAGGCGATGGAAATGGGCATCGGCATTGGTGATGAAATCACCGTCAACATTCTGGGCCGCGACATCACAGCCCCCATCACCTCGCTGCGAGAGGTGGATTTTTCCAGCGTCGGGATGGGCTTTGTCCTTTTGATGAACCCGGCGGCGGTGGCCGGCGCGCCACATACCTTCATCGCCACAGTCTATGCCGATGACCAAGAAACCGAGGAAAACATCCTGCGCGACGTGACCGACCGGTTCCCCAATGTGACCGCGATCAACGTTCGCGATGCGCTAAGCCAAGTGACCGACCTCTTGGCGGGTCTGGCCTCGGCCACCTCATGGGGGGCGTCAATCACACTGCTTACCGGTTTTCTGGTGCTCATTGGCGCGGCAGCGGCCGATCAGCGCGCGCGCACCTATGAGGCAGCCATCCTCAAGACCCTCGGGGCCACACGCGGCCGGATCCTCACCAGCCTCGTTTTGCGAGCCCTTATCCTTGGGGGTGCCGCCGGGGGGGTGGCCTTGGGCGCTGGCATCGGTGGTGGTTGGGCCGTCAGCCATTTCGTGATGGACACCTCATTTACCGTGATCTGGCCCTCTGCCATAGGGATCATCTTTGGCGGCATGTTGGTCACGCTATTGGCGGGGCTGGTCTTTGCCTTGGGCCCGCTGCGCGCGCGTCCGGCACGGACCCTGCGCGCGCGCGAATAAGCCCGCGACGAGCAGGTTTCTTTTTGGCTAAAATACTCTGGGGGTCCGGGGGTGAAACCCCCGGTCTTTAAGGCCAATGCCGCGTTGATTTCAGTCCCCAAGGCTGGCACTCCACCGGAGTCCCGACAGGAGATGACATGACCGATTCGCTGCCTATCCCGCTCTCTGCTCCGCTCACGCCAGCGCAACAGACCATGCTGGTCAATCTCGTGCGCCGCGCCGCGCGGGCCGAAATCATGCCACGGTTTCGCACGGTGACACGGGCCGACGCCAGCACCAAATCCGGGCCGCATGATCTGGTGACCGAGGCCGATCATCAGGCCGAGGCGATGCTGGCGCGGGGGCTGCAACGGATGTTTCCCCATGCGCTGATCGTGGGCGAAGAGGCGGTGGCAGCCAAGCCGACCCTGCGCGAGGATGTGTCCGAGGCGGAACTGGCCTTTATCATCGACCCGGTGGACGGCACCTGGAACTTCGTGCACGGCCTGCCGCTTTTTGGTGTGATCATCGCCGTCACCCGCTTTGGCCGCCCGGTGCTGGGCCTGCTGTATGACCCTGTCTCGGATGACTGGGTTATCGCCGATGAGGCTGCGCCTGCGAGAATGGCGACGGTTCAGGGTGCAGAGCGTCTTGTGCGCGTGTCAGGCGGCGGGGCTTTGGCAGAATTGCAAGGCTATATTCACTTCTCTCTTATGCCGAAGGACCGGCAAGAAAAGCTGGCCCCCCTGTTACCCGCGCTCGGGCGGTGTAACGCCCTGCGCTGTTCTTGCCATGAATACCGTCTTTTGGCGCAAGGGGCCGTCGATTTCGTCATGTCAGAGGTTCTCAACCCCTGGGATCATGCGGCGGGCGTGCTCATCTGTCAGCAGGCCGGCGGCGTGGCGCGGATGCTGGATGGGCGCGATTACAATACTTCAATCACTCAGGGAACTCTCCTGAGTGCTGCAAATGAGGCAACTTGGCTCAGTTTAAAGGATCATTTCGCCTGTCTTTTGGAAAGCTGAAGCCAGAAAATCTTTTCATTTGCCTTTGATACGCCATTTCTGCATGACTTAATGGTGGCTTCGGCCAGTTTTAATCTCATCGGATTTCAGGCATGACATCGAACCGGCACACGGCGGATAAAGTCGACGTTGTCACCCTGTCCGACGCGGACCGGGCGGCGACCCTCGACCGTCTTTATGATGTCGCGCTCGATCCCGTGCGCTACGAGGCGCTTCTCGACCATTGGGAAAGCGCGATTGGCCCTCTTCGTGCGCAAGTCGATTTGGATGCGCCGCGTCTGTTGGACGAACCCCAGATTTCAGAACATTTTCGCCGCGCCACCGCATTTCTTGATCGCCTTGCGCCTGAAGACGCGGATCATGATGGCCTCGACGCCATGCTGGCCCCGTTTGACCGTGTGCCTGCCCTCTTGCTGGATCGCTGCCGTCACATCCGAGCCGCAAATCCCGCCGCGCATCAGGCCATGGCCCTGCCTGAAAACGCGCGCCTCTTCGATCTGCCGATCCATGAGGCCGATATGGACGCGCTCGCGGGTGCCCTCGACATTCTTTTCGACAGCCGGGAAAAAGATACCGCCGTGCTTCGGGTGCGTTCGGTGCAGGCGGGTCATCTGATCGTATTCCGGTTGCAGCGCTGTGTTGCCCCCGATGGCTCGGTTCTGGTTCTCGCCGCCTCAAATGAAATAAGCATGCCCCCCGGGTTTTGTGAGATTTTGATCGAAGCCTTCGATCTGACCCAGACCGAGGCGGATATCCTGTGCCATTTGGTGGATTGTCGCGGCGTCAATGAGATTGCCGCCGAGCGCGGGCGCTCCGTGGATACGATCCGGGCGCAAATCAAGTCGCTGCTCGCCAAGACTGAGACCCACTCACAATTAGAACTGGTGCGTCTCGCGCTCTCGATGATCGACATGACCGCTATGACCGTGCGCGCGGCACCGGGTCCACGCGTGGTCAGCCGCGGTTATGCAGCGCTTTCAGAGCGGGATTTCAAATCACTGGTCATGCCCGACGGTCGGCGCGTGGATTATCTCATCCTTGGGGCACCAAGGGGGCGGCCCGTGCTTTACCTCCCCTTAGATTTTGGGTTGGTCCGGTGGCCTGCTTCGGCCGAAGCCTGCGCCACGTTACGTGGCCTCAAAATCATCGTGCCGCTGCGCCCGGGATATGGCCTGTCGGATATGGTGGCACAGGGGGCGGATTATGATGCGGCGCTCTACGATGACACCATGCGCGTCCTGCGCGCCGAGAAGGTGACGCGCTGTCCCATCCTTTGCCTGAGTGGCGATGCCTATTACGCGGTGAAGCTGGCCCGCTTGAATCCTTTGGCCTTCAGTGGGATCGTGGCCTGCTCTGGCATGTTGCCCCTTACCCGCCGCGAACAGTTCGAGCGTATGCACAAATGGCATCGCTTCATCATGGCTGGTGCAAAGTATACACCGCATCTCTTGCCCTTCATGGTCAAGGCGGGATTTCTGCTCGCGCGCAAGATAGGCAAGCGCAACTTTCTGCACGCGGTTTATGGCAACTCGATCGCCGATGTTGCGACGATCGAAGACCCGGAAGCGTTCGAGGCGCTTGCCACCGGGTCCGAAGTCGCCCTTTCCGACAACCATTCAGCGCATGCGGCGTTCTCGCGACAGCTTGTGTCTGGCCAACTCGATGATTGGAGCGCAGACGTCGAGGCTTTGCGTGGCGAGCTGCCGCTTGTGTTCATGAACGGCGCGCAAGACCCGCAGGTGCCGCTGGCCACATTCGAGGAATTTCGCCGGGATTACCCTTGGATCGAATTCCATCTGCTTGAGGATGCGGGGCAACTGGCGTTTTTCCGGCATTGGCGCCCGGTTCTGGATCGGCTCACATTACTGCTCGCCGATTAATTGCTTGCCGATTAATCGCGGCCTTTACCCCATTTGGGGTATGACAGACTCAAGACACTCACATTAGCGTGAAGTTAAGTGATAAGGGCGGCTCGTGTGAGTGATGGCGCATCCGTTTCTGTCGCTTGTCCGCTTTCCTTTGTTAGGGGCGGATAATTTAAAAAGAGTAATTTTAGCAGGACAAAAGGCGGCCTTTACAGGCCGTCTTTTTCTTCTTGCTGCCAAAGGCGGTTATTCTGCGGCCTCGGCGTAGTCCTCCAGCGGTGGACAGGTGCAGATCAGATGTCGGTCACCATAAACATTGTCCACCCGGTTGACCGGCGGCCAATATTTATCCACCCGAAAGGCCCCCGGCGGGAAACAGCCCTGTTCGCGGCTATAGGGACGGTCCCAATCCTTGACGAGATCCTCCATCGTGTGCGGGGCGTTCTTGAGCGGGTTGTTTTCCGCGTCAATCCGACCCTCCTCGATGTCGCGGATCTCTTCGCGGATGGCCAGCATCGCGTCGCAGAACCGATCCAACTCGGCCTTGGTCTCGCTCTCGGTCGGTTCCACCATCAAGGTGCCCGCCACCGGCCAGCTCATCGTCGGCGCATGGAAACCACAGTCGATCAGCCGCTTGGCGATGTCATCCACGGTCACGCCCGCGCTCTCGGCAAAGGGGCGCACATCAAGAATGCACTCATGCGCCACCCGACCACCCCGGCCCTTGTAGAGCACCGGAAACGCCCCTTCGAGCCGCTTGGCGATGAAATTGGCGTTGAGGATCGCCACCCGCGTCGCCTGCGTCAGCCCGGCCCCACCCATCATCAGGCAATAGGCCCATGAAATCGGCAAGAGCGAGGGCGACCCAAAAGGTGCAGCACTGACCGGCCCCTGAGATCCGCCCGTTTCGGGGTGCCCCGGCAGATGCGGCACAAGATGCGCCTTGACCCCAATTGGCCCCATGCCGGGCCCGCCACCGCCATGCGGGATGCAGAACGTCTTGTGCAGGTTAAGGTGGCTCACATCGCCCCCCAAATCACCGGGGCGCGAGAGACCGACCATGGCATTCATATTGGCGCCGTCGATATAGACTTGGCCACCATGGGCGTGGGTGATCTCACAAACCTCGCGCACCGTTTCCTCGAACACACCATGGGTGGACGGATAGGTAATCATGCAGCCGGCAAGGTTATCCGCATGTTTTTCCGCCTTGGTCCGGAAATCCTCGACATCAATATCGCCATTCTCGGCGGATTTGACGACGACCACATCCCAGCCCACCATCTGCGCGCTCGCCGGATTGGTGCCATGCGCGCTGACCGGGATCAGACAGACGCGGCGATGCCCCTGCCCCTGCGCCCGGTGATAGGCGGCAATGGTCAAAAGCCCCGCATATTCCCCCTGCGCGCCAGAATTGGGCTGCATCGTAATCGCAGCATATCCGGTGATATCGCAGAGCTTGGCGCTCAGATCGTCGATCATCTCTTTGTAGCCCAGCGCCTGATCAGCGGGCACAAAGGGATGCAAAAGCGAAAACTCGCGCCAACTGACCGGCATCATCTCGGCTGCGGAATTCAGCTTCATCGTGCAGGACCCCAGCGGGATCATCGCCCGATCCAGCGCCAGATCACGATCCGCCAGCCGCCGCATATAGCGCATCATCTCGGTCTCGGCGCGGTTCATGTGGAAAATCGGATGGGTCAGATAGTCGCTCTCGCGCTGCAACACATCGGGGATGCGGTATTCGGGTGTGAAATCGGCATCCTCCATGATGATGCCAAAGGCGCGCCAGACCGATTCAATCGTCGCGGTGCGGCTGCGCTCATCGAGCGTGATCCCGATCCGTGTCTCGCCCACGCGGCGCAGGTTGATCCCTTCGCGGACCGCCGATTGCAGCACGCCGCGCTGCAAAAGACCAACATCGACCGTGATCGTGTCAAAGAAATCGCCCGGTTCCACATGGAAGCCCGCCGCCTCCAGACCCTTGGCCAGACGCACCGTCTTGCGGTGGATGCGCTGTGCGATGGCGCGCAGCCCCTTGGGGCCGTGAAAAACGGCATACATCGACGCCATGACCGCCAAAAGCGCCTGCGCGGTGCAGACATTCGACGTGGCCTTTTCGCGGCGGATATGCTGCTCGCGGGTTTGCAGACTCAGGCGATAGGCGCGGTTGCCGTGGCTGTCAATCGACACACCCACGATCCGCCCCGGCATGGCGCGTTTATAGGCATCCTTGGTCGCCATATAGGCGGCATGCGGCCCACCATAGCCCACCGGCACGCCAAAGCGCTGCGTCGAGCCAACAGCGATATCCGCGCCCATGGCACCCGGCTCTTTGAGCAGCGTCAGTGCCAGAGGATCGGCAATCACGATCCCAAGCGCACCGCGCTCGTGCAGGGCTGCAATCTCGGGGGTGAAATCGCGCAGGGTGCCATAGGTGCCGGGATACTGGAAAATCGCGGCAAAGACCTTGTCCGCCTCCAGATCATCCGGGCTGCCCACGATCACCTCGATATCCAAGGGCGCGGCGCGGGTCTGGATCACGGCGATATTCTGCGGATGACAATTCTCATCGACGAAAAACGCCTTGGCCTTGGATTTGGCCACGCGCTGCGCCATGGTCATCGCCTCTGCCGCCGCCGTCGCCTCGTCCAGAAGCGAGGCATTGGCAATCTCAAGCCCGGTCAGATCGCTGACCATGGTCTGAAAGTTCAACAGCGCCTCAAGCCGCCCTTGGCTGATTTCCGGCTGATAGGGGGTATAGGCGGTATACCACGCGGGGTTTTCAAAAATGTTCCGCTGGATCGCGGGCGGCGTCACCGTGCCGTGATAGCCCTGCCCAATGAGCGAGGTCAGGACCTTGTTCTTGGACGCGGTCTGCCACATGTGGAACTGTAGTTCCTGCTCGGACTTCGGCTTGCCGAAATCGAGCGGCTTTTCCTGACGGATGGATTTCGGCACCGTCTCGTCAATCAGGGCCTCAAGAGACCCGACGCCCAGCACCTTGAACATCTCGGTCATTTCCTCGGGTGAGGGGCCGATATGGCGGCGATTTGCGAAATCATAGGGCAGATAATCGGTCGCATTGAACGACATGGGTTTGTCCTCATCAGATCGCGCAGGTGGCATCACGCCAACCCGCGGCTTCTTTTTGGCAAAAATACTCCCGCCGGAGGCTCGAAACTCTTTGGGGGCGTCCGCGCCTCCGGCGGGCGGATTCAGGCGATATGGGCCTGATAGGCGGCCTCATCCATGTAATCATCCATCTGGCTGGGATCGGCGGGCTTGATCTTGAAGAACCAGGCATCGCCCATCGGATCTTCGTTGACCTTGCCGGGATTGTCGATCAGCGCATCGTTGACCTCGACGATCTCGCCGTCAATCGGGGCAAGGATATCCGAAGCCGCCTTGACGCTCTCGATCACCACCACCTCGTCATCCTTGCTAACCTCGGTGCCCACTTCGGGTAGGTCGACAAAGACCACATCGCCAAGTTGCTCGCTGGCGTGTTCGGTAATGCCCACGACCACGACGTCATCCTCGACGCGCAGCCATTCATGTTCTTCGGTGAATTTCATCGCTTTCCGGCTCCTGTTGCTCAGCGTTTGAAAGTTGCGGGGGTAAAGGGCAGCTTGGCCACCCGGACAGGCATGCGCTTGCCGCGCACCTCACCGTATAGCTCTGTGCCCTCGGCGGCCAAGCCCTGCGGGACATAGCCCATCGACATTGGCGACTCTATGGTCGGACCAAAGGCACCGGAGGTGACATGGCCAATGGCCTCGCCACCTTCGGCGGCGGCGAAAAGCGGTGTGCCCTCGCGCATCGGCGCGCGGCCTTCGGGGCGCAGGCCCACACGGGCGCGCGAGGCACCTTCGTGCAGTTCTTTTAAAATACGGTCCTCTCCGGGAAATCCGCCCGCGCGTGCGCCGCCTGCACGACGAACTTTCTGGATGGCCCAACTCAGGCTGGCCTCGACAGGGGTTGTGCCGGTGTCGATGTCATGGCCGTAAAGGCACAGACCCGCCTCAAGCCGCAGGCTGTCGCGCGCACCCAATCCAATCGGTGCCACATCTTCGTGGGCCAGCAGGCACCGTGCCAATGACACGGCCTGATCTTCGATCACGGAAATCTCATAGCCATCTTCGCCCGTGTATCCCGAGCGTGAAATCCACAACTCGCCAAACTCCGACGCGAAAACGCCTACGTCCATAAAGCGCATCGCAGCGACATCTGGAACTATGGCGGCCAGCACCGTCTCTGCTGCCGGCCCTTGCAGAGCCAAAAGCGCGCGGTCGGTGATTTCCTCGACCTCGACCCCCATCAGCCCGGCGCGCATATGCGCTATATCCGCAGCCTTGCAGGCCGCGTTGACCACGACGAACATGTGATCGCCCCGGTTGGCCAGCATCAGATCATCCAGAATACCGCCCGCGTCATTTGTGAACATGCCATAGCGTTGCCGCATCACACCCAGACCCAAAAGGTCTACGGGCACCAGCGCCTCCATCGCCTCGGCCACGGCGGCATACCCGCCCGGCGCGCGCAGGATCACCTGCCCCATATGGCTTACGTCGAACAGGCCCGCTTTGGCGCGGCACTGCAGGTGTTCCTTCATCACGCCCATGGGATATTGCACCGGCATGTCATAGCCTGCGAAGGGCACCATCTTGGCCCCCAACTCGCGGTGCAACGCATTCAATGGCGTTATTTGCAGATCAGACATCCGCATCCTTCCCTTTTTCATGGGTCCGGATCAACTGTCGATCAGTCCGGCACCGCCTATGCGCAAGCCCATTACAAGCTGCGCCACGATGCCCCCTCTGTCCTTTTGCCTGAGATCGCTATCCCGTCGGCGGCCCGGTCAAAGCCAGGCTCTCTCCAGAGTTTCGAGGATCGGGCAGGTCCTTGCGCCTGAGAGTTTCCGGGGCGGTTGCTCCTTCGGCACTGGCTTGCGCCAGTTCTCCCTATCCGATCTAATGTGCACGCTAGTATACAGCAGCCCTCATTTCAAGCCTGTTTGAGACAGGGAACCGTTGAAAAAATCGCGAAGAGCGCGTCGTTGTTGCAGACGAGGGCATCAAGGGTCACCTCATCCAAATGCGCGTAAAAGGCCTCGACCGCATCGACAAGCGCCACCCGCAAGCGGCAGGCCTTGGTCAAAGGACAGGTGTTGTCCACATCGGCAAAGCATTCTGCGACGGGCGTGTGCTGCTCCAACTGGCGAAACACGTCACCGACAGTGATTTGAGACATGGGACGCCCCAGACGTACCCCGCCGGTGCGCCCACGTTGGGTATAGAGAAAGCCCAGCTGCGACAGACGATTTATCACCTGCGCCAGATGGCTTTCAGAAATGTTGCAGCGCTCGGCAATCTCGGCCTTGGTGACGAGACGGTCGCTGTTGGCAGCACAAAACATCAAGAGCCGGATGGCAATATTGGTGCGTTTGGTAATCCGCATAACAGTCATTCCCCTCATTGAGTGGATCAAGTCTTGCGGTGAAACAGCCGCGCGGCCATGATCCAGATCAAGACAGGGGCAAAACAGTGATTGGGAATTCATATTTCTTTGGCTACGGCAGCCTTGTGAACCGCGCCAGCCACAGTTTTGAGGCGGCCATACCTGCGCAATTGACCGGCTGGCGGCGGATCTGGAGACACACCACTCTGCGACCGGTGGCCTATCTGACGGTGGTGCCAGACCCCGAGGCAGAGATCGACGGGCTGATTGCCCCGGTGCCCGATGCCGATTGGCCTGCACTTGACGCGCGTGAGGCGGCCTATATCCGCGCACCCGCCGCGCATCAGGTCCGCCACCCCCTGCCCCATGCCCCCGAGATCGCCGTCTATACCATTCCCGACGGGCTGCATGCGGCCCCGAGCCATGCGCATCCGATCCTGCTCAGTTATCTCGATGTGGTGGTGCAGGGCTATTTCCGCGAATTCGGCGCGGCGGGCGTGCAGCGTTTCTTTGATACGACGCAGGGCTGGGATGCCCCCCTGCTTGATGATCGCAGCGCGCCCAGATATCCCCGCCACCAACCACTCACGGCGGTCGAGCGAGCGCTGACTGACCAGCATCTTGAACGGCTTGGCGTGTCGATCCTCGCCAGAGACAGGTAACCAAGGCGCGCGCGTGAAAATCCACATCCTCTCAACCACAGCCCTCTCGCTCCTGCGTCTCAGCCGCAAGCTTTGGTTGCGCGTGACGCTGTTTGCCCTTCTGGCGATCCTGGCCTCGGGCGCAGCGATATTGCTCGAGGACCAGATCCCGAACAGTCTCAAAGCGCGCTTTACGCCAGATGCCGTCATGCCGATCCTGACGATCCTTGCTTCGGGGATGCTTGCGGTCAGTACATTCTCGCTCAATGTCATGGTCACGGCGCATAACGCCGCTGCCGGTCAAACCACGCCGCGTGTGCATGCGATCCTGCTGGCGGATACGACCACGCATACGGTTCTGGCAACTTTCATAGGCGCCTTTGTCTATGCGCTAAGTGCGATCATCCTCTTTCAAGCGGGGTTTTATCCCGAAGGGGCCAGCGTGCTCGTGTTGGTCTTTACCGTGGCGGTTGTTGTGTTGGTGGTGGTGGCGCTTTTGCGCTGGATTCACCATCTCAGCGATTTGGGCAGCATGGATGCCACTTTGTTTGCGGTCGAACAAGCGGCACGCGACAGCCTCATGCGCGACCGCAGCCTCCCCTCCCTTGGGGCGCAGCGCCTGTCCGAAGATACAGTTTTACCGGATGAGGCCCGCCCGTTGACGGCACCCCAAACAGGGTATCTGCAACTTATCGACATGCACGCCATCAGCGAGAAGCTGGGTACGGATCAAACCCGTGTCTATTTCTATGTCCGGCCCGGTGCCTATCTGGTTCGGGGCCAGACCATCGGCCATGCGAGCGGGCTGGCCGAGGATGAGCGGCGCGCCATCTGCCAGAACCTGACCATCGCCGCCACTCGCAGCTTTGAGCAGGATGCAAGCTATGGGTTGTTGGTGCTCTCGGAAACGGCCTCGCGCGCGCTATCGCCGGGGATCAACGATCCGGGCACCGCAATTGCCGTTCTTTGCCGACAGGAAAAGCTCTTGCTCGACTGGGCCTATGCCACGCATGCCGAGGATAGCCCGCGCTTTCCCCGTCTCTTCCTGCCAGAGACATCGCGCGTGGCGATGATCGACACGGCCTTTGCCAGCGTCGCCCGTGACGGCGCGGGACAGATCGAAGTGGCGTTGCGCCTGCAACAGGTTTTGGCGCGGCTCGCGTCTGTACCGGATGCCACTCTTGCCCAAGCGGCGCGGGAGATGTCGCAACATGCCCGCGAATATGCTGAAACGGCCCTTACCGTTGAGCGCGACAAGACCCGATTGCGCGCGGCGGTGCTTAGCCCCTCGCCCTGATCACCTGCAAGAGCGGCAGCACCTGCGCCATTTCCGGCCCATGCGCCTGACCGGTCAGCGCCTTGCGCAGCGGCATGAAGAGGCCCTTGCCCTTGCGTCCCGTGGCGTCTTTGACCGCTGTCGTCCACTTCCCCCAAGTTTCTGAATCATGCGGCCCCTCGGGCAAAAGCGTCATGGCTTGTGCCACAAACTCTCGGTCCTCGTCCTCGATCACCGGGTCCGCGCCATCCCGGAACAGCGCCCACCAGCCGTCAAGATCCTTGAGCGTGGTGATATTCTCGCGCGTAACCTCCCAGAATTGCGGGGCCAATGACGCAGGCACGCCAATGTCTGCGATCTTGCTTGCGACCGCCGAAAACGGCAGCGCCGCCAGATGCCGCGCAGTCAGCGGAAATAGGTCATTCTCGTCGAACTTGGTCGGTGCCGAGCCAAAGCGCTCGATATCAAAGCCCTCGATCAACTCGGCCATCTCGCTGCGCAACTCCACCGGATCAGCCGACCCCAGCCGCGCCATCAGGCTCAAAAGCGCCATCGGCTCGACGCCCCGCGCGCGCAGGTCGCGCAACGACAGCGCGCCCAGACGTTTCGACAGCGCCTCACCCTGCGGCCCTGTCAAAAGCGAGTGATGCGCGAATTGCGGCGGGGTGGCCCCCAAGGCCTCGATGATCTGAATTTGGGTGGCCGTATTGGTTACGTGATCCGAGCCGCGCACGATATGCGTGACGCCCATCTCGACATCATCCACAACAGAGGCCAACGTATAAAGAACCTGACCATCGCCACGAATAAGCACCGGATCACTGACCGAGGCCGCATCAATCGAAATATCGCCCAAAATGCCGTCGTTCCATTCAATCCGTTCTTGGATCAGTTTGAACCGCCAGACACCATTGCCCCGCTCGGCGCGCAGCTTGTCTTTATCCGCCTCACTCAGCGCCAGTGCAGCACGGTCATAGACCGGCGGGCGGCCCATGTTGAGCTGCTTCTTGCGCTTGAGATCGAGTTCAGTCGGCGTCTCGAACGCCTCATAAAAGCGCTCCATGCTGCGCAGCTTGTCCGCCGCTTCGGCGTAGCGATCCAGCCGCAGCGATTGCCGCTCGATCCGGTCCCAATGCAGGCCCAGCCACTCCAAATCCTGCTTGAGCGCGTCGACATAGGCCTCTTTCGAGCGCTCGGCATCGGTATCGTCAATCCGCAGGATAAACGTGCCCCCCGCGCGCCGGGCAATGAGATAGTTCATCAGCGCGGTGCGCAGATTGCCGACATGGATATAGCCGGTGGGCGACGGGGCAAAGCGGGTGGTGATCATGGGCGTCTCCTGACTCTGCCGCGGGCTTTGTCACAGGTGCGCGCGTTTGTCCAGATTGCGGCCCCTCGCCATGGGCGGGTGAGGCGGGCGGCTTTGCGATTTTCAAAGGGGTGCACAGGCGCGGCGGCTATCCGCAGTCGCCTGCGCAGGGAATAAAGCCTTTCGTTGCGGGCCAAACCACTCTCAATTTTCCGTGAGCACGATGCGCACTATATAGAAGCGCGCTACCCTGACGCGAGCATCAACAAACCAGGAGGAAACCATGTCCAGACCCACGCTGACCCGTCGCGCAATCCTCGGCTCTGCCGCCGCTCTGCCCCTTGCGGCGATGACCACGCCTGCCCGCGCGGCAGCCCCAATGCTTGGGGCATCCACCACGCGGTATAACCGGGTGACACTGGGCGACTTCGAGGTGACGACCTTGCTTGCTGCGACCACGGCGCGACCGGACCCACAGACGATCTTTGGCCTCAATGTCAGCGCCGAAGAATTCGCAGCCGTTTCAGCAGCCAACAATATTCCAACGGATCAGGCGCAGTTTTTCTTTACGCCCACGGTAATCAACACCGGCGCGGAACTTGTGCTTTTTGATACCGGCCTCAACCCGGATGCCATCACCAGTGCGCTTGCCGCCGCGGGATACACGCCCGATCAGGTTGATGTCGTCGTTCTTACCCATATGCACGGCGACCATATCGGCGGTCTGATGGGCGAGAGCGGGGCGACGTTTCCCAATGCCCGCTACGTGACCGCGAGCGCCGAATACGACCATTGGGCCGCTGCCGGAAACGAAGGATTTGACAGCAAGATGCGTCCCTTGGCGGAAAAGACCGAAATGATCGGTGACGGGGCAAGCGTTGCCTCTGGCATTACCGCCATGTCTGCCGCAGGGCACACGCCCGGCCATACCGCCTACATGATCGAGAGCGGCGGCAAATCGCTGGTTATCGCCGCCGATTTCGCGAACCACTATGTCTGGTCGCTCGGGTATCCCGACTGGGAGGTGACATTCGACATGGACAAAGCGCAGGCCGCCGCAACCCGACGCAAGGTTTTGGGCATGTTGGCCGCCGATAAGGTGCCGTTCATCGGCTATCATATGCCCTTCCCTGCCGTGGGCTATGTCGAGACGCGCGGCGACGGGTTCCAGTATGTGCCCGCCAGCTATCAGTTGATGCTCTGATCCGGCGCGCGGGGGCGGATTTACATTTCCGCCCCCGCGCCCCATATGCCGGGAATGACCACGCCCGACCCCGATCTTGCAAGCTTTGAGGACATGGCCCGCGCTGCGTTTGCCGCGCTGCCCCCGGCCTTTTCCCCTGCGGCGCAGAGCGTGGTTTTGATCGTCGAAGACTGGCCATCCGCAACACTGCTTCACGAGATGGGGATCGACGATCCGCTTGATCTGACTGGTCTCTACGAGGGCATCCCCCTCACCGAGAAATCGCATTTCGATCAGCCTCTTGGCCCTGATACGATCTGGATTTTCCGCGAGCCTATCCTTGAGGAATGGCGCGACAGGGGCGATATTGATCTGGCCGATCTGGTCACGCATGTGGTGGTGCATGAGCTTGCCCATCACTTCGGCTGGTCGGATGAGGATATCGCGCGCATTGACCGCTGGTGGGAGTGACCGGGGTCAAAGCGAGCACTGCGCAGAAAGCAGCCTCCGCACAGCCTATCCTGTCGCGCCCTGCCCTAGCACCTGACGACCCTGCTCAACGCGGTGCCGACCCCAAGAAAGCCATGCCGTGCAGTCTGGTTTTGAGTGACGCAAAACCAACTGAAATCACCGCCAAAATTGGCGTGACAACTTGCCTGTTCTGGAAATTCTCTTGATCAACACTCCACCCTCTGGGGGTGAAATGGTGCGGTCGAGAGGACTCGAACCTCCACGGGAGTTACCCCACAGCGACCTCAACGCTGCGCGTCTACCAATTCCGCCACGACCGCACGTGATCAGGTAGGTTCGGGCCGTATATGCAAACTCATCCGGCTTGTGAAGGGGCAAAACACATCGCCCCTTCGGTTTTTCAAACGCAGGTCTTGATATCTATTCAAGCTTGAACGTCGGCAGGGTTGCCACCGGCTGCACGGCCTCGGCGGCGCCTGTCTGCGCGCTCTGAGTATGGAACGCCGCCTTGCGCAAAAGTGCGGTGCGCCCGGTGTTTCCGGGGGCAAAAACGGGCTCTACCCCGCGCTCTACGGCCTCAACGGCGGTTTGGTACCACGCAAGCGCAAGATCAGGGCGGCGGGTCGTACCAAAGCCTTCGTTCAGGTGATGGCCCATCAACTCGCCATAGGGCTCTTCGCCCAAGGCAGTCAGCAACAGGCCAGATCCCAGCGCCACGTTCATGTTGTCGATTCGATAACCAACCGAGAGGCATATTTTGGCGGTTCCCGCCAATTGCGCCGGGGATTGCCCGGATTGCAGAACAAAACTGCGGACTTGCTGAACGACCTCATCGCGCGAATTGAGCGAGAGCGCCGCCACATGATCCCGCATCGCAGGCTCAAAGGCGCGGCACTGTTCTTCAAGTTGCGCCGCCGTGACGCCCTTTAGAGAGGCCGCCATCGTCTCGCCTTCGGCAATCGCATAGGTGCGCGCAAGGCAAAACTGTTCGTTGAGCGCGATGCGCCCATCGTTGAGCGATGCCTCGGTGACAAAACCACCGTTGGAATTGGTGATAAGGCTAACCTGATTGCAATGCGACGCAAGAGACGGCCCCTCTCCGCCAGAGGCCATCAGATTGGGCAGCGCGGCAAATCCCACGGCTGCCGGAGCCGTCTCGGCAGTTGGAGCGGAAACCTGCGCGGATTGCGGAATGGCCGCCATCACTGGCGACGGCGCCGTTGGGGCCTGCACGGGTGCTGCCGCATATGTTGGCACACCTACCGCCTCGTCTCGATAGGCCAGCAGCAGGCCGCGCGTGCCCTGACCACGTTGTGCGATCAACTGCGCTGTGGCCGCCCCGCTGCTTTGTGCCCGGTAGTACGAGCTAATAAGAAACTGCCGCTCATAATCCGCAAGATAGCCGGTTGGCGGATATCCCATATGCGCCTGAAACTGCGCGGCGGCGTCCCGCGTGTTGCGGCCACGCACACCGTCGGGGGTGCCGGCGGGAAAGCCGAAGTAATTGAGTGCCGACTGTTCTTCTCGCACTTGCTGACGTTGCACCGAGTTCACTGGTGCGGGTGCCTGATACACCCGTCGTGTTGTCGTTGTCGTCTGTTGCTTGCGTTCCCGCGCCTTTGCGCTTTCATTGACGATGATACCGCTGACTGCGCCACCAACAAGGCCACCAACAAGCCCATCCTTGAAATCCGCCTGTGCCACGCCGACCGGCAACGCGACCGAAGCCGCCAAAGCCATCATCAGAATTCGTTTTGAAAACATCGTTCATCTCCCCTAAGCAGGTGCAAAACTTAATAAGACAACCTACCACAAGTTTCCCTCATACGTGAACAGAGTCAAACCTTGCGCCTCAAAACCCCCTTCGCCATCGACCGATCCGGCGTGGAATGGCATATCTCGACCGATCTTGTCCCCTATCCCGAGGCGGTAGCGGCAATGGAGGAGCGCGTAGCGCGAATCGCCGAAGGCAGCGCCGCCGAGGCAATCTGGATGTTGGAGCACCCGCCGCTTTACACCGCTGGCACCTCGGCCAAACCGGCGGATTTGACCGATCCTGACCGTTTCCCGGTATATGAGGCGAAACGCGGTGGGCAGTACACCTATCATGGTCCCGGTCAGCGTGTCGTCTACATCATGCTGGATGTGGGCAAGCGCGGGCGCGATGTGCGGTGCTTTGTGCGCCAGCTGGAAAAGTGGGTGATTGCAACACTCGCCGAATTCAACGTCACCGGCGAAATCCGCGCAGGTCGCGTTGGTGTTTGGGTGACGCGCCCCGATAAACCACTGACCGCAACGGGCCAACAAGCCGAGGATAAGGTCGCTGCCATCGGCATACGCCTGCGCAAATGGATCAGCTTTCACGGCATCTCGATCAATGTAGAGCCGGATTTGGAGCATTTCTCGGGCATCGTGCCCTGCGGCATTTCAGAGCATGGGGTGACCAGCCTCGTGGATCTTGGCCTACCTGTCAGCATGGATGACCTTGATGTCGCCCTGCGCCGATGCTTTTCAAAGGCATTTGACTGAGGCAAACCGCCGCCTGCACCAAAGTTGGAGGTTGCAAGCCGGGGCAGTCGGGCTATGGTTACATCCGGAATGCAACCAACCCTAATGAGGTAGCTCATGAAGACCCTTCTCGCCGCGTCTGCCACTCTTGTGGCTCTTTCCTTTCCCGCTTTTGCCGCAGGCGACGCCGCCAAAGGCGAAAAAGAATTCAACAAATGCAAAGCCTGCCACATGATCGCCTCGGAGAGCGAGACCATCGTGAAGGGTGGCAAGACCGGCCCGAACCTTTATGGCGTGATCGGCCGTACAGCAGGCAGCGTAGAAGGTTTCAGCTATTCCGATGGCCTGGCCGCAAAAGGCGCTGAAGGTTTGGTATGGGACGAAGCGGAATTGGCCGCATACGTGGCTGACCCCAATGAATATCTTGGCAGCCGCTCGAAGATGACCTTCAAGCTGGCCAAAGGTGCCGAGGACGTGGCGGCCTATCTCGCGACCTTCTCGCAGTAAGCGATCCAAAAGCCGCAAGGCAGATAGCCCCGTGCAAAACAGCGCGGGGCTTTTTCATGCGCAGTTCAGGCAAATCGCGCGCGCGTTTTGTTGGCCAGTGCCACCAACGACAACATCACCGGCACCTCGACCAACACGCCCACCACCGTCGCCAATGCCGCGCCCGAGTTTAGGCCAAAGAGCGAAATCGCCACAGCGACCGCGAGTTCAAAGAAATTCGACGTGCCGATCAGCGCACAGGGGGCTGCGATCCGGTGTGGCACCTTGAGCAGCCATGCCGCCGCATAGGCCAGCGCAAAGATGCCATAGCTTTGCAGGATGATGGGCACCGCAATCAACCCGATCACCATGGGCCGCTCGACAATGACCCGGCCTTGAAGGCCAAAAAGGATCATCACCGTCGCGATCAGCCCAAGGATCGACCAGGGTTTCACCCGCGCCTGAAACGCCGCAATCCGCACCTCTGACCCCAGCCTGCGCCGCGTGAGCAACCCCGCCACCAGCGGCAGCGCCACAAACAGAAGGACCGATAAAACCAGCGTTTCCCACGGCACGACGATATCCGTGACGCCCAACAGAAACGCCACGAGCGGCGCAAAGGCAAAGACCATGACCACATCGTTGACCGAGACCTGCAACAGCGTATAGCTCTCGTCGCCCTTGGTCAGCTGCGACCAGACAAAGACCATCGCCGTGCAGGGGGCCGCCCCCAAAAGGATCAGCCCGGCGATATATTGCTGCGCATCGGCGGGGGCGATCAGATCGGCAAAGACACCTTCAAAGAACAGCACCGCCAAAGCCGCCATGCTAAAGGGCTTGATCAGCCAGTTCACCACCAGTGTGATTGCCAGTCCCTTGGGTTGGCGCGCCACTTGCCCAAGGCTTGACGGGTCGACACCGATCATCATCGGATAGACCATGGCCCAGATCAGCGCCGCCACGATCAGATTGACCCGCGCCACCTCTGCCGCCGCAATCGCCGCGATAAGGCCCGGCGCGATCAGGCCTAGGATGACGCCCGCCGCCATTGCCAATCCAACCCAGACAGTCAGATAGCGCTCAAACCCGCTCATGCCTCTGCCCTTTCCTGTGGGGTCAACTTTCCGGCGGCCAGCGCCGACAGCGCGACCATCGCTGTGGCAATGCCCAGCATCAAGGGTAACCCCCCCAATTGATAGGTCAGCCCCGAGAGCAGCGTGCCCAAGAGGCGCCCACTGGCATTGGCCATGTAATAGAACCCTACATCCATTGTCACCCGTTCCGCACGGGTAAAGGCAAGGATGAGATAGGAATGCAATGCCGAATTCACTGCAAAAATAGCGCCGAAGACCAGCAAGCCCGCCACAAGTGCACCTGTGAGCCAAGCCTGCGCCCCCCCCGCCAGCAGCGCCAGTGCAGTCAAAACCGCTGGCACCAGACAGAGCGCAATGGCCCAGCCCCGCGCCGCCGCGATCAAGGCCGCCTCGGGCCGCGATTGGGCGCGCAGAATTTTGGGGGCCGAGGCCTGCACCGCGCCATAAAGGATGATCCAGCCTGCCATGAACGTGCCGATAAGGAAAAAGGCTGCGCGATTGCCAGCCTCGGACCCATCCGACAAGACGCCATAGAAATAGATCGGGATGCCCACCACAAACCACACATCACGCGCGCCAAAAAGAAACACGCGCGCCGCGCTCAGCCAGTTCACATTGGCGGATTTCGAGAAGACTTCCGAGAATTTCGCGCCCTTGCGCCCGCGTGGCAGGCCCGGCGGCATGGCCCAGGCCACGGCCACAAGGATTGCTGCCAACACGCCCGCCATGGCCCAGACCGCGCCCACGAACCCAATCCCCGCCAAAAGCGCAGCCCCCAAGAGAAAGCCAAGGCCCTTGACCGCATTCTTGGACCCGGTGAGCACCGCCACCCAGCGAAAAAGCCCGCCCTCCTCGGAAGGGGCCAGCAACTTGACGGCGGATTTCGACGACATCTTGGCCAGATCCTTGGCCACGCCAGAGACCCCTTGAACGCCCATCACGAAAGCCACCGAGAGCGCGATGCTCCATGTCGGATCAAGTTGCGCCAGCGCAATCAACGCCACCACTTGTAGGCTTAGCCCGGCATAAAGCGTGGCCGTCAGCCCAAACCGAGCGGCAATCCAGCCCGCCGATAGGTTCGTCACCATGCCTGCGACTTCGTAAAGAACAAAGAGATAAGCCAGTTGCACCGGGCTGAAGCCCAGCGTGTGAAAATGCAAAAGCACCAGCATCCGAAGCGCGCCGTCGCTGAGCATGAAGGCCCAATAGGCGGCTGTGACGGCGATATAAGCGCTTAATCCCTCAGGTCTTGCGGTCACAGGCTGTCCCCGACCATGCAGGCCACATCGACCAACCGATGCGCATAGCCCATCTCGTTGTCATACCAGACATAGACCTTCACCTGCGTGCCATTGACCACCATCGTAGAGGGGGCATCAACGATACCAGAGCGGGTGTCATTGGTGTAATCCGCGCTGACAAGCGGGCGGGTTTCACAACCCAGAATACCCGCAAGCGGGCCCTCAGAGGCTGCCTGAAACAACGCGTTGACCTCCTCCACCGTGGTCTCGCGCTCCATTTCAAACACACAATCGGTGATCGACGCATTCAGCAGTGGCACGCGCACGGCATGGCCGTTCAAACGCCCCTTGAGTTCAGGATAGATCAGGGTGATCGCCGTGGCGCTGCCCGTGGTCGTCGGGATCAGAGAGTTGAGCGCAGAGCGCGCGCGGCGCAGGTCCTTGGCGGGGCGATCCACGATGGTCTGTGTATTGGTCACGTCATGGATCGTGGTGATCGACCCGTGCTTGATGCCAATGCTCTCGTGCAGCACCTTGACCACCGGAGCAAGGCAATTGGTGGTGCAGCTTGCCGCCGTCACGATGCGGTGTCGTGCAGGCTCATAAACCGCGTGATTGACGCCGTAAACGATATTGGCGGCATCGCCATCCTTGACCGGGGCCGAGACCACGACCTTTTTGATACCTGCGTCAAAATAGGGGGCAAGTTTGGCCTCGGTCTTGAAAACGCCGGTGCAGTCGATCACCACGTCAACGCCCGCCAAGGGCAGGTTGCTCAGGTCTCGCGCGCCGATAAACGGCAGGCGCAGGCCGTCGATGATCACCGCGCCCTCGTCATGGTCAAAACTGGCGTCCCAACGCCCATGCACCGTGTCGAATTCCAGCAGGTGGGCGTGCATGGCGGCATCGCCCACCGCGTCATTGATCCAGGCGATCTTGGCCCCCCGCGCGATCAGCGGCTTGAGGATCAGCTTGCCGATCCTCCCCAGACCGTTGATGGCATAGACGGTCATGTGCCCTGCCCCACATCCTGCCGCGCGATGTCATCGACCGCGGCTTGCAGGCTGACGCGGTCCAAGGTCGAAATCGGCAACGCCGCAAAGGCCGTGATCCGGTTGCGGAGCGCGCCGTAAGCCTGTTGAAACGCCAGGCTTTTCTGTGCCTCCGTGCCTTCGACCTTGACCGGATCGGGCATGCCCCAATGGGCGCTGACCGGCTGGCCTTCCCAGGCCGGGCATTCCTCATTTGCGGCCGTGTCACAGACGGTAAAGACAAAGTCGAGCGCGGGGGCATCGGGACCGGTGAATTCTGACACATTCTTGGCGCGCAGCGGCGTCACGTCATGGCCCTTGGCGCGCAAGACCTCCAGAGCGAAGGGATTAAGCTCGGAATAGGGGCGCGTGCCGGCGGAAAAAACAGTAAAGCGGTCGCCCGCCAGATCGCGCAGGATGGTTTCGGCAAAGATCGAGCGGGCGGAATTGCCAACGCAGATGAAAAGCACGGAGTATGTGCGGTGGGCCATATCGGGGCCTCCTTTGAGGGTGGGAAAGGGGGCGCAGATGTCAGGTCGCCCGCGACAGCAATCGTTGAACAGGTAATCAAAGGTGCGTCGCACCTCTGTCATGTCGATGGAATATCTGAGCGAGGTGCCCGCCCGTTCTTGGCGCACCAACCCCGCCTGCATCAGCGCCGCAAGATAGGCAGAGAGGGTCGAGGGTTTGAGGTGCAGAATCTCGGCCAATTCACCCGCCGGGATACGGTCTGGGTAGCGGCGCATGAGCAGCCGAAAGATCGCCAGCCGCTGCGGGTGACCAAGGGTTGCGAGGCGGATGGGGGCTAATGTTTCCATTTTTCTGGAATATAAGAAATATAGAGAATATCAAGTGAAGGTTTTGTGACGAGGGTCGGGACTGGCACCCCCCGTAGGGTGCGCATTCATTGCGCACCGTGGGGCAGGCGGCTGGGGTGCATTGGTGCGCAATGAATGCGCACCCTACGGCGGGTTATTTGGAAATCGAATAGATGAAATGATGTTGACGCGACCAGTTGATGCTGGTTTCTATTTTTACGAGAGTGAGTGCAACGGTAGCGCGGATTGAGTGTAGCGAATGACGTCCGGACAGACCGAAGGCAAAAGAGGGCGACTGTCGGCGTCGATGCCAGAACCTTCGGCTCCGCGCTCGGACAGGCCGTCTGGCTGGTGACCATGGACAAGCGCTATCGCGACCGTCCGATACGCGAGATTGAGGCGCTGGTCGCCACCCCGATCCTTCTGCGACAGTTCAAGATCTATTCGAAAGGCAAATCGCCGGTTGCGTTCCTGACCTGGGCCAGCGCGTCGGACGCGGTCACGGCCAAGGTCGAGGCGCGCGCCGCCGGCGCTGGAGGACTGGCGGTCGGGCGCGAGCCTCGTGGTGGTCGATGTGGTGTCGCCCTTTGAGGAGGCAGAGGGGGTGCAGAGGTTCATGAACGCGCTGCCAAAAAAAAGTGAATGAACCTAGCGGAGCAGAAGATCCAGGGCAAACAGTGGTGGGAAAAAAAAGAAATCATAGAATCCCCGTGCTGATCAGGCGCGGCACCTGGGGGTCCTTGATCGTTCAACTCTTGGTTGTTGCCATTATGAGCAACTGGCTTTTTAGCGATCACCCGGTTCACCAGCGTTTTTTCTACGGGAATATATTGGTCATACTCTACCTCATTCACAACATTATCAGGGACTTGGTGGCTTTACGAAAGGGGGGAAAGGATGAGTGACGAAAACGAAAGCCAGCCGTAGGGTGCGCATTCATTGCGCACCGTGGCGCGGATAGCTGCCGGTGATAGGTGCGCAATGAATGCGCACCCTACGGGGCGGCAGTATCAAGGCAATAACAATTAAAACGGGATGGCGTTCTCCACGCTGGATTCAAAATCAGCTTTAAAGCGACGCTCATTTATTGCATCACCATTAATCTTAACGTGACTATGGTCGCTTGACAGGTGCTTGACGGAAATTTCCAAATCGCAATAAGCGTCAGTCTTCAGAATATCACTTATTGCATTATCGACCGATGTGTTGAAATAACTGCGAATGAATACTTCCACCGTTTTTGCCCCAATTTTTGTCCATCTGAATGTTTCTGCCCTTTCTCTAGGGTCGTTAATTATCCGATTATTAGAAGCACGAGCGGCAACGGAAACTAATTTTCTGTCGAGCCGCTCTAAGCGTTGAAGAATTATATCCCCAACTGGAAGTTCTTTGCTCTCAACCTCTGGAATCTGAAATGGCCCAAGTTGTCCAATGAAACTATTTTCCTTGGAATGCTCTGATGATTTCTCTAATGCTGCAACCAACTCTATGCGAAAGGCTTCCATTTTTGGATGCCTGAGGTCCCGGGGATACCCAATATAACGGTTTGGACCCGTATCAAAAGGATACTGGGTCATATCATCCTTTATTATGACGGTGGGTTTCTGAGTCGCCATTCTAATTCCTAACTCGAAGAATACGTTAGGATTGCGGCCACTTACGTCGCAAATCACGATGTCATCGTTGTAAATATTCTGCAGTATTTCTTTATGGATCAAATTTGATTCAAAAGTATCGCTAACTAAGCGTGCTGAAAAGCCAGCGTCCTTCGCCGCGACCTCGACTATGTTAAGAACATCTTTCCAATGTGAGGTTGGCAGCCCATCACATTCCGATATTGGCATAACAATGCCACATACCTTCTTAGTTTCAGACATAAAATTCCCCGCAACCTAGAACAAGCAAATTCATGAATTAAACTTAACAATCAAATCTGTATTTTAGACAACACAAAATAGTTAACATCTTACATCACACAATCATTGTCTAATGACCGGCCAGCCGTAGGGTGCGCATTCATTGCGCACCGTGGCGCGCATTGGTGCCAGTGATAGGTGCGCAATGAATGCGCACCCTACGCGGTGTGACAGGCCCCGGGTCGGGCCCGGGGCTTCACAGGATTACCTTACGAACTTCTTGTGCTTTACCCGCTTCGGCTCGAGCGCATCCGGGCCCAACCGCCGCTTCTTGTCTTCCTCATAAGCCGAGAAATCGCCCTCGAACCATTCGACATGCGCATCCCCCTCAAAGGCCAGAATATGCGTGCAGATGCGGTCGAGGAAGAACCGGTCGTGCGAGATGACCACGGCGCAGCCTGCGAAATCCATCAGCGCATCTTCCAGCGCGCGCAGGGTTTCGACGTCGAGATCGTTGGTCGGTTCGTCAAGGAGCAGCACATTGCCGCCTTCTTTCAGGAGCCGCGCCATATGCACGCGGTTGCGCTCGCCCCCCGAAAGCAACGACACTTTCTTTTGCTGGTCGCCGCCCTTGAAGTTGAACGCCCCGCAATAGGCACGGCTGTTGATCTGGGCGTCGCCCAACACAATCACCTCGGCCCCGCCCGAGATGGCCTCCCAAACGTTATCCTCGGGCTTAAGATCATCGCGCGACTGGTCGACATAAGAGAGCTGCACCGTATCGCCCAGCTCAATCTTGCCCTCGTCGGGCTGTTCCTGCCCGGTCAGCATCTTGAAGAGTGTGGATTTGCCCGCACCGTTGGGGCCGATCACACCGACAATGCCGCCGGGCGGCAGCGAAAAGCTGAGATCCTCGATCAGGAGCTTGTCGCCCATGTGTTTTTTCAGCCCCTCAACCTCGATCACCTTGTTGCCAAGGCGCTGACCATTGGGGATGACGATCTGGGCACGGCTGATGCGCTCGCGCTCGGATTGACCGGCCAGCTCGTTATAGGCGTTGATCCGGGCCTTTTGCTTGGCTTGCCGCGCCTTGGCACCTTGGCGCATCCATTCGAGTTCGCGCTCCAGCGTCTTTTGCTTGGATTTATCCTCGCGCGCCTCTTGCAACAGGCGCTTGGCCTTTTGCTCGAGCCAGGCGGAATAATTGCCCTCATAGGGGATGCCCCGGCCCCGGTCCAACTCGAGAATCCAGCTGGTGATGTCATCAAGGAAATAGCGATCGTGGGTAACGATCAGGATCGTGCCCTTGTAGGCGATAAGGTGCTGTTGCAGCCAGGCGATGGTTTCTGCGTCAAGGTGGTTGGTCGGTTCGTCAAGCAGCAGCATGTCGGGCGCTTCGAGCAAGAGTTTGCAAAGCGCCACGCGGCGGCGTTCACCGCCCGAGAGGGACGCAACGGATGCATCATCGGGCGGGCAGCGCAGCGCCTCCATCGAGATATCGACCTGACTGTCGAGATCCCAGAGGTTCTGGCTGTCGATCTCGTCCTGCAACTGCGCCATCTCGTCGGCGGTCTCGTCGCTATAGTTCATCGCCAATTCGTTGAAACGGTCGAGCTTGGCCTTCTTCTCGGCCACGCCCAGCATCACATTGCCGCGCACATCAAGACTGTCGTCGAGATGCGGTTCCTGCGGCAGATAACCGACGCGCGCGCCCTCGGCGGCCCAAGCCTCGCCGGTGAAATCCTTGTCCATCCCGGCCATGATGCGCATCAGGGTGGATTTCCCCGAGCCGTTCACGCCCACAACGCCGATTTTCACCCCTGGCAGAAAGTTGAGGTGGATGTTCTCAAAGCATTTCTTGCCGCCGGGATAGGCCTTGGAGACGCCCTGCATGTGATAGACATATTGATACGCTGCCATGATGTGCCGCTCCGTTCCGCTTGGGTGAGTTCTAATTCAGCCCGCGTGATACCCGGATGGGCCTGCGGGGGCAATGGTCTGCGCATCTGCGGATCACAGGGCACCCCGGATTTCGCTTTACACCGCCCGCGCCGCTGGCAATGAAAGGGCGATGACACATGCCCTGCCCCATTCCCGCCCCGGTCAGGTGATCGGCCTTTTGGGTGGATCGTTCGATCCGCCGCATGCGGGGCATCTGCATATCAGCCGCGAGGCGCTGCGGCGGTTCGGGCTTGACCGGCTGTGGTGGCTGGTCAGCCCCGGCAACCCGCTCAAGGCGCATGGCCCCGCGCCGCTTGCGCAGCGCCTGGCGGCGGCGCAGGCGCTGGTGGATCATCCGCGTATCGACGTGACCGATATTGAGGCGTGGACCGGCACGCGCCATACCGCTGCCACGCTGCGCGCACTGCGCAGGATTTGCCCCGGTGTGCGGTTTGTCTGGCTGATGGGGGCGGATAACCTGGCGCAATTCCATCTTTGGCAAGATTGGCGCGAGATTCTGGATACGGTGCCGGTGGGGGTGCTGGCGCGGCCCGGTCAGCGCATTTCGGCGCGGCTGTCACCCGCCGCACGCATCTATGCCCACGCCCGCCTGCCCGATTATGACAGTCAGGCATTGGGGCGGCGCGACGCGCCGGCGTGGTGCTTTGTCAATGTGCCGATGATGGATATTTCCTCGACCCGGCTCAGAGAGGCGGGCAGTTGGACAGGGGCGCAAAAGTGAGCGCGCGGCGGGCAAATCGTGATTGCGTGCAAGACTGGCCTAAGGTTAACTCTGCGTCATGAGCACAGGCATTTCACGGCGGTATTTCCTGGGCACGGCGCTGGCGGCGCTCGGCAGTTCGGCTATGGCTGGCGCGCCTGCGGTATCGCTCAGGCCGGTGGCGCGGCCCGACGGGGGGGCACGGCGCGCCGTGCAGCGCGCCCCAGCCGCTGAGGCGCTGATTTCTCAGGCCAATCTATCGGGCCGGGTGGGCTATGCAGTGGCCGATGCGCGCACGGGGCAATTGCTTGAGTCGGGCGATGCTACAACCGGCCTGCCGCCCGCGAGTGTCACCAAGGCGGTGACCGCGCTCTATGCGCTTGACGCCTTGGGGCCGGAGCATCGCTTTGGCACGCGACTGATCGCGACCGGGCCGATTTCGGGCGGTGTGCTGAATGGCGATCTGATCCTTGCAGGCGGCGGAGATCCGACGCTCGAGACCGATGGGCTGGCCAGCCTTGCGGCCAATCTGGCCAAGACCGGGCTGCGCGAGGTGCGCGGGAGGCTCCTTGTCTGGGGTGGGGCAGTGCCATTTACCCGCGCCATCGACGAAACACAGCCAGAGCATGCGGGCTACAACCCGGCTCTTTCGGGCCTCAACCTCAATTACAACCGCGTGCATTTCGAGTGGAGGCGCGCGAATGGCAAATATGCCATCACCATGGATGCAAGGTCAGACCGCTATCGCCCCGATGTGACCATGGCGCGGATGCGAATCGTGGATCGCAACGTGCCGGTCTATAGCTACAAGGACGCGGGCAGCTATGACGATTGGACCGTGGCGCTGGGCGCGCTGGGCACGGGCGGCGCGCGCTGGTTGCCGGTGCGCAAACCCGAGCTTTACGCGGGCGAGGTTTTTGCCACCTTTGCGCGGTCCCAAGGGATCAAGACCGGCGCGCCGCAGGTCATCGACCGCCTGCCCGGCGGCACCGCGATTGTAACCCATGCCAGCGCGCCACTTGCCACCATCCTGCGCGACATGCTGAAATTCTCGACCAATCTCACGGCGGAAATGGTGGGGCTGGCCGCCTCGGCCAAGCGACGCGGGGCGGTGGTGGCGCTGGATCAATCGGCGCAGGATATGAATGCTTGGGCGGCGCAGGCGCTGGGCATGACCGGCGCGGCGCTGAGGGATCATTCAGGCCTCAGCGACCGCTCGCGCCTGTCGGCAGCGGCGATGGCGCAGGCCTTGGCGCGGGCACATCGTGCGGGGCTTTTGCGGCCGCTTTTGCGCACGGTCGAATTGCGCGATGCGCAGGGGCGCCCCAATCGCAACCATCCGCTAAAAGTGGCGGCCAAGACCGGAACGCTGCATTTCGTGAGTGCGCTGGCGGGCTATGTGACGACGCCGCAAGGGGCCGATCTGGCCTTTGCGATTTTCACCGCAAGCGACAGTCTGCGCGCGCGCATCGACCCCTCGCAGGATGACAGCCCGCCCGGTGCGCGAAGCTGGAACTCGCGCTCAAAGCAGTTGCAACAGTCCTTGATCGAGCGATGGGGCGCGGTTTACGGGGGCTGAGGCCGCTATTTCCGTGCGGTTGGATCGCGACGTTTGTCAGCGTGAAGCGCGCGGCCCCGTTGCACCCCGTCCCGCGGACCCAAAGTGTCGAGCCAGCGCGCGAAATGCGGTTTATCCTCTAGCGTTTGTTGCTGCCCCTCCCACAGTGAACACCACCCCCAGAGCGCCATATCGGCGATGGAATAGAAATCGCCCGCGACAAATTCGGACTGCGCCAATTGCCGGTCGAGCACGCCGTAGAGGCGGCCCACCTCAGAGCGGTAGCGATCCTTGGCATAGGGGATGTCTTGGGGTGCGTATTTGAGGAAATGATGCGCTTGGCCTGCCATGGGGCCAACACCGCCCATCTGCCACATGAGCCATTGATCAACCGCGATATGATCGCGCGCGGTATTGCCATAGAACTGCCCGGTCTTGCGCGCCAGATATTGCAGGATCGCCCCGGATTCAAAGATGTGGATCGACGCGCCATCCGGCCCCTCGGGGTCGGTGATGGCGGGGATGCGGTTGTTGGGCGAGATTTTCAGATAGTCGGGGGCGTGTTGATCGCCTGCGCCAATGTCGATCAGGTGGCAGCGATAGGGCAGGCCCATTTCTTCGAGGGCGATGGATATTTTCCAGCCATTCGGTGTGGGCCAATAATAGAGATCAATCGGGGCGGGCATGGGGCAGGCTCCTGAGCATGGGTCGCGCTCAGAATGACGGTTTACGGCCCATTGGCAAGGGCAGGCGTAGCTCTGGCAGGGTCAAGAGGCGCGACCAACGCGGCTCGGGTACGCAAGGCAGCGCCGCCCGGAATGCGCAGAGCGGCAGATCAGGGCCCCGGCGCAGAAGGCTGCTGTAGAGCGTAAAGACACCGGGGCGCGTGTAGGGCGACCAGTGGCAGATGCGCGCGGCGGGCGGTGCGATGGCAAAGCCCAGACGCGCCAGCACTGCAAGCGTGCCGGGATGATCCATTTGAAGGTTGAGCACATTGGGTCCAGCGGGCAGCGCCAGCCCAAGGCTGCGGTCGCCGCGCCGGGGGGCCGGGATCAGGCATTCGAGGAGGAAATCGTAAAAATCATTCTCACGGCTGGTGATATTGATCAGCTCGACGCCGCGTCCCGCCGGGGTATCGAGCGCTGCGGCGGCGCGCTGACCGAATTCGGCACCGGCCAAAAGGATCAGCCGGCGCAGGGCGCCCTTGGGCAGATGTGCCAGCGCCGAAAGAACCACGCGCGCGCCCAGCGAATGCGCGACCGCGTGGATCGGGCGATCCGGGCAGACAGCCCGAATCATGGTGATCAATTGCGCCAATTGCGCCCCCGCCTTGGCCGCCTCGGCATAGGCGCGCCAGATGTTGCCGCGCGCAGGCCAGCCAAAGGCGATGCCAAGCCCCTCATCTGCTGCGCCGGTGCCAAAGCCAAGCCCGGCGGGCCAACTGCGCACCTTGAAACACCTGCGTTCCGGCGCGAGAGAGAAAATGTGATCATGCGGACATTCGGTGGCATGGTGGGGCGCGTATTTGAACCCGTGGACCATCAGGATCACGGGCCCCCTGCCCCGCAACAGGCCGGGAAGCGCCAGCGCCGGATCACCGGCCCCGTCATGCAGCACCGGGCCGGTTGGCCCCGTATTCACATGGATCAGCGGCATGTCCCTCACCCCACCAGATGTTGTGGTTGAGAGCTACGCGGTGCAGACGTCGCTTTGGTGACGCTTGCGTGAAACCTGCGTGACAGAGTTGACGATCCGCGCGCGCGGGAGTAAGTCGCAACCGTGGCGATTTGTTACCGGATTGCGGGCCACGTTAAACAAACCGCTAAAAGGTCAGGATGAAAGGCCCCTTTCGCTTGACCGCGTCGGGGCTTTTTTCGTGGGCAGGCGGCCCGGAGGTTGGATATGAGCGAGACTTGGCAAAAACGGACCAAACTGGTGCATGGCGGCACGCGGCGCAGCCAGTATAACGAAGTGAGCGAGGCGATTTTCCTCACCCAAGGGTTTGTCTATGACAGCGCCGAGGCGGCAGAGGCGCGGTTCATCAAGGCGGGCGCGGATGAGTTCATCTATGCCCGCTATGGCAACCCCACCGTCGCGATGTTCGAGGACCGGATTGCCGCTCTTGAGGGGGCCGAGGATGCCTTTGCCACAGCAAGCGGCATGGCGGCAGTGTCGGGGGCGCTGACATCCCTGCTGCGGGCGGGGGATCACGTGGTCTCGGCGCGGGCGCTCTTTGGCTCTTGTCTTTACGTGCTCGAAGAAATCCTGACCCGGTTCGGGGTCGAGGTGACATTCGTCGATGGCACCGATCTGGAGCAGTGGCGTGCGGCGATCCGGCCCGGCACCAAGGCCGTCTTCTTTGAGACGATTTCAAACCCGACGCTCGACGTGGTCGATATTCGCAGCGTGGCAGAGTTGGCGCATGCAGCGGGGGCGCTCGTGCTGGTGGATAATGTGTTTGCCACACCGGTATTTTCGCGCGCGATTGAACAGGGCGCGGATGTGGTGATCTATTCGGCGACCAAACATATCGACGGCCAAGGCCGCACGCTGGGCGGGGTTATCCTTGGCACGCGCGATTTCATCCGTGGCACCGTTGAACCCTATATGAAACATACCGGCGGCTCGATGTCGCCCTTTACCGCTTGGGTCATGCTCAAGGGGCTTGAGACCATTGATCTGCGGGTGCGGGCGCAGACTGCGAGTGCGCAGGCGATTGCCGAGGCGTTGCACGGCGATGCGCGGCTGGCGCGGGTGATTTATCCGGGGCTGAGCAGCCATCCGCAGCACGATCTGGTGCGCGCGCAGATGGGCGAAGGTGGCACGGTTCTGGCGCTCGATCTCAAGGGCGGCCAAGAGGCGGCGTTCCGCTTTCTCAATGCGCTGGAAATTGTGGTGATCTCGAACAATCTGGGGGATGCGAAATCCATCGTGACCCATCCCGCCACCACCACCCATCAACGCCTGCCCGCCGCGCAGAAGGCGGCACTTGGCATCACGCCGGGGCTGGTGCGGCTGAGCGTGGGGCTGGAGGATTGCGGCGACCTGATCCGCGACATTCAGAACGCGCTGGAGGCAGCATTCTGAGGCTGAGAGGTTTTTCAGTAATTTCCGGGGTTTGAATGATCCGCTTTGCCGCATTTGACGTAAATCCCTACGATAATGGCAATTCCTGCGGAAACCCTGTATGTAAGGGTTTGGCAGAGCGGATAGGGAAGTTTTGCGATGAATGTGCATCCGTCTGAGATGAAGCCTGCACCGGACCGGGACGAGGCCAAAGAAGCGCTGGCGCTGCTGCGGTCTTGGGCGCGCGCCGCGTCGCCAGAAGAAGTGGCCGATCTTGATCCGGCGATTGCGCGGCTTTTGCCCTCGGGCGAGGTGGCGAATTATCCGCTGCTGGCGCGGGAATATCCCGAGAGCTTTGCGACGAGTGCCGCCTATCTGGCAAGCCTGCCCGATCTGCAGAATGGTCCCGCATCGCTTATTCGGGGCACGCGGCAACAGTTGCAGCATGTGGGCATTTCCAATTTCCGTCTGCCGATCCGCTATCATACCCGTGAGAATGGCGATCTGACGCTTGAGACCTCGGTCACGGGCACGGTCAGTCTTGATGCGGGCAAGAAGGGCATCAACATGTCCCGGATCATGCGCAGCTTTTACAAGCACGCGGAAAAGACATTCAGCGCCGATGTGATGGAGGCCGCACTTTCGGATTACATCACCGACCTCGACTCGGTCGATGCGCGGTTGCAGATGCGTCTGTCTTATCCGGCGCGGGTGCGGTCGCTGCGGTCGGGGCTGGAAGGCTACCAATATTATGACATTGCGATGGAGTTGGTGAAGAACGCCGGCGTCACGCGCAAGTTCATGCATCTCGATTACGTCTATTCGTCAACCTGCCCCTGTTCGCTGGAATTGAGCGAACATGCACGGTCCGCGCGCGGACAACTGGCCACACCGCATTCGCAGCGCTCTGTTGCGCGGATTTCGGTGGAACTGGTCGAGGACGATTGCCTGTGGTTCGAGGACCTGATCGAACTGGCGCGGCGCGCGGTGCCCACCGAGACGCAAGTCATGGTTAAGCGCGAGGATGAACAGGCCTTTGCTGAGTTGAACGCCGCCAACCCGATCTTTGTCGAGGATGCCGCGCGGCTTTTTTGCGAGCAGCTGCTGGCCGACCCGCGCATTGGTGATTTTCGCGTCGTGGCCAGCCATCAAGAAAGCCTGCACAGCCATGACGCGGTCAGCGTTTTGACTGAAGGAGAGACCTTTGCGGCGCAGAGCCTTGATCCCCGGTTGTTCCAGACCCTGATTCATGGGCGCTAAGCCCGGAAAATCGGCAAAATGGCCAAATATTAAGCAGAAATCCGCGTAACGCTGCGAAAGTCGTTTGACCTGTGGTCAAATTGCTGCAACGCAGCGTGGCGCGCGTTATATTCTTGTGATCCGCTTGCGTTAAACGTAAGCGCGCACCTGCTGAAAAGGACGAACTCATGCTTTCACCCGAAATTCCGCTGAAACTGTCCGCCGCCGGAATCCGGTTGACCGGATTTATGGTCGAAAACCAGTTGCGCGTGGCGCAGGTTTATTGCGAGGCGTTTCTGAAAACAGGGATATGGTCGCGCAGCCTGACGGCAAAGGCGGCTGTGCCGGCGACGCCAGTCAAGACGAAGGCGGCCCCGAAGCCGAAGGTGGCGGATGCCAACGCCAAACCGCGCCGTGCCGCGCGCGCCGCTGTGGCCCCGGTCGCCCCGGCCACACCGGCCAAAACTGCTGCCCCGGTGACACCCCCCGTGCAGCAGGCCGCAGCACCTGCGGCCCCTGCCGTTGCTGCAAAACCCGCCCCGCTGACCGAGGTGAAGCCTGCCGTGCAACCGGTGCCGATGGCCGCGCCCAAGCCCGCACCCGTGGCTGAGGCGGCCCCCGCACCAAAGCCGGTAGCACCCGCGACAAGCGCGGCACCAACCGCGGCACAGACCACTTCGCAACCCACTGCGCGTGTGATCCCGGTTGACGCTGGCGCGCCCAAGCGTCAGCCTTCACCGCCCCCGGCGATGCCGCAAGGCACACCCAAGGCCAAGGCGAAGTAAGATACAAGGCCGGGATGCAGAACCTGCAACCCGGCCATTCCATTTCCGCGCTGGTCACGTCAATCTGACTGACCTATCTAGTGAGCAGGGAGGAAACCAAACCACGTAAAGTGAGGTTTCCAATGGCTAATATTACAACGAATGTGTCTGCTTCTCCTCTGCGCGAGGGGTGGAAACGCTTTGTTGCGGCACTGGTGCGCGGGCTGGAAAAACAGGCCTCTGTCACCGCGCGACGCAATCGGATCGAAGCGCTGGAAGCGAAATCCGACGCGGAATTGGCCCGAATGGGGCTGCGCCGCGAAGACATCGTCTATCACGTCTTCAAGGACCTGTTCTACGCCTGAGACGACAGGGGGGCGGGCATAAACGCCCGCCCTGTCAGGTGCCTTTGGTGTCTGTTTCTTCGGTCGAATGATCGCGAAACAGGGCCCCTTGCGCCATAAAGAACACAAAGATTGCTGCCGTCAGACCGAAAGTCTTGAAATAGACCCAGATTTCTTCTGTCTGGGTGCGCCAGATCGCCTCGTTCAGCAGAGCGAGACCGAAGAAGAACAGCATCAGGCGCCGGGTGAGAATCATCCACCCCGCATCGGTCAGGGGCATCACCCCATCCATGACATATTGCAGATACGAGCGCCCACGCATCAGGCCGTATCCCAGCACACCGCCAAACAGCAGATAGATCATCGTTGGCTTCATCTTGAAGAAACGGGGATCGTTGAACCAGACGCTGAGCCCGCCAAAGACCACGATAAGAACTGCCGTGACCACCTGCATCCGGCTGAGATGACCGGTGAGCCGCCACAATAGGCCCATCGAGATCAGAAATACCGGGATGAATCCTGCGGTGACGACGATAAAGCCCTCATATTCGGTGCCGCCGATGGTAAAGACCCGATCCTTGAGCCAGAGATAGGCGGCGAAAAAGCCCAGCACGGGGCCGAATTCCAGAACCGGCTTGGCCCATTTGGGTGGCTGCGTGTCATCCATAGTCTCAGGTTTCCTTATCGCTTAGGCTGCTTGTGGCGCATTCAGCCGCCAATCTCAACTATGACCGCCCCGGCCGCGATCAAGGACATGAGCGCAATTCGTCGCGGCCCCACCGTTTCCTTGAGCACAAGCCAGCCAATTAGGGCGGCAAAAACAGTGGATGTCTCGCGCAGCACCGCCGCCTCGCCTACCTTGTCAAGGCGGGTGGCCAGCATGATCGAGCCGAAGGAGAAGAACGCAACCACCCCGCCCGTGACCCCGCGCAGCATCAAGGCGCCGACGGCGGGCCGCTCTGGCATGTTGCGCCAGCGCAGATAGGCGAAAGGCGGGATCGTCAGCCCATCGAGAAAGAAAAACCACGCGAGAAACGTAAAGGGATCTGCGGTGGCGCGGATGCCGTAGGCGTCATAGGTGGTGTAAAGCGCCACAAAGAGCCCCGTTGCCACCGCCAGCCCCAGCGCCAGCGGCATGGTATCGCGGTTGAGCGTGAGCGTGCGCAGATTATAGACCGCAAGCCCGTAGATACCGCACAGCAGCACGCCCACCCCCAGCCATTGCACCGGCGTGAACACTTCTCCGAAAATCGCATAGGCCCCGATCACGGTGAACAGCGGCCCGGTGCCACGCACAACGGGGTAGACCACGGTATAGGCACCGCGCGTATAGGCCATGGCCTGCAACACCTTATAGCCGATATGGATCACCACAGCGCCGGCAAAGATGGGCCACATATGCGCCTCGGGCCAGGGCACGACGAAGAGGGCAAAGGGTGCGGCCATGGTGGCGTAGCTCGCATCTATCACCCCGCGGCTGAGCCAAGGATCGTGCCGCCCCTTTTGCAGCGCCCCAAAGATTGCATGCAAGAGCGCCGCCAAGAGGGCAAGGGCCATGGCAAGTTGATGCCCCGCCTCGGTGCCCTCGAGCGAAATCAGCCAAGCGCTCATTCAGAGGCAATGGCCATGGGGGGCCAGCCCCCCAAACCCCCCGAGGTATTTGACGCCAGATGAAAGGCGCAACCGATCATTTCCCCTCAAGCCCGGTAAGGGCGGCCGCGAAATCTTGCGGATCGAAGGGGGCCAGATCGTCGATCTGTTCACCCACGCCGATGGCATGGATCGGCAGGCCGAATTTATCCGCCAGCGCCACCAGCACACCGCCACGCGCGGTGCCATCGAGCTTGGTCATCACGAGGCCCGAGACATCGGCGAGTTTCTGGAAGGTTGCAACCTGGCTCAGGGCGTTTTGTCCCGTGGTGGCATCGAGAACCAGAAGGGTGTTATGCGGCGCTGAGGGATCTTTCTTGCGGATGACGCGCACGATCTTGGCCAGCTCTTCCATCAGGTCCGCGCGGTTCTGTAAGCGCCCGGCAGTGTCGATCATCAAGAGGTCCGCTCCCTCGGCCTCGGCGCGGGTCATGGCGTCATAGGCAAGGCTGGCAGGGTCCGAGCCTTCGGGCGCGGTCATCACCGGCACACCGGCGCGCTGCCCCCAGACCTGCAACTGTTCGACAGCGGCGGCGCGAAACGTATCCCCGGCGGCGATCACCACGGATTTGCCTGCCCCCTTGAACTGGGCCGCGAGCTTGCCGATGGTTGTGGTCTTGCCCGAGCCGTTGACGCCCACAACCAGCACCACCTGCGGACGTTTGGCATAGATCGGCATAGGCCGCGCCACGGGTTCCATGATGCGGGCGATTTCCTGCGCCAAAAGTTCCTTGATCTCTTGGGTTGAAAGGCGTTTGCCCATGCGCCCTTCGGCCATATTGGCGGTGACGCGCAGCGCCGTGTCCACGCCCATATCTGCCGCGATCAGCAATTCCTCAAGGCTTTCAAGCATCGCGTCGTCGAGCACGCGGCGCGGGGCGCTGTCAGGCGCGGTGCGGCCAAGAAGACGGCCAAGGATGCCGGAACGCGGGGCAGCGGCGGGCAAATCCTGCGGCAGCTCGGGAGGGGGGGGCGGAGCGGTTCCTTCGGTCAGGGGCGCAGGCACCTCTTGCGGCGCGGGGGCCACAGGGGCCTCTTGCGGCGTAGGGGCTGGCACCTCTGACGGGGGCGGCGGGACCGAAGGCGGGGTCTCTGGTGGTGTTTGGGGTGTTCTGTCGGGCGTGCTCTCGTCGGCGCGCCCTTCGTCGACAATCGCCTCCAGCCCCTCCTCGAGCTTGGAAGAGGATTTGAACAGCCGTTCCTTGAGTTTCGAGAAAAACGCCATGCGCCCTCCGATCCGCGTGTCAATCCTGACCTAATGCGGATCGGAGGGAGATGGAAGCCTGTGCTTGGCTCAGATCTCGTCGGCGAAATGCTTCATCGTCAGACGGATGGGATTGGGCGCGGCCTGACCGAGACCGCAGATGCTGGCATCGGACATGGCGGTGCACAGCTCTGTCAGGAGCGGCTGATCCCAAGTGTCGGCCTGCATCAGCTTGACCGCCTTTTCACAGCCCACCCGGCAGGGGGTGCATTGCCCACAGCTTTCGTCTTCAAAGAAGCGCAGCATGTTGAGTGCCGCATCACGCGCCCGGTCGTGATCCGAGAGCACCACCACAGCCGCCGACCCGATAAAGGTGCCATGCGGTTGCAGAGTGTCGAAATCGAGCGGAACGTCATGCATCGACGCCGGCAGAAGGCCGGAGGACGGACCGCCGGGCTGATAGGCCTTGAACGTATGCCCATCAAGCATGCCCCCCGCCGCCGCAATAATGTCGGTGATGGTGGAGCCTGCGGGCAGGAGGTGGACACCGGGGTTTTTCACGCGCCCCGACACCGAGTAAGAGCGAAGCCCCTTGCGGCCATTCAGCTCGACCGTATTCAGGATTTCCGGCCCCTCGCGCAGGATGCGCGTGACCCAAAGCAGCGTTTCGACGTTATTGACCAGGGTGGGGCGGTTGAAAATCCCCACCTGCGCCACGAATGGCGGGCGGTGGCGCGGCAGCCCGCGCTTGCCCTCGATTGATTCGATCATCGCGCTTTCTTCGCCGCAGATATAGGCACCGGCGCCGCGACGCAGCTCGACATAGCCGGGCTTGATGAGATCTGCGGCCTCCAGTGCCGCAATCTCGGTGGCGAGGATATCGAGCACAGCGGGATATTCATCGCGCATGTAGATGAAGCAGCGCTCTGCCTCGACCGCCCAAGCGGCGATCAGCATGCCCTCAAGGAAGAGGTGCGGCGTGCGCTCGAGGTAATAGCGGTCCTTGAAGGTGCCCGGCTCGCCTTCGTCGCCATTGACAGCCAGATAGCGCGGGCCGGGTTCGGCGCGCACAAAGCCCCATTTGCGCCCCGAGGGGAAGCCCGCACCGCCAAGGCCGCGCAGACCCGCATCCAGCAGGGTTTGCTGCACGCGCTCGAATTCGGCATCGGCATTTCGTGTCGCGCGCAGATCGGCCAGCGTGGCATAGCCGCCAGCGGTGCGATAGGCATCGAGCGCCTCATAGGCGGGCACGTGGGCGTGTGTGTCGCCTGCGGCGACGGCAGCCAAGACGCTTTCGGGTGTGGCGTGGTCGATGTGATGATGGCCCAGCTCCACCACCGGGGCCGTATCACAACGCCCCATGCAGGGCGCGCGCAGGATACGGACCTGTGTGGGATCTGTGCCCTGCTCCAACGCGGATTTCAGCGCCTGCGCGCCTGCCAGCTCGCAGCTCAGCGAATCGCAGACGCAGATGGTGAGCGCGGGCGGCGGGGTCTCGCCTTCGCGGACCACGTCGAAATGCGCGTAAAAGCTGGCCACCTCATAGACTTCGGCCTGCGACAGGCGCAGCTCTTCTGCAAGCGCGCGCAGATGGGCCGCCGAGAGATGGCCGAATTTATCCTGAATACGGTGCAGATATTCGATCAAAAGGTCGCGGCGGCGCGGCCCCTCGCCCAAGAGCGCCTGAACCTCGGCCCAAGCGCCATCTTCAAGTTGGCGTCCCTTGGTGGTGCGACGGCCCTTGCCATCCCCGGATTTCCAGACGCCTTTGCGATCATCCAATGCCATTGCGATCATCCTCTTTCCCTGTTGCGACCGAACCTAACGGGCCGGGATGGGGGTAGAGCCCTCAAAAACGACATTTGCACCACCATTCGCGTTGATTGGCCCCTGAATTGCGATGGGGTGCGGCAAGGAAACCCTGTGCGCGGCCCCTGCCCCGGTTTACACTGCGGGAAAACTTGGACCGCTCATGCCGCTTTTTTCGATTGCCGCAAGCCTGCCCCTGATCCTGACTACGCTCGCCGCTCTGTGGGGCGGGGTGTGGGGCGTTTTGGCTTTGGGGACGATCACAGTGCTGGTGTTCACGCTGGACCGGGTGATTGCCGCGGACGGCAATCCTGACCCGGAGGCCGAGTTTCCCGCCGCCGACGCGGTGTTGGTGGGGTTGGGGCTGGGGCATTTCGTGGTGCTGGCACTGGCGATCTGGGCGGTGGCGGGGGGCCATGATCTAAGTGGCACAGAGCGTGCCCTTGTGGCTTTGAGTGCAGGGCTGAGTATGGGCCAGATTTCGCATCCAGTGGCGCATGAGTTGATCCATCGCCCTGCCCGCGCCAAGCGGTGGCTGGGGCGGCTGATCTATACGTCGCTGCTGTTTGGCCACCATGTCAGCGCGCATTTGCGGGTGCATCACGTGCATGTCGCAAGCCCAGAAGACCCCAGCAGTGCGCGGCCCGGTGAAGGGTTTTACCGCTACGCCCTGCGCGCCTGGCCGGGGGCCTTTCAGGCGGGATTAAGGGCCGAATCGCGGCGTCACGCGGATCGACCGCTCTGGCGGCATCCCTATCTGCTCTATCTGGGCGGGGCCGGGGCGCTTGTGAGTGCAACCGCGCTCAGCCTTGGGGCGGCCGGGGTGGCGGCGCTGTTCTTTATCGCGGGCTATGCGCAGGTGCAGATCCTGCTTTCGGATTATGTGCAGCACTATGGCCTGCGCCGGGCACAGCGCCAGGATGGGCGGCTTGAGCCGGTTGGCCCGCAGCATTCCTGGAACGCGCCGCATGTGATGTCTGCCGCAATGACGCTGAACGCGCCGCGCCATTCCGATCACCACGTCACGCCGCAACGCCCCTATCCGGCGCTGCAACTTGACCGCGCCACCATGCCGGTTCTGCCGCAGTCCTTGCCGGTGATGGCCGTGCTGGCGCTTGTCCCACCGCTTTGGCGGCGCATCATGGACCCGCGCGCCGCACGTTGGCGCAAAACCTCTGGCGGGGCAGCACCCGATCTGGCAGGTTAAGCGCATGCGTATCTTGGTTCTCTTCAGCCTTTTCTTTGCGGTCGCGGCCCCGGCTGCGGCGCAGATGACGGCAGCAGAATTCGATGCCTATACCCGCGGCCAGACCTTTTACTATGGTGCCGGTGGCGCGCCCTATGGCGGCGAGGAATATCTGCCCGACCGGCGCGTGCGCTGGTCCTTTCTGGATGGCGAGTGTCAGGACGGGCATTGGTATGAAGAACGCGGATTGATCTGCTTTGTCTATGACAACCGCCCCGAGCCGCAATGCTGGAGCTTTGAGCGCACCGATAAGGGGCTGATCGCCCGGTTCGCGGGAGACGAAAGCCTGTCGGAGCTTTACGAGGTCAGGCGGTCTGAGGCACCGCTGATGTGTCTGGGGCCAAAGATCGGGGTGTGAGCCTTGGCTTCTTTATGGTTCAAATACTCAAATCCCCGCCCTCTGCCTGCGCAACCCTAGAAAATCTTCCCCCTAGAAAGCCGGACCCCCATCGCCTAAGTTCTACCAAGACGTATGGAAACCGGCTGCGGGGGCGCCATGAGTGACACGGGACTTCAGAAGCTGGCGTTCCTGCTATTGGTGGCGCTGATCCTCTTTGTCGCTACGACAGGGGGCGTGTGATGGCGCAGCGCTTTGGCGGCAAATACAGCCCCGATGGCGCGGACAAGGGCGCGCCCGTGCCGGACCGTGGCGCGTTTCGTGGCGCGCGGCGGACGCGGGCGGGCGGGCGCGTGAACCTTTTGTTCTTTGCGCCCCTGCCATTGGCGGCGCGGGCCTTTGGCGCGGGCCCTGTTGAGCTGGCGCTCAACCTTGCAGCGCTCGGCACGCTTCTCTTGGCGGCATGGCTCACCCGTGAGGGGATTCTGGCGCAAGAGGCCTATGAGGCGCGCAAGATCGCGCGGCGTCCGGCCATTCCACGCAAGATTTTTGCCTCGGGGCTGACAGGTCTTGGCCTTGGCCTTGCCGGTTATGCCAGTGGCGGCGGCGTCATGGAGCCGCTGATCTATGCCACGCTGGGGGCTGTGCTGCACAGTTTTGCCTTTGGTCTTGATCCGCTCAAGGACAAGGGGATGGAGGGCGTCGACAGTTTTCAGACCGACCGCGTCGCCCGCGTCGTTGATCAGGCCGAAGATTATCTGCGCGGCATGACCGAGGCGCTGAAACGCGCGGGCGACCGGCAGGCGGAAACCCGGTTGGAGCGGTTTCAGATCACGGTGCGCGATATGCTGCGCACGGTCGAGGATGACCCGCGCGATCTGACGGCAGCGCGCAAATATCTGGGCGTTTATCTGATGGGCGCGCGCGATGCGACGGTCAAGTTCGCCGATCTGCACGCCCGTGCCCCCAACCCCGCCGCACGCGACAAATATCTCGCGCTCTTGGGCGATCTTGAGCAGAATTTCACCGCCAAAACCCGCGCGCTGATGCAGGATAGCAGCACCGATCTTGATATCGAGATCGACGTGTTGCGTGACCGGCTGGAGCGCGAGGGCGTTCACCTTGAAACCAAAGATTTAGCGTAAGAGGACGAAACCCATGTCAGAGACCACCCGTCAAAAGGCCGAAGCCGTACTGAAGGATGTCGAGGCCGTGAGCCGCGCGGTTCTGCCCGTACCCTCAGAGGCCAATGCCATTGTGCCGCTGGATCAAGCCGACGCGCCACAAAGCGCCGAGATCACCCGCCGCATGGCCGAAATCGACATGGGCGATACGCAATCCATCGTCTCGTTCGGCTCTGCTGCGCAAGCGGAATTGCAGGAAATCTCGCAATCGATGCTGCAAGGCGTGCGCAACAAGGATGTGGGGCCTGCGGGCGATAGCCTGCGCGGGATCGTGACGACAATTCGCGGCTTTGCGGTTTCGGAGCTCGATGTGCGGCGCGAGCGTTCGTGGTGGGAAAAACTGCTGGGCCGCGCTGCGCCCTTTGCCAAGTTCACGGCCCGGTTCGAGCAGGTGCAAGGGCAGATCGACAAGATCACCGATGACCTTTTGGCGCATGAGCACACGCTCCTGAAAGACATCAAGTCGCTCGACATGCTCTATGAAAAGACACTCGCGTTTTATGATGAGCTGGCGCTTTATATCGCGGCGGGCGAGGCCAAGCTCAAGGATATCGACACCAACGACATCCCCGCTGCAGAAGCCGCCGTTCAGGCCGCGCCCGAGAATGATCAGGTGATGAAGGCGCAGGAACTCCGCGATCTGCGGGCCGCGCGCGACGATCTGGAGCGGCGGGTGCATGACCTCAAGCTGACGCGCCAGGTGACGATGCAATCTTTGCCGTCAATCCGGCTGGTGCAGGAGAATGACAAAAGCCTTGTGACCAAGATCAACTCGACCCTCGTCAACACGGTTCCGCTGTGGGAAACGCAACTGGCGCAGGCGGTGACGATCCAGCGTTCCGCAGAGGCGGCGGCCGCCGTGCGCGATGCCAATGACCTGACCAATGAATTGCTGACCGCCAATGCCAAGAACCTGCGCGAGAGCAACAAGATGATCCGGCAGGAAATGGAGCGTGGCGTGTTTGATATCGAGGCCGTCAAACAAGCCAATGCCGATCTGATTGGGACCATTCAGGAGAGCCTGCAAATCGCCGACGAAGGCAAGGCCAAGCGGGCGAAGGCCGAAGAAGAGTTGAAAAAGATGGAGGCCGATTTGCGGGATACGCTGGCCTCGGCCAAGGCGCGGCGCGATGGGGTGGGCGACACGGCAGGCACCGCCGTGCCCAAAGGCTAAACCGGCCATGCGGGGTTTGCGGGCGAGCGGGGGGATAGTGGGGCTGGCACTGATGGTGCTGGCGGGATGTGACGCGCCTGCACCGCCTGCAACCTCGGCGCGCCCATCGGTGCGCCCCATCGTTGCCCCGCCCGAGGTGGCGCCCGGACCCTCGGCCAATAGTCTTGCGCTGGCCAGCTATTACCAAAGGGTCGAGTCCGATTTGCTCAGCCGCGGGCTTTTGCGGCGTGACGGCGGTGGACCGGACACGCCCTATACCGACACGGATGTGATGCGCAATTTCGAGCGGATCGCGTTTTATGACGAGTATCAGCAGGGTGCGGGCTATCGCCCGTCCTCGGGGCGTGCGGGGGGCCTGCGCAAATGGGTGGGCCCGGTGCGGATGAATGTGGAATTCGGTGCCTCTGTGCCAGAGGCGCAGCAGGCCGAAGATCGCCGTCTGGTCGCCGATTATGCCGCGCGGCTGGCCCGTGTCACCCGCCACCCGATCAGCGCGGGCGGGGGGGCTGCGAATTTTCATGTGCTGTTCATGGGCGAAGATGATCGCGACGCCATGCTTGCCCGTATCCGTCAGCTTGCGCCCGAGGCCGGGCCAAACACCATCGGCATTTTCCGCGACATGCCGCGCACCATTCATTGTCTCGTGGTGGCCTTTTCAGGACAAGGCGAGGATCATGTCTATCGCCGCGCGATTGCTCTTATCCGGGCTGAACACCCGCCCTTGATGCGCCAATCCTGCGTGCATGAGGAATTGGCGCAAGGGCTTGGCCTTGCGGATGATTTCCCCGGCGCGCGCCCGTCGATTTTCAACGATGACGACGAATTTGCCCTGCTGACCAGTCAGGATGAAGAACTGCTCTGGCTGCTGTATCACCCAGACCTCAAACCCGGCATGACCCCCGACGAGGCCCGCCCCATCCTGCGCCGCTTGCTCGATGCGCGGGCGGGCGGGCCGGTCTGATCCCCCGATTATCCGATTACAGGAGTATCCCGATGCCCATCTTCGATTTCCTCTCCGGCCAGTTCATCGACGTCATTCACTGGACCGATGATACCCGCGACACGATGGTCTGGCGGTTCGAGCGCGAGGGCCATGAGATCAAATATGGCGCCAAGCTGACGGTGCGCGAGGGGCAGGCGGCGGTGTTTGTCCATGAGGGGCAATTGGCCGATGTCTTTACCCCCGGTCTCTATATGCTCGAGACCAACAACATGCCCGTGATGACCAGCCTGCAACATTGGGATCACGGCTTTAAATCGCCCTTCAAATCCGAGATTTATTTTATCTCGACGACGCGGTTCAACAATCTGAAATGGGGCACCAAGAATCCGATCATGCTGCGTGATCCGGAATTTGGGCCGACCCGCATCCGCGCCTTTGGTACTTATACGGTGCGGGTGGCGGATGCCGCGAAATTCCTGAGCGAGATCGTCGGCACCGATGGCGAATTCACCATGGACGAAATCAGTTTCCAGATCCGCAATATCATCGTGCAGGCCTTTTCGCGCATCATCGCCGGAAGCGGTATCCCGGTGCTCGACATGGCCGCCAATACCGCCGATCTGGGCAAGCTGGTGGCGGGTGAGATTTCTGCCGTGGTGGCGGAATATGGCCTCAGCATCCCCGAGTTTTACATCGAGAATATCTCGCTTCCGCCCGAGGTTGAGGCGGCGCTGGACAAGCGCACCTCGATGGGGATTGCCGGTGATCTGGGCCGCTTTACCCAATATTCCGCAGCCGAAGCGATGACCGCCGCCGCCAAGAACCCAAGCGGTGGGGCGGGCATTGGTGCGGGGTTGGGCATGGGGATGGGCATGGCCATGGCACAGCAGATGGCGGATCAGGGGCCTTGGGGCGCGCGCCCTGCCCCCGCCGCCGCGCCCCAAAGCCCACCGCCGCCACCCGTGGAACATGTCTGGCATATTGCCGAAAACGGCCAGACCCATGGCCCCTATTCCAAGGCCGCGATGGGGCGGATGGTGACGGATGGCAAACTGACACGCGACAGCCATGTCTGGACAGCTGGGCAGGATGGCTGGAAACGGGCCGAGGATGTGACGGAACTGGCCACGCTTTTTACCGTGATGCCGCCACCGCCGCCGGGTGCGTGATCCATGCGCCGGAGCCTGACGATCACGCTGCACTGGCTGAACCTGATGCTTTTGCTGTTCGTGCTGGGCGATGGCGGGGCGACAGCGTGGTTATCGCTCGCCTATGCGGCCTCGGCGCTTGGCATGTGTGCGCTGGCGCTGGTGTTTGGCCTGATGAGCGGGCCGGGGCCAAAGCTGACGGGGGCGGTGCGCGCCCTGCACCCGTGGTTGCATCGCGCGCTCTACCTGCTTTTGGCTTGGGGGGCGGTGGCGCTGGCGGCAGAGGCGATGGGCCATGCGTTGCCCGGCCCCGAGGCGCGCAAGCTGCTCTTGGCGCTTTTGGCGGCCACGGCGCTGCATGCCACCTTTAATCTCTGGCGGCACACGGCGCTGGGGGACGGGGCCTTGCGCCGCATCACCCCGCGCGCCGTGCATCATATTCTGTGAGCCAAATGCAAAATACCCCGCCCCCCGCGCCTGTCACGACCGAAACCCAGCACCGTTTCCCCTGTGTCAGTTGCGGTGCCGATTACCGCTATGATCCGGGGCAAAACCATCTGATCTGCGACCATTGCGGCGATATTCATGCCATCGTGGCGGGGGGGCCATGGAAAGGCGGGATCAAGGAGTTGGACTTTGAGCGCGCCCTGCGCGATCAACTGCCCGCGCAAGAGATGGAGGAGGTCCGCAGCACCACCTGCACAAGCTGCGGTGCGCAGGTGGAACTGGGCGCCGATACCCATGCCGCCGAATGCCCGTTCTGCGCCTCGCCGGTTGTGACGGATACAGGTGCGCACCGCCATATCAAGCCACGCGCCCTTTTGCCCTTTGCACTGGACGAGGCCACGGCACGCCGCGCCATGACCGATTGGCTGGGGCGGCTGTGGTTCGCGCCCAATGGCCTGCAGGATTACGCCCGCAAGGGGCGGCGGATGGAGGGCATCTATGTGCCCTACTGGACCTTTGACGCCGATACCAAATCCACCTACCGGGGCGAGCGTGGCACGGTCTATTACGAGAGTCAGACGATCGTCCGGGATGGCAAGCGCCAGACCGTGCAGGTGCCCAAAATCCGCTGGGCCCCCGCCTCGGGGCGGGTGGCGCGGTTTTTTGACGATGTGCTGGTGCTGGCCTCTACCTCTTTGCCCAAGCGGTTTACCGAGGCGCTGGAACCTTGGGATCTGGCGGCGCTGGTGCCCTACAGCCCTGAATACCTTGCCGGGTTTCGGGCTGAGGGCTATCGCGTCGAGTTGGAACACGGGTTTGTCGAGGCGCGCGTGCGGATGGATGCGATCATCGCCCGCGATGTGCGGTTTGACATCGGCGGCGACCGTCAGCAGATCCACGAGATCGACACCGAAGTCAGCGACGTCACGTTCAAGCATATCCTGCTGCCGGTCTGGCTTGCGGCGTATAAATATCGGGGCAAGACCTATCGCTTCGTGGTCAATGGCCGGACCGGACGGGTGCAGGGCGAACGCCCGTGGTCGGCGTGGAAGATCGCGGTTGCCGTGGTCTTTGGGGCGCTCATCGCAGGGGCGGTGGGCTATCTCATCGCTCTGGAGCAGGGTGTTTTGTGAGGCACAACTGGCGGAAAACCGCCGGGCAGGGCATGGATAAGCCGCAAAACTCGCCCTATGATGCCCGGTCAAGGCCATGGGCCTGATGGATCTAGGCCGGGCAAGGACATCGCGGAATGACGGACAATTTTGAAACTTTACAGGGGCTGTTGCAGGCCCGCCATTCCTGTCGCGCATTTCGGCCCGATCCGGTGTCCGACGAAACCATCCTCCAGATCGTCACCGCCGCAGGCCGCGCGCCGTCATGGTGCAATGCGCAGCCCTGGCGCGTGACCGTCACGCGAGGGGCTGAGACCGAGCGCTTTCGTGACGCTCTGCTCGCGGCGGTGCAGAATGATCACCCCGGTCCAGACCTGCCCTGGCCCGAGAGCTATCCCGGCGCACATGGCGCGCGGCGGCGCGAGTGCGGCCTACAGCTCTATGAGGCGGCAGGGATTGCCCGCAACGACCGCGCCGGGCGGGCTGAGCAATCCATGCAGAATTATCACCTGTTTGGCGCACCGCATGTGGCGATTGTGCAGTCCGAGGCGGCCCTTGGCCCCTATGGAGCCATGGACACGGGCGGGTTTGTCACCGCCTTCATGCTGACGGCGACGGCCTTGGGGGTGGGCACGATTGCGCAAGCCTCTGTCGCGGCCTATGCGCCGATGATCCGCGCGCATTTCGACCTGCCCGAAAGCCGGTTGATCCTCTGCGCGATCTCGTTTGGCTTGCCCGATATGGACCACCCCACCAATACCTTTCGCACCAGCCGGGCGGGGTTGGACGAGGTGCTCGATCTGCGCGGCTGAGTGCGGCTAGTCCCGGAGGTTTTCCAATGCGCGCCCTTTTGCAACGTGTTTCCGAGGCCTCTGTCGCGGTCGAGGGCGAGGTCATCGGCCAATGCGGGCGGGGCCTTTTGATCCTTGTCTGTGCCATGCAGGGCGACACCGCGGCCAACGCAGAGCGGTTGGCGGCCAAGATTACCAAACTGCGCATCTTTCCCGATGAGGCAGGCAAGATGAACCGCTGTTTGACCGACATCGACGGCAGCGTTCTGGTGATCAGCCAGTTCACACTGGCCGCCGATACCTCGCGCGGCAATCGGCCCGGGTTTTCAACCGCCGCAGATCCCGAGACCGGGCAACAGCTCTATCTGCATTTCGCCAAGCAGTTTGCACAGCATCATATTCCCACTGAACTGGGAAAGTTCGGGGCGGATATGAAAGTATCCTTGGTCAATGACGGGCCGGTGACGATCTGGATGGAGGGCTGAGGGCCCTCCCCTTAGCGCAATTTCAGCGTCGCCAAGCCAATCATCGCCAGAATAAGCGCGATGATCCAGAATCGGATGACGATCTGCGGTTCGGCCCAGCCCTTTTTCTCGTAGTGGTGATGGATAGGGGCCATTAGAAACACCCGCTTGCCAGTGCGTTTGAAATAGAGCACCTGAATGATGACCGAAAGCGCCTCGACCACGAAGAGGCCGCCGACGATGCCCAGCACCAGCTCGTGTTTGGTGACGACGGCAATCGCCCCCAGCGCGCCGCCCAAGGCCAAGGAGCCGGTATCGCCCATGAACACGGCGGCAGGCGGGGCGTTATACCACAGGAATCCCAGACCGCCGCCGACCAGACCGGCAACAAAGATCAGGATTTCACCCGTGCCCGGCACGTAATGCAGCCCGAGATAATCGGTGAAATCGACCCGCCCCACCGTATAAGCGATGACGCCAAGGGCCGACGAGGCAATCATCACCGGCATGATCGCCAGACCGTCAAGACCATCGGTGAGGTTGACCGCATTGGCCGCGCCAACGATCACGAACATCGCAAAGGGGATAAAGAGAAAGCCGAGGTTGATCAGCACATCTTTGAACACCGGCAGCGCCAGTTGATATTGCAATTCGGACGGATGATTGAGCCCCGCCCAATAGGCGGCGATGAGCGCGATGAGAAACCCAAGCCCCAGCCGCACCCGGCTAGAGACGCCCTTGACGTTTTGCTTGCTGACCTTGGCGTAGTCGTCGGCAAATCCGATGAGAGCAAAGGACAGCGTCACGAAGAGGACAAGCCAGACATAAGGATTGTCGAGCCGCGCCCAAAGCAGGGTCGAGGTGACAAGTGCGCCCACGATCAGAAGGCCCCCCATGGTGGGCGTGCCCGCCTTGGAAAAATGCCCTTCGGGGCCATCGCTGCGAATGGGCTGGCCTTTGCCTTGGCGCTTGCGCAGGACCATGATCAGGGGCGCGCCGAACAAAAAGCCAAAGATCAGCGCCGTCATAAAGGCACCGCCTGCGCGAAAGGTGATGTAGCGGAAGAGATTGAAGAAATCCCCGCCATCCGACCAGATGGTGAGCCAATAGAGCATTAGACTTGTCCTTCTTCTGTCACCCGGCCCACGCGCCTCAGCGCTTCGACCACAAGGCTCACCCGGCTGCCCTTGGAACCCTTTACCAATACCACATCGCCTGCGTCGATCAGCCGGTGCGCCTGCGCTGCCAGCTCTTCGGCGCTGGCCACCCAACGACCGCGCCGCGCCTCTGGCAGAATATCCCACAGGGCGCGCATACGGGGACCAACGCAGTGGATTTCGTTTATCCGCGCCATATAGGGCAGATCAGCCAATCCTGCGTGCATTGCGGCCTCATCCGGCCCAAGTTCCAGCATGTCGCCCAGAATGGCGATCCGGCGCCCGCGCGACACGCGGCCCACACCATCCCGCGGGTGCGCCGCCGCCAGAACTTCGAGCGCGGCGGCCATCGAGGTAGGATTGGCGTTGAACGCATCGTCGATCAGGTCAATGCTCATCCCGTCGCTGGCCAGATCAAGCACCAGCTCTTCGCGGGTGCCGCGCCCGGCGGGGGGGGCCCAACTGGCCAGATCAGCCATGGCCACGGCCCGGTCACAGCCCAGCACCTGCGCCACCGCCAAAACGGCCAGCGCGTTCATTGCAAAATGCCGCCCCGGCACGCCCACCTTGTAAACCAGCGGCGAGCGCCATGCGCGGGCGTGGCCCACGGTCACGTGGTCATGCAGTTCGACGTTGAGCAGGCGGTGATGCGCACCGCGCGCGGTGCCAAAGCTGAGGATGCGCGCCGCATGCTGCGCAGCCTTGGCGCGCAAAATGGGCGTGGTCGCGATGTCGGCGTTGATCACCGCCACGCCCCCCGGCTCTAACCCTTCAAAAATGCTGGCCTTTTCTTTGGCGATGCCGTCGATATTCTCGAATGCTTCAAGATGTGCGGCGGCGACGGTGGTGATCACCGCCACATGCGGCCGCGCCATAGACGCCAGAGGGGCAATCTCGCCGGGGTGGTTCATGCCGATTTCGATCACGGCAAACTCTGTATCCACCGGCATCCGCGCGAGCGTAAGCGGCACGCCCCAGTGATTGTTGTAGCTGGCTTCGGCGGCGTGGGTGCGGCCTTGATGGCCCAACACGTCGCGCAGCATTTCCTTGGTCGAGGTTTTGCCAACCGATCCGGTCACGGCCACAACGCGGGCCTCCGAGCGGGCACGCGCCGCACGGCCCAGATCCTCGAGCCCCTTTTGCACATCCTCAACAATCAACAGCGGGGCCTCGGCGGGCAGGCCTTCGGGGATGCGCGACACCAGCGCCGCCGCAGCCCCCTTGGCCAGCGCCTGCGCCACAAATTCATGCCCGTCGCGGGCCGCGTTGAGCGCCACGAAGAGATCGCCGGGTTTGAGGGTGCGGGTATCAATGGATACGCCGGTCGCCTGCCAGTCGGCTGTGCTGCGCCCCTGCGTCGCGGCTACCGCGTCTTTTGCTGACCAAAGGCTCATGCCCGCCCCCCATCAAGCAGCGTGACCGCAATGCTCGCCTGTTCCACATCATTAAAGGGCAGCACATCATCGCCAACGATCTGCCCGGTCTCATGGCCTTTGCCGCAGATGAGCAGCGCATCGCCCGGTCCAAGCGCATCGACGCCGCGCAGGATCGCCTCGGCGCGGTCGCCCACGTCGGTGGCCTTGGGGCAGCCCTGCATCACGGCGGCACGAATGCTGGCCGGGTTCTCAGAGCGGGGATTGTCATCGGTCACGATCACGCGGTCGGCATGGGCCGCCGCCGCCTGCCCCATCAAGGGCCGCTTGGCGCGGTCGCGGTCGCCGCCCGCGCCCACGATGGCGATAAGCCGTCCCATCACATGCGGGCGCAGTGCCTTGATCGCGGTCGCCACGGCATCGGGGGTATGGGCGTAGTCTACAAACACCGCCGCCCCATTGTCGCGCGTTGCCGCCAGCTGCATGCGCCCACGCACGGTGCGCATATCCGGCAAAACCTCGAACACCTGTTCGGCATCGGCGCCGGCACCGATCACAAGCCCTGCCGCCAATAGCACATTTTCGGCCTGAAACCCGCCGATAAGATCGAGGCGCAGTTGATTGACCTCATCCTCCCATTCAAAGCGCAGCACCTGGCCTGTTGCGTCAAAGCGTTGCGCGATGAGGCGCAGATCGGCCCCCGGCGCACGCCCGACGGTGATCAGGTCCTGCCCACGCTCGGTGGCGATGGCCGCCATTTCGGCCCCGCGCGGATCGTCGATATTGATCACCGCCACGCCATCCTCGGGCAGCACGCGGGCGAACAGCCCCGCCTTGGCGGCAAAATACTCGTCAAAGCTGGCGTGGTAATCCAAGTGATCCTGCGTGAAATTGGTAAATCCCGCCGCCATCAGATGCACGCCGTCGAGACGCCGTTGCGCAAGGCCGTGCGAGGAGGCCTCCATCGCGCCATGGGTCACACCCGCAACCTCACATTTGGCCAGCATCCGGTGCAGGGTGATCGGCTCTGGCGTCGTATGGCCCAAGGGCGCGCTATAGGCCCCCTCGACCCCCGTTGTGCCCAGATTGACGGCGGCAAGGCCCATCCGCTCCCAGATTTGTCGGGTAAAGGTGGCCACCGATGTCTTGCCGTTGGTGCCAGTCACGGCGATCATGGTTTCCGGCTGCGCGCCGAACCAAAGAGCGGCCGCAAAGGCCAGCGTCTGACGCGGATCTTCTGCCACGACGAGGGCGGCATCGCTGAGGCTCAGGAAATCCTGCGCCAGCCGCGCGCCGGTGGCATCCGTCAGGATCGCCCCTGCCCCTTGGCGCAGCGCGTATTGGATAAACTCGGCCCCATGCACCGTTGTGCCCGGCAGGGCGGCAAAGAGAAAGCCCGGCTTTACCTCGCGGCTATCCACCGCCAACCCTGTGATATTGGCTTGACGCCCGGCTTGGGCTGTCAGTCCCAAAGCCGCCAATGTTTTGATCTGCCCCACCGCACTGCCCCGTTCCGGCTTAATTCGATGTCAGGCTTATAACAGCAAGCGGGCTAGGTTCAATCTCGGGTCGCACCCCAAGCAAAGGTGCCACGCGACGGATGATTTCCGCAGCCACCGGCACGGCTGTCCAGCCCGCCGTGCGGCGTGCCTCACTGCCAGAGGTCTCGACCGGTTCATCCAGCGTGACCACCAGAACATATTTCGGATCATGGGCCGGAAAGATGCTGGCAAAGGTCGAGATGACCTTGTCCTTGTGATACCCGCCGCCGCGTTCCTTGGGTTTATCGGCGGTGCCGGTCTTGCCGCCCACGGCATAGCCCGGCACTTCGCCAAGGCTTGCCGTGCCTTCGGACACGACTTGGCGCAGCATTCTGCGCATGGCGGCTGAGGTGGCCTCGGTGATGATCCGCTCGCCCGGCGCGCGGGTGGGATCGCGCAAGAGCGTGGGCGTTACCAGCCGTCCACCATTGGCAATCGTGGCATATCCCGCCGCCAGATGCATCGGGCTGATCGAAAGGCCATGGCCATAGGAAATCGTCATGGTCGACAGGTCCGACCAGTTCTTGGGCAAAAGGGGCGTGCTGCCAGAGGCTTCGGCAATTTCCAGATGCACGGGCGCGATGAAGCCCAATTGCTCTAGAAATTCGCGCTGGCGTTTGGCCCCGATTTCCAACGCAATGCGCGCGGTGCCCACGTTGGAGGATTTGACGATCACCTTGGTCGCGCTGAGTTCCGGGCCGTAATTCTTGAAATCGCGAATGCGGAATTTGCCCCATTGCATCGGGCTTTTGGTGTTGATCATGGTCTCGGGGTTGATCAGGCCCAGATCAAGCGCCTGCGCCACCGGAAACACCTTTAAGGTGCTGCCCAACTCGTAAACACCCTGTACCGCACGGTTAAAGAGCGGGCTATCGCTTGGGCTGCCAGAGGTTGGCAATGCGGGGCGGTCGTTGGGATCAAAATCGGGGAGCGAGGCCACGGCCACCACTTCGCCGCTATGGGCATCCATCAGGATACCTGCCGCCCCCTTGGCATTCATGATCTTCATGCCGCCGAAAAGCACCCGCTCCATCGCCGCTTGCACGCTGAGATCCAGCGACAGGCGCAGGGGTTCATGTGCCTGCGCCGGATCGCGCAACCGCGCATCCTGATGCCGTTCGATGCCCGCCACGCCGACCAGTTCGGCGGCATGCACCCCCTCGCGGCCAAAGCTGGTGCCGCCCAGCACATGCGCGGCCAGCCGTCCGTTGGGGTAAAGCCGCATTTCGCGCGGGCCAAAGAGCAAGCCCGGCTCGCCGATGTCATGCACCGCCTGTTTCTGTTCGGGGCTGAGTTTTTTCTTGATCCACAGGAACTTGCGCGGGCCAGTGAAATCTTTGATCAGGCGCGCGCGGTCGAGATCGGGAAAGATTTCGACCAGCTTGTCGGCGGCCTGTTCCGGGTCGATCATCTGCTGGGGTTGCGCATAGAGACTGTGGGTGTCGAAATTCGTGGCAAGGATGCGCCCCTCACGATCCACGATATCGGCGCGCTGCGCAAAGATCTGCGCGCCCGCGACGCTGGTCGTCGGCTCGGACGGTTCGGTGCCCGCCAGCACGCCCATGCGCCCACCGACAACCCCGAAGGCCAAGATAAACACGCCCGCCAGCACCAAAAGCCGCCCCTCGGCGCGGCGACGGGCGCGGTCGCGCATTTCCTCGTGACGCAGGCGAAGGTTCTCACGTTCGATGGCATCGGGGTTTTCGCCCCGATTGCGGGCCTCGAGGATACGCGCGAGCGGGCGCAGCGGCGTGCGGATCATGGAAACTGCTCCGTGTTCGAAACATCAACAGGGTTGGTGATCGGCAATTCGGCGGGCTTGGGGAACGAGACCTGATCCACCCGGCCAAATTGATAAGGTTGCAGGGGCAAGAGACCCAGCTTGTCGTAGTTCAATTCCACCAGATCCATCAGCCGGTCAGGGCGGTTGAGATAGGCCCATTCGGCATTGAGCACGCGCAGACGCGCACGCGCCTCGCCAATCGCATTTTGCAGCGCCTGCGCATTGGCCTGCGCCTCTTGAGTGCGATAATTTTCGCGATAGGCCCAAAAGGCCAGACCGATGACGGAAAGCGCGGTCAAAACATAAAGAATGCTGCGCATCATTTCGCTCCCTTCAACATGGGGACACCCAAAGCGCTGCGCTCGCTCTGCCCTGCAGGGGCATCGGTGCGCGTGGCAACACGCAGCCGGGCAGACCGGGCGCGTGGATTTACGGCCAATTCCTCGTCATCGGGGCCGATGGCCTTGCGCGATTTGAGGGTGAATTGCGGTTCTTCGCGTGTGATTTCAGGGGCGTGGCGGCTGCCGGTGCCACCCCCGCCCGAGCGCGCCGTCAGAAAGCGTTTGACGATCCGGTCCTCGATCGAATGAAAGGTCACGACCGCCAGTTGACCGCCCTCTTTGAGCGCGCGTTCCGCCGCCTCCAGCCCTGCGATAAGCGCGCCGTATTCGTCATTCACCGCGATGCGGATCGCCTGAAAGCTACGGGTGGCGGCATGCGCCTGCCCCGGCTTGGAGCGCGGCAAGCACCGCTCGATAAGGCCCGCCAGATGCAGGGTGGTTTCAATCGGGGCCTCTGTACGCGCCTTGACGATGGCGCGGGCGATCCGCCTGCTCGCGCGCTCCTCGCCATAAAGATAGAGAATATCGGCCAGATCGGATTCTTCGGCGGTATTCACCAGATCGGCGGCACTTGGCCCCTCTTGGCTCATGCGCATGTCCAGGGGGCCGTCCTTCATAAAGGAAAACCCACGCTCGGCCAGATCAAGCTGCATCGAGGACACGCCCAGATCGAGAACGACGCCGTCAAGATCCGTGGCATAGTCATCCATCTGTGCGAAATTGCCCAGCACAAGGCGCAGCCGGTCACCATACTCTGCCCCCCAGCCCTGCGCCATGTCATGCGCCAGCGGGTCACGGTCTACGCCGATGACCTGATCGGCACCGGCATCAAGCAGGGCGCGGGCATAGCCCCCTGCCCCCAGCGTGCCATCAAGCCAAACCCCCTGAACCGGCGCCACGGCGGCAATCAGCGGGCGCAAGAGAACGGGGATATGCGGGGCGTTGGATTTTGGGGCGGCGGCAGCGGCCATGGATCAAACCCCGTCCGGATTGTCGAGCAGGATCAACGGATCAAAGTCATCGGGGAATTCATCCAACCATTCCTCGGTCTTGGACAGTTCCTCGGCCTCATAGGTCTCGGGCTTCCAGATCTGAAAGGTATCCCCGGCGGCGATAAAAAACGCCTCGTCCTCAAGCTCGATCTTCTTGCGCAGCTTGGCAGGCAGCACCAGACGCCCGGTCTCATCCACCGCGGTGGGAAAGCTCTGACCGTGAAACAGGCGCTGCAGATGTTTGCGCGCATTCGACCCGCGCGGCAGGGCGGCGATCTTGGCATCCACCTCTTGCATCGCCTCGATGGTATAGCACTCGAGATAGCGGCGGCGGTGGTCGCCATAAACGATGATGAGTTCCGGGTTAAGCCCGTCGGTCCAGCTCGGATCTGAGGCCTCGATCACACGGCGAAACAGGGCCGGGATTGATACCCTGCCCTTTCCATCCACCTTGTGGAGGCTCTCGCCTCTAAAAATCCGGCCCACTGTCCCGTTGGTCCCTATATCTGCCCCAGATTGAAAACGTACCCCTGAGACACGAAACGGCGGGTTGATCTGCTGCCACTGATCAACCCGCCGCCCTCGTCCCGCTTGAGCGGGGTGTCCGACTGCGCGCGCCACCTGGGGGGATGTCTGCTCGCTCGCGCGCCGGATCTCTTTGTTCGATGAAAGCGGGTGCCTGTATGAAACCTGACTTGGGAGTTTTTCGGGGTCTTGGCGCCCCTCTGTGATCCCGTCCTCATCGTGTATTCTTGATACACTGGGAAATTGTCCCATGGCAACGATTTTTTACGGGATAAGCACAGGATATTGTTGTAGCAGGCCCGTGAAAACAACATTCTGTAGCAAAATTCGCAAGAAATTTACCTTATCTTGTGTGGTACTCAATCTTGATAACAAAATATACGGAAACTTGGGGCGATTAAAATATCCCGTGATTTCCCTAGCTATTCCGACACTTTGGATAGAATCCATCGTCCTTTCCCACAGAAACCCCGTATTTCAGCAGTGAATCACCTATAACTCTTACCCAAATATCGAAAGTGATTCGCGAAATCACGTGGAAAAGACCTGATTCCTCAAATCTGTCCCATACATTCCCATCAAACTGCAAACGCGGACAGCCAGAACGACAGAACCCCGCCACTTGGGCGAGGTTCTGCTTGGGTTTCGTCAGGCAAGAGGGGCGCGCGCGCCGGTCAGTTCACAAGGCGGCGCAGCATCGGCAAGCGCGAGAGCACCAGCCCATCGAGTGCCAACACGGTGATGAGCGTTAGCCCCGCCATCGGAAACGCCAGCGAGACCGCTATCCCCACCAGCACCGCACCTTGCCACATCGGCATGTCGCGGGGCAGCGGCGGTGCGGCCAGACGCCCGCCCGCCCCGGCAGGGCGACGCTTCCACCACATCACAACGGAGCTGACGCAGAGAAACAGCACCGCGAGGCAGAAGACGGTATTGGCCAGCACGCTCCAAAGGCCCATCGTGCCCATGTGCAGCGCGATCCCCACCGCCATCGCCTTGCCCGCCAGCGAGTAATCCTCATACCGCACATCGGCGAGGATATTGCCGGTGTATTGATCGACATGCACCGTGCGGTCGGTGGTCGGGTCGGTGTCGTCGGTATTCATGGAGTCGCGGTTGATGGTCCAGACGCCTGCCTCGCCCTTGGGCAGGTTGAGCTGATAGCGGGCGTCAAAGCCGATGTCGCGTGCGAGCGCGTCGAGCGTGTCAATCGTCACCGGCGTCCCGGCCTCTGTATCGACGCCTGCGTGACCGGCATGGCTACCAGAGGCTGGCATCGGCGTGAGTTCAAGCGCCCAAGGCACCTCTTTGCGGTCGTGGTTCATGCTGGCGTGGATATCATCCGAGAGGGGCACGTTATCCCATTTCTCGGCTGGAAACTGGCTCCAGGCCTGCACCAACTTTTCGCCCCAGATCCCCGCCCACGCAAGACCAGAGACAAGAAAGAACGCGAGCACGATGGAAATCCAAAAGCCCAGCACGCCATGCAGTGACCGCCAGAGCGCGCGGCCCCGGCCAAAGGTCGGGACAAGGGCCGTTCGCCACCCTGCCCCGCGCGGCCACCACATGTAGAGACCGGTGGCAATCAGCACCATGCCAAGAGAGGCCGCAATTTCCAGCATCCGATCGCCGGTCACGCCCAGCATCAGGTTGCTGTGGATACCATCGGCGAAATCATACCAGCCCGAGCGGCGGGGGAAAATCTCGAGCACCGCCGCCGTGTAGGGATCGACAACGACCATGTTGGCCTCATCGCCAAGATCAACGCGGAAGATCGCGGCAAGATCATCCCGGCGAGGGGCCACATATTGCTTGAGCGTGCCACCGGGAATGGCGGCCAGCGCGCTCTCAGCCTGTTGCGAGACGGCGAGTGCCATCTCTTGCGGCACCACCGGCGTGCGTTCGCCGTCGCGCCCGTCGATCCACGAAATCCACAGCATCAGCATGCCAGTGACGGCAAGGATACAGAAGAAGGGGATGACAAACAGGCCCGCGTAGAAATGCCAGCGCCAGGCGGCGAAGTAGAATTTATTGACCCCGGTGCGCGTCTGCGCAGGGGCATAGGTTGGATCAATCGACGTCATGAACGACTCCATTGGGACAGCCCCCATGGTGGGGGTGAATTTCAAAAGCTGTTGGATTTGAAATTCAAACGCGCGGCGGCGCGCGTCCCTGTTGCAACCGATATGCAATGGATTGCACAAGTATCTCAGATGCGCCCGGAACAAGGGGGGCGATGCGCGGCACCTGCCAGGTCCGGACAGTCTCCGGCAGCGCCAGAACAAGCACGCTATCAACCAGACGACAGGCCTCACAGCCAGGGGCAGCCCGATGGTCGGAATGTCCGGGGGCGGTGTCGTGGGCAGTGTGATCCTCGCACAGATCCTGCGCCGTCCCTCCAGCCGCGATGAAGGCAAGATACGAGGGATCGAGCGTGCGGGTATCGACAGAGCGATGTGCAAAACTGACCCCGGCCAATGCCAAGCTAACGGCAAAGACCACGATCAGTTTTGAGAGCAAGGTTAGTGGGGCACGCATCACCCGCAGGACATTGCCACAGGTCAGAGAGCCGCACCAGCCACGAATGCCTTGGAATGCAGATCCGGAAGGCCCCCCAACTCAAGACGCATCTGTGCGGCGGGCAGGCTGACATCGGGCGAGAGGCTCAGAAAGACCTCGCCCAGCGTGTCAAAACCCCTGGCCCTGCAAAAAGGCACGGCATTGAGCGGGCACAGGCAGTGCATCTGCTGCACCCCTGTCAGGTCTGCCATCGCAAGAAGATGCCCCATGAGCGCGCGGCCTAGTCCCTGCCTCTGCCATTCTGGCGCAATGGCCAGATGCCGCAGATGCGCCTGACCCGGTGGGCAGGTCCGGCCAAAGGGGCTGATATCGCTCCAGCCCGCAATGCCCAGCACCTCATCCCCTGCCTCGGCCAGAACATAGCGGCCACCAAAAAGCAGCGATGGCACCGGGCGTGTCAGATGAGGAAGGGCGGCGCGGACCAGCGTCTCGGGATAGGTGCCCGACATGTGGCGGGCATAGGCCGCGCGCATCAGATCGGAAATCGCTGCATGGTCGGCAGGAAAGACGGGGCGGATCAGAATCTCGGACATCGGCAAACCCTTTTGGGTAAAATTGCCGGCCACCGGAGCGCCCAAAAGGAAAAAGCCGCGCTCGGGTTGGCGCGGCTTTGGCTGTCTGGTCTGGAAGGGAGATCTTACTTGATCTTGCCTTCCTTGTACTCGACATGCTTGCGCACCACGGGATCGTACTTTCGTACGGTCATCTTTTCGGTCATGGTGCGTGCGTTTTTCTTGGTCACGTAGAAATGGCCCGTGCCCGCGGTCGAGTTCAGACGGATCTTGATGGTCGTCGGCTTTGCCATTTTTTGTCTCCTGCGCCGGGCAGTCAAACCGCCCGTGAATCTCTTATGAAGCCTGCCTTTTAGCGACGCCCGCAGCCGAGTCAACCGCGATTGTCATGAAAGTCGGCGATTTCGTTGCGCCGTGCCTCAGTTCGAGGACAGGCGCGTTGGCTGGCGGTAGAAATAATGCACGCCAATCGAGGCCGTGCGCGGAAACTGCCGGGCCCAGCGGGGGTTGACGTTGCGGGTGTGGTAATGCGTGGCCCCACTGGTCAGGCTGCGCGGTGCGCCATCGACCATGGCGCGGGCCACTTTGCCCACTTGGCGAAACGCGTCGCCTTCGGCGATCACGTCGGCATGGCCATCACAGGTATAGGTGAATTGGCACTGATATTTGCGGCCCGTGCCCTGATGGATCACGCCACAAACGGAATCGGGATAATTGGGATCATCGACGCGGTTCAGGATCACTTCGGCCACTGCGAATTGTCCCTTGACGCTTTCGCCGCGCGCCTCGAAGTAAAGCGCCTCTGCCAGACAGCGCCACTCGGGGCCACCTTGGGCCGGGGCTTGCTGATCGAGCCAGGTGCTTGAATAGCTAATCTCGGTCTCGGGGCTGCTGAGATAGCGCGCCATCCGGTCGCCTGAGATCGCGCGCAACGCGCGCATTTCTTGTTCCATCAATCGGGTCACAGGGGCGTCGGCCATGACCGGGCCTGCCAGCACTGCGATTGCCGCAGCGAGTGCAATCCGTCTCATTCTCGTCTCCAGGCGGGTGGACGTATGGTCCACGGCATGTGCGCCCCTTAGCCAAAATCGGCACAGGCGTCCACCTGAGGCACCGGCGGGTTCCCGCCGATGGCATTTTCTATCGCAAATTATGGCTCGACTTTGTCTTATCTTGCGCAAACAGGCACGGAAACTACCGCATCTTGTCGCGCACCGTCAGCTGTGCGGCAGCGAGTCGCGCCACCGGAACACGGAACGGCGAGCAGGAGACATAGGTAAATCCGGCATCGCGGCAAAAGGCGATTGATTCGGGATTGCCGCCATGTTCACCACAAATTGACAGGCTGATGTCGGGATTTGCCGCGCGCCCACGCTCGGCCCCTATTTTCAGCAACTCGCCCACACCATCGACATCGAGCATGTGGAACGGGTCTTCGGGGTAGACGCCCTGCTTGACATATTCCGACATGAAGCGGCCCGCGTCATCCCGCGAGAGGCCATAGGTCATCTGTGTCAGGTCATTGGTGCCAAAGCTGAGAAAGGACACCAGCGGCGCGAACTCGCCCGCGCGCAGGCAAGCGCGGGGTGTCTCGACCATCACGCCCAGACGATACGTGAAATCGCGCCCGGTCTCGTTGCGCACGGCAGCGGCCACGGCATCGACGCGTGTCTTGACCAACTCGACCTCGCGCTTGGCACTGACCAGCGGGATCATGATCTCGGGCACAACGGGCGCGCCTTCGCGGCTGGCCTCAAGCGTAGCCTCGAAAATGGCGCGCGCCTGCATGTCATAGATTTCGGGCACCGTGATGCCAAGCCGCACGCCGCGCATACCCAGCATGGGGTTATACTCGCTCAGCGCCTCGACCCGACGGGTGACATCCGAGAGCGGAAGATCCAGCGCCTCGGCCAGTTGCAGATGCCCCGCGCGGTCGGTGGGCAGGAATTCGTGCAGCGGTGGATCAAAGAGGCGGATACAAACCGGCAGCCCCTGCATGATCCGAAAGAGATCGGCCAGATCGGCACGCTGCATCGGCAAGAGCCGTTCCAGCACGGCGGCACGGTCGGTGCTGCCATCGGCAAAGATCATCTCGCGCATCACCGTCAGACGCTCGGTATCAAAGAACATATGTTCGGTGCGGCACAGCCCAATGCCGCGCGCGTCGAACTTGCGCGCCACCTCTGCATCCGCGGGGGTATCGGCATTGGCGCGCACAGCAATGTCGCGCACGTCATCCGCCCAGCTCATCAGGGTCTGAAAGGCGTCGTCGCGTGCCACTTCAAGAAGCGGCGTCTCGCCCGCCAGCACCAGACCGCCGGTGCCATCCACGGTGATCACATCACCGGCCTTGACAACGCGGCCATCGGGCATGGTCAGTTGCTTGCGCCGGGTCTGAAAATGGATTTCCGAGGCACCGACCACGCAAGGCAGGCCAATGCCGCGCCCGATCACCGCCGCGTGGCTGGTCATGCCGCCCCGCTCGGTCAGAACCGCCACGGCGGCATGCATGCCGCGAATATCCTCGGGGCTGGTTTCGCGGCGCACAAGGATACAGGCCTCGCCGCGCGAATGGCCAGCCTGCGCCTCGGCGGCGGAAAAAACCACGCGGCCCGTGGCAGCACCGGGGCTGGCGGCGATACCTCGCGCCAGCACATCACGCGGGGCGTTGGGATCAACCTGTCGGTGCAGCAATTCATTAAGCGCGCGCGGCTCGACCCGCATCAAGGCCTCGTCCCGGCTGATGATGTCATCCTCGGCAAGCCCTACGGCAATGGCCACCGCCGCGCGGCCGTTGCGCGGCACGCGCAGCCCGTCCAAAATCCAGACCTTGCCATTCTCGATGGTGAATTCGGCCTGCATTTCCTCGCGCAGGCGGGCGCGCATCAGCTCGGCATAGGCGCGGATTTCGGCAAAGGCATCGGGGGCCAGATCCTCGAGCGAGGGGCCGCGCGGATCCCGGGTGAGATAGATCGCATCCGCACCGCTGCTGAGCGCATCGCGCCCCTGGCTTTGGCTGAGGTAGCGGCCAATGATCTGCCGCGCGCCGGTCTGGCCGTTGACCAGTTGCATCACGCCAGAGCCGCATTCCCCCTGCCCCAACCCCAGCGCCAATTCCTGCACCACAAGGCCAAGGCCCGCATCGGCGGGCGCACCTTTGGCCTGTCGCAAGAGCCGCGCCGTCGTCCCCTCCCAGGCGCGCGCCATAGAGCGCAGCACCTCGGTCAATTGCTTGCCGGGATCTTGGGGGAATTCTTCTTCTGCTTCGGATTCATAGGCCTTGAGCGCTTGGCTCAGCCCCAGCACCGGATCGGGCGAGACATCCTCGAACACATCCGGATCAAGCCGGGCGACATGGATGGCATAGGCCTGCACAAACCGCAGGTAGATATGCGAGGCCGCCTCTTTGCCGATGCGCTCCGCAAGTTCGACAAAGCGTGTATCATTGATGCCGATGTTGAGCACAGCCCCCGGCCCTCCCCAATCAGGGTCTTCGGACGAGGGGCGCACACACAGGAGCGGGGCCGCGCCGAACGGGGCCAGAAACCGCGCCATATCCGGCAATTCCCCCGCCGCGATGCGATGCACCGCCTCAAACGACAGGGCCACGGTGCGCGGCACCGGCAGATCAAGCCGCACAAGGCGCTGCAGACATTTCGCACGCCCCCCATGGGTATGGGTATGCATCGGGGCCGTGGGGGTGATGAGGGTGATATGGCTGTCGTCTTGCTGCACTGCGGCACCTTTCCTTTGACCGCACCATACGCGCGTTGCAGCACAAGGCAAGGGAAAGGATCACGGGTTTGGGATCGGTCCGGCTTGGTTAGAAAACCCCGCCCGGGGCTTGAACCGGGGCCGCGCCAATCAGACACAGAGGCCCCGGGTCAAGCCCGGGGCGGGTGAAATCAGCCCTCGATCCGGCCAAGGTCTGCCGCTTGCAGGCAGATATTGCGGATGCTGCTTAGCAGGTTGAGGCGGTTGCGGCGGATGACCTGGCTTTCGGCATTGACCTGCACGGCGGTAAAGAAAGCGTCGATGGGCGCGCGCAGCGCCGCCATGGCCCCCATCGCGCGCGCGAAATCCTCGGATTTGAGGGCGCTGGCAATGGCAGGTTCGGCTGTGGCGAGGGCAGCAAAGAGCGCCTTTTCCTCGTCGGTTTCCGCGAATTTCACATCCGCGCCATAGGAATATTCCACCCCATCCTTTTCCTCGGCTTGGGTGAGAATATTGTTGGCGCGTTTGAAGCCCTGCAACAGGTTCTCACCATCGTCGGTTTTCAGGAAGTCACTGAGGGCGCGGGCGCGTTGGACCAAAAGCGTGAGATCGTCATTGCCCGGCATGGCAAGGCACGCGTCAATCACGTCATGGCGGATGCCCTCGTCGCGCAGATGGACCTTGAGACGGTCGTGCAGGAAGGAGAGGAGGTCGTTAGTTTTCTGCGGTATTGATATCATCTCAGCGCCATCATCCAAATGGTTCCCAGACGAATCTACATCACGTTTCCACGCGATATGATGCTCAGCTATTAGATTGAAGCACTCTGAGCGCGTAAGTTTGATGGTAGCACCGTGATCAAACCCCCGTTCTGCCACCTCTTCGTATGTTGGTGAACGAACGAACTTAAGCCACTCTTCGGCTATTGTTTTTTCGTCAAACTGGTCAAGTTCATAAAAGGATAGATAAGCAAGTTGCTCGAGCACTGCGATATCCGCAAATACCGATGGGAAAGACAGTTTCAGGTTTTGGATAAAAGGCAACCGCAACCCATTCCCCAACACCAACCGAATAACGCCCAACGCAGCCCTGCGCAGCGCGTAGGGGTCTTTGCTCCCCGTCGGTTTCTCGTCAATCGCCCAAAACCCCGTCAGCGTGTCGATCTTATCCGCCAGCGCCACCGCCACCGATACCGGCGCGCTTGGCACGGCGTCGCCCGGCCCCAGCGGCGAATAATGCTCTTGGCAGGCGGCCGCCACCTCGGGGGCGAGCCCCGCCTCCGCCGCGTAATAGCGCCCCATCAGCCCCTGCAATTCGGGGAATTCGCCGACCATGGCGGATTGCAGATCGGCCTTGGCCACGCGTGCCGCCTGTTCCGCCAGATCGGCATCGGCGCCCACATGCGGTGCAATCTCGCGCGCCAGCGCGGCGATACGGGCGATGCGGTCGGCCTGTGATCCCAGCTTGTTGTGGAAGGTGACATGCGCGAGCCCTGCGCCCATCCCCTCCAACCCCTCGGCCTGCACGGTGCGCAGGTCGTTTTCCCAAAAGAATTTGGCATCCGACAGACGCGCCGCCAGCACCTTTTGATTGCCCGCCAGAATGGTCACGCCCTGGTCGGCGGTCTCGACATTGGCGACGGTGACAAAGCGTTCGATCCGGCCTGTCTTGGGGTTTTTCACCGAGAAGAACTTTTGATGTTCGCGCATGCTGGTTTGCAGCACCTCGGGCGGCAGACCCAAAAAGGCGTCGTCAATCCGCCCCATCAGCACCACGGGCCATTCCACCAGCCCCGCCACCTCGGCCAAAAGGCTAGGGTCCTCGACCAGTTCCAGCCCCGATGCAAAGGCCTGATTGCTGGCCTCTTGCCAGATATGCGCGGCCCGCTCTTCGGCCTCCAGAATGACATGCGCGCGGCGCAGCTTGGTGCGGTAATCGTCAAAAGAGGACACGGCAAATCGCCCTGCCGCCATGAAGCGATGCCCCTCGGTCGTGTTGCCCGCGCGGATGCCGTCGACGTCAAGATCAACGACCGTCACCTCGCCCGCCTCATCGGTCAGGATACAGAGGATGGAATGAAGCGGGCGCACCCAACGCAAAGACCCCGCGCCCCAGCGCATCGACTTGGGCCAAGGGAAATTGCGGATGATCTTATCAAGTTCCTCGGACACAATTTCGGCCGCCGCGCGTCCGGGCTTAGTGATCGTGGCGAAATAGACCTGGCCTTTTTTCTCGTCGCGGATTTCCAGATCGTCGCGCGTCAGCCCCGCGCCGCGCAAGAAGCCCTCGATCGCCTGTTCGGGCGCATCGACGCGCGGGCCTTTACGTTCTTCGCGGGTGGTCGGGCTTTGGCCGCTGAGCCCCTGCACTGTCAGCGCCAGCCGCCGGGGCGTGGAAAACGCCGCCGCCCCCGCATAGGTCAGCCCTGCCTCAACCAGCGCCTCGGTCAGGCGCGCGCGCAGATCATCCGCCGCCTTGGACTGCATGCGAGCCGGGATTTCCTCGGAGAAGAGTTCGATCAAGAGGTCAGGCATGGCTTAGTATCCTTGGGGCGGTTCGGGGCAATCATCGGGCGCGGGCTGTCCGTCAAACACCACCTCGCCGCAGCGGTTGATCTGGTGCCAGGCATAGCCGCGCCCGTCCTCGGTGATGGCCACCACGCGGTCGACGCCGTAAATCACATCCCGCTGGCCCAAAAAGGCCAGCGCGCGCCCCTCTTCCAGCGCAAGGCCGATGGCCTGCGCATCGTAGCAGTCGAACCAGTCGGGCGCGGTCAGCGGCTCTGCCCGCTCATATAGCTCATAGGTCTCGGTCAGCATGGCATGGCTCATCGCGGTGGTGAAACAGGCGCGATAGCGGATCGGGCTGCTGTTGGCGTCAATGGCGGTGAAGTTGTCGTAGAGCACCGGTTCCGGCGCGCCCGTGACCAGAGAGGTCAGGACAACATCATTCGTGCCATCCGCCGCCACCTCTTCGTAGAAGTGATAGACTTGCAGATAATACATGGCCGCACCGGCCACCAATGCCGAAATCAAGATCGCCCCCGCCAATATCTTGCCCATTATGCCACCTGCCCCCCTGCCTCTGTCTGCACGAAGGCATCGGCGCATTGTTTCGCCAGCGCCCGCACCCGGCCGATATAGGCTTGCCGCTCGGTCACGGAAATGACCCCGCGCGCATCGAGCAGGTTGAAGAGATGACTGGCCTTGATGCATTGGTCATAGGCGGGATGCGCCATGATGATCCGCTTGCCGGTCTTGGGGTCCACCGCCTCTTGCGCGAGGATGGCCTGACATTCGGCCTCGGCCTCTTCAAAGTGGCGCAAGAGCACCTCCGTGTTGGCCACGTCGAAATTCCAGCGGCTGTATTCTTCCTCGGTCTGGCGAAAGACATCGCCATATTTCAATGGAATTGGCGCGGCAGGATCGTTGAAGGGCATGTCCATCACATGATCAATGCCCAGCACATACATCGCCAAACGTTCCAGACCATAGGTCAACTCGCCAGAGACCGGCGCGCAGTCATGCCCGCCGACCTGTTGGAAATAGGTGAATTGCGACACTTCCATCCCGTCGCACCACACCTCCCATCCCAGACCCCAAGCGCCGAGCGTGGGGCTTTCCCAGTCATCCTCGACAAAGCGGATATCATGCAGCGCCATGTCGATGCCGATGGCGCGCAGGCTGCCAAGGTAGAGGTCTTGCATATCGGGCGGGCTGGGTTTGATCAGCACCTGATACTGGTAATAATGCTGAAGGCGGTTGGGGTTTTCGCCATAGCGGCCATCGGTGGGGCGGCGCGAGGGCTGCACATAGGCCGCAGCCCAGGGTTTTGATCCCAAAGAACGCAGCGTGGTGGCAGGGTGAAAGGTGCCGGCCCCCACCTCCATGTCATAGGGCTGCATCATGGCACAGCCTTGTGCGGCCCAATAGCTCTGCAATCTCAGGATGATTTCCTGAAAGCTGCGCGGTTTGCCGGTCGTGTCGCTCATGCCTGACCCCAATGCTGCCCCTGATTTGCCGCCCCTACCTAGGCCGGGTGCGGGGCAGGGTCAATCGGGCGTTTGGCCCCCAACGCCCCCGCACAAACCCCGAAGTTTTCGAGTGCATCGCCCGGCAATTTTGATAAAACGCCAAAAAGGTCGCAACGACCGTTATCAAGACAGAATTTAGGGAAACTTATGGCGCGTATCTTACTGGGGTTCATTTTTGCGGTTTTCATGGCGCTGCCTGCGGCGCGTGCGCAAGAGGAGCCGGTTGTCTGGGTCCAGGTCGAAGCGCAGCCCAGCCTGAACGCGGCACAGGACGCCGCGCGCCGCTATGCCGCGACTTTGGCGGATGTGAACGGATTTGCCTTGGGGCGCGGTTGGTATGCCATCGCCCTTGGACCCTATCGGCGCGAAGAGGCGGAGCGTGTGCTTCAGGTCTACCGCGCCGAGGGGGTGATCGCGCGAGACAGCTACATCGCTGAAAGCAGCGATTATCAACAACAATTCTGGCCCATCGGGGCCAATCTGCTGGAGGGTCCCGCCGCCCCGGCCATTGCGGCCCCCGATAGCCCCCCCGTTGTGGCGGCAGACCCGGCCCCCGCGCCCATCCCCGAGCCCGCCGACGAGACCCTGCGCGAGGCGCGCGAAAGCGAGAGCCTGCTTGACCGCGACGCGCGCGCCGCCTTGCAAGAGGCGATGACATGGGCCGGGGTCTATGACGGGGCTATCGACGCGGCCTTTGGCCAAGGCACCCGTGCCGCCATGGCGCGGTGGCAGGCGCAAAACGGCTTTGAGGCAACCGGCGTGTTGACCACTCGGCAGCGGGCAGAGTTGTTTCGTCAGTTCAACGCGGTGTTTGACGGGCTTGGCCTAGAGGTGGTGCGCGATAATGCCACCGGCATCGCCATGGAATTGCCCACCGCCGTGCTGGGCTTTGACCGCTACGAGCCGCCTTTCGCGCATTTCAACGCCACCGGCGATATCGACGCGCGGCTTCTATTGATCAGCCAATCGGGCGACCGTGCCACGCTGGCGGGGCTGTATGACATCATGCAGACGCTGGAAATCGTACCCGAGAGCGGGCCGCGCAGCCTTGATGGTGATCGTTTCACGCTGATCGGCGAAGGGGCGTTGCAGATCTCGCATACCCAGGTCTGGTTGCGCGACGGTGCGATCAAGGGCTTTACGCTGATCTGGCCCGCCGGTGACGAGGCAAGGCGCAGCCGTCTTTTGGGGCGGATGCAGGACAGTTTCGATTGGCTGCCCGGCACGCTTGATCCCGCCGAAGGCAGCGGGGCACAGGATATTGACCTGATTTCAGGGTTGGAAATCCGCAAGCCCAAGCAGGCGAGGTCGGGTTTTTACGTGGATGCCAGCGGCGCCGTGCTAACCACCGCCGAGGCCGTGGCGAACTGTGGCCGGATCACGATTGACGAAGCCTATGAGGCCGATGTGGTGCTGAGCGATGCGGATCTTGGCGTGGCGATCCTGCGCCCGCGTCAGCCGCTTGCACCGGTGCGGGTTGCAGCCTTTCAAGAGGTGACGCCCCGCTTGCTGAGCGATGTGGCGGTTTCGGGCTATTCTTATGGCGGTCTTTTGGGTGCCCCCACCGTCACCTTTGGCCAATTGGCCGAGTTGCAGGGGCTGAATGGCGAGGCGCATCTGAAACGGCTGGCCTTGAGCGCGCTTGAGGGGGATGCGGGCGGTCCGGTGCTTGATACCGGCGGTGCGGTGTTGGGCATGTTGCTGGCACGGGCGCAAGATGGCCGCACCCTGCCCGACGAGGTCAGCTTTGCCGCCACCAATGGCGCGCTGCAAGCGGTGCTGACGCAGGGGGGCATCACCCCGCGCGTGACATCGGATCAAGACCGCATCCCGGCCGAGGCGCTGACGGATCGCGCTGGTGAGATGACCGTTTTGGTCAGTTGCTGGGACTAGACGAGACCTGAGGCGGGGCCGCATCGCCCCGCCCTATTCCCCCTTGATCTGCACGGAAAAGCTGCGCTGCGCGCCCGCCGGAGGCGCGGGAAAAGGTGCTGCGCGCTCGACCACAGTCAGCGCGGCCCGGTCAAGCCGGGTCGACCCGGATGATCGCGCGACGCGGACCGATGCCAGACGCCCCCCCTCAGAAATCGAGAACTGCACCAGCGCCACACCCCGCGTATCGGCGCGGGGGCGTGGCACACGCGCGAGATGGCGCATAACCTGACCGGGATAGTTGCTGGTGGCGGCGGTGCCGGGCGTCTTGCTTTGGTGATCTTTGGGTCGTCCTTCGGTGGCGGCGGTGGCGGTCTCATGGCCGGTCATGCTGCCGCGTGTGGCGGTCTGGTCGGCATAGCTGCCGGACGTCGCCCGCGCCGCGGTCTTGCGGTCTGGCTTTGGCGCGGCACGGGGCGTGGCCGTGGCGGTGAGTTGGGTGGGCCGCGCCTTGGGGCGCTTGGATATCTCAAGGCCAGTTTCAGCCTCAGGCAGGGCGACACTGGGCTGTGACGCGGGTGCGGGGGCTGAATCCTTCGTGGCTGGGGTGGCCGGTGTGGCGGCTGCCACCGCCGGTGCTGATGGAACCACCGGCATTTGGGGGGCCTCACTGGCCTTGGCCACCGGTTGAATCTTTTGAGGACGAACCGCCTGAGCCTCGGTGCCATCGGGCTTGGTCGGGCGCAGAACCTCTGCCGCCGTCACACTCGGGGTGACGGGGGTGTCGGACACTGGCTGTGCCGCGCCGGCAACCAGATCCGCAAAGCTTGATCCCAACAACACCTCAGACGCCCCGGCACCCCCCTCGATCTCTGGCCCTGCCGGGCTGTGCGAAACCCAAAACCCCGCCCCATGCAGGCCAAGCGCCGTGACCGCACAAACCGACAGCACAAAACGCGACCCCCGGATCATGGCAGCCCCCGTTCGGTGATCATCACCACCCGCCCTGCCCCCGCCCGGCGCAGCGCCTCGCCCAATCGCAGAAGATCCGTGGCGGGCAGCGCGGCATCGGGCACAAGGCGCAGCGTGGCGCGGGCCGTTTCGGGCAAGGTTGCGACATGGCTGGCGGCATCCGACACCGGCGCGCCGCGATAGGTCAGCCGCCCATCGGCGTGAACCACCAGCGCATCAGGTGGCGCGGTGCCCTCCAACTCGGCGGTGCGCACCAGCCGCAGATCTTGCGCAAGCGGCGGGGCAAGCGTGGCGGCGGCCATGAAGAAAATCAGCATCAGGAAAATGATGTTGATCAGGGCAATCGTGGGTTCGCGGCGGGTGCGGTCGGTTTTCATGACGGCACCAAAACCTGCACCGAGAGGCCGGGGATGGCGCGCAGGGTCACCAGCAGGTCGGTCAGCCGCTGTGCCGTGACATCAGCGCTGGCGCTGACCAAAACCTGCGTCTCGTCTGACATCAGAGGGCGCAGCGCCTCGGCCAGAGCGGCAAGTGGCACGGCGCGCGCATTCACGCTCAGATCCGTGGTCCGCAGTTGCAGAAAGATCGGTTGCGCCTCGGAGGGCGCTTGCCCCTGCCCCGCCGTGGCCAGATCCACCTCTGAGAATTGTGAAAAGGTCGAGGATAGCATGAAGAAAAGCAGCAGCAGAAAAATCACGTCGATAAGCGAGGTGAGCGACAGTTTGCGGCGCTGGAACCCGGACTTACGCACATGCGGGCACCGCCCGGCCCTCTGGTATCGCTTGTTGCGCCTCCTGCCCATCTGGGCCCAGAACCATGCTGAGCGCATGATCGGCGAGCGCGCGTTCCTCGGCCATGCGCGATTCGAACCACGACAGCACGACCGAGGCGGGCATCGCCACGGCAAGCCCCGCCGCTGTGGTCAAAAGCGCCACCCAAATCCCCCCTGCGAGGAGCGACGGATCAACCTGTGATCCGGCGGATTGAAGCGCCTGAAACGCCTCGATCATGCCCAGAACCGTGCCGAAAAGCCCCAGCAGCGGGGCCACCTGTGCCACTGTGTCGAGAAAGCGAAAGCCGCGTTCGAGCCGGGCAAAGCGGGCTTCGGCCTCGGCCATCAACCGCCGTGTGGCGACGGTATCGCGCGGGTCTACGGCAAAAGCGCGGGCGATGACCGGGGCCAGATAGCTGCGTGATGTGGCAAGTCTGCGATGTGCGGCGGCGGTCTCGCCGTGATCCCAATCGGTCACTGCGGCACGCAGCGCGTGATGCCGCCCCACCCCCGAGGCGCGAAATTGCCAGAGTTTGTAAAGAATGACCGCAAGCGTGCCGACAGAAAGCACGGCGATCATCGCGATCACCGGCCCGCCCATGGCAATCAGCCCGTTCAGCCTGTCGATCATGGCCGCTATCCCGCTCATCCTGTCACCTCGATGTCGGTCTCGCTCGCAAGGTGGAGCGCGCCGAGGCAGACACCCGGGGCAAGCCCCGCGCCTTCGCAGGTGCCGATGCCATTGATCAGCACCCCCCCGATGGCGTCGCAGCCTTGCCCCGCCAGATCGAACTGGCGCACGCGCGGGCGCCCCTCGGGCAGCGCGCCGAAATCAAAAAGCGTGAGCGTTGCCACCTGCCCCGTCGCATCAAAGAGCACTGCTTCGGCCTTGAGGCTGTCGAGCGCGACACCCAGATCGTTTTGCAGCACGAAACTCAGGCGACAGCCGCCTGTCTCGGTGGTGTGCAGGCTATTGAGCGTTAGGGTAAGCGCCGAGGCGGCAGCGGTCTCATCCGCTTGGGCCATGGTCGCCGCACCCAAGAACGCCAGGGCACAACAAAACGCAGGGCGGTGGAATGCCAGCATGAAAAGCTCCTTTCCCCGATCATCAGACGGGGCTGGAAACCGCATGGCTGGCGCGGGGCTGGCACGGGGTGAGAGATGGCCCGCGCCGGTAGAGCGCAGGGATTGACCCGGTTTTGACTGAGTTGACTGAAAGAGTCAAGTTTGTCGTGACGTCGGTCTTTGCGTCACGGTTTGGCGGGCGTCACCGCTTGCGGCCCTGCCCCGGTTGAGACGGAAGCAGCGGGCTGGGGGGTGTTTGCCTCTGCTTGCCGCCCGGCCCCGACACCTGCCGATTGGAGCGATTGCAAAGCCCGGTGCCGGGCCTGACAGGTATCGCACTCCTGTGGCGACGAGACGACGGGTGCCTCTTGCGCGCCAAGGCTAAAGGCCGCGCAGATCAGAACCACAAGCAGCGCGCCTGCCCTCATGCGGGCACCGGGGAGGACGCAAGGTAGCGCTCAAGCGGCGCGTAAGACTCCGGCGCGCCTGCATTTTCCAGCGCGAGATAGTCGAGCGCGGCCACCTCATGTTCGGTCAAGAACCGCAGGCGGGTTTGATCCGCCTCTGGCCCCATCGCCTCGAGCGCCTCGAACGCTGCGAGATAGGCAGGATAGGTGCGGTTCATCTCGTCCAGAAGCCCCGCCCAAGTGCCTGGCGCGCGGCGCGCCTGTTCATGGCCGCTCAGGGTTAGGCTCTCGACCGACCGGGGGGTTAGATCATAATGCGCGATGAGCGGGGCAACGCCTTGGGCGGCGTGGCGTTCAACCTCGGCCAAAAGCCTCAGGCGCTTGTGCTGCGCAGGCTCGGGAAAGCGGCGGGCGAGCGCGTCAAAATAGGCTTCGCCCTCAATCTCCTCTTCGTAATAGAGCAAGAGCTTGGCAAGATAGGCGGGATCCGGTTCGGTCATATCGGCTGTTCTCCTGTCGTCTAGGCGGCCCCACCGGGCGCGCCCACGTCGATTCGGTCGTGTTTTAGCGGCAGGTCGGGATCGACCGGCGCGTCCAGTTCCTGTGCGTAGCGATGCCCGGCATGGACCGCCGCCGCGATAATCGCCGGCGCCTCGCAATCGCCGATGCGTGTAAGGGTAAAGGGCAGCGGACCGGCCATGGCACATAGGTCGTGATACAGCCCATCCTCGGGTCGCCGCGCGCTGACCATCACGAGATGAGAGGCGGCAACGGTCAACTCCGCCCCGCCATAGGCGCAGGGCAAAACCACCGCACGCCCGTCAAACCCCGCAATCTCGCGCGCCGGTTCAAACCTGACGCCAAGGCCCTGCAAATGGCGGCGCACCCGCCAGCGTTCTGCGGTATTGCCTGCCCAGCGCGACAGGCTGTCATCGGGCGTGGCAAGTGTCACCTCAAGCCCCGCCATACGCAGACGCTCGGCCAGAACACCCCCCATGTAATAGCCGTCGCCATCATAGACCACGGTCGGCCCATCCGGCAGTCGGCCCGCCATGATATCATCGGGGGTCAGGATATGCGCGTCTGCCGCGCCTTCGGCCACGGACTGAAAGACCTCGCCGTCGAACACATCCTTGCGCCACTGCGCGCCGGTGGCGATGGCCACGTGATCCGCGCCCACATCCAGCACATCCTGCGCCGTCAGGCGGCTTTCGCGGAAAATCTCGACATTGGGCATGTCGCGCAAGGCTTGCTCGCGGTAGTCGCGCACGCGGATATATTCACGCAGCCCCGGCAAGCCAGCCTCTCGCAGAACGCGCCCGCCCAGATCACGCGTGGCCTCGGCCAATGTTACGCGATAGCCACGTGCGCCCAAGGCGCGCGCCGCCTCAAGCCCCGCTGGTCCGGCGCCGACGATCAGCACATGGGCGGCACTGCCCTGCGGCGCGATACGTTCAGGATGCCAGCCGCGCCGCCATTCCTCGCCCATGGTCGGGTTTTGCGTGCAGCGGATGGGCACGCCCAGACTGTCGCCGGAATAGCAGATATTGCAACCGATACATTCGCGGATCGCCGACAACCGCCCCTCCTCGATCTTGCGCGGCAAAAAGGGATCGGCAATCGACGGGCGGGCCGCGCCGATGAAATCCACGATGCCGCGCCTGACCTGGGCCGCCATCGTATCGGGCGAGGTGAAGCGGCCCACGGTCACGACGGGCTTGGTCGTGACCGATTTCACCCATGTCATATAGGGTTCCAGCGCGCCCTCCTTGACGAAGCGCGAGACGCCCATTTCCAGCGAATAATCCGCGATGTTGATATCCCAGAGATCAGGTAATTCGGCCAGCATCGCGAACATGTCGCGCCGCTCGCCCCAGACCGGATGCCCGTCGCTGCCCCCCTCTTCATCCGCCGAGAACCGCACCGCAACGGCACAGCGGTCGCCAACCGCATCTTTGGTGTCCGCGATCAACTCGCGCACCAGACGCACCCGGTTTTCAAGGCTGCCGCCATATTCATCGCCCCGCGTGTTGATGCGCGGGTTGAGGAAGTTTGAGATCAGATAGCCATGCGTGGCATAGACATAGACGATGTCAAACCCAGCATCGCGGGCGCGCAGCGCGGCGCGTTTATGCCAGTGGCGAAACTGCCGGATATCGGATTTGTCCATGGCGCGGGTCTGATAGGGGTGTCCCGCAAGATTGGGCACCGACCCCAGATCCATCGGCGGCAACCGCGTCATCATGTTGGGCGTGCGCGCCCCGCCATACCAAAGCTCTGCCCCGGCCAGCGATCCATGGGCATGCACCGCCTCGGTCATCAGGGTATGGGCGCGCACATCGCTCATGTCCCAGAGCGAGGCAGACGGATGCGGCAGGTCATCCGATGTGGGGTGAATGGAGTTATACTCGGTGCAGACCACGCCCCAGCCGCCCTCGGCCTTGACGCCCCGCATGGCCGCAAGCGTGCGCGGGCGCATCCAGCCCATGCCGGTGCAATGCGGCACCTGATAGAATCGGTTGGGGGCTGTCACAGGACCAATGCGCACCGGCTCGAACAGGATGTCATGGCTTGGGTCCCGGCTCATTCGCAACGCTCTGTTCTGGTTGATTGATCGGCGGTCTCATCCTGCGGCATGTCGAAATGCCGGGGAAAGGCCATGGCGAGATAGGCCTGCACCTTGGCGCGGGCCGCATCGCGATCAAAAGTGTCGGGATACATGAGGATATTGAGCCAGAGCCCATCGTAGAGCCCCTCCAGCGTGTGCGCGATGGTATTGGCTGACGGGCCGGAATACCCGCCCTCGCGCGCGATATCGCGGCAGAGGCGTTTCGACAGGTCAAAGCGTTCGTTATCAAGGGCATCCACCAGCGCGCGATAGACCGTACGCCGCCCCCCTTCGCCAAAATAGGCATACCAGACCGCCAGCTTTCTTTGCGTGCAAATCTTTGGATCGAAATGCGAGTCGACAATCGCCATCAGTTTGTCGCGCGCGCTCAGCCCCGCATCGCCATAGGCACGACGCCAATGGTCATGGTGTTCGCGCGCCAGAAACTTAAGGGTTTCTTCCAGCAGGTTCTGCTTGCTCTGGAAATGAAAGTTGGCGAGTCCGAGCGACAGCCCGGCAATTTCCGTGACCGTGGACATGGTGGTGCCCGCGATGCCGTATTGGGCGATGGAATCTATAGTGGCCTCGATCAATTGCCTGCGCCGGACCTGCTTGGGCTCGGTGCGGCGGGGCTTGCCGGTGTCGCGGGTTGGGGGTGGTGCGATCTGCTGCATTCTGTTTCCGGGTCGCCGCCGTGGCGTGGCGCGCCCCTCTCCTTTGATTAGTCGGTATCGAGAATGACAATGGCCTCTGGTGACCACGAGAGCCAGAGCGCCTGACCCTCGGGCAGATCATCGGCCCCCATCCGTCGATCGGTGTTCGGAGCAGAGACCGCGACCGGCTCTGCCTTGCCGGGAATGCTCAGGTAATACTGGCTGCGCTCTCCCATATAGGCCGCCGTGCGCAAGCGCCCCTCAACCGCCAGCCCCGCCTCGGGCCGCGTTGGCGAGAGGCTGAATTTCTCGGGCCTGAGGCCGATATGCACAGGCGCGCCGTCAGGTTTGGTAAGCTGCGCCGTGGCCATGGGGATGGTGCCCAGCCCCTCGGCCTCGATCGCGGCCATGGCAGAGCCATTGCGCCGCACCGTGCCGTGAAAGAAATTCATATTGCCGATAAAACTTGCGACGGCGCGCGTTCTTGGTGCCTCGTAGAGGCCCGCAGGCGTGTCGACCTGCAACACCTTGCCCCCGGACATGACCGCGATCCGATCCGACAGGGTCAGCGCCTCTTCCTGATCATGGGTGACAAACACAAAGGTGATGCCGACCTGTCGTTGCAGCGCGCGCAACTCAAGCTGCATCTGCTCGCGCAATTGTTTGTCGAGCGCCCCCAAAGGTTCGTCGAGTAACAGCACCTTGGGTCGCAGGATCAAGGCGCGCGCCAATGCGATGCGTTGGCGCTGACCGCCCGACAACTCATTGGCCTTGCGGCTGCCGTAGCCCGGCAGCTTGATCAGATCGAGCATTTCCTCGACCATTTCAGCGCGGCGGGCAGCGGTCAGCTTTTGTTTGCGCAGGCCGTAAGCGATATTGTCACGCACGTTGAGATGCGGGAAAATCGCATAGCTCTGAAACACCATATTGACCGGGCGATGATGCGGCGGCACGTCAGACATCGGCTGATCGTCAATGAAAATCTCGCCATTCGAGGTGGATTCGAACCCCGCCAGCATCCGCAAAAGCGTGGTCTTGCCACAGCCCGAGGCCCCAAGCAGGGAAAAGAACTCGCCCTGCGCGATGTCCATCGACACCTCTTCGATGGCGGTAAAGGCCCCAAAGCGCTTGCTGACATTGCGGATAGAAATGAAACGGTCCGAGGGGGTCATCGTTGGGCGGCCTTCACTCTTGATCCTCCAGCCCCTTGCGCCCGATCCATTGGGCGACAAAGACAAGGGCAAAAGACACGAACAGGATCAGCGCGGCCATTGCCAGCACCGAGGGAAATTCCTTGGGAAAGCGCAGTTGCCCCCAGATATACATCGGCAACGTCGGATCGGTGCCGGTCAGAAAAAACGCCATGATGAATTCGTCAAACGAGATCGTGAAGGTGAGCAGCAGGCTTGCCACGATACCCGGCAGGACCATCGGGAAGGTCACGCGCCAAAAGGTCCACCAGCCGTTTTCCCCCAGATCAGCCGAGGCCTCTTCCATCGACGGATCAAAGCCCTCGAAGCGCGGCAAGAGCGTGGCCACGGCAAAGGGCAGGCAGATAATGAGATGCCCCAGACCCACCGTATACAGCGAGAGCGGCACGCCCATCCGGCTGAGCAGCACCAGAAGCGCCACGCCGAAAATGATCCCCGGAATGACCAGCGGCATCATGATGAAGGTCACAAGCGCGCCCTTGCCCCGCATCCGCGTGCGGGTGATCGCGCGGGCCGCCATCACCCCCAGCACGGTCGAGATGACCGAAACCACCAGCCCCACTTTGACGCTGTTCCAAAGCGCATTCCACACCGGCTCGCGCGTCCAAAGCTCGCCGTACCATTGCAGGGTAAAGCCCTGAAGCGGGAAGCGGACATAGATCGAGTCGTTAAAACTGAAGAGCGGGATGAACAGCACCGGCACATAGAGCACGATCAAAAACAGCACCGCGTAGAGTTGCAGCGCGCGGTTCGGGCGCTTGATATAGCTGCTCATGTGATGCGCCCCTGCACTTTGCGTGTGACAAGCAGAAACACCAGCGCCAGCGCCGCAATCCAGAACATCAGGACAATCGACAGGGTAGCCCCCATCGGCCAGTTGTTGACCGCGCCGAATTGCAACTGGATAAGATTGCCGATCATCGCCCCATCCGGCCCACCCAGAAGCGCGGGCGTGATGTAATCGCCAGTGGTCGGGATAAAGATCAGGAACGAGGCCGCGATCACCCCCGGCATCGACAAAGGCAGCGTCACGCGGAAAAATCGCGCCATCGGCCCGTCGCCCAGATCAGTCGCGGCTTCCAAAAGAGAGCGGTCGATCTTTTCCAGCGACACATAGAGCGGCAGAATCGCAAAGGCCGCCCAGGCATGGGCCAGCGTGATGATGACCGCCGTGGGGCTATAAAGCAGGAAACTGAGCGGTGCCTCAATGAGCCCCACCGACATCAGCCCCGAGTTTATGACACCTTCGTAGCCAAGGATCACCTTCCACGCGAAAACCCGCAGCAGATAGCTTGTCCAGAATGGCAGGGTCATCAGGATGATCCACAGCATCTTATTTCTGTGGACATGAAAGGCCACGAAATAGGCCATGGGATAGCAAAGCAGCACCGTAGCCACGGTGGCCACGCCCGACATCCAGAACGACCGTAACATCAACGAGCCGTAAATCGGCTCATTCCAGCTTCGGATATAGTTGTTGAGCGTGAGCGTGGTGTCAAAGCCAAAGCCTTGCCGCGTCCAGAGGCTGATCACCAACAGAATGACAAAAGGCACCACGATACCAAAGGTCATGATCGCGAGCGTGGGGCCCATCATCAGATAGCCACGCGCGCTTTCGCTGCGTTGGAACAGGCGCAGAATGCGCGACCCAGAGGCACGAGGAGGCCTGTCCGCTGTCCGGCTTTTGGGCAAAGAGGTTTCGGCCATTCCTGCGCGCACTCCTCAGGGGCTGGATCAAAAAGCCCGCCCGCCGGGGCGGACGGGCGGTGCGGGCAGGGTCAGAACCCGGCCTTGATCTGCTCGAAGAGCTCGTTCATCTGGGTTTCCCATTCCTGCGTCTGCGGCTGCTGGAAATGCCCCGCATTCAGGATTTCGACCGGGTTTTTGCTCAGGCCCAGCCCGGCCAGCGTCTCTTCCTCGAACTGGTCGAACGCCTTGCTGTTGGAATGGCCGTACCCCCAGTCGTTGATCATGAAATGGCCGGTTTCGACGCTGAGCAGGGAATCGATCACGTCATAGGCGCGGTCAAGATTGGGCGCGTCCTTGTGGATCATCACGCCGCAGACCCATGTGAGCGCGCCCTCTTTGGGCCGCGCGAATTTGACAGGGATGCCCTCGGCTTGCAGCAGCACCGCCGAACTGTTCCACGTCATCGAGGCCACCATCTCGCCAGCGGAAAGCGCCTGTTCGAGCGTGGTCGTATCATCGGTATAAAGGCGCATCAGCGGGCGCTGTTCGCGCATCACGGCGGCGATTTTGTCAAAGGCTTCGGGTGTGTCGATATTGGCGAAATCAATGCCGGCCTTGATCGCCCCGCACCACCACGCATCCCCGCCCGAGGCCAGCGACCCCAACCGCCCGGCATAGCGTGGGTCCCACAGGATATCCCAGCTTTCCTCGCCCTCCAACTCCACCAGATCGGTGCGATAGGTGATCGAGGTCTGACCCCAATCAAAGGGCGCCATCCAGACCTTGCCCGCCTCGGCACCATTGCCGGGCAGATCGACCAATTCAGGGATCACATCGCCCCAATTGGCGACACGCGCGGTGTCAATCGGCTGGAATAGCCCCGTCTGCACCCAGCGCGGCATCGACTGGTTGCAAGGGTGCGATACATCCACCACGAACCCGCCCCGCATCTTGGTCAGCGCCTCTTCCGAGCCGCCGAAAATGGCGAAATTCGGCAGGGTGCCGTTTTGCTCCTGATAGGGGCCAAACAGTTCGGGGATGTCATAGCCCCCCCATGTGAAATAGGTGGCCTGCTCACCCTCAGAGGCCATGGCCCGGCGTGCGGGCAACGGCACCGTTGTCATCGCCACCCCTGCCGCCAAAAGGCCCTTGGTGAATTTCCGCCGACTTAACTTGCCTTCGCGCACAGCACCCAATTGGTCCAGAATATCCATGTGGTCCCAGTCTCCCCTGTTGGCGCGGACCGACCTATGGGATGGGTCCCGTCACACAATCGTTATGGTTCATGCGCCATAGCTCAGGACTGTTGACATTTTCCGTCGCTCGGGCATGTCATTGAATGGTCATTCAATCATTTCAGCCATTGGGGAATCGAGTCAAGCGTTTTGCTCGACCTGCCCCGACCGGGAGTGTCGGGCAGACCCGGAGTGATCAAGGATCAAGCGGCGCGGCCGCCTATTTCGAGGGAGACAAGGAATGCGCGACAACACCGGAATCATCCGCCTGCATGCCAATGGACTAGACGGGTTGACGCCCGTCGCCGTTGATCCGGCAGAGTTTGACACCCCGCCAGAGGCGCAGAACCTGCATATCTATTTTGCCGATCCGGCACTTGGTCTTAACGTGGGCGTCTGGCAATCGGCCCCGATGCAAGAGGCGTTCGGTCCCTTCCCCGGGGATGAGTTCATCGTCATGCTCGAGGGCGCGTTTGGCCTGCGCGATGGCGCTGGCACGGGCGTGGGCGCTGGGGCCAAAGCGGGGCAATGCGCGGCAATTCGCAACGGCATCCCGGTCAGTTGGCACCAAGACGGGTCTGTCAGAAAATTCTTCATGACCTACAACGATCCTCGCGCCGCAGCGCCGCAGGACCTGACGGCAGAGGGCGGCTTGACCACGCTCTCGCCCGAAATGACGCTGACCGATGCCGAATTGATGGAAGACACCAGCACGCCCCAGCGCGACCGCATCCTCTTTAGCAATGACCTTGGCAATTTCGATGTCGGCCTTTGGGATACGCAGGTGCTGAACACTGAATTAGAGCCGTTCCCCTATCACGAAATGGCGCAGGTTCTGGAGGGCGAGGTATATCTGACCGAGGCGGATGGCACACGGCATCATTTCACCGCCGGTGATGTGTTCTTTATCCCTGCAGGCACGCCCTGCATCTGGCATGTGCCCAGCTACCTGCGCAAATTCTACGCAGCCCTTGATCCCGAGAACCGCCCCGACGGCTGACACGATCCGTTACGCAAGCGGCGCAGGCAGCAGCTCCGGCACCAGCCGCGACAGACAGAGCTTGCTCGCCGCCAAGGCGTGCATGCGATCATGGCTCTCGGGCGCCAGATGCAGGCGCTGCCAATAGCCATCGGTCAGCGATTCCATCCATTCGGCCATTTGATCCGCATCGCTGCGACAGCTTTCGGGCAAGAGCGCGGCCCAGATGCCCGAGAGCGCCCTATGCCGCCGTGCATCGAACTCTGCCGCAACCTCGGCATAGTGCCCGGTGAAACGCAATTCGCCCCAAAAGGCGAACCACAGCGGCAGCACATCGGGGCCACAGGCCTCGGCGCTGAAATCCGCATCCAGCAGCGCCATCAATCGGTCGAGCGGGGCATCGCCGGTCTGCTCCAAGGCGCGCATCCAGAGGTTTTCATAGCCTTCATAGAGATCGCGCAGGGTTTCCGTGAGCAGCCCGCTTTTGGAAGTGAAATAGAACACCGCCACGCCCTGCGATAACCCCGCCTCATCCGCCACCGTCGCCAGCGTGGTCTTGGCCAGACCATGCGTCAGGATTGACCGCCGCGCCGCATCCAGAAGCTGCCTGCGGCGGCGTTCGGCATTCTCCTTGCGCTCTTTTCGCGGTTTTCTGGGCGTCGCGTCGGTCACATTTGCCCCTTTGTGCGGTGGTTTTTCCATCCATGCCACAGGCCGCGCGGCACGTCAGCCCAAATTTATTTATTTGAGCGCTCAAAAAAACTTTACGAGAAAATCCGCTTTGGCTAGGATGATCACAGGAGCAATGCCATGCGACCCCAATCCTCATTTGATGCCATCATCATCGGCGCGGGCCATAATGGCCTGACCGCTGCCGCTTATCTCGCGCGCGCCGGGCGTCAGGTGCTGGTGGTGGAAAAGAACGACTGGATCGGCGGCGCAGCGGTCAGCCGGTCGCTGCACGACGGATGGACCTATTCCAACTGCTCGTATGTCTGCTCGCTCTTGCGGCGCGAGATTGTGCGCGATCTCGACCTGCCGAAATACGGCCTTCAGGTGATCCCCTATGAGGGCGGGGCGAGTTTCACGCCAGATGGCGATTATTTCGCCTATTACTCGGATCACCACGCCTTGCAGCGCGAAATGGCCCGCCATTCGCCCCGCGATGCCGATGCCTATCCGCGCTATGCACAGATGATCATGCGGCAATGCCGGTTCATCCGCCCGTTCCTGTTGCGCGATGCCCCTGATCCCGCCTCGCTTCATCCCCGTGATCTGGGCGAGATGGCCTATATGGTGAAACGGGCGCATGGGCTGGGGCGGCGCGAACTGGCTGAAACCCTGCGCTTTTGGACGATGTCGATCGGCGATCTTCTGGACGAGCATTTCGAGAGCGATCTGATCAAGGCGCATCTGGCAGGCTCGGGCATCATCGGCACGGGGCTCGGGGTCTATTCACCGGGCACCGCCTATGTGCTCTTGCATCATTACATGGGCGATATTGACGGTGGCATTGGGGCCTGGGGCTTTGCCCGTGGCGGCATGGGGGCGATTTCCAACGCCCTTGGTGCGGCCTTTGAGGCGGCAGGCGGCACCATTCATATTGGCGCAGGCGTGGCGCAAATCCTTGTCAAAGAGGGCCGCGTGACTGGCGTGGCGCTGGAGGATGGGCACGAGTTTCACGCGCCGGTCGTGGCGTCGAACATGGATGTGAAATGCACGTTTCTGCGCCATGTCGATCGCGCCGCCCTGCCCGAGGACTTCACCCGCGCGGTAGAGCGATTCAAGATCCGGGGGTCTTCTGCCAAGCTCAATATCGCGCTTGACCGCCTGCCCGCCTTTCCCGCCGCGCACGCAAATGCCAGCTTCCTGCGCGGTGATCTGCATGTGTCCCAAAGCCTTTGGGAGTTGGAGCGCGCCTATGATGACTGGAAGGCCGGGCGCTGGTCCGCGCGCCCCTATATCGACATGCTGATCCCCAGCCAGATCGACCCGACCATGGCCCCGCCCGGCAGCCATATGATGACGGTCTTTGTGCAATACGCGCCCTATGACCTGGTGGCAGATGGCCAGCGCAGCGGTCAGAACTGGACAGATACCGCACGGCACGCGCTGGCCGAGACGGTGCTGGATCAGATCAGCATCGCCTGCCCGGATATCCGCGACCGCATTCAGCATATGGAGATCCGCTCGCCGCTCGAATTAGAAACCGAGGTGGGGCTGACCGAGGGCAATATCTTTCAGGGTGAGTTGACCTTTGATCAGCTTTTCTTCAACCGGCCCGTGCCCGGCTATTCCGGCTATGGCTCGCCCATCGGGGGGCTTTATCTTTGTGGCTCGTCCGCGCATCCGGGCGGCGGGGTGATGGCGGCACCGGGGGCCAATGCCGCACGCGCGATCCTGCGCCGCGAATGGCCCCGCGCCCCGCGCAAGGGCTATGCCGCATGAGCGCCATCCGCACCTTTGACAGCATCGTGATCGGCGGCGGGCTGAATGGTCTGGTGGCCGCGGGCGTGCTGGCGCGGGCGGGGCAATCTGTGTGCCTGCTAGAGCGTGCAGCGCATCTGGGCGGCATGGCCGCCCCCGGTGCCAGCGGCGCGCCGCGCATGGCGCACCTGCTTTATAATCTTAGCCCCGTGGTGCGCCGCGAGTTGGGCTTGGGTGCCCGCGATTGGCCGTTCGAAACTGTGGCCTTGCCCACGGTGGCGCTGTCCGAGGATGGCCGCCATGTGGTCACGCAGGGCGCAAACGCCCGCTTTGCCGATGGCGATGCCCATCCCGATGCGGCGGCTTTTGCGGCGCTGCACGAACGCCTGACCGGCTATGCCGCGCTCTTGCGACATCTGGCCGAAGCAGCCCCGCCGGGGGGCGATGCGCCGATCCTCTCCTCGGCACGGCTGAAAGAGGTGTTGCGACTGGGCCGGGTCGGTCTTGGCCTGCGGCGCATGGGCAAGCCCGAGATGCGGCGGTTCCTGCAAATCCTGCTGTCGAATGCCTATGATCTTATCCTTGATGACATCCCCGACGGCCCACTTGCGGGCCTTATGGCGGCGGATGCGGTGCGCGGGGCTGCGGCGGGGCCACGCGCGCCCGGCACGGTCTTTGGCCTGCTCTACCGCATGGGGCATGGCGGCGGTGCCAGCCTGCCCATGGGCGGCATGACGGCAGTGATCGACGCCTTTGCCGGGGCGGCCGGGCGGGCTGGGGCGGTGATCAAGACAGGCTGCGGCGTGGCGCGTATCCTGACCGATCAGGACCACGTGACCGGCGTGATCACCGACCGGGGCGAGACACTCAATGCCACCCGCGTGCTGAGCAGCGGCGGCGCGCGCATGACCGCAGAGATGGCCGGGCTCGCGCATTTCGACATCGAAGCCACGCGCCGTCTGCGCCACATCCGCGCGCGCGGCACGGTGGCCAAGATCAACCTGACCCTTGACGCCCTGCCCACCATCCCCGGCCTGCCTGATGATCTGCTCTCGGCCCGCCTCGTGATTGCGCCCTCCGCATCTTACGTCGAAGAGGCGTTCAACCCGTCGAAATACCGCGAAACCTCGCCCCATCCGGTGATCGAGGCGCTGTTGCCTGGTCAGACAGACCCTGCACAACGGGGCGCGCAAGGCCATGCTCTCTCGCTCATTGTGAACTATGCGCCGGTCGATTTGGCGGGGGGCTGGGATGACCCCGCGCGCGATGCCTTGCTCCAGACCACGTTCAACACGCTTACCCGCTACGCCCCCGGCCTGTCCGACCTTGTGACCGGTGCAGAGGTGATCCCGCCCGATCAGATCGAGGCCGAGACCGGCGCACCGGGCGGGCATTGGCACCATGCAGAGATGAGCCTTGTTCAGCTTCTTGCCCTGCGCCCCGCCATCGGCATCGGGCGTTATGGGATGGGTCCATCGGGGCTTTTTCTCTGCGGGGCCTCCGCCCATCCCGGCGGCGATCTGATGGGGCTGGCGGGGCGCAACGCGGCGCACGCAGCCCTACGAGGCGCGCCATGAGCATCGCCACCGATCCCAAGCTGGGCCTGATCGACGGGCCGGTGCATCCCCGCCTCGCGCCGCTCAACCGGGCGCAGGGCTGGTATGGCTGGGCCGGATACGCCGCACCAAGCCTGCTCGATACGGTGGAGTTCGAATATTTCGCCCTGCGCAACCAAGCCGCGCTCTTTGACGTCTCACCCTTGCATAAATACCGCATCACCGGGCCGGATGCGGCGCGCGTTCTCAACCGCCTTGTCACCCGCGATGTGACCAAGATCCCCCTGCACCGGGTTGGTTATGCGATCTGGTGCGATGAAGAGGGGATGGTGATCGACGATGGCACGCTCTTTCACCTTGGGGCGGAGGATTGGCGGCTCTGCTGTCAGGAACCGATGCTGACATGGCTCTTGGATGCGGCCTGGGGCTTTGACGTGGATATTCTTGACGAAAGCCGCAAGATTGCCGGGCTGGCCCTGCAAGGGCCGACCGCCTATGCAGTGCTGCGCGCGGCCGGGCTGGATGTGGGGCATCTGCGCCCCTTTGATCTGGCCGGGGTGGAACCGGGGCTGATGATCTCGCGCACCGGGTTCACCGGCGACTTGGGATATGAGCTTTGGACGGCGTGGGGCGATGCCCTGCCCCTCTGGGACCGGCTGTGGCAGGCGGGTGAAAACCTTGGCCTGCGCGCCATCGGCTATGAGGCGGTGAATATCGCCCGGATCGAGGCGGGGTTCATGGTCGCGGGCGTCGATTTTCAGCCCGCCCATGCCACGGAACGTCTGCACCGGGGGCACACCCCGATAGAATTGGGCCTTGGCCCGATGGTCGATCTCACCAAAGGGCATTTCAACGGCCGCCGCGCACTTTTGGCTGCCAAACCCCGCAGCCTCTTGATGCGGCTCGATGTCGAGGGGTTCAAACCGGCGCAGGGCGCGCTGGTCTATCACGCCAAGCGGCGCGAGGTGGGGCATGTCACCTCGGGTGTCTGGTCCCCCACGGCCAAGCGCAATATCGCCCTTGCGCATGTGCGGATGCCTATGGCGGCGCAGCACCCGAGCAATCTCTGGGCCGAGATTTACACGCTGGAAGAAGGGCAATGGGATCGCCGCATGGCACGGCTGACGCCGGTCAAATCTGCCTTCTTCCGCCCGCCCCGCGCCCGCGCCACCCCGCCCGGCAACACCTGAATTCCGACGGAGATGACATGAACACACATGCAAACACCCCTGCCCCCGATGATCTGACCCTCTGGGATCGCACGCATAACCTGCACCCCTGGACCGGCATCCGCGACTGGCGCAAATCTGATCTCTTGCGGGTCAACACCGCGCAGGGCATCCATATCTGGGACAGTACGGGCAAGCGCCATATCGACGGGCCGGGGGGCATGTGGTGCGTGCAGATCGGGTATGGCCGGGCCGAGATGGCCGAGGCGATTGCGGCGCAGGCCATGGCGATGCCCTATGCTTCGCCTTGGTCCTTTACCACCGAACCCGCCGCCCTTCTGGCGCGCAAACTGGCCGAGCTGACCCCCGGCGACCTCAACACCGTGCATTTCACTACCGGCGGCTCGACCGCTGTCGATACCGCCATCCGGGTCGTGCAATTTCTCAACAACCGGCTAGGTCGGCCCGACAAGAAAATCGTGCTCTCGCGCGAAAAGGCCTATCACGGCTCGACCTATCTGGCGGCAACCGTGACCGGCAAGGAACGCTTCAAGACAAGGTTCGACAAGGCCGATGATCTGGTGCGGTTCTTGCCCGATGTGAACCCCTACCGCCGCCCCGCAGGGATGAGCGTGGCGGATTGGGGTGATCTCAAAATCGCCGAGTTCGAGCAGATGATCGCCGAGGTTGGCCCCGAGCGCATCGCCGCCTTTATCGCCGAACCGATCCTGTGTTCCGGTGGCGTTGTCGTACCGCCCCCCGGCTATCACCAACGCACCCACGAGATATGCCGCAAGCACGACATCCTCTATATCTCGGACGAGGTTGTGACCGGCTTTGGCAGGCTTGGCCATTGGTTCGCCTCTCAGGATGTGTTCGGGTTCACCCCCGATATCATCACCTGCGCCAAGGGTCTTACCTCGGGCTATGTGCCGCTTGGGGCCTGCATCCTGTCCGATGCGCTGATGGAGCGTTTGGCCGGGGTCGAGGGCGATGATGTGTTCTACAACGGCTATACCTATTGCGGGCACCCCGTGGCCTGCGCCGCCGCCCTCAAGAATATCGAGATCATCGAGCGCGAGGATCTTCTGGCGCATGTCCGCCGCATCACCCCGCAGTTTCAGGCGCGGTTGCGCGCCATCGGCGAGAGGTTTGACATCGTGGGCGACGCGCGCGGCATGGGCCTTTTGGGCTGTCTCGAATGTCGGCCCGACCTTAGCGACGAAAGCTATGCCAAACACCTGCAATTCGGGGCCAAACTCGATGCCGCCTGCGAGGCGCGCGGCCTTTTGTTGCGGCCTTATGGCAATATGGCGGTGTTCTCGCCGCCGCTGATCATCACCACAGAGGAGATAGATGAAATGTTCGATATCATGGAGGCGGGGCTGACCCAACTCAGCGCCGAATACGATGGTTGAGATCGCGCGCCTCAAGGCGGATACCGATCCGGGCACGGTGGCCAAGCGTCTGCTGCAAGACGGCGGCGTGGTGGTTGAAAACGTGGCAGGCTCAAACTTGCTTGACCGGGTCACCAGTGATCTGCGCGGCCCGTTCGATCAGCAAGGGCACAAGTTTGCCAATGACTTCAACGGCTACAAGACCCGGCGTTTGGGCAGCATCCTCAAGATTTCCGAGGCGGCGGCGGATATTCTGGCGCATCCGCTGGTGATGGAGGTGGCTGACCGGGTGCTGAAACGTCACTGTGTCAACTATCGCATCGGGTCTTCGACCGCGATCGAAATCCTGCCGGGCGAAAAAGCGCAGGTGCTGCACCGCGACGATGATTTCTATCCGATCCGCATTCCCGGTGTGGAATTCCAGATTTCCGCAATGTGGGCGCTGGATGATTTCACCGCCGAAAATGGCGCGACGCGGGTTGTGCCCGGCTCGCAGGATCTGCGCCCGATCAACAGCATCACCGACGACCAGATCACCCAAGCCGTGATGCCGCGCGGCTCGGTGCTGTTCTACCTTGGGGCGACGGTGCATGCAGGTGGGGCCAACCGCGCCGCTGCGCCGCGCAAAGGGCTGATCACCACCTATTCGCTGGGCTGGCTCCGGCAAGAGGAAAACATGTATCTCTCAGTGCCGAAATCCAAGGCCGATGCCTATCCCGATGACGTGCGCCGCTTGTTGGGCTATCAGGGCCACGGCCGCAATCTTGGCGTCTATCCCGGCGATCCAGATGGCTATTGGTTCGACGCCTGAGCGCCCATGTCAGCCCGGTTTGCGGCCCCGGATATGGTGCGGGCAATGCTCGCCCGATTGCACGACCGGCACCATCGCGGTCCATGTCTCGATCTGATGCGCGATAAACTCCGCGCCGTGCCGCGCCTCCCATTCGGCGCGGCGTGGGCCTGACAGCTCCCGTAATTCGGCCGCTGCCACCTCGGCATACCATGGGCTGCGATCCACCAGTGCGACATCGGCCAACCCCGCCGCTGCCAGCGCCGCGCGGTAACGCGCCGGTGAGGCCATGGCAAAATCGAGCGCCTCAAGCGCGATGTAATGCGCCATCTCGGGCGAGGGCGCGCCGTCATGCGCGCGCAACCAGTCCGAGGCGGCAAAGACGCCGCCCGATTTGAGCACGCGAAACACCTCGGCTGCCAACGCCTCCTTGTCGGGGATATGGATGATCGAATCCTTGGAAAACACCACATCAAAGCTTTGATCTGGATAGGGAAACGGCCCCGGCGTGACCTTGTTTATAGTAATCTGTCCGGCCAGCCCTGCAGCTGTGGCACGGGCGCGCGCGGCGGCGCAAACCGGGTCTTCCACGTCGATGCCGGTGACATGCGCCGCGCCGTAAGCGCGCACCATGAGCACCGCAATCGCCCCCGACCCACAGCCAATGTCCAGCACCTTGGCCCCTGTCAGATCGACCCCATCCAGCACCCGCGCCACCTCGTCTTGGCCACCGGGCGACAGAAACCCCTCACCCCAAAGGTCTTCGAGAAAACCGATATGGCTCTGATCGTAGAGAATATCCTCAGACATGAGCAGCCTCCGACTGAATACCCGTTCAATGGAGTATTCCGCGAAGTGGCCCCTCAGACAAGCCCCCGCTCAGAGCTGCCCCGCCGCCTGCAACTTTTCCCATGCAAAGCGCAAATAGCTGCTGCGAAAGCTGTGACCGCCCGGATGCAGGCAAAAATCGAGCACATCGCCCGTGGCGTTGCGGCGGTTCTGACAGGCGAGATCCTCGAATTCAGTCTCGCCAGTCGGGGTGAACCCGCCCAGCGCCTGATACATGTCCAACGATTCGGCCACATCGCCCTGCCGCGTTTCCAGAATGGGGCGCCCGGCCAGCGGCACTGTCGGGTCAGTCGTGCCGTGAATATGCACAAGGCTCGCCGCAGGCGTGGCGCAGGTCTCGGGCGGTTTCATCCAAAAGGTTCCGGCAATCGCCGCAAAGCCCGCGAAACGCTCAGGCATGGTGCAGGCGAGGTTCCAGACCATCATGCCGCCCGCAGAAAACCCTGCCGCCATCAAGCGCTTGGTATCAATCGGAAACCGGCGCGCGGCATCCTCGATCACCGCCTCGACATAGCGAAATTCCACCGATCCGTCGCTGTCCATATGGCGCGGCGCATAGGGAATCACCCAATCGTCATCGGCGGATTTGAGCGCGATGAGTGCGAGCCCCATGTCAGACACCATCTGACGCAGGTTCTGGTTCTGCATCACCGCCGCCGCCGAACCACGATAGCCATGGGCAAAAACCACCGCCCCCACCGGGCTGCCTATCTGTCCTTCGGGCATGGCGATGCGGTAATGCCGATCGCCCAACTGACAATCCGTATCGGGCCCACAGGCCCAAGCAGTCCCCGTAAGTGCCGATAGTGCCAACAAAATTGCAAGAACCCGCATCGCACTCTCCTTGAACCCGCATGCTCTATCCTGCCGTCAAACCTGACAGATAGAGATCACACGCGCGTGGCATTCCCCATCAGATAACGCGGATGTGATCCGGCTGTTCTGCGTGAGTCACCCCTGAGCAGATCCATCCCGCCATCGGTTCACAATCGGATAGCGCCGGTCAAGCCAGAACGCCCGCTTGCTGAGCCGCGTGCCGGGGGCCGCCTGAAACCGCTTGTATTCGCTGATGTAGAGCAGATGTTCCACCCGCTTGGCATCGGCCAGATCGTAACCCGCCGCAACGCAATCCGAAATCGAGCCATCCTGATCCACGAGGATTTCCAGAATCCCATCCAGCACCGGGTAATCCGGCAGCGAATCGCTGTCCTTTTGATCGGCACGCAATTCGGCACTGGGGGGCTTGGAAATGACCTGCTCGGGGATCACCGCCCCCTTTGGCCCCAGCATCCAGCCGCGATATTGGGCGTTGCGCCAGCGGCAAATCTCGAACACTCGCGTTTTGTAGAGATCCTTGATCGGGTTATAGCCCCCCGCCATATCGCCATAGATCGTGGCATAGCCCACCGCCACCTCGGATTTATTGCCGGTGGTCAGCAGCATCTCGCCAAACTTGTTCGACAGCGCCATCAGCAACAGACCACGCAGGCGTGACTGAAGATTCTCTTCGGTCAGGTCCGGTGCCCTGCCGTCAAACAGCGGCGCCAGCGTCGCCGTGATCGCTGCGCGCCCCGCGTCGATGGGCACGAAATCATAGCGACACCCCAAGTTTTCAGCGACCGCCTTGGCATCCTCCAGCGATTCTGCCGAGGTATATTCCGATGGCAACATCACGCAGCGCACATTCTCAGCCCCCACCGCATCAACGGCAATGGTTGCCACAATGGCGCTATCCACCCCGCCCGAAAGACCCAGCAAGACCTTGGAAAACCCCGATTTGCGCAGGTAATCGCGCAAACTGAGCACCATAGCGGTATAGTCCTGTTCCATATCATCGGGCAGATGCGCCAGATCCCCCGGCAGCGCGCGCCAGCCTTCCGGCCCCCGCTCCAGATCGACATGCGCCACCGCCTCTTGAAACATCGGCAATTGCACCGCGAGCGCCCCACCGGGATTGAGCACGAAAGAGCCGCCATCGAACATCTGATCGTCCTGCCCGCCCACCATGTTGAGGTAGATAAGCGGCAATCCAGTCTCGATCACCCGCGCCACCATCATATTCTGGCGCAGGTCCATCTTGTCGCGGTAATGCGGCGATCCGTTCGGCACGAGCAGGATTTCAGCGCCGGTTTCGGCCAAAGTCTCGGCCACATCCTCGTGCCAGGCATCTTCGCAAATCGGGCTGCCGATCCGCACCCCTGCCACCGTATAGGGCCCCGCCACCGGCCCGCTGTCATAAAGACGCACCTCGTCGAAGACCGTCTCATTGGGCAGATGATGCTTGAGCACGCGGGCGCGCACAGACCCGCCCTGCAGGATATAATAGGCATTGTGCAGGCTCACACCATCCAAGGCCGGGCCGCCAATCGCCAACGCCGGCCCGTCGGCGCAGTCACGCGCCAGCGCCTCGATCGCGGCAATCGCCGCCTGATGAAAGGCGGGTTTTTGCACAAGGTCTTGCGTGTTGTAGCCGGTGATGAACATCTCGGGCAGCGCCACCAGATCGGCCCCCGCCGCGCGTCCCTTGTCCCATGCGTCGCGCGCCAGACGCGCATTGCCCGCCAGATCCCCCACCGTGGGGTTCAACTGCGCCAAAGTCAGGCGAAACCGGTCAGCCATGCGCGTGCCCTCTGCATATCCACGCCTCCGATGTAGCAGATCGCCGCCGGAGGAAAAGCCGATTTGCCCAAAAGCCGTTGTCAGCCCCTGCCCCGTCCTCTAGATTTGCCTCAGCCGCCGCATCATCGGGCGGGATCGGGCATCGGGGCAAATATGACGTTTTCGCGCACAAGACCCATCCTTCTGAGCATCGCACTTGGTGCGGCCAGTATGGCCGCCGCTCAGGATGCGGAGGTGCAGACCAAGCAATATGACGATGGCGGCATCTATGAGGGCACGTTCAAGGACGGGCTGCAACATGGCACCGGCAGCTATACCCTGCCCAATGGCTATGAATATACCGGCGAATGGGTCGAAGGCGAGATCAGGGGCAAGGGCGTGGCGCGCTTTCCCAATGGCTCGGTCTATGAGGGCGAATTCGCGCGCGGCAAACCCAATGGCATCGGCAAGATCGTGTTCACCGATGGCGGCACCTATGAGGGCGCATGGGAAGATGGCAAGATCACCGGGCAAGGTGTGGCCATCTACGCCAACGGCGTGCGCTACGAGGGTGGGTTTCTGAATGCCATGCACCACGGGCGCGGCCGGATGCAAAGCCCCGGTGGCTATATCTATGACGGCGATTGGGTGAATGGCGTAAAGGAAGGCGTGGCCAAGATCACCTATCCTGATGGCGCGGTCTATGAGGGGGCTGTTGCACGTGGTGCGCGCGAGGGTGAGGGCACGCTCACCATGCCCGATGGGCTGATCTATCAGGGCACGTGGCGCGCCGGAGAGATTGACGGCAAGGGCAAACTCACGCAGCCCAATGGCGATGTCTATGAGGGCGATCTTGTTGCCGGACGGCGCGAAGGCACGGGCCGTGTGACCTATCAGAATGGCGATCTCTATGAGGGGGCCTTCAAGGAGGACCGCCGCCATGGTCAGGGCACATTCACCGGCACTGATGGCTATCTCTATCAGGGCGAATGGGTCGCGGGCAAAATCTCGGGTCAGGGGCGCGTGACCTATCCCGATGGTTCGGTCTATGAAGGGCAGTTCCGCGATGATCTGGCCAATGGCGAGGGGCGCATCACCTATCCGGACGGCGCAACCTATGAAGGGTCATGGGTTGGCGGCGTGATCGAGGGCGCGGGGCGTGCCACCTATCCCAATGGCCTTGTCTATGAAGGCGAATTCAAGAACGCCCGCAACCATGGCACGGGGGTTATGACCTACCCCGACGGCTATCGCTACGAGGGGGAATGGCAGGACGGCCAGCGTCACGGCACTGGCACCGCCACCTATCCCGATGGCACGATCTATGTGGGCGGGTTCGTCGAAGGCCAGCGCCACGGGCAAGGCAAGATCACCATGCCCGATGGTTTTGTCTACGAGGGCGAATGGCAGAACGGCGAAATCTCTGGCCGGGGTGTGGCCACCTACACCAATGGCGATGTCTATGAGGGCATGTTCCGTGCGGGCAAGCGGCAGGGCGAAGGCACTATGCGCTATGCCAGCGGCCAAGAGGCCAGCGGCACATGGGAAGATGGCGCGCTCTCCGGGGCGACAACCCAGACCGAGTGATCAGATCGCCCGATCTGCATCAAGATCGTCCAACACGCGCGCCGCCCCATCAAGCACCGCTTGACGGCGGCTCGCCTCCATTTTGTCCCATGTGCGATAAACCGGCCCCATACGGGGATTGCGCCCGAACCGGTCGCGATTCCGGATCAGGAAATCCCAGTATAGCAGGTTAAAGGGGCAGGCATTGTCGCCCGTCTTTTCCTTGACGGAATAGGCGCAGGACCGGCAGTAATCCGACATTTTGTCGATGTAATTGCCCGAACTCACATAGGGTTTGCTTGCGATAATGCCGCCATCGGCAAACTGGCTCATCCCGATCACATTCGGGGCCTCGACCCATTCAAAGGCATCGGCATAGACCGCCAGATACCACTCATGCACCTGGCCCGGGTCAATCCCGGCCAAAAGCGCGAAATTGCCTGTCACCATCAGGCGCTGAATGTGATGGGCATAAGCCTCTTTTGCCGTGGTCTCAACGGCATGGGCGACACAGTTCACGCGCGTCTTGGCCCCCCAGAACATCGCCGGCAACTTGCGCTTATGTCCCAGCGCGTTGCGCGTCACATAGTCCGGCCCCTCACGGAAATAGATACCGCGCATATATTCGCGCCAGCCGATCACCTGCCGGATATAGCCCTCGGCGGCATTGATGGGCACCCGGCCTGCTTTCCATTCCTCAACAACACGGGCGCAGATATCCACAGGATCAAGTAATCCGATGTTCATATACATCGAAATCACCGAATGATGCAGGAACGCATCCCCTTCCAGCATCGCATCCTGCGTGTCGCCGAACCCCGGCAGCAGGTGCCGCGCGAAATGGTCGAACGCCTGCGCCGCCGCATCCCGCGTCACGCCAAACCAGAACGGACGCAGCGCTCCGAAATGGGTGCCAAACCGTGCCTCGACCAGATCAAGCACCTCTTGCGTGATCGCATCCGGTTCAAACCGCAACGGCCCCTCGCGCAGCAAATCCGCCTGCGCCCGCTTGCGGTTGTCATGGTCGAAATTCCACTTGCCCCCCGCCGGTTGGTCGCCCTCCATCATCAGCCCGGTCTTGCGGCGCATCTCGCGGTAAAAATACTCCATCCGCAGCTCTTTGCGCCCCTCGGCCCATCGGTCGAACTCTGCCAACGAACAGACGAACCGATCGTCCGGCAGTTGCCGCACCGTCAACGGGGCGTCCGACAGGGCCTCGATCAACCGCCATTCCCCCGGTTGCGTAGCGATCACCTCAGAAGCCCCAAATTCCTCGGCCCGCCGCATCAATTCCCCCACAATCGAGGGCGTGGCCGCAGGATCGTCCAGCCGCGTGTAGGCCACCTGCCAGCCCTCGGCCGTCAACGCCTCCGCGAAATGCCGCATCGCCGACAGGATGAGCGCGATTTTCTTGGGATGGTGCGGCACATAGCTGCCCTCATCCCTCACCTCGGCCATGACCACAACGTCGCGCGTCTTGTCGCCCGCGCGCAGCGCCGAAAGATCCGGGCTGAGTTGATCCCCCAGCACCAACAGCAGCCGCGCTACCATGGCACGGTTGCCCCCTGCCAATCAAAAAAGCCGCCGCTCTCCTCGGGCCGCAAGCGTTCGATGACGCCAAGCAGGTTCTCTGCCGCCTGCGCTGCGGGCACCGCCGGATGCCGCCCCAGATATTTGCGGGTAAACTCTGTCTCAACCGTGCCCGGATGCAAGGCCACGCATATCGCCCCTCGGTGACTGCGCCCCAATTCAATCGCGCCGGTGTGGATCATCTGATTCAGCGCCGCCTTGGCGGTGCGATAGCTATACCAACCGCCGAAATTATTGTCGCCAATCGACCCCACCCGCGCCGAGAGTGCGGCGAAGACCGCCCGCCCCTCGCGCGGCAAAAGGCGCAGGCTGTGCTTGAGCACCAAGGACGGCCCCACGCAATTGAGCGCGAATTGATCCAGCATCGCCTGCGCGCTCACCTGCCGCAGCGCCTTTTCCGGCGCGGCCCCGGCAATTTCCAACGCGCCGGTCGTCACCAATATCAGGTCAAACGGTCCGTCCAGCGCGCCAAGGGCTGCCGCAACCGACGTCTCATCGGTCACGTCCAAACCGTCGCCGCTGCGCGACAGGCGCGTGACCGTCACACCACGCGCTTCCAAGGCCGCGCTTACAGCCTGCCCGATGCCGCCCGAAGCGCCGATGATCAATGCTTTTTCCATGGCGCAGACCTAGCCGAAGCCAGCACAGCTTCAACCCCCAAAGCCAAGCGCAATTTCGGGGTTTTCATCGCCGCGCCGCATGCCTATAGTTTCGCCCATGTTGATGCAGGATCATATCACGCCCTTGCCCCACGCCGTTCGGCGTGCCGCTCGGGCTGTCCTGCTAGGCCTAAGCCGCCTCTGAGCGTGCCGTCTTGGCGCGACCGCTCAGAGGATGTGCCGTTTCGCGCCGCAGGCTTAGGATTTTTTGAAAGAGACCAACATGACCAACACCTCTAAAGATCGCGTCGTCATCTTTGACACAACCTTGCGCGACGGCGAACAAAGCCCCGGCGCCACCATGACCCATGCCGAAAAGCTCGAGATTGCCGGGCTGCTCGATGACATGGGCGTCGATATCATCGAGGCAGGCTTTCCCATCGCCTCTGAGGGCGATTTCAACGCCGTCAGCGAGATAGCCAAGAACTCGAAAAATGCCGTGATCTGTGGCCTCGCGCGGGCCAATTTCAAGGATATCGACCGCTGCTGGGAGGCGGTGAAACACGCCGCCCGCCCGCGTATCCATACCTTTATCGGCACCTCGCCGCTGCACCGCGCCATTCCCAATCTCGACATGGACCAAATGGCCGAGCGTATCCACGAAACGGTGACACATGCCCGCAACCTCTGCGACAATGTGCAATGGTCGCCGATGGATGCCACCCGCACCGAATGGGATTATCTCTGCCGCACGGTCGAGATTGCGATCAAGGCGGGGGCGACCACGATCAATATCCCCGATACCGTGGGCTATACCGCACCCGAGGAATCGGCCTCGCTCATCCGTCGGCTGATCGCCACCGTGCCGGGGGCCGATGAGGTGGTGTTTGCCACCCATTGCCACAACGATTTGGGCATGGCGACGGCCAATGCACTGGCCGCCGTCGCTGGCGGCGCGCGGCAGATCGAATGCACGATCAACGGCCTTGGCGAACGCGCAGGCAACACCGCATTGGAAGAGGTGGTGATGGCCCTCAAGGTGCGCGGCGACATCATGCCCTATGAAACGGGCGTCGATACCCGCAAGCTGATGAACATCTCGCGCCGGGTTGCCGCCGTGTCGGGCTTTCCGGTGCAGTTCAACAAGGCGATTGTTGGCAAGAACGCCTTTGCGCATGAAAGCGGCATCCATCAGGACGGCATGCTCAAAAACGCCGAGACATTCGAGATCATGCGCCCCGAGGATGTCGGTCTTACCGAGACCAATATCGTCATGGGCAAGCATTCAGGCCGCGCGGCGCTGCGCTCCAAGCTCAAGGATTTGGGCTATGAATTGGCCGACAACCAGCTCAACGATGTGTTCGTCCGCTTCAAGGAATTGGCAGATCGCAAGAAAGAAATCTACGATGACGATCTTGTGGCGCTCGTCAACGCAGGCGTAGACCCCGACAATAACCGCCTTCAGATCAAACACTTGCGCGTGATCTGCGGCACCGATGGCCCGCAACAGGCGACGCTGACGATGGACATTGACGGGCGCGAGGTCTCGACCGAGGCCACCGGCGACGGCCCCGTCGATGCCACGTTCAACGCGGTCAAAGCGCTCTTTCCGCATGAGGCGCGGCTGCAACTCTATCAGGTGCACGCGGTGACCGAAGGGACAGACGCACAGGCCACCGTGTCCGTGCGGATGGAAGAGGCAGGGCGCATCGTAATGGGCCAATCGGCGGATACCGATACGGTCGTGGCTTCGGCCAAGGCCTATGTCCACGCCCTCAACCGCCTGCTCGTGCGCCGCGAGAAAACCGGCAGCGACGCGCGCGAGGTCAGCTACAAAGACGTATCGTAACAGTCCATTGAGCACAGAACAGCAAAGCCCGGATGACAGGATCATCCGGGCTTTCTTGTCGGTGCTCTGGTGTCATGCGTTCCTTGGCCGAGCCGCGCGGGACGCGCAAGCGCGCCCTACTTCGCCCAATCCCAAGGCCGCACGAATTGGCCCAGCACATGCCCCACGGCCTCGCCCTCGGCACTGGCAGACCCCGATACCTTGGCCACAAGCCCAAGTTTCTTGTCATCCACCACAGATGTCACCCGCGCATCAACTCCGGCATCGGCCAAGGCCGCATTGTAAATCCGCGTGATCGCCAGCTTGCGCAGGTCGGGCTTGAACACCTTGCCCACGGCGGTTTTCGGCAATTCCGCCAAGACCTCGACATGCTTGGGCACCGCCGCGCGCTCATGCACATGCCGCTTGCAATGCTCGAGCAGCTCCTCGCCCGTGACCGTGGCCCCGGCCACCAGTTCGACATAGGCGCAGGGGATTTCGCCCGCATGGGCATCCGGCTGACCAATGGCCCCGGCCATGGCAACCGCCTTATGCACCATCAGCGCTTCTTCGATTTCGGCGGGGTCGATGTTATGCCCGCCCCGGATGATCAGATCCTTGGCGCGCCCTGTGATCCAGAGATAACCCTCCGCATCAATCCGGCCTAGATCGCCAGTGCGCAGGTAGTCGCCATGGTAATAAAGATCGCGGTTCTTGTCGCCCTCGGTATAGGTATGGCCGGCGTAAACGCCCGGATTGGAAATGCAGATTTCGCCCACCTCATCGACGGCGCAATCCATCGGCCCATCCGGCGTGCCCTTGATGATCCGCACATCCGTATAGGGAAACGGCACCCCCACCGATCCCACCTTCTTTTCGCCTTCGGGCGGATTGGCCGAGACAAGGCAGGTCGCCTCGGTCAGGCCATAGCCCTCGATCACCGCAATGCCGGTGGCCGATTCGAACCGGTTGAACAGTTCAAGCGGCATCGGGGCCGATCCGGAAAAGGCGTTCTTGACGGTCGACAGGTCCGCATCAACCTTGCGCTGCATCAGCGCCGAAACGGCCGTGGGCACGGTGATGATGAAACTGATCTTCCAGCGCTCGCACAGCTTCCAGAAATTATCAAACACGCCCTCGCCGCGATAGCCTGCGGGCGTCGGAAACACCACATGCGCGCCCGATTTGATCATCGCCATCAGAATCACATGACACGCAAACACATGAAACAGCGGCAGCGGGCACATCACATTGTCCTGCTCGGTAAAGAGCAGCGTGTGACCGATCCAGCCATTGTAGATCATGCCGGAATATTTGTGCTGCGCCACCTTGGGCATGCCGGTGGTGCCGCCGGTGTGGAAATAGGCCGCAACCCGGTCACCTGTGCTATCGGCAAAGCTCAGCGTTTTGGGCTGACGCGCGATCGCCTTGTTGAAATCCAGACAATCGGCATGGTGCTGCACCGGGTTCTTGGGCCGCACGAGGGGCACGATCCAGCTTTTCGGCGGCGTGAGATAGCGGTTGAGGTCAATCTCGATCACCGTATGCACGCTCGGCGCGTGGCGCACCGCCTCGGCGGTCTTTTGCGCGATGTCGGTCTTGGGAAACGCCTTGAGCGTGACCACCACCTTGGCCCCTGTCTCGCGCAGGATGGCGCTGATCTGCTCTGGCTCGAGCAGCGGGTTGATTGGGTTGACGATGCCCGCGATCATCCCGCCAATCGTTGCAACCGCGGTTTCCAGACAGTTGGGCAATACCAGCGCCACCACATCGCCCTCACCCAGCTTGAGGCTGCGAAACAGATTGGCGGCTTGGCAGCACTGATCATGGAACTGCTGCCATGTCAGGGTTTGCGCCTTGTCCGTTGCACCGGAAAACAGCTGATAGCTGATTGCGGGCCTGTCCGGAAAGCTACGCGCGACATTGCTCAACATTTGATAGATCGTTTGGGGCCGCTCGCGCGCCGCCCAAGGCATTTCGTTCTGGATGTCGAGCGCATCCTGTCGCGTCATGAACGCCATCGGTCCGTCCTCCCTGATTTATCCCGCGTTCCCGGCGCGGGTTTCTCCCGTTCACGGCAGAATGTGCGGGAATTCAGGTTCGTGCAAGATTTACGCTGCGTTTTGACGCATTTGTACCGCGTGGCTCTAACTTGCCCCCGACACACAGGCGACCATCGCGCCAGCCATATCGCGCAGCATCTGCGGATAATGCCCCGGCCCTGCCGCAAGCTGGCTGCCGAGCGGATCAATCACGCCATGCGACACCCCCTCGCCAAACACCGTTTCGACCAGCTTGGGATCGAACTGCGGCTCGGAAAAGACACAAGTGACGCCGCGCGCCTCAGCCATTTCCCGCAAGGCGGCAATTCGGGCCGGTCCCGGCGCCACCGCATCGCTTAGCGAAATCGCCCCCGCTGCGGAAATGTCAAAGGCGGTCTCGAAATACTGATAGGCATCGTGAAACACCAAAAACGGCACATCCCGCACCGGGGCCAACTGCGCTTTGATCTCTTCGGACAGGGCCTGTAATTCCGCCTGCGCTGTCTCTGCATTGGCGGCATAGATCATGGCATTCTCCGGGTCATGCTCGGACAATTCCTGCGCGATCAATCCCAACCAAGCCTGCGCATTCGCGGGATCAAGCCAAGCATGCGGATCGGCCCCGCCATGGGCGTGATCGTGCCCATGTCCGTGGTCATGATCATGGTCGTGATCATGCGCCTCCGCATGATCCTCGTGGCCCTTGTCCTCGTGCCCATGATCTTCGTGCCCGTGATCTTCGTGGTCGTTATCTTCATGCCCATGATCTTCATGCCCGTGATCCGCATGCGCCTCAAACGCAACCCCCTCCCGGAACGGCAAGACGCGGCTGCCCGCAGCCCCCAGCAACTCCACGGCATGTGCCTCGGATGCCAGCGCATCAATCGCGCCTTCCAGCCACGGCGTCAGCCCCTCACCCATCCAGAAGACCAGATCGGCCTCTTCCAGTGCCGCCGCCTCGGAGGGGCGCATTGCATAGCCATGCGGCGAGGCACCCGAGCGCACGATCACATCAGGCTCGCCCACCCCCTGCATCACCCGCGCCACCAACGATTGCACTGGCGCAATATCCGTGGCCACTCGGGGCGCGTCGGCCATCGCGGCTGAGGCAAGCGTCATCCCAAGGCTGAGTGGAGCAAGAAAACGGATCGGCATGGCAGTCTCCATATGTGATATCATAACATTTAGCGCCACTTGATAAATGTAACCCTATAACATATCAACCCCCAAATGATCCCACGGGCAACACTGACGGAGGGCAAGATGGATACGATCGGATTCGAGGCGCATGATCACAAGGGCTGCATGCGCGCCGCCCTCGCCGCTGTCGAGGCGCATTGTGCCCGCCACAAGCTGCAATTCACCCCCGTCCGCCGTCGCGTGCTGGAAATCCTGCTCAGCGAACACCGCGCCATGGGGGCCTATGAAATCCTCGACACGCTGCGTAGCGAGGGGTTGGGCTCCCAGCCCCCAGTGGCCTATCGGGCGCTGGATTTCCTTGTGACACATGGCTTTGTTCACAAGATCGAGCGCCTGAACGCCTTTATCGCCTGCACCCATCCGGGGCAGGATCACACGCCCGCGTTCCTCATCTGCCGCCAATGCGATGCGGTGGCCGAGGCCCATGCCGAACCCTCAAAGGGGATGTTGGGCCGGGCCGCCGCCGACTCGGGCTTTACCATCGAACAGGCAGTGGTCGAGGCGATGGGCCTGTGTCCGCAATGTCGCGAGAGCGCCCAGCCATGCGCCTGATCGAAACCAAGGGGCTGACCGTTCAGTTTGGCCGCTCGACGGTTCTGTCGAATGTCAGCCTTGCGCTCGACCGGGGCGAGATCGTGACCATCGTCGGCCCGAATGGATCGGGCAAATCCACGCTGCTGCGCACCTTGATCGGGGCGCAGAAACCGGCACGCGGCGAGATTATCCGCCGCCCCGGCCTGCGCATCGGCTATGTGCCGCAAAAGCTGCATATCGACCCAACGCTGCCGCTGACCGTCACCCGCTTTCTCAGCCTGCCACGCCACCACCCGGCCGAGGCCACGCGCGCCGCTCTCGAACAGGCGGGGTTGCCAGACCTGCGCAATCGACAAATGACAGACCTCTCGGGCGGGCAGTTTCAGCGTGTTCTGCTGGCGCGTGCGCTTCTGGAAAAGCCGGATTTGCTGATCCTCGACGAGGCCACGCAGGGGCTTGATCAACCCGGTTCTGCCGCGTTTTACCGCCGCATCGAAGAGGTGCGGCGCGAATTGAACTGCGGCGTTCTGATGGTCAGCCACGAACTCCATGTGGTGATGAGCGCCTCTGACCGGGTGATCTGCCTCAATGGACATATCTGCTGCGAAGGCCACCCCGAGGTGGTCGCCCAAGCCGAGGAATATCGCGCGATTTTTGGCACCGGCACCCAAGGCGCGCTGGCGCTCTATCGGCATGAACACAACCACGCCCATGACCATGACCACGGTCCTGCACATGATCACCCCCACAGCCACGAGGCCGCCGAATAATGCTGGATGATTTCATGGTGCGCGCGGCCCTTGCTGGCCTAGGTGTGGCACTGGCCGCCGCCCCCTTGGGCAGCTTTGTGGTCTGGCGGCGGATGGCCTATTTCGGCGATGCCACAGCCCATGCCGCAATCCTGGGCGTGGCGATGGCGCTGGCCTTTTCGATGTCAGTCTTTGTTGGCGCGCTGGCCATGTCGCTGATCATGGCGACCACGGTCTCCACCCTTTCGGGGCGCGGCTTTGCCATGGATACGATGCTGGGCGTTCTGGCCCATTCGGCGCTGGCCTTTGGCCTTGTGGCGGTGTCCTTTCTGTCGGGCGTCCGGATTGACCTTATGGCGTATCTTTTCGGCGATATTCTGGCGGTCAGCAGGGCCGATTTGCTGGTGATCTGGGGCGGCGCAGCCCTCGTGCTCAGCCTGCTTGCATGGCGCTGGCAGGCGCTTTTGACGGCAACGCTCAGCCCGGATCTTGCGTGGTCCGCCGGTATCGACCCGCGCCGCGAACAGCTTGTGCTGACGCTGGCACTGGCCGTCGTGGTTGCCGTGGCGATCAAGGTGGTGGGCGTGCTGCTCATCGCCGCCATGCTGATCGTGCCCGCCGCTGCCGCGCGCCCCTTGGCCGCAACGCCTGAACGCATGGCGGCTATCGCCACGCTGATTGCGGGGGGCTCTGCCTTGGGCGGTTTGCGGCTTTCGTTCCAGTTCGATACGCCAACAGGGCCGACGATCGTCTGTGTCGCGGCGCTGATCTTTGCCACGACCGCCCTGATCGGCAGCGGCCTGCGGCATCGCGGCGCGGCATCCGACTAAAACAGTCGGAAATCACCCTTGACTCTTTTTGTCGGAAATACGAGAGATATCCTATCAAATCACTCGGATACCTCGAAAGGACCCCTGATGCACCCGATCAAAGCCGCCCTGAGCGTGACCGCTCTGCTTGCCCTGACCGCCCCTGCGCTGGCGCAAGAGGTCAACCTCTATTCCAGCCGCCATTACGATTCGGATGATGCGCTTTACGAGGCTTTCACCAAGGAAACCGGCATCAAGATCAACCGGATCGAAGGCAAAGAAGCCGAGCTGATCGAGCGCATGAAGGCCGAAGGCGCCAACAGCCCGGCGGATGTGTTCATGACCGTCGATGTGGGCAATGTCTCGCGCGCGGTGGATGAGGGCCTGTTGCAACCCTTTTCCTCGGATCTGATCGAGAGCAATGTCGCGGCCAATCTGCGCCATCCCGACAATCTCTGGACAGGCCTCTCGCAGCGCTCGCGCATCATCTTCTACGCCAAGGACCGGGTCGAGACCCCGCCCCAAACCTACGAGGAATTGGCCGACCCCAAATACCAGGGCCAGATCTGCATTCGATCCTCGTCGAACGTCTATAACCAGTCGCTGCTGGCCTCGATCATCGAAGTGCATGGCGAAGAGGCGGCCAAAGAGTGGGCGGCAGGCATCGTCGCCAATATGGCCCGCGCGCCAGAGGGCGGGGATACCGATCAGCTGCGCGGCATCGTGTCGGGCGAATGTGATATCGCTGTCTCCAACACCTATTACTTTGCCCGTGGCCTTGCCGGGGACGTGGACGGGTTGACCAGCGGCATCGACGGCATCGGCTGGGTCTGGCCCAATCAGGAAGACCGGGGCGCGCATATGAACCTTGTGGCGGCGGGCATTGCCGTCAACGCCCCCAACCCGGAAGAGGCGCTTGCCCTGCTCGAATTCCTCGCCAGCGAAACCGCACAAGAGCAATTCGCCAATGGCAACAACGAATACCCGGTGCTGGCCGGTGTGGATATCGGCGAGCATGTGGCCAAGCTGGGCGAGTTCAAACCCGACAGCACAACGCCCACCGCCTCTTTTGGCGCGAATGCCGCCAAGGCACAGGCCATCTTCAACGAAGTTGGCTGGAACTGATTCGTCACCCCCTCTGCGGCCCTGCACGATTGCGCGGCTTGCATGATTGACCTAAGGTCGGGCTCCTCAACAGGGGCCCGGCTTTTTCATGACATCCGTTCGGCTACGATTGCTGATCCTGGCACTTTTGCCCTTGGCGGTGCTGATGCCGCTTTTGTTGCTGGTGGCGATCAACCGCTGGTCTGCGAATTATGACAACCTGCTGATCACCAATGTGGCCAGTGATCTGCGCATCGCAGACCAATATCTGCAACGCCTGCTGACCAGCACCGGCTCTGAGGTCACAAGCCTGGCCCGCTCTTTGCGCTTTGACGAGGTGGCGCGCACCTCTCCCGCCGGCCTGCCCGCGTTTCTGGAAGAGAACCGTCGCGCGCTTGGCCTTGATTTTCTCTATTTTATGCCGCAGCACGAGGCGCGCAAACGCTCGGCCGATTGGCCGGTGATCGACACCGCCCTACGCGGCCAACCCGCCACCGAGATCGACATTTTCACGCCCGGCGATCTGCTCTCGCTGCCCCAGACCGGCGTAACCCTTGCCAATCGCGCGCGCGTCCCGCTTGTTGCGACTGTTGCCGCGCAGCCCACCAGCCGCCAGACCGAGGATCGCGGCATGGTCGTGCACAGCGCCACGCCAGTTACAGCAATCGGGGCGCAAGGTGTGCTGATCGGTGGGCTTCTGCTCAACCGCAATCTTGATTTCATCGACACAATCAATGCGCTGGTGTACCGCGACACCGGCACCACCGGCGACCGCCAAGGCACCGCCACGCTCTTTCTCGAGGATGTGCGCGTATCGACCAATGTGCGGCTCTTTGCGGGCGAACGCGCGCTTGGCACGCGGGTTTCGGCGGCGGTGCGCGCCACCGTGCTCGACAAGGGCCAGACCTGGCTTGATAGCGCGTTCGTAGTCAATGACTGGTATATCTCGGCCTATCGTCCCCTGACCGACAGCTTTGGCAAACGGGTGGGCATGCTTTACGTGGGTTTTCTTCAGGCCCCGTTTGATGCCGCCAAACGGCGCGCCTACCTACTGGTTCTTGCCGCGTTTCTGGTTGTTCTGGCCGTCAGCGCGCCGCTCTTTCTCAGGCTTGCGCGCAATATCTTTGCCCCGCTCGAACGCATGACCCGCACCATGGAAGAGGTCGAAGCCGGCGATATGACCGCACGCATCGGCCCCATCGCCGCACGCGACGAGATTGGCACCGTGGCGGCCCATCTCGACACGCTGCTCGATCAGGTGCAGGAACGCGACCGCGCCCTGCGCGCATGGAACGAAGACCTGAACGCCCGCGTCGAGGCCCGCACCGCCGAATTGCGCGAGGCGAATGCCAAGCTTGAGACCACTTATCAGCAACTGGTGATGTCCGAAAAACTGGCCTCCATCGGCGAGATCACCGCCGGTGTTGCCCATGAGATCAACAACCCGGCGGCGGTGATCCAAGGCAATCTTGACGTGATCCGCCAGACGCTGGGGGCGCACACCGAACCGGTGATCACCGAACTTAACCTCATTGACCGTCAGATCGGGCGGATCACGGCCATCGTGGGCAAATTGCTGCAATTCGCCCGCCCCGGCGAATTCGGCACCTTTGAGGAAAATGTCGATCTGGCCAGTGTCCTGCGCGATTGTCTTGTTCTGGTGGATCACGTTGTAACCAGATCCGGGCATACGGTGACGCTGAACGCCCATCCCGACACGCCACCGGTGCGCATCAATCCGGGTGAGTTGCAGCAGGTGATCATCAACCTTGTCACCAACGCAGCGCAGGCCATGAAAACGCCCGGTCACCTGACCCTCACCACCCGTCCCGAGGATCGCGGCAGCTGCCCCGGTGCCGCGCTCTTGGTTGCAGACACCGGCCCCGGTATTCCCAAAGACAAGCTGCCGCTGGTGTTCGATCCGTTCTTCACCACCAAACAGGGCGAAGGCACCGGGCTTGGTCTCTCGGTCAGTCAGACCCTGATCCAACAGGCAGGCGGACGGATCACCGTGCGCAATCGTGTTGAAGGCGGCGCGGAATTCACCGTCTGGCTGCCCGGCTAAGCGCGATCAGCCCGGCCCGGTCAGCCAGGCATGATGCAGCGCTGCCACGGCGCAGGACGCCAGCCGTGCCATATCGTCATCCGCCCGCGAATTGAGAATGATCGGCACCCGCGCGCCCAGCACCACACCCGCCGCCTCGGCATGGGCGAGATAGGTCAATTGCTTGGCCAGCATATTGCCCGCATCAAGATTGGGCACCACCAGAATATCCGCCCGTCCCGCCACCGGCGATGACAGCCCCTTGGTCCGTGCTGCGGCCATATCAACGGCATTATCCATCGCCAGTGGCCCATCAACCAGCCCGCCGGTGATCTGCCCCCGCTCGGCCATCTTGGACAAGAGCGCCGCATCAATCGACGAGGGCAGATCGGGATTGACCGTCTCGACCGCCGACAGAACGCCGACCTTTGGCATCTCGATCCCAAGGCTCAGCGCCAGATCAATCGCGTTCTGCACGATGTCCATCTTGGCGCGCAGATCAGGCGTAATGTTGATCGCCGCATCCGTCACCAACAAAAGATGCGCCAGCCCCGGCACGTCCATCACAAAGATATGCGTCAGCCGCCGCGCGGTGCGCAGCCCCGCCGCCTTGTCCAGCACCGCCCGCAAGAGTTGGTCGGTATGCAGATGCCCCTTCATCACCGCCCCTGCCCGCCCCGCCTGCACCAGCGCCACAGCGCGCCGGGCGGCGGCCTCGGGGTCTGGCTCTGCGATGATCTCGATCCCTGTCAGATCCGCCTCCAGCGCTTGCGCTGCAGCCGCAATGCGGATGGGATTGCCAATCAGGATCGGTGCGATCAGCGTATGCGCCCGCGCGCGCAGCGCGCCGCCCAAGGAATTGACCTCTTCGGGACAGACCACCGCCGTTACCAGCGGCTCGAGCGGCTCCGCCCGCTTGAGCAGCTTTTCGAAATGCCGGTGCCGCTGCACGATAAGGCCGGGCAGATCGTGGCTGGAATAGTTCAGCTTGCGGCGCGGGGCCTCGACCACCGCCACGCCCGATACGATCAGCGCATCATCGCGCAGGCGCCGCACCTCAGTGGCCAGCGTCACGGTCATGTCGCGGTCATTGCGATCCGTCACGGTGACCCGGCTTTCAACCTCGTCCCCGGCATGGGCGTGGTTGTGAAACACAAGGCTTTGCGCGCGGTAAAGCGTTCCCGCCCCCGGCAAAAGATTGCCCAAGACCGCCGATATCAGCGCTCCCAGAAACATCCCCGGCACATAGGCCTCGGGCTGACCATCACCATCGCCATCCAGATCATAGAGATGCATCGGGTTGTGATTGCCCGACATATTGGCAAAGACCAGCAAATCATCCTGCGTGCACAGCCGCCGCAGGCTCTGGCTCTGCCCCACCTGCAACTCGTCAAAGACGCGGTTCTCGATCTTCATCCGGCAAACCTCCTGCCCTGCAGCCTGCGCGCGCCCTATCCCAGCCTCATCCCACCCAAACGCGGGCCTGTGTCAGGCGTATGACGCAGCCCGCCAAATCAAAGCGCGCGGGCGCTCTGGCGCAGTTCGAATTTCTGGATCTTGCCGGTGGATGTCTTGGGCAATTCCTGAAACACCACCGCCTTGGGCGTCTTGAACCCCGCCAGCCGCTCACGCGCAAAGGCGATCAACTCGGCCTCGCTCACCTCGGCCCCGTCCTTCAACTCGACAAAGGCGCAAGGCACCTCGCCCCATTTCTCATCCGGCTTGGCGACCACGGCACAAAGCATCACGGCAGGATGGCGCATCAATACCCCCTCGACCTCGACCGAGGAAATATTCTCGCCACCTGAAATGATGATATCCTTGGCCCGATCCGCGATCTTGAGATAGCCGTCGGGATGCTGAAACGCGATATCGCCGGAATGGAAATACCCCCCGCGAAACGCCTCTGCGGTCGCCGCCGGATTCTTGAGATAGCCTTTCATCACCGAATTTCCCCGGATCATGATCTCGCCCAAGGTTGCGCCATCCATCGGGATTTGCGCCATGGTTTCGGGGTCCATTGCCGTGATCTCTTCCATCATCGGCATCAAAACCCCGGTGCGCGCCTTGATCGTATAGCGCTCGTCCTCAGGAAGGGCATCCCAGCCATCCTGCCACAGACATTCGGTGACATGACCATAAGTCTCGGTCAGGCCATAGACCTGCGTCACGGTAAAGCCCAACGGCTCGATCGCCGCCAATGTTGCGGCGGGCGGCGGGGCCCCTGCGGTGAACACATCGACCACATGGTCGAACGCGCGCCGCTCGCCCTCTTTGGCATGGACGATCATATTCAGCACGATGGGCGCACCGCCGAAATGCGTGACCCCCTCATCGGCAATCGCGTCATAAATCGCCCGCGCCGTAATATCGCGACAGCAAACCACCCTGCCCCCCAGCATCGGCATCAGCCAGACATGGTTCCAGTTGTTGCAATGAAACAGCGGCACAATGGTCAGATAGGTCGGATAGCGTGGCAATTGCCAACTCACGACCGTGCCCATGGTCATCAGATACGCCCCGCGATGGTGATAGACCACGCCCTTGGGCCGCCCGGTGGTGCCAGAGGTGTAATTGAGCGCCAAACTCTCCCATTCATCCTCGGGCATGATCCATGCAAAATCGGGATCGCCAGAGGCCAGCAACTCCTCATACTCCATGTAATGCCCATGGGCATGCACGCCCGCCGCATCATCCGCCACCTCGACCACGCCGGGCGGTGGGCCTTCCATCAACTCGATTGCCTGCGCCAGCACCGGCAGGAATTGCGGATCGCACAGCACCACCCGCGCCCCGCCATGATCGAGAATATAGGCGATTGTATCGGCCTCTAGCCTTGTGTTGATGGCATTGAGCACCGCGCCACAGGCGGGCACCCCAAAATGCGCCTCGCAATGGGCAGGTATATTGGGCAGGAGGGTCGCCACCACATCGCCGGGCTCGATCCCCAGCTTGACCAAGGCCGAGGCCAGCCGCGAGACGCGCGCGTGATACTCTGCATAGGTGCGCCGCGTGCCGCGATAAACCAGCGCTTCACGATCGGGAAATATCTGCGCCGCGCGCCTCAGATGCGACAGCGGCGTCAGCGCCACAAAATTCGCGGCGCATTTCTCCAGCCCGGTCTCCTCCTTCATCCAGCCCATCGCGCACCTCCTCTTGTCCCTGCGGATCCGTCCAAGGAATAGAGCAATGCCAGAGCGATGCAATTGCCAAACACGTGTCCCAGAGCCTGTGAGAGCGTGCTTTCACGCTCAAAAAGTAACTTTACAGGTTCAAATCGCAGCACTAAGGGGACGAAGCGACGTGTGCAAAATTTCAGCACGGGGCGGCGTGATTCTGAAAGGTATTTGTATGATTGTTTCCGGCACGCGCCGCCCAAATGTCTTGACCAGTCGATTGTTCAGATTACGCTTCGCGCTTGCGCATGCCCTCAGCATGACCATCGAGGTCCGGACCGACGCAGGTAGCTACCGGTTCGCGTGCCGCAGCTACACCGAATACAAACGCGCCGTCACTCTCCTGCAAAAGGAAGAGGGCACGATCCGCTGGCTGCGCGACACGCTGCGCCCCGGCGATACCTTTTGCGACATCGGGGCCAATGTCGGCCTCTACTCGGTCTTTTCCGGCAACCTTGTGGGCGAGACCGGGCATATCCTGTCCTTCGAGCCGCATGCCGCCAATGCGCTCAGCCTGATGCAAAACATGGCGTTGAACGGCCTGAGCAGCCGCGCCAAGGTGATTTCGGCCGCTTTGGGCGACCGTAACGGCTTTTTCGACTTCAATATCATCGAGGCGACGGCAGGCTCGGCCATGAGCCAGCTTGACCGCACCCTTGATGGGCACGAGCGCCCCTTCGTGCCGGTCCTGCGCGAATTCAAGGCCGCCTTTACCCTTGATCATCTGGTTGCCGAAGGCATCGTGCCCACACCCGATGTGATCAAGGTCGATGTCGACGGCAACGAGCTTCTGGTCATGGCGGGGATGCGCAACGTGCTTGGCTCGGCCAAACGCCCGCGCTCAGTTCAGGTCGAGGTCAGCCCCCACTACGCAGAGGATCTCGATGCCTTCATGGACGGGCTTGGCTACCGGGCGCAAAAGCGGCACCGCACCGACATCGGTTTACGCAAACTTGCACGCGGCGCCGATCCGGTGTTGATTGCGCATAACGCAATCTACGCTCCGGCTGCGGCCTAAGACCCGCACCGCCCGAACAAGGAGACACCCATGATGTTCAATCTCGACGGCGCTGACGTCCGCCACGATCCCTTTCCCATCGCCTTTGCCAAGCCGGTGTTTGACGCCGACCTCTATCAAGAGATGCTGGACAACTGGCCCGACACCGAGCGGTTTCAGTTCATGCCCAAGCTGGGCAACAAATATTCCCTCTCCGAGGTGAACAACGCCAAACAGTATCACGACTTCATCAAGTCGACCCCGGTCTGGAAACGCTTTCACGACGAGGTCAAAAGCGAACGCTTCGTGCGCGGCATCGTCGATTTTCTGGCCAGCCACAACATCGACCTCGACCTTGGCCGCAAGATGGTGCTCACCAACACGCCCGGCGCGCGCCTTGGCCTGCGCCTGACCGAGGCGCTCTGCGGCGCGGCCTTGGTCGAGCGGCGCAAGACTCCGCTGCGCTCGCGCTTTGAATTCTCGATGATGCCGGGCGATGGCGGCTCGATCCTGCCGCACACAGACGCGCCCGCCAAACTGATCACCGTGGTCGTCTCGATGGTCGCGCCGGGCGAATGGAAGCCGGAATATGGCGGCGGCACTTCGGTCGTCTGGCCCAAGGACAAGACGCGCAGCTTCAACTTCCGCAACACGTTCTTGCCGTTCGAAGAGGTGGACACGCTCGATTGCTACGAGTTCAACTCGAACCAATGCATGATCTTCGTCAAGACCTTCAATTCCTGGCACGCCGTCGAGCCGATCAAGGCCCCCCGCCCCGACATGTTCCGCCGGTCCCTCACGATCAATATCGAGGTTCCGAAGAGCTGAGCGTAAGAGGCCTGCGTCGCGGCCATGCGCCGCGACGGGATGGCCCGGGGCCTTTTACAGCCCCAACCTCGCCATCACGATGTCATTGACCGCCTTGGGATTGGCCTTGCCTCCCGTGGCTTTCATCACCTGCCCCACGAACCAGCCCGCGAGTTTGGGGTTTCCTCTCGCCTTTTCCACCTGTGCGGGGTTGGCGGCGATGATCTCGGCCACGGCCTGTTCAATCGCGCGGGTGTCCGTCACCTGCTTCATGCCGCGCGCCTCGACGATCTCTTCGGGATCGCCGCCCTCGGTATAGACGATTTCAAAGAGGTCCTTGGCGATCTTGCCGGAAATGGCGTCCGACTTGATCAGCCGCACGATGCCTGCCAGTTGCGCCGGGCTGACCGGGCTGTCCTCGATCGAATGATCCTCTTTCTTGAGCCGTCCAAAGAGCTCGTTGATCACCCAATTCGCCGCCAGCTTACCATCGCCCGCGCCCGCCGCCACCGCCTCGAAATAGGCGGCATTGGCCAGATCAGCGGTCAGCACGTTGGCGTCATATTCCGATAGCCCGAATTCCAGCACAAACCGCGCCTTCTTGGCGTCCGGCAGTTCCGGCAGGTTGGCCGCAATCTCATCCACCCAAGCCTGCTCGATCTCCAGCGGCAAGAGGTCGGGATCGGGGAAATAGCGGTAATCATGCGCCTCTTCCTTGGAGCGCATGGACCGGGTCTCGTTCTTGTCCGGATCATAGAGCCGGGTTTCCTGCACCACCGTGCCGCCCGCCTCGACAATCGCGATCTGGCGGCGCGCCTCATATTCGATGGCCGCTTGGATAAAGCGCATGGAGTTCATATTCTTGATCTCGCAGCGCGTGCCCAGATGGCTGAAATCCTGCGTCTCCATGTATTTCTCATACTGGCCGGGGCGGCAGATCGATACGTTCACATCCGCCCGCAGATTGCCATTCTGCATATTGCCATCGCAGGTGCCCAAATAGCGCAGGATCTGGCGCAGCTTGGTGACATAGGCGGCGGCCTCTTCCGGCCCGCGAATATCCGGGCGGCTCACGATTTCCATCAGGCAGACGCCGGTGCGGTTCAGGTCAACAAAGGACATCGCCGGGTCCATATCGTGAATCGACTTGCCCGCGTCCTGCTCCATATGGATGCGCTCGATCCGCACCAGACGCGCCACGCCGGGGGCCATATCAACCAAAATTTCGCCCTCGCCCACCAACGGATGATAGAGCTGGCTGATCTGATAGCCCTGCGGCAGATCGGGGTAGAAATAGTTCTTGCGGTCAAAGGCCGACCAAAGGTTGATCTTGGCCTTAAGGCCCAGCCCCGTGCGCACCGCCTGTTCGACACAGAATTCGTTGATCACCGGCAACATGCCCGGCATCGCCGCATCGACAAAGGCGACATTGGAATTGGGCTCCGCCCCGAATTGCGTGGACGCCCCGGAAAACAGCTTGGATTTCGAGGCGACCTGCGCATGCACCTCCATCCCGATCACCAGTTCCCAATCATGCTTGGCCCCCGCAATGACGCGAGGTTTCGGCGTTTCATAGGCGAGATCGAGCATGGCACTGCCTCCGGCTGACATATCAGAGGCGTTCTAGGACAGGCGCACGAAGGGGGCAACAGGGAAAGAGGGGCATAGACCTCCACCAAGAATCGTGAAAACACTAAAGGGCCGACCGCCATTTCCAAGACAAGGACATGATATTATGGATAATTTTACCGCAAATGCGCAGACAACTGGGTTTTTGGAAATCGGTGGCTCCGTCAGTGGCAGCGTCGCGGACGGTCGGGACTGGATCGCGGTAAACCTTGAGGCAGACACTGCCTATCGGTTCGAAATCGACATGGGATTGCCTTTTGTCCAAATCCTGTCACCCGATGAGATAACGCTTATGAACAACACCGGCGACCCAGAGCTGCGGTCCGACCAAGACAACGTTTTTGTTTTCTCACCGCAGCAATCCGGGCGGCATTTCATCTCCATCGGCGCAACATTCGGCACCATGGGCGGCGACTTGGACAACTACGTCATCCGGGCCAACGTGTTTCAAGACGACGTCCCCGGCGATGTGACCACGCACGCGACGCTGGCCCCCAACACCTCGGTCCAGGCGCAGATGGATTTCGGCAACGACTATGACTGGTTCGCAGTGGAATTGACCGCGGGTGAGGCCGCGAGCTTCGAACTGGACGGCATCACGCTCTCCGATCTGTCGGTGCGGGATGCCAATGGAGAAAGCCTCGCAAGCTCGGACGCACGAGCGTCAAACAAGTATGTGACCTACATTCCAGACGAGTCCGGCACATTCTATGTCAGCGCGCGATATGCAGTGGGATACGACAGATATGCCAACTTTTTTCCCAACCCCTATTCCGTCACATGGGTAGACGCGATTCTCCCTTTGACCGAAGTCGGCACCCTTGGGAATGACACGCTCTTGGGAAATCGTGACGATGATTTTCTCAACGGTCTTGCCGGTGATGATCGTCTCGCGGGGGACGAAGGAAACGATACGCTTTTGGGCGGCGATGGCAACGACAGGCTCTTTGGTCAGGAGGGCGGTGATGAGATATTCGGCGAGAGCGGGGATGACCGCCTGAACGGCAGTCTCGGCCACGACACCCTCAACGGCGGTGAAGGTCACGACTCCCTCAGCGCCGGATTGGGGGATGACTCCCTCACCGGCGATGCTGGAAATGACAATATTGGTGGCGGGCTGGGCAATGACACGATTGACGCAGGCGATGGCGACGACACCGTTGGCGGTGGCTCAGGAAACGACCTGATCACGGGCGGTCTCGGGGATGATTTTTTGTCCGGTGGCTGGGACCGTGATACCTTGGACGGTGGCGACGGCCATGACACGCTCACGGGTGCCAGCGGCGCGGATTACCTCTCGGGGGGCGCGGGCGATGACATAGTTGCCGGTGCGTCCGGCAATGACCGCATCACGGGCGACGCGGGCAATGATCGCCTGTCCGGCAGCGCGGGCGATGACCGGATTGATGGGGGCGACGGGGCCGACCAGATTGGCGGTGGCACAGGCCGAGATACGATCATCGGCGGCGCAGGTGACGACCAAGTCGGCGGCGGCAAGGGCGACGACAGCATCCAAGGCGGGAGCGGCAATGACGACCTCTCGGGTGGCAGCGGTGCGGACACGATTGAGGGCGGCGATGGCAATGACACGGTCAACGGCGCACGTGGCGACGACGTACTCAGCGGCGGCGCGGGTGCAGATCACTTCGAATTCACCGTCGCTAAAGAGGGAGAAACCGATAGTGTTCTCGATTTCGAAGATGGCGTCGACCTTATCGTCATTCGGTTCATGGCCATGGATACACCAGAGCCACCCACAGCCCCCTCATCAGCAGCGCACTTCGAAACGCTGGGCATCGTCGACACTGCCAGCGGCGTAGAAATTTCCTTCAACGGACAGACTGTGATCGTCCAAGACATCACCGCCGCGCAACTCACCGTGGAGGATTTCACGTTCCTCTAAAGGTCTCCCCCTCCCCCCAAATTCATGCATGCGAAACTCCGAATATAAAGCACTTCACAGAATCGTGAACATAGTGTTTGAATAAGGCGCATTTGGAAAACTGGGGAGTTTTACCATGGAAGGTCTTGTAATTCCGGGAACACCGGAGGCTGACGATCTTGTCGGCACCGCCGATAACGATACGATCACTGCGAATGCTGGGGATGACACGCTAACAGGTGGCGCGGGGAACGATCTGCTGGATGGGGGCGCGGGGTTCGATACGGCCGTCTTCGCGGGCAATGCCGCCGATTACAGCACCGGCGTGAATGAAAGTGCACAGCGCACGATCACCCATACCGCAACCGGCGACACCGACATTCTAGTCAATATCCAGCGCCTGCAATTCGACAACATCAGCACCGATGTGCTGCTCAACCCAGACAACACCAGCCCCGGCCTGATCCGGGGTCTGGGCGGCGATGCCGGGTTCGGCGAGGATTTTCTGGCCCGCAACGATGACGGCTCAACCGTACAGATCGACATCACCCCGATCTTCGAGAACGGGCTGAATTTCTTTGGCACCGTTTACCAAGGTCTCTGGATCAACAACAACGGCTCGGTGACCTTCACCGGACCGCGCGGCACCTTCACGCCCGACGTGATCACAGGCGTCAGCAACAACCCCAACATCACGCCGTTCTTTGCGGATGTCGACACCCGCGGCGGCGAAGTTGCCCCAACCCCGGGCGGAAACTCGCAAGGCAGCAACCTTGTGCATTGGGATTTCAACACGCTGGGCGACCAACTTATCGTCACATGGGACGATGTCGGCTACTTTAGCTCGCGCACCGACCTGCTCAACGCCTTCCAACTTATCCTCACGGATCGTGGCAATGGCGATTTCGACATTCAGTTCCGCTATGAAGAGGTGAACTGGACAACCGGCAACGCCAGCGGCGGCACCAACGGCCTTGGCGGCACGGTTGCGCGCGCGGGCTATACATCGGGCACCGGCGTCGAAGGCACGTTCTTTGAGCTGCCGCAATCCGGCAATCAGGATGAAATCCTCAGCCTGGATGTGATCCCCGGCAATACCGGACTGATCGGCATCTGGAACTTTGCCGTGCGCAACGGCGGCGTGGTCGACTCTATCGTCCCGCTTCTGCCGCCGGTCGGCGCGGGCGGTTGGGTTGCGGGTGACCCGCATCTCGCGACACTCGACGGCGTCGGCTATGATTTCCAGGCGGCGGGCGAATTCGTGCTGCTGCGTGGCACCGACAGCGATTTCGAGCTTCAGGCGCGCATGGTGCCAGTGGGCGATAACGTCAGCGTCAATCAGGCCATCGCCACCAATCTCGGCGGCACGGCAGTGATGATCGACGCCAATGACACGACCCCGCTGCATATCGGCGGCGTGGCCACCGAGATTGAGGATTTCGGCTCTGTCGCGGTTGGCAATGACCGTATTTTCCGTGAAGGCGATACCTATATCATCGTCTATGCGGGCGCAGATAACGTGGTCGGCAATGGCGACAGCCAGGTGCGCGTGATCGTGCGCGATGGGCGGGTCGATATCGACGTGCGCCTCAACGAAGAGCTGCTGGGGCGTCTCGAAGGTCTGCTGGGCGATGGCGACGGCGACGCCAGCAATGATGTCGCGCGCGCCGATGGCACCGTGCTGGCCCGTCCCTTTGCCTTTGCCGATCTCTACGGTCAATACCGCGAGGATTGGCGCGTCGCCTCTGAGGCGGACAGCCTCTTTACCTATGACGCGGGCGAAAGCCTTGATGGGTTTTACTTGCCCGAATTCCCCGGCGAGATTGTCAGCCTCGACACGCTCGACCCGGCGGTGCGGGACGCCGCGATTGCTGCGGCGCTCGATGCGGGCCTGATCCAAGGCACGCCCAATTTCGAAAACGCCGTGCTCGACTTTGCCCTGACAGGCGATAGCTCGTTCTTCGACTCTGCCGCCGAGGTGCCTGCCTCAGTGACCGAAACCGTCACCACCGCTGATCCGGTCTCGCTCAACCTCGAAGGCACCGAAGGCAATGACACCCTGCTCGGGGCCACGCTTGACGACACGCTCAGCGGTCTGGGTGGCGATGACCGGCTCGAGGGGCGCGGCGGGAATGACCAGCTCAGCGGCGGCGAGGGCAATGACACCCTCGACGGCGGTGCTGGCGATGACCGGATTTCGTCCTCTGATGGCAATGATCTGGCCATTGGCGGGGCGGGCAACGACAATATCGGCGGCGGTCTGGGGGATGACACCCTGGACGGTGGCGATGGTGACGACATTCTGGGCGGCGGCTTTGGCGCGGATTCCGTGACCGGCGGGGCTGGCAATGACGTGGTCGCAGGCGGCGCGGGCGATGACACGCTCTCGGGCGGCGATGGCAACGACAGCATGTCGGGCAGCTTTGGCAATGACCTCATCGACGGCGGCGAGGGCGCGGATGATATCGGCGGCGGCACCGGACAGGACACCATTGATGCCGGTGCGGGCAATGACAGCGTCGGCGGCGGTGAAGGCGACGACAGCATCCTTGGCGGCGAGGGCAATGACTTCCTCGCAGGCGGCGGGCGCAACGACACCATCGATGGCGGCGCGGGCAATGACACGATCAATGCAGGTGCTGGCAACGATGTGATCACCGGCGGAACCGGGGCTGATCAGTTTGTCTTTTCGTCCTTCTTCGATGGCGAGGCGGATGTGATCACCGATTTCGAGGACGGTTTGGATAGTTTCTTCATCCGCCGTTTCGATCCCGATACTGGCGTTGAAAACATCAACAACGGCGGCAACGGTCTGGCGGGTTTCGTCACGGCGATGAACATCGTCGACGTGGCGGGCGGCGCGCAGATGACGGTGAATGGCAACACCATCCTCGTCGAAGGCGTCACCGCCGCGCAACTGACGGTGGATGATTTCACGTTCCTTTAGTTCGGACTGGCAGATCAAAGACAGGGGCGCTCTCGGGCGCCCCTATGTCTTGGCGGCAAATATGCGCCTTCCGATCGCCCAAACCTGCCATCCTGCGTTAGCGCAATCACCAGCAAAGCCACGCCAACCCCCGCAAGGTTACCGCTAACATCCTGTATTCCAACTGGAAAACGACTTTTACCGCTTTCCGGCGTCCTCTGCCCCGTCTATACGGACGCCAATTCAGCTATCAGGAGTCGCCCATGACCATCACCGTAGGAATCAACGGTTTCGGCCGTATCGGTCGCGCCACGCTTGCCCATATCTCGGAAAGCCTGCGCAACGATATCAAGGTGGTCAAGGTGAACGCAACCGGGCCGATTGAGACCGCAGCGCATCTGATGCGCTATGACAGCGTGCATGGCCGCTTTGCCCATCCGATCACCGTCGAGGGCCAGACGATGGACCTCGGTCGCGGCCCGATCCAGATGTTCTCGACCTATGACATGAACGAGTTGGATTGGGACGGGGTTGATGTGGTGCTCGAATGCACCGGCAATTTCAATGATGGTGCCAAGGCCCGCACCCATCTTGAGCGCGGCGCGCGCAAGGTGCTGATTTCGGCCCCGGCCAAGAACGTGGATCGCACCGTGGTCTACGGCGTCAACCATGACGCGCTCTTGGCCTCTGAGCGGATGATCTCGAACGGCTCTTGTACCACCAATTGCCTCGCGCCGCTGGCCAAGGTGCTGAATGATACGATCGGGATCGAGAGCGGCATCATGACCACGATCCACGCCTATACCGGTGACCAGCCGACGCTGGACCGACGCCACAATGACCTCTACCGCGCCCGCGCCGCCGCGATGTCGATGATCCCCACCTCGACCGGGGCCGCCAAAGCGCTTGGTGAGGTGCTGCCGGAACTCGCGGGCAAACTCGACGGCTCTGCCATCCGCGTGCCCACGCCCAATGTCTCGGCGGTGGACCTGACCTTTGTCGCCAAGCGCGACGTGACCAAGGCCGATGTCAACGCCGTGGTGGCCGAGGCCGCCGCTGGCGCGATGAAGGGCGTTCTGGGCTATGATCCCGAACCCAAGGTCAGCATCGACTTCAACCACACCGAGGAAAGCTCGATCTTCGCCCCTGATCAGACCAAAGTGATCGGCAACCGTCTGGTGCGGGTGCTGGCATGGTATGACAACGAATGGGGCTTTTCCTGCCGCATGGCCGATGTCGCCGTTGCCATGGGCCGGTTGCAGTAAACAAGCCCTCACTTTTTGTGCAGCGCCGGGCCGCGATACGCGCAGCCCGGCGCTTTGCCATTGGAACCCGCCAATCTGCCTCTGAGCTCGCAAGCCCGAAACTTCGGGTTGCGCGGCCCTGTCTTACCGCATACGCTTTTCCTACGCAGGGGAGTCCCAACTGAGGGACTGAGAGGCGGCTGGCAATCATCTTTGCAGATATTGCAGTGTCGCGACCCTTTGAACCTGACCCAGTTGATACTGGCGTAGGAAGCTAGGGCTCGCGATCATGCCACGTTCCGGCAGATCCCATGGCCTGAACCGGGGCGTATATGCTGCCCTCCTGCCTCCCTGCCACGCTCATCTGGTCTCTTTGTAGAAACTGACTCGAGGAGCACCAAAATGAACGTCCCCACCCAGAACATCACCCCGAGCGTGACCACGGGCCCTCTGCCCGCCTCTAGAAAAATCTATGTGACCGGCCAGCACTATCCCGAAATCGCAGTGCCCATGCGCGAAATCTCGACCCATCCCACCGCAGGCGAGGCACCGCTGGCCGTCTATGATAGCTCTGGTCCCTATACCGATCCGGACCGCACCACCGATATTCGCCAAGGCTTGCCGCCGCTTCGCCGCTCGTGGATCATGGCACGCGGGACTGTGGAGGATTACGAGGGCCGCCACGTCAAGCCCGAGGATAACGGCTTTGTCACCGGCGATAGACTGGTGCCGGAGTTTCCGGTTCAGCACCGGCCACTGCGCGCCAAGCCGGGGGCGGCCCCCACCCAACTGGCCTATGCCCGCGCAGGCCTTATCACGCCCGAGATGGAATTCGTGGCCATCCGCGAAAACCAGCTGCGGGAATTGACACCCTGTCACCGCGACGGCAACGACTGGGGCGCGAATATTCCCGACTACGTGACCCCCGAATTCGTCCGGCAAGAGATTGCGGCAGGCCGCGCCATCATCCCCGCAAATATCAACCACCCGGAACTGGAGCCGATGATCATCGGCCGCAATTTTCTGGTCAAGATCAATGCCAACATGGGCACCTCCGCCGTCACCTCTTCGATGGAAGAAGAGGTCGAGAAACTGGTCTGGGCGATCCGCTGGGGGGCGGATACGGTGATGGATCTCTCGACGGGCCGCAACATCCACAACACGCGCGAATGGATCATCCGCAACAGCCCCGTGCCCATCGGCACCGTGCCGATCTATCAGGCGCTGGAAAAGGTGAATGGCATTGCCGAAGACCTGACATGGGAGGTGTTCCGTGACACGCTGATCGAACAGGCCGAACAGGGCGTGGACTATTTCACCATCCATGCGGGCGTGCGCCTGCACATGGTGCCAATGACGGTAAATCGGGTAACAGGCATCGTCAGCCGAGGCGGTTCGATCATGGCCAAGTGGTGCCTGCATCACCACCGCGAGTCCTTTCTTTATGAGCATTTCGAAGACATCTGCGACATCTGTCGCCAATATGACGTGAGCTTTTCATTGGGCGATGGGCTGCGCCCCGGTTCAATAGCCGATGCCAATGACGCCGCTCAATTCGCCGAGTTGGAGACGCTGGGCGAACTCACGAAAATCGCATGGCGCAAGGATTGCCAGGTGATGATCGAGGGGCCGGGCCATGTCGCCATGCACAAGATCAAAGAGAATATGGAGAAGCAGCTTGAATGCTGCCACGAGGCCCCGTTCTACACCCTTGGGCCACTCACCACCGATATCGCGCCGGGCTATGACCATATCACCAGTGGCATCGGGGCGGCGATGATCGGTTGGTTCGGCTGTGCGATGCTGTGCTATGTCACCCCCAAGGAACATCTGGGCCTGCCCGACCGCGACGATGTGAAAACCGGCGTCATCACCTACAAAATCGCCGCCCATGCCGCCGACCTTGCCAAGGGCCTGCCGGGGGCGCAGCGGCGTGACGATGCGCTCAGCCGCGCGCGCTTTGAATTCCGCTGGGAGGATCAATTCAACCTCTCGCTCGACCCGGAAACCGCCCGCGACTTCCACGATCAGACCTTGCCCAAAGAGGCGCATAAGGTGGCGCATTTCTGCTCGATGTGCGGGCCGAAATTCTGCTCAATGAAGATCAGCCACGACATCCGCGCCGAGGCCCAGAAAGAGGGTATGGCGGCGATGGCCGAAAAGTTCCGCGAAGCCGGCGATATCTACCTGCCCCTTGACGAGTGATCAGACCTGATCGCACGCCCCCGGTGCCCGGCGCCGGGGGCCGTTTTGCGCCTCCGGCCCTATGGCCAGCCCCCTCCCGGCCCTTGATCCGGCTTGCATGGCGGCAGCCTCTGTTGCATACCCTGCGGGACGCAGACGGCAAAGGCGCGCGGCATGACCAACACAATCGCGATTGGCCTTGGGGGGATCGTCCTGGTGGCGCTCGGTGCCGATGTCATATTGAACGATGGCCAATCCACCCTGTTCCTCGGGCGCAAGCTGATTGATCTGATCGAATATGTCGCCTTTTGGCGATAACGCAACTGACACTCCTCCGCATTGACTCGTTTCGAAATTCGTTTATGTTCGCCGTCAATTGTTAGCGCTAACATAACTCTCGGAGGATGCCATGCCCCTGAAACTTGCCATAAACGGATTTGGTCGTATCGGACGCAACGTGCTGCGCGCTTTGCTCGACTCGGATCGCCAAGACATCGAAGTCGTGGCCATCAACGATCTGGCCCCGGTCGAAACAAACGCCCATCTGCTCGAATTCGACAGCGTGCATGGCCGCTTTCGGGGTCAGATCACCACCACCGCCGACACGATTGACGCAGGCCGCGGGCCGATGCGCGTGACCGCCCTGCGCGACCCAGAAGCGCTGCCATGGGGTGATGTCGATATCGTGCTGGAATGCACCGGCATCTTTACAGACCGCGACGCCGCCGCCCGCCACCTCAAGAACGGCGCGCGGCGCGTTCTGGTCTCGGCCCCCTCAGCCGGGGCCGATCGCACCGTGGTCTACGGCGTCAACCACACGGACCTGACCGCCAAGGATGTGATCGTTTCCAACGCCTCTTGCACCACCAATTGCCTCGCCCCCTTGGCCAAGGTGCTGCATGAAAGCATCGGCATCACCCGTGGTTTCATGACCACGATCCATAGCTACACCGGCGACCAGCCAACGCTCGACACCATGCACAAGGACCTCTACCGCGCCCGCGCGGCGGGGCTCAACATCATCCCCACCACCACCGGCGCTGCCCGTGCCGTGGGCCTCGTGTTGCCCGCCCTCGCCGGGCGGCTCGACGGCACCGCCATCCGCGTGCCCACCCCCAATGTCAGCGTCGTGGACCTGACATTCGAGGCCGCGCGCGACACCAGCGTGGACGAGATCAACGCCGCCGTCAGCGGTGCCGCCAACGGCGCGCTTTTGGGCGTGCTCGATGTTACCAGCCGCCCGCTTGTCTCCTCGGACTTTAACCACGATCCCCACAGCTCGATCTTTGCCACCGATCAGACACGGGTGATGGAAGGACGGCTGTGCCGCGTGCTCAGCTGGTATGACAACGAATGGGGCTTTTCCAACCGCATGCTCGATGTCGCCGCCGAAATGGGCCGCCACCTCGAAACCGGGCGCGGCCCCGTCCCGCACCACACGCGGGTGATGGAACCGACCTGAGCAGCCTTAGGAAAACTTGGCCAGCAGCGCTTCGCGGACCGGGGGGGTGACAAACTTGGTCACATCCCCGCCCAGCCGGGCGATTTCCTTGACCAGTTTGCTGGCAATCGCCTGATGATTGGCATCCGCCATAAGAAAGACGGTCTCGACCGAATTATCCAGCGCCCGGTTCATCCCGACCATCTGGAATTCATATTCGAAATCCGCCACCGCGCGCAGACCGCGCACGATCACCTGCGCGCCCACATCATGGGCGCAATTGATCAGCAGGTTCTCGAACGGATGCGCCACGATTTCGGTGCCGGTCTGCGCGCTCAGCTTGGCACATTCCGCCTCGATCATCTCGACCCGCTCTTCCAGCGAAAACAGCGGCCCCTTGTCCCGGTTGATCGCAACCCCCAGAACCAGCCGATCCACCAGCACGGCTGCCCGGCGGATAATATCAATATGGCCCAAGGTAATAGGGTCGAACGTGCCGGGATAAAGACCAATGCGCATGCGGCCCTCCTTTGCTGCAATCGCCGCTCACGCAACAATACTATGCAAGGCGATGCAAGCGCTTAGTAGCCCATGATCATCCCTTCAAGGGCTGTCTTCTCCATCGCCAGCTCTTCCAGCCGCGCCTTGACCACGTCGCCGATGGTCACGATCCCCACCAGCTTGCCCGCCTCCACCACCGGCATGTGACGGAACCGGCCATCTGTCATACGCGCCAACACCGCATCAGATGTATCCTGCCGCGAACAGCAAACCGGATTACGGGTCATCATTTCAGACACGGTTTCAGTCATGCAGACCACACCCCGCACCGCAAGGCTGCGCACGATATCGCGCTCTGAGATGATCCCCTCCACCGTCTCGCCATCCCGTGACACCACAAGCCCGCCGATCCGGCGCTCTGCAAGGGTCTGCGCCGCCTCCGAAACCTTTGTCTGAGGCGAAATCGTGATCACCGCGCTATCGCCCTTGGATTTCAGGATTTGCTGCACCAGCATGACACGACCCTCCGCAAGAATATGTCCATAAAATCAGCGTGATCTATAATAAAATTTCTGTCAAGTGCGCGCCTCCAGGCTCTGCACCTCTTGGCGAAGCCTCTCGACCAGCGCGGTAGCAAACCGGTTCTGCCGTTCAAGCCGCCGGTCATCCGCATGGCGCACCAGATAAAAGCTGCGGGTAAGCGAAAATTGGTCGGGCAGCACCTTTTGCAGCCCCCGCGCCCAAGGCAGTGAAAAATCATGCAATACCCCGATGCCACCGCCCTGCCGCACCCAATTTAGCTGCACCGACACCGAATTCGACGCAAGGCTGACGCGCTCGATCCCCGCCTCGCTGAGATAGTCCAATTCCTTGTCAAAGATCATATCGGGAATATAGCCCACCATCCGATGCGCGCGCAGGTCCGCCAGCGTTGCAATCGGGGGATGCGAACGCAGATAGCGCACCGTCGCCGCCAGATGCAGGCGGTAATCGGTGATCTTCTGCACCGTCAGCCGCCCGGCCGTGGGCGGGCTGACCGCGATCACCATATCCGCCTCGCGCCGCGTCAGGTTGAACACACGCGGCAGCGCCACGATCTGAATTTCCAGATCGGGATTTTCCGCGCCAATCGCGGCGCAGACCTGCGGCAACAGGAAATTGGCGCAGCCATCCGGCGCGCCGATGCGGATTTGCCCGCTCAGCCCCCCGGCTTGTCCGGCCATTTCCTCGGTGGCTTCCTGCATGGCGGTTTCCGCGCGCAGCGCCGGCCCCATCAGGCGTTGCCCTGCCTCGCTCAAAACATACCCCGTGGGCGATTTGGCAAAAAGCGGCGCGCCCAACTCCTCCTCCAGCCGCGCGATACGCCGCCCCACCGTCGCCGGATCAATCCGCAGGATACGCCCCGCCCCCGACAGGCTCTCAGACCGGGCAACAGCCAGGAATATGCGGATATCGTCCCAATGCGGCGTCATTCCCGGCCCCCTTTGCAGAAATGCAAATCACTTTTGGAATATTGCCTCTTTCCGCAGAGGTTTTGCAAGACTACCCTGCCGCCAACGGATTAGGAGGATTCCCAATGCAAGAGCTTACCCATTACATCAACGGTCAACATGTCAAAGGCACCTCCGGGCGCTTTGCAGATGTGTTCAACCCCGCCACCGGCGAAGTGCAGGCCAAATGCCCGCTCGCCAGCGTCGAAGAAATGGATGCCGCTGTCGCCGCCGCACAGGCCGCACAGCCCGCTTGGGCCGCCACCAACCCCCAACGCCGGGCACGGGTGATGATGGAATTCGTCCGCCTGCTGAACCGCGACATGGACAAGCTGGCCGAGGCGCTCAGCCGCGAACATGGCAAGACCTTCCCCGATGCCAAGGGCGACATCCAGCGCGGTCTCGAAGTGGTGGAATACTGCATCGGTGCGCCGCAAATGCTCAAAGGCGAGTTTACTGATGGCGCGGGCCCCGGCATCGACATCTATTCCATGCGCCAGCCGCTTGGCGTGACGGCGGGCATCACGCCGTTCAACTTTCCTGCCATGATCCCGATGTGGATGTTCGCCCCGGCGCTCGCCTGCGGCAACGCCTTCATCCTCAAACCGTCCGAGCGTGACCCCTCCGTGCCGCTCATGCTGGCCGAACTGATGGAAGAGGCCGGATTGCCCAAAGGCATCCTGCAGGTCGTCAACGGCGACAAGGTGGCCGTGGATGCGATCATCGACCACGAGGTCATTCAGTCCATCGGCTTTGTCGGCTCGACACCCATCGCGCAATATATCTACGGTCGCGGCTGTTCCAACGGCAAGCGCGTGCAGTGCTTTGGCGGGGCCAAGAACCACATGATCATCATGCCCGATGCCGATATGGATCAGGCCGCGGATGCGCTGGTGGGCGCGGGCTATGGCGCGGCGGGCGAACGCTGCATGGCCATTTCCGTGGCAGTTCCGGTGGGCGATGAAACCGCCGACCGCCTGATTGAAAAACTGGTGCCGCGCATCGAAAAGCTGAAAGTTGGGCCCTATACCGCAGGCAATGACGTGGATTACGGCCCCGTTGTTACCGCAGAGGCCAAGCAACGCATCCTTGGTCTGGTCGAAAGCGGTATCGCGCAGGGGGCCGAACTGGTGGTCGATGGGCGTGATTTCAAATTGCAGGGCTATGAGGATGGCTTCTTTGTCGGTCCGCATCTCTTTGACCGCGTGACCCCGGATATGGACATCTACACGCAGGAAATCTTTGGCCCCGTGCTCGCAACCGTGCGCGCAGGCTCTTACGAAGAGGCCCTGAAACTGGCGATGGATCACGAATACGGCAACGGCACCGCGATCTTTACCCGCGATGGCGACGCCGCCCGCGATTTCGCCGCGCGTGTCAATATCGGCATGGTCGGCATCAACGTGCCGATCCCGGTGCCGCTCGCCTATCATACCTTTGGCGGCTGGAAGAAATCCGGCTTTGGCGATCTCAACCAACATGGCCCGGATTCGTTCAAATTCTACACCCGCACCAAGACCGTGACCGCCCGTTGGCCGTCCGGGATCAAGGAAGGCGGGGAATTCAATTTCAAACCGATGGATTAATCTTCACCCATCACTCACGACCAAAGGCCCCGGTGTTTCACCGGGGCCTTTTCGTATCACCCCACCGGCCCGATCTGCATCGACTTTTCGATCATTGCCACGACCGACCCATGCACATCCGAATCCGCCCAATAGGCGTTATGCGACAACGGATTCCACGCGGTCAGCACATTGCCCGCACTGATCCAGCGATCCCGCAACTCTTCACGATCCGCCAACGCTGCATACCCGTCGCCCGCCTCTGCCAGCGGCATCCCCAGAATGTCATTGCGACTGTTCAGATTGACCCACCACGGATTGAACCTTTTGCCCACCGGAATGGCGGTGCCGGGGCGCTCAATCGCCTTCACATCGTCGGGCTTGCAGCTAAAGGTAAAGACCGGGATATTGCAGCCAAAGGTGATCATCCCCGCCATCGTCTCGAACCGCTGAAACGGCGTGGGCGCGGTGGTGTATTTCCTTTGTAGATCCCAGATATGGTTCGAGATGATCTGCCCGCCCAGCGAATGCGCCAGCACGATCAGCGGCGCGCGGCCGCCTGTCACGCCCTCCAGATGCGCAATGGCGTTGGACACGCGGGCATGGACCTGCGGATAGACATAGGCATGATCGCCCTTTTCCCAACGGTAAGCGGCGGCATCGGCCAGACGGTGCATCACGAAATCCCGTGCCCCCATCCAATTGCCCTGCCCTTTCAGCGCCCGGTCCATATAGCTCTGTTGCCGCTCTTGCAGGATGTCCGACCAGAAAATCTCGCGCCAGCCAACCAGCGTATCAAACCGCGCCGCCCCCATCCGCTTGCGCAAGGCCGTGTAAAGATCCCGCGAAAAGCTGACGGCATTCGCGGCCTGTGGCCGGTCGCCTTGGCTGCCCATGCCGTGAATGACCGCCACGGCAACCCGGTGTTCTTCTGGCATTGCACTGCCCCCTCAAAATATCTGTGCTGAAATCAACAGGTCTTATTCCGACAAGAGACCACAAACGCGCCCCTCTCGCAATCTTGACGCGAGCGGGGCGTTGCCACCACACGGCCCCTTCGCGATGACAATCTCGTGAGGTGACGCAGGTTTCTGCCCGTCCTGCCCTTCGCTTCGCCCGTCCCTTTCCCTAAATAGGGCGCAGCAGCCACGACAAAGAGGATGAATTCCCGTGAAACCCGGCCTTTTGACCCGCCGCCATGCCATGGCCACCGGCCTCGCCGCCCTTGCAACCCCCGGTATCCTGCGCGCAGAACCTGCGGCAGACGTGACCAACCGGCGCAATGCGTCCGCCTTTATCACCCGCGACTGGCGCGATCATTTCGACAGCTTGGGCAAGGGCGCTATTCTGGCCGATATCGACAGCCGCGCGCTGCATTACTGGGGCCCGGACGGCGAGACCTATGCGCTCTACCCCTCCTCCGTGCCGATGACCGAGGATCTCACCCGCCGCGGCTATACCCAGATCGTGCGCAAGCGCGTCGGCCCCGACTGGACCCCCACCCAATCCATGCGCGAGCGCGATCCCACCCTGCCCGCCTATATGCCCCCCGGCCCCGGCAACCCGCTGGGCACCCATGCGCTCTACCTCAGCTGGCCCGCCTATCTCGTGCACGGCACCCACGACACCCGCAAGATCGGGCGGCAATCCTCCTCAGGCTGCATCGGCCTCTATAACGAGCATATCGAGGAACTCTTCGCCAAGGTCGAGGTCGGCACACAGGTCCTGCTGCTCTGAGCACCCACCGGGGCCCCAACCGTCACGCAAACCCATCCCAACAGGCCGCCGGAGAAAATCCGGCGGCCATTTCTGTGCGTTGTAGGGGGGGCAATGAGGGGGGCGGCGTGGACAGTCGAGTGTTGCAAGAGCATTAATGCGAGTGGCTTGCGCATAGTCATCATTGCCGCCCGATCATCCGCACCTCAACTGCGCGTGGTTTGCGGTGGTCCATAAACACAAAGGGTTCCATCTGATGCAGAAGGGCCGTGGCTTCAGGGGCCGAAGCAGGGCGGAAGTTCTCAACCGTCACCGCGCCCCCGATCGCTGGATGTAGTCTGGGGGCAAAGATTTGGCCGGGCGCAAGCGGGCCATGCACTTTGACAAGACGGTCGAACAAGCCTTTTCCATCGCCTGCGTATTTGTCGTAGTACTGACCAGCAGTCAGGTGAATGGACATAAAGTTCATAAGCGCCGCCTGTTCGGTGTCTTCTGGTCCATTGTCATAAAACGACGGGGCAGACAGGGTGTTGGGCAAAACACGAATGTTCACAATTCCAAACCTTCGATGCCAACACGTCAGATCGCCGAAGCCAAGGATCGCAAAGGCCGTGCAATCCCCAGCGGAAAAATCAGGATCGCCACGCAAGGTCTGCTGCAACAAACCATCATAGTTCTGTGGCTCTACCGTTTGCCACTTGCCTTTGCCCCAGGTGCCAAGGCCCAAGGTGTGAAGCATGTCGATCATGCTGCCCGGCACTCTGCCCTGTAGGGCCGCCAAACTGTCCGCCGGATACGGCGTCACCTTGTCCAGCTTACCCAATTTCGAAAGCGCATAGGTTCGGATTTCGGCGAGCTTGGTCATCGGGAAATTTCCTATTCGCAATGGCTTACACTTAATCAAACATTGTCCGGCAATAGTCAATTTGAGGGTTTTCCACGCATGCTCTGGATCTGAAGGGGAGACCTGAAGCAGGATGCTTGTAGGCCCACACCTTCGTTTACAGCGATGCCGGATAACCCGGGACGAGGCTGGAAGACCAAGAGGCCACAGGGACGCGCGAGTGCAAAGTTTGCTCTAGAGCGGCAAAACAGCGCCAATAGGGCGAAAACGAGCGCGTTGACCAGAGCAGAGGCGCAGACGTGGCGCACGCTACCAAACCCCAAAACCCAACGGTCCAAGCACCTCTTGGATAGGTGCAAAAAACGCTAGTGAAGGCCCTTTTCCGCCTCCGCCTCCGGAACCCTTTTCGAAATCGCGCGACAGCTTTCGCTGCCAGTGCGAAGCGGGTCCGACCTGCCCTCGACTGCCCGGCTTGTGCCCGTTTCACCCAAGGCTGCGCATTGCGCAACGACAGTCCCCATCGCCTTTGCTTTGGGCTTGGCGGATTTGTTATCGCGGGCCGTCCCGATACCCCCCCGCCAACAGAAAGCGCCGGATGCCGGGGTCGCTGCTCAGACCGGCGGCGCGGGATGCGGCGTCGCGGGCGGCTTCCTCCTGACCGTATAGCCACAGGATGCGGGCGCGCGCCGCCCACCACGGCTGATAGGTCTCTGCACCCGTGATCGCATCAAGCTGAGACAATGCCGCGTCAGGCACGCCATTCTCCGCAAGCGCCACCGCCCGCGCCACCAGCACGCCGGTGGTGGGCGCGAACCGCGCCAGCACGTCGTAAAGCTGCGTGAGCGGGCCGTGCAGGCGCTCGCCGGTCATGCGGCTTTGCGCATGAAGCGACTGGATCGCCGCCTCGGTCTGGAACCGCCCCGGCTGACCCAAACGGGCGGCGGTGCGCAGGGCGGCTTCGGCCTCGACCATCATGTCGCGCGACCACAGGGCCACATCCTGATCGCGCAGCGCGATGAAGGCACCATCAGGCCCACGCCGCGCCGCCCGCCGCGCCTCGCAGTGAAGCATCATGGCAAGCAGGCCAAGCGCCTCTGGCTGGTCGGGCACAAGCTGCACCGTCAGCCGCGCAAGCCAGATCGCCTCATCGGCAAGGCCCGCCAACCGCGGATCGGCACCGGCCACATCGTCCCAGGCCGTGCCATAGGCCGCATAAATCGCGGACAGCACCGCCGACAGCCGCGCAGGGATATCTTCCGCCTCGGGGATTGCAAAGGCGATACCGGCATCGCGGATGCGGCGCTTGGCCCGCACCAGCCGCTGACCCATCGAGGTCGGTGCCACCAGAAAGCTTGCGGCGATCCGCGCGGCATCAAGGCCCAAGACCGTCTGCAGCATCAGCGGCGCTTGCGCATCCACCGCAATCGCCGGATGGGTGCAGGCGAACATCAGCTTCAGCCGGTCATCGCCAAAACCGTCCGAAGCAGGATCATTGCGTTCATCCTCAAGCATTTGCACCATCGCCGCGCCACGGTCGGCGGTCTGACGCCGTGCTGCGGCATGGCCCGCGCTGCGCCGCGCAACGGTCAATAGCCAGCCAACCGGATTAGATGGCACGCCGTCCTTCGGCCACTGCGCAATCGCGGCGGCGAAGGCGTCGGCCAGCGCATCCTCGGCGGCGGCGACATCGCGGGTACGCGCGGCAAGGATCGCAAGCAGCTTGCCGTAGGAGTCGCGCGCCGCAAGCGTCGCCCGCGCAGCGGCATCGCGGCACGCGTCCTCCATCAGGCACCGGGCGGCGGCAGCACCGGGCGGATCTCGACCGACCCGCCCGTCACGCATGGCGCTTTTGCGGCCCATTCAAGGGCGGCGTCGAGATCAGGCACGTCAAGGATAACATAGCCCCCCAGCATCTCCTTGGTGTCGGCAAACGGGCCATCGACAACGTGCCGCGTGCCGTTCTCGACCCGCAGCGTCGTTGCAGCCTCGGGCGGGCGCAACACATTGCCGCTGACCATTGCCCCGGATTGTGCGAGCGCGCCAATATAGGCCTGCCAGCTCCCCCAATAGGCCCCGGCCTGCGCGGGATCGGTAGGTTTGCGCCGTTCTTCGGGGCTCTCGTAGAACTGCATCATATAGTGCATTGGAATTTCCTTTTTTCTCAGCATGCCCGCGGGGTCATGCCCTGTCTATGGGTTCGTGTCTTCATCACCGAAGCGCAGCAAGGCAAAGCCCGGAAAGGGAGCAAAGCTCCAGTCCACATCGTTCTACAAGCAATGCGCAACGGCTCCCTCTGGGTGCAGGGGCTTCTTGCAGCGCAGGCAGCCCGGCCTGCGCTGCGAGTCCATTAGCCGTTGGAGGGCGGCGGCAGCACCGGGCGGATCTCGACCGACCCCGCTGTCACGCATGGCGCTTTTGCAGCCCATTCAAGGGCGGCGTCTAGATCAGGCACGTCAAGGATAACATAGCCGCCCAGCGTCTCTTTGGTGTCGGCAAACGGGCCATCAAAGACGTGCCGCGTGCCGTTCTCGACCCGCAGCGTTGTCGCAGTGTCCGGCGGAAGCAGCCCGTTGCCGCCCACCATCGCCCCGGATTGGGCGAGCGCGCCGATAAAGCTGTTCCAGACACCAAAATAGGCCGCGTGCTGAGTCGGGTCTTTGTGTTTGCCCCATTCCTCGGCGGTCTCGCGGAACTGTAACATGAATTGCATCGAAAGTGCCTTTCTTCTCAGGATGGCCGTTGGTCCACGGCCTGTTGACATGTGAGCCTGTGCGTACCCGCTCATCGTCATGTGCGGCGGGACCGGCTCATTTCGACAGGTCCGAGATTGCGGCACGAATTGCGGCGAAGACCGTCTTGGCTCGTTCAACTTTGAGGAAGGCCGTGGTGTTGGCGATCACCCCGAAAGGAAGGCCGGGCCGCAGCACGGCGCGCCCACATCCAATCGCGACGCCGGCCTTGGCCCTCGTGAGCGCCACAAGAACAACCTCAGCAACCACAAACAGATCATCTCGCCGCGCCGAACGTGACAGCCACCGGGACCGGGTACGGCGGCTATTTCCGCGCGGTGCAGGGATTTCGGTATGTCGAGTGAGGGGGGTGTTTAGGGGGGCGTTGAAGGGGCGTTGAACCCGCCCCCCATGTTCCCACCCAATGATCGGTGTCAGCCCGAAGCGGTCGCGTGGATAAGCGGTGCCGCACGGACGATGCTGCTGGTGCGAAATTTCATGGTCACTTTCCCGGAAGCGGACCCTCGGCAGGCCAAGGTGCCTCAAAGGATGCTGCTGGTTGCACCGGAGGCGACCGAGCACAGATAGCGTACTTCGCAACGTTTGGTATTTGGATCTCATCAAATCCGCGCTTCGAACCCGCGCAGTTTCTTGATAGCGGTCCTTCGCCTTGCGCAACTGATTGGTGCACCAGTTCAAGGCGTTGGCTTTGCAGCCGCTAGTGGTATAGGGCGCAAGTCATGATGAGGGCCGCTTGTCCTTTTTCGATCTCAGGCCCTTCGCTGGAACCAAAACGGTAGCAGAACAGTATGGACAAGTTGCCTCGAAACCGCCTTCCCCGAAAAAAGGTTCCGGATTGCCGCCGTTGGTGCTGTCCTCCATCATCTTGAAAGGTCGGTTGCAGCCATCACATCGCCCGAAAAAATAGTGATTATCGAATATAGGAGCTTTCGCGGGCCACACCTTCAGATATGAGTGAATTCCGCACATTGGCTTTTTTCCTTGTTGTGACAACTGGGCGTGCCGCATGAACTCAGCCTGAGTATTTGCACTTGGAGGGTTGGTGCTCCTGTCTTTTCCAAAGCCTATGCTCTGCAACCATTGGTTTTCGAGCACTACTTCATTTTTGTATCCGACCATCTCACGTCCGAATCTGAACTCTTCAACGTTTGGAACTTGTTGTGCGCTAGTTCCGGAGATGAAATAATCCAAGTTCATCTCATCATTTATTGGTTGTGCAACGGGAAGGATTTTGACGGTTTGACCCTGTGCACAGCACTCTTGCAACGCACCTCCAACAGTTGGATTTTCAGATTCCCTTATCACATCCAAGAGTATTTCTGGTAGCTTGTGATTGCCTTTCCCAAGGTCTTGTATCTTGCGGTATACGTCCTCAGCCCCACTTCCCAACACAAACGGTTGACCGACCTGTAGTTCAATTTTTGTTGATTCGTAGCGCACCGGCTGACGATCAAAATCAAAGGAAATGAGAAATGCTTCTAACGCTGAAGTCACTGGGCAGTACCCAAATAAGACCACTTGATAGTTCCGTTTCATTGCATTTACGACATAGTCTTCAAGTAGTGCATTTGCAAACTGTGCTACCCCTTCAGCCAACCCTTTTAGATAAGGAGGTCTATCTCCTTCCTCCCAGTGTAGGTTAAGAAACATGTTCGATGACATGGTATATAGCGCCGTTGCAAAGAGAACGTCACCACAGAAAGCGAATCCCAACTCCCCTCTAAATGATCTTGTATCATTATCCGTCATACGCCCCACGGTGGCATGGTAGGGTAGCAACATAATCTTAGAGAATTTGTCAGTCGTTTTTTGCACCTGCCTTCCCGAACCCCGCGTTACGAGGGAGTCAGTGTAACAGCGTAAAGCGTTTGGCGTACGAAGCAGCGCGAGAACGGTCATTTAGATTTCGTAGCTCCCTTAGATAACAATCCAATTTCTCCCTCAAATTCTCTCAGTTTGCCTAGGATACGGGGTCATGAGCAACACCAGTTGTTCGAAACATCGAGGTTCGTTCAATGGTGATTTTGCGCTGAAGGTGCCTAAGTCCCAACATGTAAACGTGAATAGGGCAAGGCCGAACAGTACCGTCATTGTCCGCTTCAGGCCGGCGGCGTTGACCAGGTTATTAAACGCTTCAACCTTGCCTCCGCGACGATGGATTTTGGCTTCGATCCCAAACCTCCAAAAGAAGGAGGCTAGCGCCTCTGACGGTTAAGATTGTCGATCCTGTTGGCTACACCAACGTTGATCATGGATCGAGCGAAGCCACCGAAGAAGGGAACCGTACTGATTACAGCCAGCATCAAGAGGTTTTTTTCTGACAATAGGAAAGATAGACCAAGGTCGCCCGATCTTGCATCCACCAATTCCTCTTCAACATCTTTGTTCCTCATAACAACTTCGACACTCTCAGATGCATTGCCCGTTGAGATAATCTCAAAGGTCAGCTTGTCCCCAACATTGAGAAGAGATGCCGATGTTTTAAGCGTGTTTTCTTTGATTTCAGCCTTCACTCCATCGAAGCCAAGCTGGGGATCAGTTGTGAGGGAAAAATCCACGATTTCTGTATTTTTTGGAAATACAATCAAGATATTTTGATCTTCAATCGACACGTTCCCCACGTTTGAAACATCCACTGAAGTCAGAAATAGGCTTTCGACTTTCTTGCCTTGTATTTCGATGTTCAGTGTAGATTTCAGGTTTTCTGAGATTTCCAAAAGTGAAGTAACATCACGTATCACAGCTCTAACTCTACGACGTGTTCTTGAGCTTCGCCAAATAAAAACCGAAATCAACCCTGCAACCAAGGCACCTGCGACACCACCAAGGACACCTGCTACAGTTGGGTTTTCTAACCAAATCATAATCCGTCTCCTCAAATGCACTAACTTGATTTCGAGCAATAAACTTCAAAAGTGCCGAGTATGAAAGTCAACTTCTTCCCACTCATCGGACGATGGATGGTACCTCACTGCTGAAAACGCAGCGAACAGCGGCTTCTTCTGGCGCTCGTGCAGCGTGGGACCGCCGCCCAGCTGGCAGAAACCAAGACTTTGCAAAGCCCGCTTCCTGCGCATAGCGGTCATCAAGGCTTGACGCGGCACCCAGCCCCTGCCATGCCATCTTTGAAAATCCCGTTGCTGTAAACTTCACTGTAATTCACTGCAAACTTCGCTGTCACGCTACAACAGTCACTGTAGGGTTACACCTTAGTTTACAGTGATGCCGGACGACTCAGGACGAGGCCGGAAGAAGGCGGATCACCCAATGAAATAACGGGGTTCGAGCGCCAAGAGGCCCACCGGGACGCGCGAGTGCGCAGTTTACAGTAAATCGACAAAACAGCGCCAACAGGGCGAAACTTAGCGCGTTGGCACAAGCATGGGCGCAGACGTGGCGAACCCTACCAAACCCCATTCAAACACGGTTTAAGCGTCTCTTGGATGGGCGTTAAACAAGCCATTGAAGGGCCCTTTCTGCATCCGGAACTGGGACCCAGACCGCCCAGTTCAACTTTGCCCTCCCAGATCGCGGCTACGGCTTTTGAAATCAAAGGCTTGAAGACTCCAAGCATAAACGCATCAGAAAAAGAAGTGGGACCGTTTTTGAGATCGAGCGACAACTGTAGCTGCCGGTGCAAGGCGGGTCCGCCCGCCTTCGAATGACCGGTTTGAACCCTTCCTGCTCCTAGGTTATGCCGCAGCGAATGTCTGCCTCCCCAATTCGAGGGCAGCGAGTTCCTGGTTGTATTTGAGCGACGGGGTGCATACCGTTTGGCCTTGTATAAAATGAGGAATTCGGATGAGCACGCGACGGCGATGGAGGGATTTTCCAGGCAGGCTCAAGAAGGAGCTTGAAGGAACCTCGGCGATTGCTGGTGTTGGCGGTGTTGGATTGGGCGCTGCAGGTTGGGGAATACTTCCTCCGCCATTCACGTTTCTTTTTGTCGGTGTCGGCGGCGCAATTACATTATCTGTTCTGGCGTATGCGGGTTATCGCGCAATACCACCAAAACTTTTAGATCCAGGTGATCTTGTCGGAAATGAGATTGACCTCGATGAGCTAGAGAACAGAATTCAAAAAATCGGGAAGGTAGCAATCATCGGCAGGAGCCAAGCCGGAAAAACGACACTAAGAAACCGCCTAAAATTCGATGTCGCGAAAACAGTTCGCACGGAGGAATTGGAGGCCACTGTAATTGCCTTGCCAACAGCACCTGTCCAGTTTGTTGCTCTTCTTGACGGCGATGGAACAAAGTACCGACAGCAACTAGTCATGGCAGAGGTTTGTGATTTTCTGATTATAATTCTCGACCACAACTCATCGGACGAGGACCGGACTTTTGATGAAGATCGAGTTGCTAAACATAAAGAGTTTTTAGAGCAGGTAAGTAATTCGATATCAAAGTATCGGGCGGAAAAACTTCGAAAGATCATGTTCCTGTGGAACAAAAGGGACCTTTGGCAACGGGCCGAGGCTGAGGATTCGGCAAAGTTTGAGGAGTTTACTGCGTCTGTCTTCAAGAAGTGGAGTGAATCGAATTTCGCTGAGACCGTGGTACAACAACCTCATTTCAACGAAGACGCTTCAGATGTTTCGTTCGTAATGAATGCAATTATTGGCTTCGCGAAGGGAGGTGGCTATGAGTCGCGACCCTGAAAGTTTGGCATTCAATTCGCTCCACGATGAGTTTGTGTTGATTGGCCCGGTTGGAAAGCGCGATCAAGTTCTTGCTCGCAGTGAAGCTGCAGGGATGGACCTGATTGGGTATGCAATGGACAAAGACGATACTGAGGATGAAGTCGGGGGTTCGCTTTTATCCTTTATGCTCTTAGGCCCAAGGAGGCAACTTCACAGAGTATCAAGCTGGCCGGTTAGTAACTCAAAACCGGAGGAAGACGAACGAAAGGCTTCGTATCGTTTCGCGTGGGTTGGGTATTGCAGTCGTAGCGATTTGCGGTCGATCGAGAAGTCATTCAATGCGAACATTTATGATATATCAGAAGCTGTATCTGCCGAAGACAGATCGCAGATGGAACTAGCTTTGGCCCCAATTTTACTTCGGTGTTCTCGTGCAAACGATAGAGTACAGCGTAAGCGACGTTTGACGTACGTGTTCTTAGCAGCCTATGCAGCGATTGGTTTCGTCGGCTTGGCGGGTGTTGCCATTCAAGACTACCTACAAACGTTCTTTCCGTGATGCTCTTTTTTATCTTGAAGGATCGCGCCCAATTTTTTTGCCTGAAAGCCTACAGTAGTCAAAGGTCAGCATTACCCCGCCCAGCCGCCGGTCGGGCTGTCAGGCCACCAGTCTCGTAATGGATCATATGTTAAGGAAACATTTTTTGCTGCGATGAAATTCGACGACCATTTGCCGCCTAGTTTGCCAGACGCGCAACCCCGCCCATCCTTACTCTGTAAGCGTGGCCGCGAAATGGCCGGCAACTTAGATGAGTCCGCGCACCGATTAGGCAAAGTTTTCGACAACATTAAAGCTCAGAAAAATCAGACAATGCGCGGCTGAGTCCATAGTCGCGGAAACGCGGACGGCCCAAAACCTCCTTGAGTGTTGGGCCAAAATACCGCGTTCACAGACCGCATCCCAGCCGTTTGTTGCACGTTCACGTGAGATTTTAGGACGAGGCAACTCGCCTATTCATTATTGATCGGTAGCTTCGCACGAAGAGTTCGCAAGTGTTTAATTCGACGCATGTCCGCTTTCTTCTTATTGCGAATCTCGCCTATTTGAGACCTGGAGGGCGAGTAAAGCCTAGCATATGTTTCCACAATTTCATCCTCCAACTCCTGCCCGGCCGTCTTCGAAAACGCGCCGAGCCTATAGACGTCTGCCGCTTTACTTAGCATGACTTCCTGAAAATAAACATCGCCTTGAACCCGATCAATAAATCTCCCCGGTTCTTTCCACCAGCCCCTCAGTTTAAGGTCAATGTACAAGGAGCTTCGGAGAAACGCTGTAATATTGGGCTCGCCACTTTCTTGGATAGTGGGTTGAGTTAGCTGATACTCTAGTTTCTCGGTTGCAATTAAAAGGTGCACTAAGCGTGCGATTTCTTTTGGTAACCCGAGCGCAATCTTTCTAGCGACATCTTCATCGGAAAGTTCTCTCGGAAACGAAACGATGTATGTAAGGCCGTTCAAAGTCATACGACGATTTTTAACTAAGCTCGGGATTGAAAGAAATGAAGCGACAATTGATGAAGACCAGCTCTTAAGCACGCAGGACAAGTGATACCTCTTCTCGGTATCCTCGATCAATTCAGTATTCTTCACAAGCGAGGTGTACATAAACAGCGATAGGATATATTTTGAAGTGGTTTCTTTGGCAGACGGGCGAAAAACCTCTTGTCGTCCTTCAGCATCGCGAGGCAATTCCGCATCTAGCACTTCGTCGCGCTCTTCCGCGGAAAGCGGGGCTTCCTTCATTTGCTCGGCAAGGTCGTCTGCGAATCTTTTGCTGCTTTCAAGGGAGTTGGGAAGTTTCGAAAATTGCTCATCATCAAGAATTTTGTCAAAAACGTCACCGAACACCGAGAGATGGTGTCCTAAGTGGCGTTTAGACACCATCTGAAGAAGCGCAAGATCGTTTCTTTCAAGTCCCGAGTAGTATTCGATCTCGTTTAAATAACTCAGGTAACGATCTTCCTCGAAAATCCACTTCTTGAAATCTCCTTGTTCTCTCATTCTGGTAGCGACAAAAAACTCGAGGAATGCCCTAAAGCGAAAAGAAACACAGTTTTCGCCGCGTTTCTCGGAGAATATCTTGGAGTGAATTGTATTATCTATAATCTCACGGGCACCGAAATTCAGGCCCAGACTTTTCAAGTAGCTTGAGGTTATGCCAAATAGCTCATCATAGTCGAGCACGTACTTGTTTGTTCGACACATATGTTCAGCTACAAAACCCAAATAATGAACTTGGTTTCGAAAGTCGAACTTTTTGCGCTCCACCTCTCCCAAGGATCGTTTCTTCAGAAGCGTTTCAATAAACCTCTCGATAAGTGTTGGTCTGTTAATGGGGGAGAAGTTGCTGTCTCTCGAAAGGATGTCCATAAGTAGTGAACTGTTCAATGGTGTTGCCGGAACGTTCATGGCGCGAAGTTCCGCAATGACCCTGTCCAGCAGTTCTTCCTCCGAACCATTGGCTTCGTCAATTTTTCTTATCAGCTTGCGAAGGTCGGGTCGGCGAAATTGATGTAGCCTTATTCTCTCGAAATGCGCGCCAAGACTTGTATTAGGAACTAGACTCTCGTGACGGCGGACAGTCGTAGTAGTCATAAAAAACCTGTTGTTTTTGTACTTAGATATGAAGTCTCTAAGCTCCTTCATTCGTTTGGTGTCAGAGAAGTTAACATCATCAATACAAATTGTGAAACATCCCTCGTAGAGCAATAGTTCAACGTCGCATCCTTCGGGTATGCCCGGGAGTTTATCTCGCACGGCTTTCTCAACCCTTTTGGTACCTGGTGCGAAATCGCTGAACTGAAGCAACACTGGCACTATGCGCTTGCTGCTGCCGCGCGTTGCTGCTGAGTTCGCTATTTCCATACAAAGTTTATAAAGCATAGCCGTTTTGCCGTGCTCTGGGTATGCTTCGAACAAATAATTTAGATCATCAGCCAGTATATCTTCGATTGTGCAGGAATGCTCGACGACTTCTCCCGCTATGGGATCGCTGGAATCACTATCTTGCACAAGTTTTGACAGTGGTGGGGCAACGAATAGTTCGGGGGTCGGTCGATCCAATATTCCATCAGAAAATTCGTCTAGAATGAAAGGCTTTACCTTTTCCTCAACCCATTCATTGATTCTTATCGACTTCCGTCTGTCTATTATTGTCGCAAAGTAATTGCGGGCCTCTGCAGATGAGTAGTGAATGCCCAGGTTGTCATTCACATTAGTTGCAGTATCGAACGCACGTCTTTTGTCGAAATATGATCTCCAGCAAAGCTCTGTGTGCTTCAGCTCCGGTTCGACACGGATCATAGCATATCCGAGGTAACGGTCTTGCCGCCAAGTATATAGAGCGCCGGCTTGATTGTGCACTGCTCCGCGGCTTTCGCCCGCATAAACGACGGGGCGTGGGTCGTGTACGTGACCGTAAAGAAATAGGTTTCCTTTATTCTGGCTGAGATCTTTGAAGTCCTGACTTCCGTGTTCTGCGTGCCACTCAAACGGATGGTGGAAATTAAAGATAACATATCGATTCTGGGGAATTTTTCTGAGGATGTTAGAGATCGCCGCTTCAGGTATGGCTAACCTTTGCAGGTCACTTTGTTTATCAATGCCTGCCCGTCCCATCCAAGCAGTATTGAGGCTTACGATAGACAATCCTAATTCTTTGAGGTCATGGAGTGAAGCAATCGCGTCTGAATGAAGCTCACCTTCAGGCTCAAAAATGCCTGCGAAATCGAAAAACTCTTGTGACTTTAAGCGCGCAATTTCTGAGGCTCTCCCTGACAGGTAAAGGCCATTAAGCTTCTCTCTATCGTTCGAGTTTTGTTCGATTTCAGCTTGTTCAGCAGTGTGGTCCTGTAAGAACTTGCGGCTTAGGTCGTGGTTTCCCGGTGTCAAAAATATTCTTGTATGATCGCAGTTTGTTACTCTAAGTAGTTTGTCGATGAAGTGGTCGTATAGCTTCTCGTATATCCGTTCGTCGTCAGCCGAGTGTACGAGGTCTCCAGAAAAAACGATTAAGTCGGGGGAACCAACTGACTCCGACTGTAGTGAAACATCCCTCAGAAGGGCGTCAAGGACTACTCCTTGATCATACGAACGGTTGGTTTTGTAATGCAGGTCGGAAATGTGTAGGATGTTTACTGGCTTCATTTCAGGCAATCTTTAAATCTCTGCAATGGTTTCTTGGTTGCGATTTGATGCGCCGCCAGATGCTATGACTACAGCAGGCAGAACGCGGCTGTGTGAATAAACAGGGTAGATCCGAAAGGAGTGGTTGTCGGATTCCCTCTCTGTTCGGATCGCACCGGCAGCAAAGGTCAACTTCCCTCGCTTGGTGCCTGTCAGATTCAAGGCGTGGCGAATGACGGGATCCGCCCTTCTCGTCGAAGCTCCGGTATTTCTCGTGCAGAACACCCTCACCACGCATGCGATGACCACACGATCTCGCCAAGAATGCGGATGCGGTTCATATCTGGGCCTCGGCGCGTTTCGGTGGGGTAATCCGGGTTGTCAGAGCTGAGAATGATCATCTCATTATCTACCAGCTCGACACGCTTTACCCGCGAGGAGCCGTCGATGTCGACCAGCGCATAGACGTGTCGATTACGGATCGTGGTTTTGCGTTGGTCGATCATGACCACGTCGTCGTCGCGAAGCATTGGGCACATGCTGTCGCCAGAGACGCGCATCAGACAGGCTTGGGACGGCGAAATATTATGCTCATTCAACCACTTGCGGCAGAAAGCAAGTGCGCCCTCATATGAGACCTCGCCATTCTCTACGCCCGCCCCGGCAGCAAGGCGGGCATCCAGGCGTAGGATCACGTCGAAATCATCATGGCCGAGTTGGGTTGTATAGACCGTGCCCGCCTCACGCGGTGGCCCGAAATAGAATTCTAATTCAAGCACTTCGGCCAGTTTCTGAAGCGCCACAACGTTGTATCGCTTCTCGCCCTTCGCAGGCATCCGCATCTTCTTGATTAAGGCCGTATGTCCAACGGCCAATTGTGACGCGGCTGCGTCACTCAAACCCTTATCCTTCAGGGCCTTGTCTATGGTCATTAGAATCGGATCCATCCAATTAAGTTAGACCAAAGGGGCTAATCTCGCAATAGAAAGACCAAATGGGCTTGTCTATTCGAGACCAAAGGGGCTATAGTCGCCCCATGAACCAGCGAAACACACTCATAACCCTCGCAACCACGCTCGCGGCGCATCGCGGGGTCACGCATTACGCAATCTCCATGCGCGCCCTTGGTAAAGGCGACTTCTTCAAGAGAATGATTGAACGCGGATTTGACTGCCGCACTGCGACCGCCGAGCGCTTGCTCGCCTGGTTCGATGAGAATTGGGATCGGGACCTTGAATGGCCCCGCGACATCCCCCGCCCATCCGCCAAACGGGAGGACGCCGCATGAACCCGCGCCCCGAGCCCGAACGCTCCCTTCCCCCCGGAAGCGGCTTTGCCATAGCCTTCCTGTTCGCCCTCGTTTTTTGGGCCGTGGTCGCCACAGGCCTGTCCGTCGCAGTGCTGCGCCACGGTGCCGCCCCTGAAACACCCCCTTCAACACAGGATTTAATGTGATGCGGATTTCCGATCTCATTCCCGATGCGGGCCAGTTGCAGGACGAGATCGCGGCCATTCCGCAGGCGCAGCGCGTGGCGTTGGCCCTGCGCCCCGGCTGCGCCCAGTCTGCTTGCTCCGGCCGGGGCGTCTTTTCTGTCATCGGCGATGTGCTGGGAACGTTGGCACTGTTCGCCGTGCTCGTCGTTCTCGCGAGTTTTGGCGCATGAGGCCCCGGAATGATTGAGCATCTTTCGACCGTCACCGAACTTCCTGTCGATGCGATCATCATCGAGGACCGGCTGCGCGACGTGAACACCGCCACGCTAGACGGGCTCAAGCAGTCAATCGAGCAGAGCGGCCTGTTGCAGAACATAACCGTGCGGCGCAAGCGCGACGGCGACTACCTCCTCGACGGAATGCACCGCCTGACCGCGCTGCGAGAGATTGGTCGAAAGTCCATCCCGGTGCGGCTCGTTCGTTGCAACGACGCCGAGGCTCGGCTGATCGAGATCGACGCCAATCTTGCAGGCGCGCCACTGATCCCGGTTGATCTGGCAATGTTTCTGGCAGAGCGCAAGCGCGCCTATGAAACGCTGCACCCGGAAGCCAAGGCGGCGACCGGCGCGGACCTCGTATCAAAGCGGTGGGATACGGCGGAATTGAGTTCCGTCGTATCGTTTGTGGCGAGCGTCCAAGAGCAGCTCGACCTATCAGAAAGACATATCCGCAACTACGTCCGCGCCGGGACGCTGCTGGAACGTCCAGAAATTGAAAGCCTGCGTAAAGCCCCAAAACAGGTTGGCGTTTACGACCTGATAGATATCGGCAAAATCGGAGAGCGTGACGAACGAGAATTCGTAGTCAAGGCGCTCGTTTCCGGCGAGGCAAAGAAAGTGTCCGCCGCCCGCAAAGCCTATCGCGCCGCGCGCGGCGAGGCTCCTGCCCCGATCAGCGATAAAGACCAGAAGCTGTTGCGCCTCTTGGACGCTTGGGACCGCGCGGGCAAGCGCGAACGCCGGGCATTTCTCGAAGAGCGCGGCGCGGAGGTTGCGGCGCTGTTCAGCGAGCTTGACCATGGGGATGCGGAATGACAGGCCCGGCCCCTTCGCAGGAATGGTGGAGCGCTGCCGATCTGGCGGAGGCCGGATTGCCCGACCTGCCGGGCACCAAGCGCAAAATCAACCAGTTGGCAGAGCGCGAAGGCTGGGCGCGGCACGCAGGCAAGGTGCGGCGGCGTAAAGGAGCCGGAGGCGGCCTTGAATATCACTGGAGTCTCTTGCCTATCCGCGCCCGCATGCGGCTGAGCGCAGATTTGATCAACGCCCCTGCGGCCCGGCCCGGCAAGGATGAGGCTTGGGAGCGCTTTGCAGCAGCGGGTGACAAGGCCCGCGCTGAGGCCGAGGCGCGGCTGGAGGCCATTGCCGAGGTCGAGTTGTTGGAAGGGGCCGGATTGACCCGCTCTGCGGCCGTGCGCGAGGTCGCGCACAAATTGGGGCGGTCCGAGAAATCCCTCTGGAATTACCTCGGGCAGGTCGAGGGAGTGGCCCCCGCCGACCGGCTGGCTTACCTGATCGACGGGCGCGCAGTGCGGCGTGCTTCCGCCCAACGGGGTGACATCGACCCGGCCTTTCTGGCACTGGTGCGCAGCGACTGGCTACGCCTGTCGCAACCTTCCCTCACCAGTTGCTATGACCGCGCCGTGCGCGTCTGGACCTCCGAGCAGCGCAACAGCACCGTGCCGCCCCTTCATCAGGTGCGACGCTGGATCAAGGCCAACGTCTCGGCCCCGACTGAAACCTACCTGCGCAAGGGCGAGCAGGCTCTCCGCCGCCTCTATCCAGCGCAGGTGCGCAGCAAGGCCTTCATGGTCCCGCTCGAATGCGTCCAGGGCGATTATCACAAGTTCGACGTTTTCGTGCGCTGGCCCGGCATCGATACGCCCGTGCGGCCGCAGATGATGGTCTGGTCGGACGTCTATTCCGGCAAGCTCTTGGCATGGCGCCTGTCGGACACGGCCAACAGCCACACCGTGCAGCTTGTGACCGGTGACCTGATCCGGACCTATGGCATCCCGCAATCGGTTCTGATCGACAATGGCCGGGAATTTGCCGCCAAGGCGATGACAGGCGGCACGCCAACCCGGTTTCGGTTCAAGGTCACGGATGAGGATATTCCCGGGCTCTTGCCGCTCTTGGGCGTGCATGTCCACTGGGCCACGCCCTATTCGGGGCAATCCAAACCTATCGAGCGCGCCTTTCGCGACCTTTGCGACCGCGTGGCCAAGCACCCCGCCTTTGACGGGGCCTATACGGGCAACAAGCCGGACGCAAAACCGGAGGACTACGGCACCCGCGCCATCCCGCTCGACGAGTTCCGCCTCGTTCTCGAGGACGAGCTCGCGCATCACAACGCCCGCCCCGGGAGGCGCAGTGAAGTGGCCATGGGGCGGTCGTTTAATGAGGTGTTCAACGAGGGCTATGCGCGCGCCACAATCAAGCGCGCGACCGACGAGCAGCTGCGCCTCTGGCTGCTGCGGGCCGAGGGAGTGCGGGCCAAGACCAGCAATGGCGCGCTGAAACTCTACGACACGGAATACTGGTCCGAGTGGATGTACCGGATCGCAGGCGAAAAGGTGGTTGCACGGTTCGACGCGGATGATCTGACAGCAGGGCTGGAAGTCTACGATCTGGCAGGCCGGTATCTCGGTCATGCGGCGTGCCTTGAAGACGCCAAGTTCATCGACGTCGACGCGGCGCGGGATCATGCCCGCAAACGCGGGGCGTGGGCCAAGGCGCAGAAGGCCGAGGCCAAGGCGGCGCGCGAGTTGACGGCGGCCGAGGTGGCCGCCCGTGTGCGCGCAGCCTCGGGGCTGGCGGCAGACGAACCCCTGCCCGAGGCGCAGGTGCATCAGCTGGTGACGCCGCATAAGGCCGCCCCCAAGCGGCGGCGCGCGCAAAGCGTCGAGGAGATAGAGCGCGAAGCCGCACTTGAGGCCCGCGTGACGCGCCTCGCCGAGCATCGCGCCCGCCCCGTTGAGGTCGATGAAGACGATCCCAAGGCACTGTTTCTGCGTGCCCGCGCCCTCGAGACCGCGCAGGCGGAGGGCGAGATGCTGACGCAGGCACAGGCTGATTGGCTGGCCGACTACCAACAGAGTTCCGACTACCGCGCCCAGCTGCGCATGGAGCGCCGCTTCGGTGCCCAAGAGTAACAAGAAAAGGAGAGCAGCATGACCCCTTCCATTGCGCCCCTGCGAAACGTCGCAGCGCTGATCGGCCTCGTCGAGCGTGTCCAGTCCCGCGCCTTCGGCCTGCCGGGCATGGCGACGTTCTACGGCCCCTCCGGCTGGGGCAAGACCACCGCCGTGACGGTCGCGGCCAATGAATATCAGGCCCATGTTGTCCAGGTCAAAGACTGCTGGACGCCAACCTATCTGGCGCAGGCGATACTGCGCGAAATCGGCCTGCCGCCCCAACGCGGCGTGGCCGCCATGGTCGACGCCATCGGCGCGCAGCTTGCCCGCAGCGACCGCCCACTCATCATCGACGACGCGCAATACCTCCTGCGCAAGCGGATGATCGAGCTGGCGCGCGACATTTACGAGAGCTGTCAGGCCCCGGTCATTCTGGTGGGCGAGGAAAAGCTGCCGCAGGACCTGACCCGCTGGGAGAACATCCACAACCGCCAACTCGCATGGGAGCCCGCCCTCGCCTGCAACCTGCCAGACGCAGAAAAGCTCGCGCCGATCTACGCGGCTGGCATCGACGTGGGCGCTGACCTGCTCGGGGCCATCGTTGACGCCTCGGGCGGATCGATCCGCCGGGTGGCGATCAATCTGGCGCGCGCCAAGGAGCTGGCCATGGGCCGGGGGCGGCGTCTGGCCGACCTCGAGCTTTGGGGCAACCGGGCCTTCGAGACTGGGCAACCTCCAGCGGTGCGCCGGGTCGACGATTTCCGCCCCGTCACCCCGCGCGCGCCCGAAAAGATCGTGCCTCTTGCGACTGAGAAGAAGGCGGGCCGGGCATGAGTGACCTCTTTGATCGCCTTTGGACGCAGGTCCGCGAGCTTGAAGAGTTTGACTGGGAGGCCGTGTCCCACCTCGGCTGCAGCCGTGAGACTGCCGTGCGCTACCTGCGCCACTGGCGGGACGCGGGCAAGATCCGCGTGAGCCGCGTCACCCGCAATGGCAAACGCTGGTATGCCCCCACAGGCCGCCCCCTGCCCGGCCCGCAGCCGGTCTCTGGCGAGGCAACACCCGAGGGAAATATGTGGCGCGCTATGCGCACGCTGCGCCATAGTTTCAGCCCCGTCGACATCGCAGCCCATGCCAATGCAGGAGGCGTCGAAGTGACCGTCGAGAAGGCACGCGCCTATTGCCGCCAACTCTTGGCCTCCGAACATCTGCGCGTGGTCGAAATGGCCATCCCCGGTCGCCGCGAAGCGCTCTATCGCCTTGTCGAGGATACCGGCCCGCGCGCGCCCAAGCCGGTGCGTCTGGCGGGCATCCTTGACCCCAACACCGGCGGCTTCAGCCCGGCGAAAGGTGGTGCAGCATGAGTGCGCGTGACACCGCTCGCGAATTCTGGGGCGACGCCTTGCCGGATTGGGTGGCCGCCTTGGCGCGTGCCTGCGACGAGACCAGCCAGAACAAGGTTGCGGTCAAGATGGAACGCAGCGCAACGCTTGTGTCGAACATCCTGCGCAACCGCTACCCAGCCGACACCAGCATCGTCGAGGACCTCGTGCGCGGGCATTTCATGCGCGAAGTGGTCGACTGCCCCGCCTTGGGCGAGATCGGCAAACAGGTCTGCCGCCGTTGGCGCGGAAAAGCGGCGCAGTTCGAAAACGTGAACTCGCTCAGTGTATCCATGTACCGCGCCTGCAATCGGTGCCCCATCCACAAAGGGGCCGACGATGACGCGGCATGACGACAGCCTTGATACGCCTGTGACGGAGCTTGCGGTGCAGGCGGTGCCCGCCTCGGAGATCGCGCGCCGCCTCGGGGTCACGACGCAGCGCGTCCACTCCGTGCTGCACTACCTGCGCCGTCACGGGGCCGCTTTTCCACCGGTTCGACCGGGCAAACCCTGCGGGCCTCAGGGCGCACAGCTGACCCGGCTCAACGCCGAGACCCGCGCCGCGCTTGCACCGCATGCCATCGCGCGCGGGATAGAAACGAAGGCGCTCGCCGTCCGCATCCTCGACGTCGTGATCCGCGACAATCTGATCGACGCCATTCTCGACGACAAGGAGACCAACCCATGAACGCCCCCGAAATCGCCCGCTGGAACCCCGACGAAATGCTGCGCCTCGCAGCCTCGGGCGTGGCCAAGGTGGACCTGCTTGGCCCGCGCGGTAGCACGCTTTGCTCCATGGACGAAATCACCGCCATGGCCGCCGTCTGCGCGCTGCATGGCGTGGGTCCGCGCCTCCTTTCAACACCCCCTTCAACAGGAGAGTAAAATGTCTGAATTCACCCCCCTTTCCATCCCAGACGGACGCCGCGAGATTGACGGAAACATCTATATGGGCGACGGCCGGGGCGGCTGGCAGCCGCTCGAGACCATCAAGCCGCAGCACATGCTCGAGGATGAGACCGTCCGCAAGATTGTCAGCTACGGCCTGCCGCTGTCCGATCAAGTCAAGCGTTTCAAGGCACATACCTTCGACGATATCGGTGCATTCGAGGCGATACTTGCGCAGGAATATGATGCCAGGATCGGCGGCAAGAAGGGCAACAAGACGCTGATGAGCGTCGATCAGCTCTATAAGGTCGAGGTGCGTGTGTCGGACCGGATTGACTTCGGCCCCGAGTTGCAGACGGCAAAGCAGCTCTTTGACGAATGCCTGAATGAGTGGTCTGCCGAGGCGCGCGCCGAGCTGCGCGGCCTCGTGGCCGACGCCTTCAACACCGACAAGCAGGGGCAGATCAACCGAGCGCTGATTTTCATGCTCCTGCGCCGCGACAGCACCGATCCGCGCTGGAAACGCGGTCAGGACGCGATCCGCGACGCGATGCGCACGGTCGGCTCCAAGACCTATGTGCGGTGCTGGCACCGGGCAGCGCATGACGCACCTTGGGAGCCGATCACCATCGATCTGGCGAAGGTCTGAGTCGATGAACCGCGCCCTGCAACAGCTGATCTTCGCCGCCTGCCGCCAATTGGGCCTCGACGAGGACGCGCGCCGGGATTTGCAGGTCAGCGTCACCGGCAAGGCCTCCTTGCGCGACATGAACGACGGCGAGTTGAAGCTCGTCGTCAACCGTCTGAAGCAGGCGGGGTTCGAGGACAAACCCCGCAATCCGCGCCACAAGCCCGCACCCCGCGCCGACCTGCGCATGATCCATGTGCTTTGGCGCAAGCTCGGGCAATCGGGCGCGCTGCGCGATCCCTCCCGCGCCGGGCTCAACAAGTTCATCCGCGCGCGGTTCGGAGGCGTCTGGGGATCGGTCCCAGCCGATGTCGACATGCTGCGCGCGTGGGAACAGATCGACGCCGTCATTCAGGCCCTCAAAACGTGGGGCCATCGTCAAAACATCGACTTCGACTGGGAGGATCACCGCCGGTGAAGAAGCCCGATGGAGAATGATCCTCTCTGGGTCGACGAGATGCGCACCGATCTGGGCGACGCCCCGGTCGAGCGTTTCTTGCACCGTGCAAGCGGCATGCGCCTTTATGTGCCCGGCACGCCAAGGACCAAAAGCCAGCTGACGGCGCTCGGAGGGCCGGATATTGCCAGATGGATTTCCGACCGCTACGCTGGTGACTACGTGGACGTGCCCTCCATTCGGGCGCAGACCCGAGATGGCCTCAGACACGCGCTGCGCGAGGCCCCGGATACGCCGGTCAATGAACTGGCCAACCGCTTTGGCGTGACCGCCCGCCGCGTTTTGCAGGTCAAGGCAGCGCTGGCAGAGGAGGAAGAACCACCCCTCCTCAAGGTCATGCGAAGGGCTTCATCTGAATAAGCTGTGCGTCCCCCTTTATCCTGACGGGAAAGGGGGCACCCATGCAAACAGTCCGAACCATTGCCGAAGAGATTGTCGCCCGCGAAGGCGGCTTCGTGAATGACCCCGCCGACCCCGGCGGGGCCACCAACTTTGGCGTCACGATCCACACCATGCGCAGCTTGGGCCTTGATCTCGACCGGGATGGCGACGTGGACGTGGCCGATGTGCGCCTCATGACCCGCGCCCGCGCCGTCGACATCTTCATCGAGCATTACTTCGTGCGGCCGCGCATCGCGGAACTGCCCGAGGCGCTGCAGGCGAGCGTCTTCGACATGCAGGTCAACGCAGGCTCCAATGCCGTGAAAATCCTGCAGCGCCTCGTAACTGACATGGGGTTTCCCGCGACGGTCGACGGCGTGATCGGCCCGGCCACTTTGCGCGCGGTGCGCGCCGCCCATAACGCGGCCCCGGCCCATATCGCCGACGCCTATGCCATCGCCCGGCGCAATTACTACCTGCGCCTCGCCGATGCGCGGCCCGCAAGCCGCAAGTTCGCACGCTCTCGCGCGGGCGGCAAAGGCGGCTGGATCAGGCGCGCCGAGGAATTCATGTCGGCGCGCTACCGCATGACGGACGCAGATTTCAAAGAGAGGGTGGCATCATGGGGCTGATCAAGTTTCTGGGGGCGCTCTTTGGCGGCGGGCGCAATGTGATTGCCGAGACGGCCGAGATCTTTCGGCCCAATGCCGAAAAGGCGGATATGCGGGAGGCCGCGTTTCAGCAAGCGGCCCTTGCCCAAATGGCGGCGGAGTTCACCGGCGCGCCCGGTCTTTGGGGGCAGTTCGTGGACGGTCTCAACCGCCTGCCGCGCCCGGCCATGGCCTTTGGCTGCCTTTTCCTTTTCTGGTCGGCCATGTCAGACCCGATCTGGTTTGCCGAGCGGATGACAGGCCTCGCCCTCGTGCCTGAACCGCTCTGGGCGCTGATGGGGGCCATTGTCGCCTTCTACTTTGGCGCGCGCGAGCTGCACAAGTTCCGGGGAACCGCGATGCAAAAGGAAGCCGCGCGGATCATCGCGCAGGCCCCGCAAGTGGCGCGCAGCGTCTCCCAATTGCAGGCGCTACGCCATGACAGTCCGGGTGCGGCCGATACCGGACCAGATGCCGAGGTCGCCTTGGCCGCCGTGGACGTAACCGACAACCCGGCGCTCGACGACTGGAAGCGCGCGGCATGATGGATTGGGACCTCTTCTGGAAAGGGCTGGGTGTCGTCTTCCCGATGCTCGTGGCGCTTTACACATTCATCGCCACGCGCCGCAAAGACCTGGACGAAACCCTCGCGGAAGGCCACGAGCGGATGGACCGGCACGAAGCCCGGATTTCCCGGCTCGAACAGGCGGTGCAGAACATGCCGGGCAAGGATGACATGCACGCGCTTCAACTCGAGCTGGTCAGACAAACCGGGTCGATGGAGAAGATGGCCGCCGTCATGGAGGGCAACGCGATGATCACCGCCCGGCTCGAGGCCATCGTGTCACGCCACGAACAACACCTGCTCGATGGAGGCAAGAAGTGAGCGATTATCAAGCAACCCTGCGCAAACACCGCCGCCTCGCGATCCTGCGGCATCTCGAACAGGTCTCGGGCTATACTGCCAATGCGTCGATCCTGCGCGACGTGCTCAATGGCGTGGGCGTCGGCTCCACCTTTGACCAGGTGACCACCGAACTGGCATGGTTGCAGGAGGTGGGCATGGTCACCGTAGCCGACCATGGCGACTTCGTCATTGCCGAGGCCACCCGGCGTGGCATCGAGGTCGCGCGCGGCGAGGCCGTGCATCCGGAGATCCAGCGTCCAAGCGCGCGGAGGCTCTGACATGCCCCCACCCCGCAAGGTCGAGCTGTTGCCGCCCGAGCTGCGCCAGTGGCTGCATGACTGGTGGAAAGCCAAGGGTTTTCACGGCTACGAGGAACTGGCCGAAGAATTGAACTTCCGCCTCGCGGAAGACGGGCTCGAGCTGCGCATCGGCAAGAGCGCCCTGCATGCCTACGGTCAGGAATACGAGCAGTTCGTCAAGCTGCAGAACGAGGCCGGGGCATGGGCCAGCCAGTGGCTGGCCGACAATGACCTCTCGGAGGAGGCCGACCGGCACCGCGTTCTTTTCCAGATGATGACAAGCGTGGCCTTCAAGGTTCTTAAATCGCAGATGACCAAGGAGGGCGAGGATATCGATCCGCGCGAGCTACATTTCTTGGGCAAGATGATGAAGGACATCATGTCGAGCGCGGGCATTCGCGAGCAGCTCATGGTCAAGGAACGCGCCCGCATCGCCGCCGAAGAACGCGCCAATGCCGTCGAGGCGCTGGACAGCGCCCGCGATGAACTGGGGCTTTCCAGCGACGTCATCGGCAAGCTGCGGCGGGAGTTTCTGGGAGTGCGCGCGTGATCGCCCCCGTCCTCACCCGCGACCCCGACGCCCTGCCCGAGGAATTGCCGCGCGGCTCGGAGATCCCCGAGAGCCTCGATCCGCTCGCGGACGGCATCCTGATGGCGCATCAACGCTCTTGGCTCGCCGACGAGAGCGACCTCAAGGTCTGCGAAAAGGGCCGCCGCACCGGCATCACCTTTGCCGAGATGCTGGGCTGCGCGTTGATTGCCGCCGCCGCGCGCGGCGCGGGCGGGCAGAATTGCTTTTACATCGGCGACACCAAGGACAAGGGCCGCGAGGCCATCGGCTATGTGGCGCATTTCGCGCGGGTGATTGCCGGGGCGGCGCACCCTATCGAGGAGTTTCTCTTCGAGGATCAACAGCCCGACGGCACCACCAAGTTCATCTCGGCCTACCGGGTGCGCTTTGCCTCCGGGTTCCGGGTTGAGGCGCTCAGCTCCAACCCCGCCAATATCCGGGGCCTTCAGGGCACCGTGGTGATCGACGAGGCCGCGTTCCACAAAGACGTGCGCGAGGTGATCGACGCCGTGAACGCGATGCTGATCTGGGGTGGCAAGGTCCGGATCATCTCGACCCATAACGGCTATCTCAACGCCTTCAACGAACTCATCCGCGAGGCGCGCGCGGGCAAGAACGGCTTTGCGGTGCATCGCTACACCTTCGGCGACGCGGTCGCCAACGGGCTCTATAAACGCGTCTGCATGATGCAGGGCAAGACCTGGACGCCGGAAGCCGAGGCCGCGTGGGAGGCCACCGTGCGCCGCGCTTACGGCGCGCGCGAGGCCGCCATGCGCCAGGAGCTTGATGCGGAACCGGCCGAGATGGAAGGCGCGGCCCTCACCCGCGTGCAGATCGAGGCCTGCATGGCCAAGGGCATCCCGTTCCATCGCTGGACGCAGCCCGACAGCTTCAAGAACGCCGACGAACCCGTGCGCAAGGCCGCTGCTGAAGCCTGGTGTAAAACCCACCTTGAACCGGTGCTTAAAACCCTCGACCCAACCCGCCCGCATTTCATGGGCGAGGACTTTGCGCGCTCAGGCGACGCCACCGACATCATCATTCTCGAGCAGGGCGTCGATCTCACGCGGCGCACCAAGCTCATTGTCGAGCTGCGCAACATCCCCTTCGATCAGCAGCGTGATGTGCTCTTCTGGCTGCTCGACCGGCTGCCTAATTTCTACAAGGGCGCGATGGACCGCACCGGCAATGGGGCCTATCTCGCCGAGGTCGCGGCCCAACGCTACGGCGAGCGGATCGTCGAAGTCTCCTTCACGCGCCAATGGTACGAGCTCGAGATGCCCCCCTATATCGAGGCTTTCTCGGATCGCACCATCGTTCTGCCCGCCCATGAGGACGTGCTGCGCGACCACCAGGCGCTGCAATACACAAACGGCATCATCCGCGTGCCCGAGAATTTCCGCTTCAAGGGCTCAGACGGGCTCGACCGGCACGGCGACAGCGCCATTGCAGGCGCGCTCGCCTGGTATGCGAGCAATCAGGACGTGGTGCCGATGGAGTTTCAATCGACCGGGCCGCGCACCGCTTTGACGGCTCAAGACTTCACCAGCCCCTTGGGCGGGCGGCGCATGGGCTTTGCCCGGGGCCGGGGTGGCTTGGATTTCGGAGGATTCTGAGATGGCGAGAAAGACCAGCACCATGCGGCTGCGGTCGGTGCGGATGCGCAACCCGATGGAGCTCGCGGGCATTCAGGGCGGGCGTGACATCACCCGTCCGTGGATCGGCCCGCTGCTCGAGCCGACAGATCCGATCCTGCGCACACGGGGCGGCGGCAGTTTCGACATCTACAAGCCCATCCTGACAGACCCGCAGGTCAAATCGGTGATGACGCAACGCATCTCGGCCGTGACCAGCCGGGAATGGGAGGTGGTACCGGGCGAGGACACGGCGGCAGGCAAGCGCGCGGCCGACTGGCTGCGGGAGGAACTCGCGGGCCTGAAATTCGACCGCCTGACCGAGAAAATGCTCTGGGGCCTCTTCTATGGCTATTCCGTCGCCGAACAGATGTATCGGCGCGACGGGCGGCTCTGGGGCTGGGAAGAAATCCGCGTGCGCGACCGGGTGCGGTTTCGCTTTGACGAGGATTGCGGGTTGCGCCTTTTGACCCTCTCAAACATGCTGACCGGCGAGGAAATGCCGCCCGAGAAGTTCTGGGTCTTCTCGACAGGGGCTGATCACGACGACGAGCCTTACGGGCTGGGTCTCGCGCATTGGCTCTATTGGCCGGTCTGGTTCAAGCGCAACGGTCTGAAGCTCTGGCTCATCGCCCTCGACAAATTCGGCATGCCGACCGCGCGCGGCAAATATCCCGCGCAGGCGACGGAGGAAGAGCAAAAGACCCTGCTCGAGGCGGTTCTGGCCATCCGCTCGGAGGCCGGGATCATCATCCCCGAGGGCATGGATATCGAGCTTTTATCTGCACCCGCAGGTGCCAGCTCTCTTGATTACCAGAAGCTGCACGACACGATGGATGCCGCCATCTCGAAAATCGTGCTGTCGCAGACCATGACCACCGACAATGGCTCCAGCCGGTCTCAGGCCGAGGTGCATGACGACGTGGGCGACGCGGTCAAGAAATCCGATGCCGATCTCGTCTGCCAATCCTTCAACGAGGGGCCTGTCGCACGATTGTGTGAATTCAACTTTCCCGGTGTTGCGCCGCCGAGGGTCTGGCGCAAGATGGAAGACCCGGAGGATACAACCGCCGCCGTCGACCGCGATGAGAAGCTGCATCGCATCGGCTGGCAGATGACTGAGGATCGCGTAAAGGAAATCTATGGTGACGGCTATGAGCGCACAGCACCTCCCGACCCTACCCCACCTGGTGAGAACCCGCCCGAGGCCGGTTTCGCCGAGCATCGCCATGAGAGCGCGCTCGACAGGCTTGCGGCCGAGATCATCGCGGAGGGTCATGCCGAGACGGCCGTCGAGCCGCTATTCGCAGATATCGCGGCCCTTCTGGGCAGCATCGCACCGGGCACCACGCTTGAGGCGCTGCGCGCCCGTCTCGACGCCTTGGCGGCCGCACCGAGCGACGGACAAGCGATGACTGATCTGCTGACCGAGGCCAGTTTTGCCGCGCGTCTGGCGGGTGAACTGGGGGCCGTGGTGGACGACAGCGAGGCAACAGATGGGTCGGACACCCTGCCCGGCTCCGTGGCCCCATGATCGACCTGCAGCGCCTGCGCCCCGAGGATGCGCTGTCCTTCTTTCGCTCCAAAGGCCTCGCCCCGCCCGATGCGCGGTTCGATTTCCGCGACGTCTGGCGCAATGAGCACGCCAGCAATTTCGTTGTCGCCAAGGCGATGCGAACTGACGTGCTCGAGACGATCCGTGGGGCGCTCGACCGGGCGCTGGCCAATGGCGGCACGCTCAGCAGCTTCATGGATGACCTCGAGCCCGAGTTGAAACGGCTTGGCTGGTGGGGCAGCGCCACAGAGCGCGATCCCCTGACCGGCGAGTTGAAGAACGTCCAGCTTGGCTCGCCCCGCCGCCTGCGGGTGATCTTCGACGCCAATATGCGCGCAGCCCATGCTGCGGGCAAATGGGCACGCATTCAACGCACCAAGGCGGCCTTCCCCTTCCTGCGCTACGTCCAGATCCAGCGCGACACCAAGCGCGAGGACCACGCGCGCTATCACGACCTGATCCTGCCCGTCGATCACCCGGCATGGCTTCGTATCTTTCCCCCCAACGGCTGGCGGTGCGGCTGCACGGTCCAGCAACTCTCCCAAGGCATGATCGACCGGGGCGGCCTGAAGGTGACAGAGGATTTCGAGCTGGAGGAGCGCGGGGTCTTGAACCGTCGCACCGGCGAGATTGAACCCACGGCGCTTGGGGTCGATCCGGCATGGGATAGCAACGCGGGCCATGCTTGGCTTGACCTCGGCGCGCGCCATGCAGGGATATCGACCGGGCTTTCCGCCCCGGCGGCGGCAACCGAGCTTGGCTTTGCCATGCGCGCCCGGCTTATGGGCCTTGGCGACGGGCGCGAGCATCTTGGCGCGTTCAATCTGCGGACTGGCGAGGAAATCGACTGGAGCGTGGGGGGTGCTGACCGGGTGCGCCTCGGGCCGGAGGTCACGCAACGCCTGCGCGACGGGCAAGAGATTGGCCTTGTGCACAATCATCCCAGTTCTGCGCCTCTCAGCCCGCAAGACCTCGCCACGATGTTCGAGCGGCGCGTCACCTCCATTCTGGCGGTGGGCCATGACGGGTCGCTCTACAGGGCCGTGCGTCTGTCGTCCGCGCGGGTTAACGTCGTGGGGTTTCAGGACGTCGCGGGGGAAATGCTCGACGAGATCGCGCCGGATCTGGACCGGGCGGACCGAGATACTGCGATCCGCCTGATTGTTCTCGAGGTGTTGCGCGCGCAAGGGCTGATCCTATATTCGGACAGCCCCGGTGCGCGCGCCCTTGAAGTTCGCCAGAGAGTGGGAGGCCCGGTTGCAGAGGTTGTCCGCGCAATCACCGAGATGCTGGAGGAGTGAGACTTGGCTTATCTCTTGACCGAACCCCAAGGCTCCTCGCGCCAGGATTACGAAGACGCGCTGCGCGACGCCGAGGCTCTGCCCGACGACGATCCGGACAAAGCCGAGATTGTCGCCGCGCGCAAAAAACAGCTAGAAATCATGTTCGGCCCCTCCCCCCGGCGCACCCCCGAAGAGCGCCGCGCACTCCTCCGGTCCTTCATCGACAAACCGGCATCCTGAGGCAATTTGGGGCTGTTTGACCGCGCGGGCGCACCTGCAACCGACCCCGCCAGACGCAATGGCCTCTCAGCGCCTCATTAAATACCCATTTAATACCCCCCTCGGCGATTTTGCGACCCAACCCCCGCCAGAGCCGGAAGCGCACTCAGCGGGCCGTTCTGGGGCCGTTTGCATTCCGGGCTTGCCGCCTGCCCTCAGAGGGCGCTAGTCTCACCCAAGGCGGCACGCGCAGCGCCCCACCCTTTCCCCTGAAGCCCTTCATCTGATCTGGCCCGTCGCCCCGGCTTAATGTCGGGTCATGACAAAACCGCTTCACATCTTCCGCGCTGGCCGCCACACCGCCCAATCCGGGCAGAGCTTCGAGTTTTCCGAAGCCGAGGTCGAGGGCATCGCCGCCGCCTATGATCCCGCCCTCCATGAGGCCCCCATTGTCGTGGGCCATCCTCGCACCGATGCCCCGGCCTATGGCTGGGTCAAACGCTTGCGCGCCGACGGGGCCGAGCTTTTTGCAGAGCCTGACCAGGTGGAGCCTGCCTTCGCCGAGATGGTGCGCGCGGGCCGCTTCAAGCGGATCAGCGCCTCGTTCTATCCTCCTCAATCCGCCGCGAACCCGACCCCCGGCACCTATTACCTGAAGCATGTGGGGTTTCTGGGCGCACAGCCCCCCGCCGTGAAGGGCCTCAAGGCGGCCGAGTTCGCCGAGGACGCCGAGGTCGTGACCCTCGAGATCGCCTTCTCGGAAGAGGACGCGCCCGCCGCCAGTTTCGCGGACGCCCTGAAAGGCGCGATTGCCGCCGTCCTGTCCTGGGCACGCACCCCCGCAGGCCAAGAGGCGCTCCGCGACGCCGCAGGCGCGCCTGAGACCGCGCAAACCCCATTCGCCGAACCCCAAAAAGGAGAGACCGCCATGTCCGGCAAGGACACGCAAACCCCCGAAGACCGCCAAGCCGCGCTCGATGCGCGCGCGGCCGAACTCGACGCGAAGGAAGCCGCCTTCGCCGAGGCCCTGAACAAGACGCGCCGCGCCGAGGATGCCGCCCTGGTCGAGGCCCTGGTCAAGGACGGCCGCATCGCACCCGGCCTCAAGGACGAGCTTGCCGCGTTCATGGAAAGCCTCGACGCGCAAGACGAGGTGGCCTTTGCCGAAGGCAAGAGCGCCAGCCCGCGCGCGTGGTTCCGCGATCTGCTCTCAAAGCAGACCAAGCCGCTGATCGACTTCAGCGAGCGGGCGGGCGGTGCCACCCCGCCGCAGGTCAAAGGGTCAGACGACATCACCGCCGCCGCCAAGCGCCTGATCAAGGACGCAGAGGCCGAGGGCCGCACGCTGAGCTTTGCCGAGGCTGCGCGCCAGATCGAGGAAACCATGGAGGCCGACAATGCCTAACCCCGGAGCGTTCATCAAATCCTACACCGCCGAAGCGGCGGTGCCCGGTCGCCGGATCGTCAAGTTCGGTGCGGCGGGCGGCATCCTCGTGGCCGCCGCCGCGACCAATCTCGCGATTGGCATCTCGGACCAGCTCGACGCAAAGCCGGGCGACCTTCAGGACGTGATCATGTCCGGCTCGGCCGAGCTCGAGCTTGCGGGCACGGTTGCCGCCGGTGCGCCCATCGCGTCGGACGCCTCGGGCCTTGGCGTCGCCGCCGCTGCCGGGGCCGGAAACATCGCCGTCGGCTACGCGCTGCAGGCGGGCGTGGCTGGCGACATCATCGACGTGGCGATTGCCCGTCACTCCGTCACCTGATCTTTAGGAGCGCTGATCCATGAGCACCCCCACCCCCTTTGTCGTCGATCCGGTTCTGACCGCCATCGCCGTCAACTACCGCAACCCCGATATCTCCTTCATCGCCGATCAGGTCATGCCGCGCGTGCCGGTCATGGGGATGGATTTCAAATGGACCTATTATCCGCCTGAACAGATGTTCACCGTGCCCAATACGGAAGTGGGCCGCAAAGGTCTGGTCCAACAGGTCGAGTTCACCGGCGAAGAAAAGACCTCCTCGGTCAAGGACTACGGTCTCGACGACGTGGTGCCGCAGCGTGACATCGAGGCCGCCCGGGCGCTCCGCGCCGCTGGCAACTCGGCCTTCGATCCCGAGGCGCGCGCCGTAGAGGGCCTTACCCATCTGATCCAGCTCGACCGCGAAAAGCGCGTGGCCGCCATGGTGCAGGATGCGGCCAATTATGACGCGGACAAGAAGGTGGTGCTGTCCGGCGCGGGTCAGTTCTCCGATTCTGCGTCCGACCCCATCGGTGTGATCTCTGCCGCCCTTGATGCCACCTTCATCATGCGCCCCAACGTGGCCGCCATGGGACGCAAGGCCTGGACCGCGCTCTCGACCCATCCCGATATCCTGAAGGCGATCAACCGAACCTCGGGCGACAAGGGCCGCGCCAGCCGCGAGGCTGTGGCCGAGCTCTTCGAGCTGTCGGAAATCCTCGTGGGCGACAGCTATATCAACGCCGCCCGCAAGGGTCAGACGGCGGCCTTCGAGAAGGTCTGGGGCGGCAATATCGCCCTCCTCCACCGCAACACACAGGCCGGTCCGGATGGTACCGCCCCTGCTTGGGGCTGGACCGCGCAATTCGACGGCCGCGTCTCGGGGCGTTTCTTCGATCCCAAAGTGGGCCTTAAAGGCGCCACCACCCTGCGTGTGGGCGAGCAGCTCCGCGAAGTCATCGCCGCCCCCGCCACCGGGTATCTGATCGAGGACGCAGCATGAGCTATCTCATCAAACGCACCGTGATCGCGGCCTCGCGGCTTGAGGCGGGATCGACCCACCCCGCGCAAGAGATCGGCAGCGCGGCGCAGATCGCGCGCCTTCTGGCCCTGGGCGCAATCGAAGAGACTGACGGAGGGGCTGACACCGCGCCGCCGCCTGTCCTCGACGACGCGCTGCGCGTGGCCTTGAGCGAGGCCGTCAAAGCCCTGCCGGGCGACGCCTTCGACAAGAGCGGCAAGCCACGCGTCAAGGCGTTGCAGGACGCAGCCCCGGGCCTCGGCGACCAGATCACCGCCGGTGTGCGGGATGCGGTCTGGGCCGAGATGCAGGCCGCCGCTGGCGCGGGTTCCTGAGAATACCCCCAAGGGGACGCCGCCAAGGATCAGGCGTGACAGCCGGGAGAGACCGGCACCCCTACACCCAAGCCGGAGGCGGACATGCCCTATCTCAGCGCACAGGATATGATCGACCGCTACGGCGAGGGCTTTTTGGCTGAGATCACGGCACAGGGCGCAGCGCCCGGCGTCGTGGATATGGGCGTTCTGCAAGTGGCCATCGACGATGCCGTGTCGGTCACCGAAAGCTATGTCGCGGGGCTTTACAACGCAGACACCCCCCCGCGCGCGCTCACGATGCACGCCGCCGCGATTGCCTGGCATCGCCTCTTGGGCGCGCGGGCCGCCGCCTATGACGGGGCCAAGGAAGGCTATGACGCCGCCCTCAGCTTCTTGCGCGAGGTGCGCCGGGGCGAGGCCTCGCTCGGCGACGAGACGCCCGCCGATACCGGCCCCGGCAATCCACAGCTGCCGCAGATCAGCGCGCCGCAGGCCACCTTCAGCCGCGACAGCCTCAAGGGGTTCTGAGATGGTCACCCTCACCGTCAGCCTCGACAGTCTCGACTTTGACAGCGCCGTCGCCAATGGCCTGCGCTATTTGTCCGACCTCACCCCTTTGATGCGCCGCATCGGCACCGTTCTGGAAACCTCCGTCTCCGAGCGGTTCGAGAAGAGTGAAGGTCCGGGCGGCATCGTTTGGCCCATCTCGCATCGCGCGCGCGAATCCGGCGGCAAGACGCTGGTCGACAGCACACGCCTGCGCGACAGCATCGTGACAGAGGCCGATAGCTTTTCCGCGCGCATCGGCACCAATGTGCCCTATGCCGCCACGCATCAGTTCGGAGCCTTCATCGAGCCGACCGGCGCGGACGCCGCCGCAAAGCTGGCCTTCACCCTCCCCAATGGCCAATTCATCATGGTCGACCAGGTCGAAATCCCGGCCCGGCCCTTTCTGGGCTTTGACGACAAGGACGAGACCGACATCGCGGGCACCGTCGAGGCCTATCTGCGCGAGGTCTTCGCATGACCATCAACGATGTCATGACCCGGATCGAGGCGCAGGTGCCCGAGCTTGGCGGTCGTATCGACGGGGGCCGCGCCTTTGTCGATCTGATCCGCTCCAAGAAGCTGCCCGCGCAATCGGTCGCGGCCTATGTCTTTCCCTCCGGCATTCAGGGCAGCCGCCCCGACGCCGCCTCGGGCGTCTTCAGCCAGATGCTGACCCACCGCACGAGCGTGGTGATCTTCGCGCAGAGCTTTGACCGCACCGGGGCCGCCTCCCTCGACAAGATCGACCAGTTCCTGATGCGCGTGGTGCGCGCCTTGGCGGGCTGGGCACCGGGCGACGAGGTCGGCGTCTTCCGGTTCGAACGCGGGCATCTCGTGTCCAGCGGGGCCGGTGTGCTCGCCTATCAGCTCGATTTCTCCATCGACGATCAACTGAGGATCTTCACATGACCAATCTCCCCACCTCCGGCGGGTCTTACACCCGCGACGACAAGGGCGCGCTGAAGCGGGCCGCGCCCACCCCGAAACCCCAGAAAAAGGATGCCGAGAAATGAGCCTGCTCTGGAGACGCAAGGTCTTGCTCGCGAAGCTCGAGGCCACCTATGGCACCGATGCTGCCCCCACCGGCGGCGACGCAATCCTCGCCAACGATGTGCGCCTGTCGCCCATGCAGGGTCAGGACCTCGACCGCAATCTCGACACGCCTCATGGCGGCCCCACCGGCACGATCCCGGTCGATCTGCACCGCACGATCTCGTTCAAGGTCGAACTGGCAGGCTCCGGCACAGCCGGGACCGCGCCCCGTTGGGGATGCCTCCTGCGCGCTTGTGGTAGCGCCGAGACCGTGACGCCGGGCACCTCCGTGGTCTACAACCGCGTCTATTCGAACCTCGAGAGCGTCACGCTACACCTCAATATCGGCGGCACGCTCTATGCCATGGTGGGCGTGCGGGGTACCGCCGCCTTTGACGTCTCGGCCTCGGGCATTCCCTATATCGAGTTCGAGTTCACCGCGCTCTACGTGGCCCCGGCCGACGTGGCGGTGCCCACGGCGGATTTCACCGGCATTCCCGATCCGCTGGCCGCCTCCACCACCAACACGCCGGTCTTCACAATTGGCGGCACCGCGCTGGTGATGCGCAGTTTCAAGCTGACCCTCGCCAACCGCATCGAGCCGCAGTTTCTGATCGGCGAGGAGGAAGTGATCCTCGACGGGCACGAGAACACCATCGAGGCGCGGGTGCGGGCCGTGGCGCTGGCCGCGTTCGATCCCTTCGCCATGGCCGCCACCCAAGCCAAGGTGCCCGTCGAGATCGAGCACGGCAAGGCCGCCGGAAACATCGTCAACATCGCGGCCCCCAATGCGCAGATGCAGCGCCCCGAAGGTCTCGAGGATGGACAGGGTCGCAAGGAATGGCCGCTGCGCCTCGTGCCGCTGCCCACCACCGCCACCGCCGCCGACCAGTGGGTGATGACCCTCACCTGAGCCAGTTCAACGCCCCCTTCAACACCCCTTTGAAAGAGAGATCACGCCCATGTTCAAGATCGACCAAACCCCGACCTTCACGCACCGCGTGGAGATCAAGGTGCCCTCCGACGGCGGCCACGAGGTGCAGGATATGCAGGTCACCTTCCGTGTGCTGCCCGACGCGGAGGTCGAAGGCTTCGACATGCGCACCGCGCGCGGCGAGCGGGAGTTTCTGGGGGCCGTGGTTCAAGACTTTGACGACGTCGAGGACGAGAAAGGCGCGAAGCTGCCCTACAGCCACGCCCTGCGCGACCGGTTGATTGGTCTGGCTTACGTCCGCGTGGCGATGATCAACGCCTATTACGCGGCGATCATGGGGAAGCGGGTAAAAAACTGAAATGGGCCGGGCGGGCATGGGCGCGCGGCGACCTGATCGGCGATGACGAGGGGCGCGACCATGACGACGAGGCAGCCTTCTGGGGGATCGACCCGGGCCAGCTCAGTCGTGATCCGTCCGGCCCCGGCTCTGGCGTTTGGCCGCAGAATGTCCCTGCCGTGCGCGCCTTCCTCGCGGTCTGCAACCAGTGGCGCACCGTCTCGGCCGGGCTCGCAGGGTTCCGCGTGGTGGGCCTCGACTACACGGCCGCACGGGCGGGGCTGCGCATGAGCGGCGTCCGGATCACGCCCGAGCTTTGGGCCGAGGTGCAGGTGATCGAAGGCGCGGCCGTGGCCGCGATGCGGGAGAGCTGAGATGACATTGCGTGTCCAGGGCGAAATCCTGATGGACGCCGATCAGGCGAAGGCGGAGCTGCAGGCCACCGGCACCGCCGCCAAGGGGGCGGCTCAAGACATTCGCGGCGTGGGCACCCAAGGTGCTGCGGCCGCGCGCGGGGTGGGGCAACTCGGGACCGCAGCGCGGACCTCGGCGACGGGTCTCACGACGGCCAGCGCCGCCGCGGATGTCAACGCTGCTGCAACCCAGAAATTGTCCGGCGCAACCCGCCTCGCCGCCGGATCGATGGGCAATCTCGTCTCGCAGGGCAATGATGTGCTTGTCATGCTGGCTGCGGGACAAAACCCATTTCAGCTCGCCATTCAGCAGGGCACGCAAATCACTCAGGTGATCGGGCCGCTTGGGGCTGCGGGGGCGTTCCGGGCCTTACGCGGCGCTGTCTTGTCGATGCTGAGCCCGATCAATCTGATCACCATCGGCGCGCTGGCGGCAACGGCGGCCTTGGTCAACTGGTTCACCTCCGCTTCTGACGAGGGCGAGAGTTTTGCCGATACCGTCGAGGCGCTCGAGACCCGCATCGACAGCCTGCGCGACAAGATCACGGAGGCCTCGGCCACGCGCCTCGAATTGGCCGAGCGCTTCGGCGAAGGCTTCGTCGAGCGCGCGCAAAACATCCTCGATCGGATCGTCGAGGCCGAAAAGCGCGCGGCGCAGCGTGAGGCGGCGGCTGGGATCACCAGCTTTCTTGAAGAGGGCAATATCAACCTGCCCCGCCCGGACAGCGGCGACCAAGTGCGGCTTGCGCAGGAATTCGACCTGGGTAACATCTTCTTCGGCCGTGCGCGCCGAGAGAGCCGAAGCCTGATCAATGACGTTCTGGCCGACCTCGTCGGGTTACAAGAAGCGGCCCAAGGCACGGTCGAAGAACAAGCCGCCGCCGTTGACGCGTTGATCGAAAGCTACACGCGCGCGGCAGAGGCCTCGGGCGAGATCTCGGAGGCGGAGCAGGCGCGCCTCGACACGCTGGATCAGATGCGCCTTCGGCTGGCCGAGGTCGCCGAGCTTCAATCCCAAGACCCGGCGCAAAACCGCCAGAATGAGGAAATGCTTGCCTTCCTCGAACTGGTAACCAAGGCCACCGGCGAGCAATTGAAGGCCGAGGCCGCCGCGCAGGCCTTGCTCTCGACGATGCTTGAGCAGAATGCGATTGCAGAGGCCATCGCACAGCATGGCGCGGACAGCGCCGCCGTGACACGCCTGCGCGCCCAGTTCGCCCTCAATGCCGCACTTGCGGAGGCCGATGCCTCGGACGCAAGCGTGGAGACCAAAGACGCCCTGCGCGAGGCGGCACAAGCCGCATTCGAGATCGCCACGAGCGACATTTCCGGCGGCATCCGCGCGGCCGCCGACGAAGCCTCGCGCCTTGCGGCCGAAGTGCGCGGCGCGGTCGACGCGATGGCTGACCTACAGTCCCAGGGCGAAGTGGGGCTTGAGAACGCCCGCATCCGGGCAGAGTTCCGCGACGATCCGATTGGCCGCGCCGGAGCCTTGGCAGGGGCGCGGTTCGACCGGGAAACCGCCGTCATAAGGGGCGAGGCCAGCGGGGATCTGGCGACGGTCGACGCCCTCAACGCGCGCCGGGACGCCGTGGTCGAACTGGCCCGGGAAACCGCGCGTCTCAATGAACTCGCCCGGCCCGTGCGCTCCACCAGCGGCGCGCGGGGCGGATCGACCAACGAGACCCTGCGCGAACAGCAGGCGCTCGACCGCCTGATCGAGAGCAAGCGGCGCGAGATCGAGGCCCTGCGCGAGAGCGACCCGGTGCAGCGCGAGTTGATCCGCCTGCGCGAACGCCTGACCGCCGCGACGCCAAAGCAGCGCGAAGAGATCGAGGCCCTTATCGCGGCCCATGAAAACGAGCGCGTGGCCTTGGAGCGCAAGGAGGAATTCGGCCGCTCCGTCGACGACGTACTGCTCGAGGCCGAAAGCCTGCGGGATGTCTGGGAGGGCATTGGCGACATGATCATCCGCGCGGCCAAGGAAGCTCTGATCCTCGGCACCGGTCCACTCTCGGGCCTCTTTGGCGGCAGCGGCGGCGGAGGATTCCTGAGCGGGATCTTCGGCGGCGGCAATGGCGGCGCGCTCGGCGGTCTCTTTGGCCTCTTTTCCGGCAGCTCGTCCCTGCCCTTCGCAAACGGCGGCCTGCCCGCCGCCGCCCTGCCCGGCTTTGCCAGCGGCGGCGATCCTCTCGTCAGCCGCCCTGGCATCCTTTTGGGTGCGGGCACGGGCCGGGGCGACAAGATCCCCGCTCTGGTCAGCGCCGGGGAATTCATCATGACGGCCGAGGCTACAGCCCGCAACCGCACGCTGCTCGAGGCCATGAATGCCGGGGCCATCATCCCGGGCTTCGCCGGAGGCGGCCTGCCCTTGGCCGCGCGGGCCGGGGGTGCTGCCTCGGCGGCGGGCGGTGCGGGCGCGCAGGGCAATGGCGTTACGCGCCTGCGCATCGAGCCATCCGAGCTTTTCCACGCCGTGATCGAAGAGCGCGCGCGCGACATGGCGATTGAAGTCACGAAGATGGGCATAAAGCAATTCATGCGCGACGGCCTGCCGCAAGCCGTCGACCGGATCAACAAAGACCCCAAGAGGCGCGGCTAATGGCAGACCCGCTCGCATTCCCGCTTTCATTCGCGGAGTTTCAGGCCAGATTGAAAATCTCGGTCTCGGAATTTTATATCAACACGCCCATGCAGATCGACCGCACGGCGGGCGGTGTGCCGCTCCCTGCCCAGACAGGCGAGAGCAACTGGCGCGGATCGTTTTCTCTTCCCCCCACCAACAACCGCTCGGACGCAGCCCGGATCGACGCGCTCTTGTCCGTGCTCAATACCCCGGGCGCATCGTTTCTCGTTCATGATCCGGTCAAGACGCACCCGGCAGATGATCCGGCCGGGACAATCCTCGGCGCGGCCACGCCAACGATTGCGCAGCTCGACGCGAACGATGCGCGGATGGTCAAGCTGCAAGGCATGCCGAGCCAATACTGGCTTCGCGGCGGCGATTTCATTGGCTGGCAATATGGCAGCAACCCCACCCGCTATGCCCTGCACCGCGTTGTGAGCGATATTCAGTCGGGCCCGCTCGGCACGACCGACTGGCTTCAGGTGACGCCGCCCATTCAGCCCGGCGTTGTCGTCAGTGACCCCGTGACGCTGATCAAGCCCGTGATCAAGGCGCGGCTTGAACCAAATCCGGCCTACGGCGCGCATCGCTCTGGCAGGGCCGAAGGCGCGCAGTTTTCTTTCGTGCAGATCGTGGGGGTTTGAGATGCGCGACTACGGCACCGCCACGGAGGCCATGCTCGCCAGCCTCACCGGCGTCATTACCCGGCATCTGGTCTGGGTCCAGCCCCGGCGACGCGACACGGGACTGATCGAGGCGGCAGGGTTTTGGAACGGCCTCGATGTGCGCCAGTTCACGGTGGGCGCAGAGGCGCGCAGCTATGCCGCTGCCGGGTCGCTGCTGGGGCTTGATCCGATCCGGGGCGAGGTGGGTCTGAACGTGCGCATGCACACGATCCGGTTTTCGGGCATCCCGGCCACGGTTCTGAACCTGTTGAACACCTATCATCTGCTTGGCGCACCCGTTGAGGTGCATCGCGTGTTCTTCGATCCGGTCAAGGCCGTGCAGGTGGGCGTGCCTGTGCGCGTGATCAAGGGGTCGGTCGAGGAGATGCCCTTGCCGCGCGCGGCCGAGGGCCAGAGCGCCGAAATCGAAATGACCGTGGCCAGCGCCGCCCGCGCCCTGACCCGCACGCTAGCCCTCAAGAAATCGGACTCGGCACAACGGCGCATCAACCCGGCGGATCGGGGCCGGGAATATGCGGCCGTCTCCGGTGCGGTGCCGGTGTTCTGGGGGGCTGGCAAATCACAGAACGGAACACCGCCGCCGACGGCAACCGTGCCTGCCACGCCAACGGCAGATGACCGCACAGGCGGCTTTTCGGGCAGCGGAGACAATCGCGGATGAGCCGGGCAATACGATTGATCGATTATCTCGACGCCGTGCGGGCCAAGCGGTTTCGGCCCGGCAGCCACGACTGCGGCATGTATGTGGCCGGGTGGGTGAAGGTCGCGACCGGCGTCGATCACGGCGAGCGGTGGCGCGGGCGCTATCGCAGCATGGCAGGCCTCACCCGCGTGATGGCCCAAGACGGCTTTGCCAGCCATGTCGATTACATCGCGAGCCTCTTCCCGGAGATCCCGCCCGCCATGGCACAGGTCGGCGATCTGGCGGTGTGCGAGGGCAGCGCCATGGGCATCTTTGCCAGTGACCGCGTGTTCGTGCTGCGGCCTGACGGGCTGGGGCATCTGTCCCGCCTCAAAGCGGAGAGGGCCTTCCAGATATGATCCTCTTCTTTGCGATCCTCGCGGCATTCATCGCAGCGCCGAGCGGAGCTTTGGCCGAGCCGATTTCGTCTGCGATTGCCATCGCTCTGGCCGCATCGAGCGCGGGAGCTGGCACCTTTGCTGCAATTGCGGCCGGGTTCGGCGCGCTCGGGGCTTTTGCGACGCGGATCATCGTCGGCGCGGGCCTGTCGCTGCTGAGCCAAGCCTTCGCCAAGAAGCCGAAGGTGAACGGCCAGGGCATCCAGACAGAGCAGACCACCACCGGCGATGTCACGCCCGCCAAGTTCGTGGTGGGCACCTACGCCGTCGAGGGTCACGCGGTCGCACCCGCCTATTCCCGGTTCAAGAACAACGGCATCCTGACTTACATTCTTGAGGTCTCGAATGTTCCCGTCACTGGCCTGACCGGGCGGATCGTGATCAACGGGAAATACTCCGACATCGAAGCGCCCGCAGATAGCGCGGGGCCATTCAATGAAGTGTTTACCGGGTCTGGCCGCCGCATCCTGACAGCGTTCCGGCAGGATGATACCGATCCGACCGCGTGGCTGTGGTTCTATGACGGCACCCAGACCACCGCCGCCGAGCCTCTGGTGCACTATTACGAACACCACGTTGATCGCCCTTGGACAACCGATCACGTCCTGCGCGGCACGGCCTATGCTGTGCTGGAGTTCGCGCTTGATCCCGAGATCTATCAGGGCCTGCCCTCGGTGCGTTTCGAGGTGCAGGGCATCAAGCTCTATGATCCGCGCAAGGATACGACCGTGGGCGGCTCTGGCGCGCATCGTTGGGATGATCCGACCACGTGGGAGTGGACCGAAAACCCGATAGTGATCAATTACAACGTTATGCGCGGCATCACCCTGCCCACCGGCGATATCTGGGGCGGGCGGGTCGACGCAGAGGATTTGCCGCTTGATAACTGGTTCGCCGCCATGAACGAGTGCGACGTCGATGTCGGCGGGCGCAAGCAATACGTGGCCGGGTTCGAGATCAACGTCGAGGAAATGGAGCCCGTCGATGTGATCGAGGAAATGAACCGCGCCAGCTTTGCCCAGATGAGCGAGTTTGGTGGGGTGTTCCGGGTGCGCGTGGGTGCGCCCGCCGCCCCGGTCCTGCATGTGACCGACGCGGATTTCGTAATCACGGAAGGGTCTGTGCTGACACCGTTCCCGGCGTTCGACACCGTGACCAACGGCATCACCGGCACCTATGTTGAGCCAAACGACATTTGGGAAGGTCGGGACGCCGATCTGATCCTCAATGAGGATTGGGTGGCCGAGGATGGCCGTCAGCGCGTATCCAGCCTTGGCCTGCCAGCCGTAAGCGTCAAGGCGCAGGCGCAGCAACTCTTGAACGCCTATCTGCTGGACGGGCGACGGTTTCGCACCCATCAGATGACGCTGCCGCCGTCCTTTGCCCTAGTTGAGCCGCTGGATTCGATCAGCTTCACCTCCGAGACCTTTGGTTACACCAGCAAAATGTTCGAGGTGATCGAGGTCGAGGACCGACCCGACACGCTCTTGCAGGTCGTGACCGTGCGCGAGCGCGAGGCGGGCGACGTTGCGATCAAGCCGGAGCTTGAAGTCGCAGCCCCTCTGCCGACCAACGGGCAAACGCCGCCCACCCCTGCGGTCGTGGCGCTGTCTGTTGCGGCCTTTGATCTGTCTGACGATGCGGGCAATGCTCGCCGCCCGGCAATCCTGCTGACCTGGACGGTTGACGATGCGTTCCCGTCGATCCGAAACCTGCGCTATGAGGTCCGCGTCCGGGCCACGCAGGAGCTCATCGCCGAGGGGATCAAGCCGGTGGAAGGTGGCCGCGTGCTGGTGCGCGGCGATCTGATCGCCGCCACGGAATACGAGGTGCGCGCCCGCTACGTGGCGGATGCCCCGACCGCCTGGTCGCCATGGCTGAGCGTGACCACGCCCGACCTGCGCATGACCGGCGTCGATCTTGATCCCGCACTCACCACCGTGACTGTGCCGACGGGGCTGGCACTGGCAACGGTGCTGGTCGCCGACGCCCTCTCGCGGGTCTCCGCAGTCTGGGGTGCTGTTGCGAATGCGGCCAGTTACGAGGTGGGGGTCACCACGGGCGGGACCGAGACGATCTTTCCGGCCGGAGGGCCTGCGTGGTCTCGCGATGGGGTGCCGGGATCGGTGTTTTCGATGCGCGTGCGCGCGGTGTCGGCGATTGGCACCAAGTCGGCTTGGTCGGCAGCGGTTGGCATCACGGCGGCTGTCGATACGATACCGCCCGCCGTCCCGAGCGGCATCTCTGCCGAGGGGATGTTCGAGGGCATCTGGGTCAAGTGGACCGCCAACACCGAAAGCGATCTGTCGCGCTATGAGATCGTCGAGCGGGTGTCGGCCACGGCTCCGGGCGTCAGCACTGTGCCGACCTATATCACCACCACGCCGCAATTTATCAGCCAGAACCTGACAGGGGGCCAGACCCTGAACTATTGGGTGCGCGCGGTCGACACCTCGGGCAACAAATCAGGCTGGTCTGCGAGGGTGACGGCCACCGCGCGCGCGGCGGGCGACGTGATCAATCAGGAGGCACTTCAAGGGCTGATTGACGCGACGAGCTTTGCGGCGGGTCTGGAGCCGGTCACGGTTGTGGGGTCTCTGCCCACGGTCAAATCGACTGAGCTGGTCGCGTTTGGCGGCAAAATCTATCGCTGGAACGGTACGGCCTATGTCGCCTCGGTTGCCAGCACCGACGTGGTGGGGCAATTCACGGCCGCCTCCATCGCGGCAGGCGCCATTGGCGCGGATCAATTGGCGGCCAACGCCGTGCGCGCGCGGAATATGGCCATCGGGTCCTTCGACAACCTGAATGTCGACGCCAATTTTGATGATCATTCCGCATGGTCCAACCCTGCTGGCGTCGACTGGATCACGACCTCTGCCATCACGAGCTGGGGATCCACCAACCTTGCGCGCTTGCAAGGGGTGGGCACGACCTACACCGTATCCAACAGCCTCTTTACGATTGAGTTGAACGGTGAAGGGGAAGCCCTCTATTTCCGTTATTTTGCACGGATCGTCGCCGGAACAGGCAACGTTTATGCGGACCTGCAGTTGTCCAGAAACCCGACCTTTTCCGGCGTGAACGGAACCGACTACATCTTCGCGAATATTGGGGCCGTCTCCTCTACCTCCATCACGAAGGTCGAGGGCGCGATCAATGTTCCGGCGGGCTTCAAGTTCGCGCGCATTCGTCTGATCAAAGGCAACAACGGCACCACCAACTGCTACATAGGTGGCGTCATGGTGCGCCGCATGAATACTGGAAAGCTGATTGTTGATGGCGAAATTCAATCCAATCATATCAACACTGGAAGTTTCGCGGCCGCTGGTCTGGCTCTCTTTGGTGATGCTCTTCAATCTGATGATTTTTCTGCCGGTTCTATGGGATGGCAGATCAACAAAAACGGTAATGCCGAGTTCAACAGTCTGATCGTTCGATCTTCGCTTGTCGAAGGCTCTGTTTCTGATGGGGGAACTGCACTTAGCACGGCCGCTCAGCACGTTGCACATAACTCAGTTCACTGCCTGACCACACTTTCGTCCGGAGACGCCACACCAGAGTCAATGTACACAATTGGTACCTTCTTTGAACATAGGCCAGCAGGAACATCGGCTTTTGATGGCCGGGTTGTGAACACCGCATTCCTGTTACAAGAACGGATCAACTTTGCGGGCTCTTGGAGCGCTTGGGCGAACCTTTACAATAGTGGCTATGCTATCGGCGGTATTGGGGCAACTTACACTCAAAGACACTTTGTAACCAATCGCATTTACAATGCGGACAGCGTCCAGCTTCGTCTTTTGACGGCCTATGATTTTCCGACTGGAGGTTTGTCAACAACCCAAAACTGCCTGAGAAACGCAGCTATTAGTCTAAGGGCAGTAAGGAGGTAACATGGGATATTTTGTGAAATTGAACGAACAGGGCATTGTCCAGGAAGCAGTTTCTACCAGCGGTCAACCCGAGGGATTTATGAGGGTTGTGGTCGATCAGCCAAGCGACGGCGAGATTCAAACACCCGTTCCGGTGACCCTTTATGAGCTGAGTAACATGATGCTTGTCGAAGGTATCCTTGTTTCAAGACCAAAGTCGCCCCAACCTTATTCAAGTGATGGCAAGATAATTGTTCCGTCATGCTCCGAAGGAACGACGATCAATGTATTTGATCAAACTGGTCAAGAAGTCATGGCAACAATCATTGCCGAAACCGATGATCACGAGGAGGCATTTGAATTTATTGACCCCGGAACATACCGGGTCGAGGTCGAAGCACCATTTCCCCATGTTCCAACATTTGCCGAGGTAATGATTGAATGACACGCATATTGTCCCGCTCCGATGTGAGCAAAGCGCGCGAACTGAACGTTTGCAAGGCTAAAGCCAAGGATGCCGTCAACAAGAGAATGGATCAGATCAGGTCGAGGTTCATCACGTCGATTGCGGGTCAATCCATGATCTACATGGCCAAGGAAGCCGAGGCCTTGGCGTACGTCGCAGCAACACCCGAACCAAACACGGTGGCAGGCTGGGAACAAGACTATCCATTTATTGCCGGAGAAGTCGGATCTACAGGCAGCAGCGCATACGAAGTGGCCCAAGTGTTTCTGAATCTGGCGGCCCAGTGGAGAGACATTGGCGCTCAATTGGAAAAGGCGCGGATCGAAACGATCCAGGCCATTAGCCTGTCGCAATCTGTAACGGATACTGACGATGCGCTCGGGCAGTTCGAGGCTGAAATAGCAGAGTTCGACAGCTAAGTCCTGACTGCGCTGCTGGCCATGGACCCGATGCAGGCGGATTATGCCGCAGACCATTGGTGACCCTTATAGGCCTGCCTCCATGGGGGCCTCGGGACGCAGGGAGGGCACGTCCCGAGGCACGGGGATGCAAAACGCAGGGCCCCGCCGACCAACACAACAAATCATCGCCCCAAGCTCGGAGGAGAGCCGCGGCACCAATGGGCGATTCTGTGGTCAGGGTCGAGGTCCGCGGGGCCGCATAAGGCCTCACTCCCGTTCACATCGTGGCGAGATACGTGTGTCTCCGGCGGCCCGCTCAGAGATTGGCAGCGCCAAAGGGCTCAAACAGCACAAGGGGCCGTGGGACCCTCGGAAATCCTTCATCTGGAATGGCCGATTGCCCCGCGCGAAACTGGCGAACCACACCGGCCGCTGGCCCCACTGTGGCGCTAGAGAGAGACCCTAGGGCGCGCGCTTCTGGAACGCGCCCTAGGGCACGGGGCCACGTCACCAAACAGAAACCCCGCCGACCAGACAGACCTCATGGCCGCTCCCTGCCCCAAGGGGGCGGTGATCTTATGAGGTGATTCTAAGTGGAAGATCGAGATGCCCGTTGCTGCGCATGTGGCCGTTTGTTATTCAAGTTTTCGAGAGGCGCGCGGATATCCGGCATCTCGATCAAGTGCCCAAGATGCCGGGCCATGAACACACCGAGGCCAAGAGCCCTTCCCCCAAAGCGCGATGCGCTAAGAGAAGGAGCCAAACTTGGCAAGATCGTCCACCCTCCCGAAACCTGAGCTGCCGCCCGGTGCGCCGGGCCTGCCCAAGGGCACCCGCTACCGGCGGCAATATGGCGTCATTGTCCTGCTCGAGGACGAGGCCGCCCAAGTGGATGCCTTTGGCCGCCTGCGCCGTCAGGGCTTCAAATGCCGCGTGGTGGTGACATGAAGCTCGCCATCCACCACCCTAGCCCCATCCCGGACACCTACCGCGCGGCCCGGGTCTCCAGCCTCTTCAACGTCGAGGGCGACGCGGATTTCCGCCTCGAGGTCGAGGCCGATCTCTTGGCCCGGCCGTGGCAGATCGGCCTCATTGTCGGCCCCTCGGGCAGCGGCAAATCCTCGCTTGCCCGCGCGGCCTTTGGCGCGCAGCTTGATCCACGTCCGTGGCCCGAGGGCGCGCTGATCGACGCGATTGATCCCGAGGGCGCATTCGATGCCGTCGCGGCGGCCCTCTCCGCCGTGGGCCTTGGCACCGTGCCGAGCTGGCTGCGCCCCTTCCACCATCTCTCGACCGGCGAGCAATTCCGGGCTGAGTTGGCGCGCATTCTGGCAGAGCGGCCGAGCTTTGCCATTCTCGACGAGTTCACCTCGACCATCGACCGGCGCGTGGCCCAGATCGGGGCCGCCGCGTTTGCCAAGGCGTGGCGGCGCGGCAAAGGCCAGTTCGTCGCCGTCACCTGTCACGAGGACGTGGTGTCATGGCTACAGCCCGATTGGGTGATCGACACCCGCCGCGCCGAGTTCCGCTGGAGGCGTCTTCGACGGGCACCGCGCATTGCCATGGACATTCACCAGACGGACGGCTCCTTCTGGCCCGCCTTTGAGCCGCATCACTACCTGAAGCTGCCCCGCATGATCGCGGCCAATTACTACGTGGGTTTCGTCGATGGCGCGCCCGTGGCGCATCTCGCCGTCTCGACCCGGCCGGGGCTGGTCGAGGGCCGCGCCTGTCGCCTTGTCGTCATGCCCGAGTGGCAAGGCGCGGGGCTGGGCCTGCGCTTTCTCAACGAGGTCTGCGCCCTCTGGCGGCGCGGCGTGAACCGCTACGACAAACCGATGCCGATGCTCTTTCACACCTCGCACCCCGGCCTCGCCGCAGCGCTCCGCCGCGATCCCCTCTGGGCGCAGGTCTCCGCCATCCTCTACGCCCAGTCCAAGGAACGCAGCATGAAGACCCTCGCCGCTGCCCGGGCGCGTCGCGGCCTGAAGCCCGCCGGGACTGGCTATGGCGGCCATTTCCGCGCCGTGCAGGGGTTTCGGTATGTGGAGTGAGGGGGTGTTTAAGGGGGGTTAAACCTGCCCCTCATGTTCCTAGTTAATGACCGATGTCAGCCCGAAGCGGACCCACGGTCCCAGACGCGAATTTGCGATAGCTGACATTCACCGCGGGGGCCACGAACTGGTAGGATGCGGACGATGAGGTCGCTGATCTTGTTAAGAACAATGACCGCTCGTAAATTGCTACCCGGCAATGGTGAACGGCATCCATTGAAAGCCCTAGGACACTTCGGGGAGTTAGTTGATGGCAGCATTGGCTGCCCGAGGCGATCCTGCAGAGGAATGCACACCAAGCAATTGACGTCTCAGTATCCATCGGCAACTCTGGCCAACGGTTGGTGGAAGGCAAAAGGGACTCTAAACGTATGAAACAACTTTTCATCCTATGCGCTGTTTCGTTGGGCAGCGTAGTACTTTTGTTTGCGGCCTGGCTTTACGCGTCTTCTCTCCATAGCTATTTCTGTGTTGCCGACGAGAGCCCAGTTATCTGCCTGCGAAGTTGGATAAATCCCCTTGCAGCCATATTTACCGTGATTGCAATTTGGTACGCTGCTCGGCAGGTCATTGAGACCCGACGCCAGTCTTTGGCCGCGACTAGAGAGAGTTTGGTTTTAATGAGAAGCGATTTGGAAAATGCGTTGATTCCAGTCCTCCAAATTAAAGATGAGCTTTATTCAAGAGTTCCGTTTTTCCAAGAAAAGTGGGCAGGCGATCATGGTGACTATATACCTAGATTTGTTGAATACTATCCATCGCCCTTTGGTTTTGAGAGGCAATTCATAGAGAATATTCTGACTAGGAAGAACTTCCACTACGAGATCATGAAACTCAGAAGTACCACTAATCTTCCACTGAAGCTCGAAGCCTTGATGTTCGAGCTGGAAGATGCCGCAAAATTCAATCCTTACACATTTTTTCCTGGCACTACGTCTGCTCTTTACGACAATGCAACCTGGAAGGAGAGCGTTGAGCTCGAAAAGCTCGATAAACCCGAGATAACGGTGGAGAGCATTGAAGTTGATGGAGTTGAATATCAATACTATTCAGATCCAGCTTCGGAATGCTATCAGTCGGTCTTCGCGTGCTTTCACGAAATCGATATCGCATTAAACAATTTACTAAAAGAGTTACTGATCGAGAAGAAAACGATCAATGCCGCTCTCACAGAAGTTGACAATGAATTAACAGAAGAGAGCCGCAAAAGAGTATCCGATCTTCGTCAGAAGGCAAAGAAAAAGGGACGTGACTTCCGCTTTTAATGTGTTTCCGGAGTTTTCTTGTCCGTTACGCACCTGCTTCTCAATTGTTGTTGCGAAAACAGTCGTTGGTGCAAAACGCAGCATCCAGCACAATGGGCTCCGACCCGTCATTCGCTGCGCTGTCACGAAGGTCGGCTTCGGTGCCAAGATCCCACCTTTGCAAAGCCCGCCTCCTGCGCATATGGGACATTCCCGCGCCGTGCAGGGGTTTCGGTATGTGGAGTGAGGGAGGTGTTTAGCGGGGTGTTAAAGGGGCGTTGAAAAGATGAGGTTCGGCCGTCGAACGTTGGCGAATTAGGATACCTCAAGGAATTTCTTTAGACGCGGTCACGGTTGACTTCGATTTTTTTAATGGTTCTCGTTAGATATTATCAGGCAACGCCTCGGCGGTTCCTTGGGCAGACAATAGCTGCTTCCTGCGCCACAAGGTCTCGTGCCACTCCTGTGCCTCGCGATCCTTGAAAAACTCTGCGCCCGTGGCAAGGCGCTTCACCGCCTCTTCGACCTCCTCGAGAGAAACCCGGAAGAACTCTTTGCGCATGTTTGCGGCGTTTACACGTCTTTCTTCAAATTCCCGATGCAAAGCGGCCTCGAGAGCCGGAGCTTCTTCAGAATAAATCATGGCATGAGTGTCAAACAGAAACGGTACGCTTGCATCTCCAAGCTCACGCACCCGGTCGTCTGGATCGAGCCTTCTGGTCAATCCGATTTTGACAACGTCTTCACCAAAGCTACCGACGTTCGAGATGATGTAGACATACCCAGACTTCGTCATTTCCGCCATGGATTTTGCCCGTTCTGTCTTCTCGTGGGCCTCAGCCAATGCGCGCTCTAGTTCTACGATTCTTTCCTCATCAACGCCTACTTCCTGCCGTGCCTTATCAAGCATCTCTTGGTACTTTTTCTCTTCGGCGGCTGCGGCGGCGGCTTCAGCTTGGAGCTTTTTCTCCTCTCGGTCCAGCCGCGCACTTTCTGCCCGCTCGTCCCTCTCGCGCTTCTGCTGTTCGCGGTACTCGTGGGTCAGATGCAGCTCATCAAGCTTCAAAGCAACATACTCCCCGCGAATGGTCAGGTTCATAGAGGCATTGGCCGCGTTGATTTGCTTCTCCGCGTTCAAGATACGCTTCTCCATGGCGTTTACGTTGTTCCAGCGAGCGTTCGCTATTGCGGCGTCGCATTCACTGTTGAACGCGCGCAGGGTCAATCGAGTCTGACGATTGATCATCGCGGCTCCCTTGGACTTGCTACCGTCCACGGTCCAATCAGTCGGACAGGCCGTCGCCATTTTGGCTGATACCATGGCCTTCTGCTTTTCACGGACTTCGTTGATTGCGGTCCTGAAAACCTCAGAATCTCCGAAGTCGAAATGGGGCTCATAGACGCCAAGTTCCGCGAAAGCTATCCGTTCGTCGTATAAGGCGACCTCTTGCCGTAGCCGATCAAAAGTCGACTTCTTATCCTTGTATGAGGTGCGCAACTCATCAATGTCTTTGCGCAGTTGCGATGCACTGGCCTCTAAGCGTTCAATTTCTTTTTCTCGCGAGGTTATCCAGCTGTATTTTTCGTCAGACGCCTTCACATTTGCGTCGGCCTGTTCCCGAACGCGCTGGGTCGACGCCTCAAGGTCAATCATCTGCTTACGTGTCGACCGGAGCTTCGATCTGAAAATAAGGAAGAGGATGAAAAAAAGCGGTGCTGATAAAAACCAAACCAGCACGCCAATTGTGTAATAATCCATTCGGGTATCACCTGCTGCTATCACCGGTAGCCTAAGAAGAGCAGTTCGTTGACGCAATAGTGGGATTTGGGCGGGGGCTTCACTTTAGCGCAAGATCAATGGCGACAATTGTCTTTTGACCGTGACCTCTGAATCCCGAACAAACCGTGACGAAATCAAAGGGCCAGGCTAGAGCTAATGTCCAAAGTGACGCTCGACTCGGTCATTTCCAAAATCGCGTTGCTGTAAACTTCACTGTAATTCACTGCAAACTTCGCTGTCACGCTGTAGGGTTACACATTAGTTTACAGTGATGCCGGAAGAACCGAACTGACGCCGGACTTTGCCGGATAGGCCAATGAAATAAGGGCTTTGGCGGGATAATCGGGCGGACAACTCGGCGGTACGCGAAGTTTGCAGTGAAAGGGCAAAATAGGGCCGATAGGGCAAAAAAGGCGCTGACGAGGGGCGCGGGCGAGGGAAGCGCCAGAAAGCGGCCAAACCCCATTAAAACAGGGTTTAAACGGCCCTTTCAGGGGTGTTCAGAAGGCCATATCAAGGCACTTGAGGGGTCCGGAACTGGGACCAAGTCCGCCCAGTTCTTATTCCGCGTCCCACTTACATGTTTAATCTATTAATATCAATAATATAGCCATTCTCGGCCTAGGCTGAAGAGCAAAGGGAAGTGGGACGCGTTTTTTGGCGTGGTATCAGGGCCAGCCAAGCTCGCCGCGCTCGCATAACCCAACCCACTTGTCGGTAAAGTCGCTCAAAACATGCGAAGGAACCGAGCCGTTCTGATAAGCCACGGGAACACTAAACGCGTCCCAAATGATAGCCTCATGAACGCTGCGCTGCCCTTTGTTATAAGCGTAGCTTGGGCCGACGTACTCCTCCAACGCCTGCTCAACGGTCATCTTTCCGAACTGCCGAGCAGAAATGGAAAGGCTCGCCCTTAGGTCGACCTCTTTACAAAATCGATCCTGTCTTTCTTTAAAGAGCCTTCGTTGCTCGTTCATCTGGTGCTCTTGGCGTTGGGTCTTCAGCCGCTTCTGGATGTCACTGTAACTTTCTTGTTGGCTCGCGGCGCTCTGGGCTAGAGCTGGCGTGGCGACACTAAAAAAAGGGCCGCAGCCAAAGCAGGCCAATGTAAAAGTAGCGATGAGCGCGGCAGGCATAGTGGGAGCTTTCATCGTAAACCTCCTATTCAGGATCTTCGTGCGAGGCCGGTGCCTAAAGGGATTGGCCTACCAGGCATGCGCCGACCAGACAATCTCGCCGAGGATGCGCAGGCGGTTCATGTCCGGGCCGGTTCGTGTTTCGGTCGGGTGGGCGGCATTGTCAGATGTCAGGATGATCAGCTGGTCGGGTACCAATTCGACGCGCTTGACGCGGGCGCTGCCGTCGACGTCGACGAAGGCGTAGACGTGGCGATTTCGAACTGTGGTGCGGCGCTCGTCGATCATGACGAGGTCGCCGTCGTGCAGAGTGGGCGACATGCTGTCACCGGCAACGGTAAGAAGGCAAGCTTGTGCCGGGGAGATGCCCCGCTCGCGCAGCCAGTCCTGGCGAAACGCAAGTGCGCCCTGAAGGCTGACTTCTCCGTTTAAAGCCCCGGCCCCTGCCGCAAGCCGCGCATCGACGCGCGGGATCGCCGCGAAATCTTCGTGGTCGATCTGGGTGGTGTAGACCGTTCCGGTCTCCCGCTTTGGCCCAATGTAGAAGTCAAGGTCGAGCGCCTCGGCGATCTCCTTAGCCCGCTCCAGATTGGGCCTTGTTCGCTTCTCGTCGTTTCTGACAACAGCCCGGAGGTAGCCTTGAGGCCAGCCGCACTTGGCCTCAAAGCTATTCACATTTTCTCCCAGCTCCTCGAGCCGTGCAAGCACTAGAGATCCAAAGTCCATAACGCTCCCTTAATCCATTTTGGGCAAATGCCCTAATAAAAAAATGCTTGCAATTTGGCATTTCCCTAAATTATAGTTGGGCAAATGCCAAATAAGGGCGCGAGCATGAATTCCGAACAAATCCAGGCACTGGCCAGTAGCTATTCGAGCCACACTGGCCTCAAGGTTTCGACGCTAGGCGTTTACGCAGTGAACGACGGCAAGTTCTTCTTGCGGCTAATCGGGGGCTACGACTGCCGCACAAAGACCGCCCAAAAAGTCGCGGAATGGTTCTCTGACAACTGGCCCACCGACCTTGAATGGCCCCGCGACATCCCTCGACCTTCCGCCAATCAGGAGGACGCCGCATGAGCATCCGCCGCCGCCTTGCCCTGATGATCTGCCCGGAGCTTGGGCGTCCTGCGCGCCCCACGCGCGAGGAGCTTGGCTGTGAGGCCTTCGAGTTTTACGACGTCGGGGCCGTGCGCCGGATTGCGCGCGAGTTCAAGGCGTCACGGCTCCCGCAGGGTGCCGAGGTGACACCAGTCTTCCGCTCCGTCCGGGTCAAAGAGCGTCAGTCAGACGAACCCACGCAAATGGGATCACTCCTGCACCAAGACACAGGCTCATTCGCGCTCTCCAATCAGAATGTGCCAACACCCATTCTGGGTCAGGCGCACCGTTCGGGTGAATGCCCAGCCGCTGGGTCAGATGCCAAAGCCTGTTGGCTGTGTAACCCAGAGCCGCCCGGTCCCGCTCGGAGTATGAGCGGAGCCAATCTCGGCTTCCGATATATGACGGGTGGTCAGGAATGAGCCGCTTGACGATGTCCTCCCATTCAACGTCGTCGGGTGCCGGGTGCGGTAAGCGCGTAGTGCCGACGCTTCTCCAGATTAATTCAAGGTCTGAGGCGAAGCGCGCGACCGGCATGAGTATCAGCGGCTGTCCGTCGAATATGTCCTGCGTCATCCATTCGTTTTCCAAGGGTTCCCTCCGTCGGTTTGTTGGTAGCGACGATGGTAGGGCGCGCGCGGGCGGGGTGTCGAGCCTCGTCCGCGCAACCGGGGGTGCCGCATGAGCCCGCGCCCCGCACCCGAACGTCGCCTGCCTCCGGGTAGCGGCCTCGCCATAGCCTTCCTCTTTGCCCTCATCTTCTGGGCCGTGGTCGCCGCAGGCCTGTCCGTCGCTGTTCTGGGCCGAGGTGCCGCCCCTGAAACACCCCCTTCAACACAGGATTCAATGTGATGCGGTTATCCGATCTCATTCCCGACGCCGGGCAGTTGCAGGACGAGATCGCGGCCATTCCGCAGGCGCTGCGCGTCGCGCTGGCCCTGCAGTTGGTGCGCGACATCGACGAACCGCGCTGCGCGTTGCCGCTGATGCGCCTGAGCCGCTTGGCTGCGGATCATCACCTGTCGATCCGCAAGGCGGATTTCATCCGGGAGCGTTCGCGATGATCCGCCGCCTTGCCCATAAGTTTCGTCTCCGCGCGCGTGCTGGCCTGTGCGCTGCGCGGCTCCTGCGCCCCGGCTGTGCCCAGTCTGCTTGCTCCGGCCGGGGCGTTTTTTCTGTCATCGGCGATGTGGTGGGGGCTGTGGCGCTGTTCGTCCTGCTCTTCGCCGTCGCGAGTTTCGGGAGGTGAGCGAAATGGACCTGCATGTTCAAAGATGGGGCGACGGCTACGCCGTTTTCCGTGGCAAGGAGCGCGTGTCCGGCGCGTTCAGCAATCGTGATATCGCGCTGCGCGCCCAAGACCGAATGCAGGACGAGGCTCTCAAGGCCAAGCACGCTCGCAACCGCCCCTGCCTGACCTGCGGCACCGAGTTCTGGTCAACGGGACCCGGGCACCGCATGTGCGGCAACTGCCGCACCAATTGCGCCGGGCTCGACGCCCAGATGGTGGGCTGATGCATCACGCGCCGCTCACCTCGCCCCGCCTGCAACGGGTGCTTGCCGTCCTCAAGGATGGCCGCCCGCACACCACGCGCGAGATCGTGCGGCGGGCGCATGTGGTGGCGGTGAACAGCTGCATTTCCGAATTGCGCGCCAACGGGGCGGAGATCCTCTGCACCCGCGAGCGCAAAGCCGACCGGCTGATCTGCCGCTACACAATGACGAAGGCCCCAGAATGATTGAGCACCTTTCCACAATCACCGAACTGCCGATTGAAGCGATCAAGGTCGAAGACCGGTTGCGGAATGTGTCGCGCAAGCATGTCGAGAGCCTGAAGGCGTCGATCCGCCAGAGCGGTTTTCGTGGCAAAATATGGGTGCGGCGTAAGAAGGACGGCGATTATCTAGTCGAGGGACTGCACCGTTTGACCGCGATGCAAGAACTTGGCGAGACGGTGGTCCCCGTTGATCTCTTTCGCTGCAACGACGCCGAAGCCAGAATGATGGAGATCGACGGCAACCTTGCCAGTCAGCCCCTTATCCCGGTCGATCTGGCGTTGTTTTTGGCTGAACGCAAGTCGGCCTATGAACGGCTGCACCCGGAGGCTAAAGCGGCGACCGGGGCGGGCCTTGCATCCAAGCGATGGGATACGGCGGAAATGATTTCCGTCGCATCCTTTGCCGAAAGCGTTGCGGAAAATCTCGGCCTCAGCGAGCGCCACGTTCGCAACTTCGTGCGCGCAGGCAGTCTCCTACGGCGCAAAGAGATAGAGCGCCTTCGTGCCGCTCCAAAGCGGGTCGAGGTGATGGACCTGATTGATATCGGCAAAATGGGCGAGGCCGAGGAACGAGGTTTCGTTGTAGAAGAACTATCAGCCGGGCGGGCAAAAACGGTCAAAGCCGCACGCGAGGCGTACCGCGCCGCGCGCGGTGAGGCACCGGCCCCGGCCAGCCCAAAAGACGCCACCCTCGCGCGCCTCATGGACGCATGGGACCGTGCGGGCAAGCGGGAGCGCATGGCGTTTCTCGAGGAGCGCGGCGCAGAGGTTGCGGCGCTGTTCGGCGAGATTGACCAAGGGGACGCGGCATGACTGGACCCGCCCCTGCGCAAGAGTGGTGGTCTGCCGCCGAGCTGGCCGAGGCCGGATTGCCCGACCTGCCCGGCACAAAGCGCAAGGTCAACGATCTGGCGGTGCGCGAGGGCTGGGCACGGCACCCCGGAAAGGTCCGGCGGCGTAAGGGGGTCGGCGGCGGCGTCGAGTATCACTGGAGCATCTTGCCTCTGCGCGCCCGGATGCGGCTCAGCGCCGGTCTGGTCGCGGCTCCGGCGGATAAGCCCGGGACTGGCGAGGCATGGGAGCGCTATGCGGCGGCGGGCGACAAGGCGCGCGCCGAGGCCGAGGCGCGGCTTGGGGCTATTGCCGAGGTCGAATTGCTGGAAGGGGCCGGGCTGACCCGCTCGGCGGCCGTGCGCGAGGTCGCGCGCAAGCTGGAGCGGTCTGACAAATCCCTCTGGAATTACCTCGGGCAGGTCGAGGGCGTCGCCCGGGCCGACCGGCTGGCTTACCTGATCGACGGGCGCGCGCTGCGGCGCTCCCCCGCCCGGCGGGATGACATAGACCCTGCGTTTCTGTCACTTGTGCGCAGCGACTGGCTGCGCCTGTCGCAACCCTCTCTCACCAGTTGCTATGACCGTGCCGTGCGCGTCTGGACCTCAGAGCGGCGCAACAGCGCCGTGCCGCCTCTCCATCAGGTGCGCCGTTGGCTCAAGGCCAGCGTCTCGGTACCCACGGAGATTTTCATGCGCAAGGGCGAGGAAGCGCTGCGCCGCCTTTATCCTGCGCAGGTTCGCAGCAAGGCGTTCATGGCCCCGCTCGAATGCGTCCAGGGCGACTATCACAAGTTCGACGTCTTTGTGTCGTGGCCGGGCTACGACAAGCCCGTGCGACCGCAGATGATGGTCTGGTCGGACGTCTATTCCGGCAAGCTCTTGGCTTGGCGCCTGTCGCCGACGGCGAACAGCCACACGGTGCAGCTGGTCACCGGCGACCTGATCCGGACCTATGGCATCCCACAGTCGGTTCTGATCGACAACGGCCGGGAGTTCGCGGCCAAGGCGATGACAGGCGGCACGCCGACCCGGTTCCGCTTCAAGATCACCGACGAGGATATTCCCGGCCTCCTTCCGCTCTTGGGCGTCGAAATACATTGGGCCACACCCTATTCGGGGCAATCCAAGCCCATCGAGCGCGCGTTTCGCGACCTCTGCGACCGGGTGGCCAAGCATCCCGCCTTTGACGGGGCCTATACCGGCAACAAACCGGACGCCAAGCCCGAGGATTACGGCACCCGCGCCATCCCGCTCGAGGAGTTCCGCCTCGTCTTAGAGGACGAACTCGCGCATCACAACGCCCGCCCCGGGCGGCGCAGCGAAGTGGCCATGGGACGGTCGTTTAATGAGGTGTTCAACGAGGGCTATGCGCGCGCCACGATCAAGCGCGCGACGGACGAACAACTGCGTCTCTGGCTCCTGCGCGCCGAGGGTGTGCGGGCCAAGACCAGCAACGGCGCTCTGAAGCTCTACGACACGGAATACTGGTCAGAGTGGATGTACCGGATCGCAGGCGAGAAGGTGGTTGCGCGGTTCGACGCGGATGATTTGACAGCCGGTCTCGAGGTTTATGATCTGGCGGGCCGGTACCTCGGCCATGCCAAATGTCTCAAGGACGCCAAGTTCCGCGACGTTGAGGCCGCACGCGATCACAACCGAAAGCGCAAGACATGGATGCGTGCGCAGCGCGATGAGGCCAAGGCCGCGCGCGAGTTGACGGCGGCCGAGGTGGCCGCCCGGGTGCGCGCAGCCTCGGGGCTGGCGGCAGACGACCCCCTGCCCGAGGCGCAAGTTCATCAGCTTGTGACGCCGCACAAGGCCGCCCCCAAACGGCGGCGCGCGCAGAGCGCCGAGGAGAAAGAGCGCGAAGCAGCGCTTGAGGCCCGCGTGACGCGCCTCGCCGAGCATCGCGCCCGCCCCGTTGAGGTCGATGAAGACGATCCCAAGGCCCTTTTTCTGCGTGCCCGCGCCCTCGAGACCGCGCAGGCGGAGGGCGAGACGCTGACGCAGGCGCAGGCCGATTGGCTGGCCGACTACCAACAGAGTTCCGACTACCGCACCCAGCTGCGCATGGAGCGCCGCTTCGGTGCCCAAGAGTAACAAGAAAAGGAGAGCAGCATGACACCTTCCATTGCGCCCCTGCGAAACGTCGCAGCGCTGATCGGCCTCGTCGAGCGCGTCCAGTCCCGCGCCTTTGGCCTACCCGGCATGGCCACGTTCTATGGACCCTCCGGCTGGGGCAAGACCACCGCCGTGACGGTCGCGGCCAACGAGTATCAGGCATATTTCGTTGAAGTGAAAGACTACTGGACGCCGACAGACCTTGTGCAAAAAATAATGCATGAGATTGGCCTGCCACCAATGCGACGGGTCACGCACATGGCCGATGCGATCTCCGCGCATTTGGCACGAACCGACCGTCCGCTCATTATCGACGATGCGCAGAACCTCCTGCGAAAGCGAATGATTGAGCTGGTGCGCGATATCTACAAAGGCTCGCAAGGTACGCTGATCCTCGTCGGCGAGGAAAAATTGCCACAAGACCTGACCCGCTGGGAGAACATCCACAGTTTGCAGCTCGCATGGGAACCTGCCCTCGCCTGCAACCTTACGGACGCACAGAAACTCGTCCCGATCTACGCTTCAGGTGTCGACGTGGCCTCTGATCTGCTCGAGGCCATTGTGGAAGCGTCGGGCGGCTCGATGCGGCGGGTAGCCACCAACCTCGCCCGTGCCAAGGAGTTGGCCAAGGGCCGAGGGCAGCGCTCTGTCGACCTCCAGCTTTGGGCTAATCGAGCCTTCGACACAGGGCAGCCCCCAGCCGTCCGGCGGGTTGATGATTTTCGCCCGGCGGCGGCGCGCAGTCCTGAGACTGTTGTGCCACTTGGGCCAGCAGGAAAGGCGGCGCGGGCATGAGCGATCTTTTTGCGCAGATGTGGGCCGAGGTTAAAAACCTCGAGGAGTTCGACTGGGCCGAAGTCTCTCGACTTGGCTGCAGCCGCGAGACTGCCGTTCGCTATATCCGACACTGGGCGGATGCAGGACAAATCCGCGTGTCGCGGATCGGGCGCAACGGCAAGCGCTGGTATAGCCCCTGCCACCTACCCCTGCCCGGCCCCCAGCCTGTCTCTGGCGAGGCAACACCCGAGGGCAATATGTGGCGCGCCATGCGCCTTCTGCGCCACTTCAACCCGACAGACGTTGCCGCGCATGCCAATGCTGGAGGCGTCGAAGTGACTGTCGAAAAGGCCCGCGCATATTGCCGCCAACTCTTGGCCTCAAACCACTTGAAAGTGAGGCAGACTGCCATTCCCGGCCGCCGTGAAGCGCTTTACCAGATTGTCGAGGATACCGGCCCGCGCGCGCCCAAGCCGGTGCGCCTGGCGGGCATTCTCGATCCCAACACCGGCGATTTCAGCCCGGCGAAAGGCGGTGCGGCATGAGTGCGCTCGACACCGCCCGCACCTTCTGGGGCGAGGACCTGCCCGATTGGGTGGCCGCCTTGGCGCGGGCCTGCGACGAGACCAGCCAGAACAAGGTCGCGGTCAAGATGGAGCGCAGCGCGACCCTCGTGTCGAACATTCTGCGCAACCGCTATCCCGCCGATACCGGCATCGTCGAGGACCTCGTGCGCGGGCATTTCATGCGCGAAGTGGTCGACTGCCCCGCCTTGGGCGAGATCGGCAAACAGGTCTGCCGGCGCTGGCGCGGCAAGGCGGCGCAGTTCGAGAATGTGAACTCGCTCAGCGTCTCCATGTACCGCGCCTGCAATCGCTGCCCCATCCACAAGGGGGCCGACGATGACGCGGCATGACGACAGCCTTGATGTACCGGTGACGGAGCTTGCGGCGCAGGCGGTACCGGCCTCAGAGATCGCGCGCCGCCTCGGGGTCACGACGCAGCGCGTCCACTCCGTGCTGCACTACCTGCGCCGCCACGGGGTCACTTTTCCACCGGTTCGGCCGGGCAAACCCTGCGGGCCTCAAGGTGCACAGCTGACAAGGCTCAACGCCGAGACCCGCGCCGCGCTCGAGCCGCATGCCATCGCGCGCGGGATGGAAACCAAGGCGCTCGCCGTCCGCATCCTCGACGTCGTGATCCGCGACAATCTGATCGACGCCATTCTCGACGACAAGGAGACAGGACAATGAACGCCCCCGAAATCTGCCGCTGGAGTCCCGACGAGATGCTGCGCCTTGCAGCCTCGGGAGTAGCTAAGGTGGACCTGCTTGGCCCGCGCGGCAGCACGCTTTGCTCAATGGACGAGATCGCCGCCATGGCCGCCGTCTGCGCGCTCCATGGTGTGGGTCCAAGCCTGCTTTCAACACCCCCTTCAACAGGAGAGTAAAATGTCTGCATTCACCCCCCATCCGGTGCCGTCAGGCATCATAGAGGAGAACGGCCGCCGCAAGATGGTCGACGCCAAGGGCCGCGAAGTGCCGCTTGATCTCGTGCGCCCGCAAGACCAGTTGCAAGACGAACAGGTGCGCAAGATCGCCGGATATGCGCTGGCCCTCAGCGACCAGCTCCGCCGCTTCAAGGAACACACCTTCGACGACATTTCGGATTTCGAGGCAATCCTCGCGCAGGAGTATGGGACCACCGTCGGCGGGGCCAAGGGCAACAAGACGCTGACCACCTATGACGGGCTCTTTCAGGTGCAGGTCCAAGTGCAGGACCGGGTGGACTTCGGCCCCGAGTTGCAGATCGCCAAGGGCCTCATCGACGAATGCCTCAATGAATGGTCCGCTGACAGTCGCCCGGAAATTCAGGCCATCGTGACGCGCGCCTTCAACACCGACAAAGAAGGCCAGATCAACCGCGCCGAAATCTTCATGCTCCTGCGGCTCGACATCGCCGACGCGCGGTGGAACCGGGCGATGGACGCCATCCGCGACGCCATGCGGGTAGTGGGCAAGGCTACGTATGTGCGCGTCAAGCACCGCCCCAACACAGAGGCCCCGTGGCAGACGGTGGTTCTCGATCTTGCGAAGGTGTGAGGGGATGAGCGCCGTTCTAATCATTATGGCCGGGGTCGTCTTCCGTCTGCTGGCGCTGATGGTCGCCGCATTGTGCGGCCAGCAGCTTGACAAGGGCGAGTTAGATAAGGCGACGGCGACCTCCATTGCCGCACCATTTTTCAGCCTGCTGGGCACGGCCCTTGTCGTCTTAGCGCTTCAATAGGAGTTCAGAGAGATGGAAGAGATCGTCAACAAGCTGCTCGCCGCAGCGGAACATACCGCCAGCGCCACCTTCGATTTGATCGAGGCTGCGCGGGAGGGCGGACCGTTCCCCCATGGTAACATTGTGACGGGCGACACGCTCTCGATCTTGGCCGACGCCATGCGGCTCCTGATCGAGGCCATGCCCGGCGAGGATGAGGACCGCACCCAGCTTCACGGCGCGGTCACCCGCTATCTGGAGAGCGCGCTATGAGCCGTCCGAGCTATGAGCCTTTTGCCGACACATGCGCCAACGCGGGGAGGGATGACTATTGGACCTGCCCGGGCTGCTATCACGATTTGGGCAATATCGGGTCCGGCCGTCATACCTGCCCCGAGTGCGAGCGCGCCATTGAATGCGAGATCGACCATCAACCCGTCTGCGTGACGTCGCTTGTTGACGCAGAAGAGGAGGAGTGACCCATGACGACCAATGATCAGAATTACCGCGTCACGGCAGAAGAGTTGCGCCAGTTTATCGAGCGGTGGGAGCACCTTGAAGCGGAGAAGAAGGATCTTTCGGAGCAGCAAAAAGAGCTGATGGCCGAGGCCAAAGGGCGCGGCTACGACACCGCCGTGATGCGCAAGATCATCGCCCTGCGCAAGCGCGACATCAACGACGTCGCCGAGGAACAGGCGGTTCTTGAGATGTACGCGCAAGCGCTCGGGATGACGCTGGCATGAACCGCGCCCTGCAAGAAAGGTTGCCATGATGGTCGCCTACTCCTTCCAGAAGCGCTTTGCACCGCAGATCCTCGCGGGCACCAAGCGCCAGACCATCCGACTGCCGCGCAAACGGCATGCGCGCCCGGGTGAGAAACTCCAGCTGTTCACGGGCATGCGGACGCGCCATTGCATGAAAATCATCCCTGACCCGTTCTGCACGGTGGTGCTGCCAATCTCGATCCGTCTGAGCGCGCGCAGTATTGTCGAGGTCGAGATTGGCACTTGGTCATCCGGACGTTGGACGCAGGTCGCGGATCTGGACAAGTTTGCGCGTCAGGACGGGTTCTCGGACATTGCGGACATGTCGGGGTTCTGGGCACGCGCCCATGGTGACGTCGAGTATTTCAACGGGGCGCTGATCTGTTGGTACCCGGACGAGAGTGCGGAGGCCACCGCATGAACCACGCACTTCACAAGCTCATCTTCGCGGCCTGCCGCCAGTTGGGCCTCGACGAGGACGCGCGCCGCGACTTGCAGGTCAGCGTCACCGGCAAGGCGTCTTTGCGCGACATGAACGACGGCGAGTTGCGGCTGATCGTCAACCGGCTGAAGCAAGCCGGGTTCGAGGACAAGCCCCACAACCCGCGCCACAAGTCCGCACCGCGCGCCGATCTGCGCATGATCCATGTGCTTTGGCGCAAGCTCGGCCAGTCGGGCGCGCTGCGCGATCCTTCTCGCGCCGGGCTCAACAAGTTCATCCGCGCGCGGTTCGGCGCTGTCTGGGGATCGGTCCCTGCCGATGTCGACATGCTGCGCGAGTGGGAACAGATCGACGCTGTCATTCAGGCCCTCAAAACGTGGGGCCATCGGCAGAACATCGACTTCGACTGGGAGGATCACCGCCGGTGAAAAAGCCCCGCCACCCCGCCTCTGACCATGCCGTGATCCGCTATCTCGAGCGGGTCAAGGGCGTGGATATCGACGCGGTGCGCCGCGAGATCGGGCGCGTGGTGGATCAAGGTCTCGAGGCCGGAGCCTGCGGCGTGATCAGCGGCGGGTTCGTCTACAGGATCGAGGGCGGTTGCGTTGTGACCGTGACCCGGCAGCACACGCCGCCTCCGGGGCGGCGACGCAGGAAGCCTCCCCATGGAGCGTGAGCCGTCTTGGATCGACGAGATACGCGCCGATCTGGGCGAGGCCCCGGTCGAGCGTTTCCTGTCTCGCGCAGGCGGCATGCGGCTTTATGTGCCCGGCACTCGCCTTGCCGACAGCCTCCTCGTGACGCTGGCGGGCCGGGATATTGCCAGATGGATTTCCGCCCGCTACGCTGGCGAATATCTGGACGTGCCCTCGGGGCGCGCTCAGGCCCGGGAGGGCCTCAAACAAGCCCTGCGCGAGGCCCCGGATACGCCGGTCAATGAACTGGCCAACCGTTTCGGCGTGACCGCCCGCCGCGTTTTGCAGGTCAAGGCAGAGCTGGCAGAGGAGGAAGAACCACCCCTCCTCCAGGTCATGCGAAAGGCTTCATCTGAATAAGCCATGCCGCCCCCTTTATCCTGACGGGAAAGGGGGGCACCCATGCAAACAGTCCGAACCATTGCCGAAGAGATTGTCGCCCGCGAAGGCGGCTTTGTGAATGACCCCGCTGATCCCGGCGGGGCCACCAATTTTGGCATCACGATCCACACCATGCGCAGCTTGGGCCTTGATCTCGACCGGGATGGCGACGTGGACGTGGCCGACGTGCGCCTCATGACCCGCGCCCGCGCCGTCGAGATCTTCATCGAGCACTATTTCGTGCGGCCCCGCATCGCGGAACTGCCCGAGGCGCTGCAGGCGAGCGTCTTTGACATGCAGGTCAACGCAGGCTCCAATGCCGTGAAAATCCTGCAGCGCCTCGTCACCGAAATGGGTTTCCCGGCGACTGTCGACGGCGTGATTGGCCCGGCCACCTTGCGCGCGGTTGAGGCCGCCCATGACGCGGCCCCCGCCCATATCGCCGACGCCTACGCGATTGCCCGGCGCAACTACTATTTCCGCCTCGCCGATGCGCGGCCTGCAAGCCGCAAGTTCGCACGCGCCCGCTCAGGCGGCAAAGGCGGCTGGATCAGGCGCGCCGAGGAATTCATGTCAGCGCGCTACCGCATGACGGACGCAGATTTCAAAGAGAGGGTGGCATCATGGGGCTGATCCGATTTCTGGGCGCGCTCTTTGGCGGCGGGCGCAATGTCATTGCCGAGACGGCAGAGGTCTTTCGGCCCAATGCCGAAAAGGCGGATATGCGCGAGGCCGCGTTTCAGCAGGCGGCGCTGAGCCAGATGGCGGCTGAGTTCACCGGCGCGCAGGGCCTTTGGGGCCAGTTCGTGGACGGTCTCAACCGCTTGCCGCGCCCGGCCATGGCCTTTGGCTGCATTTTCCTCTTCTGGTCGGCCATGTCCGACCCGATCTGGTTTGCGGAGCGGATGACCGGCCTCGCCCTCGTGCCCGAACCGCTCTGGGCGCTGATGGGGGCCATTGTTGCCTTCTACTTCGGCGCGCGCGAGCTGCATAAGTTCCGGGGAACCGCGATGCAAAAAGAGGCCGCGCGGATCATCGCACAGGCCCCACAAGTGGCGCACAGCGTCGCCCAATTGCGGGCGCTGCGCGCCGACAGCCCGGGGGCGGCCGATACAGGGCCGGATGCCGAGATCACCTTGGCCGCCGTGGACGTGACAGACAATCCAGCGCTCGACGACTGGAAGCGCACGGCATGATGGATTGGGACCTCTTCTGGAAAGGGCTCGGCGTCATCTTCCCGATGCTGGTCGCCTTCTACACCTTCGTGGCCACCCGCCGCAAAGACCTCGATAAAAAGCTCGAGGCGGGTCACGAGCGCATGGACCGACACGAGGCGCGCATCTCGCGGCTCGAACAGGCGGTGCAGAACATGCCGGGCAAGGATGACATGCACGCGCTCCAGCTCGAGCTGGTCCGACAAACCGGATCGATGGAGAAGATGGCCGCCGTCATGGAGGGCAACGCCATGATCACCGCGCGGCTGGAGGCCATCGTATCCCGCCACGAACAACACCTGCTCGATGGAGGCAAGAAGTGAGCGATTATCAGGCAACCTTGCGCAAACACCGCCGCCTCGCGATCCTGCGCCATCTCGAGCAGGTTTCGGGCTATACGGCCAATGCCTCGATCCTGCGCGACGTGCTCAATGGCGTGGGCGTGGGCTCCACCTTCGACCAGGTGACCACCGAACTGGCATGGCTGCAGGAAGTGGGCATGGTCACCGTCGCCGACCATGGCGACTTTGTCATTGCCGAGGCCACCCGGCGCGGCATCGAGGTCGCGCGCGGCGAGGCCGTTCATCCGGATATCCAGCGTCCAAGCGCGCGGAGGCTCTGACATGCCCCCGCCCCGTAAGGTTGAGCTCTTGCCGCCCGAGTTGCGCCAGTGGCTGCATGACTGGTGGAAAGCCAAGGGTTTTCACGGCTACGAGGAGCTGGCCGAGGAATTGAACTTCCGCCTCGCGGAAGACGGGCTCGAGCTGCGCATCGGCAAGAGCGCCCTGCATGCCTATGGGCAGGAGTATGAGCAATTCGTCAAACTCCAGGACGAGGCCGGTGCCTGGGCGCAGCAATGGCTGGCCGACAATGACCTCTCGGAGGAGGCCGACCGGCACCGCGTTCTTTTCCAGATGATGACAAGCGTGGCCTTCAAGGTCCTGAAATCGCAGATGACCAAGGAGGGCGAGGACATCGACCCGCGCGAGCTGCATTTCCTCGGAAAGATGATGAAGGACATCATGTCGAGCGCGGGCATCCGCGAGCAGCTGATGGTCAAGGAACGCGCCCGCATCGCCGCCGAAGAGCGCGCCAATGCCGTCGAGGCACTGGACAGCGCCCGCGATGAGCTGGGCCTAAGCAGCGGCATCATCGACAAGCTCAAGCGCGAGTTTCTGGGGGTGCGCGGTGGATGAATTGATACCGACAGCAATGGATGACCTCGCGGGAATACCGTCCAAGGACCTCTCGACCGGAGGGAAGGTGATGGTTGGTGACCACAACTGGCGTCGCGCGCCCTTGTCCCGCCGTGTGCGGATATTCCTGTTCGGGCGCAGGGAGCGCATCACGCATCTGGGCCTTCACTGCACCGTCGCATGGTGGCGGGATCAGCCCTATCTGGTCTGGATTGCCGAGGCGCGCCCATGATCCGCGCCATCGAATTCCCCAACCCGGCCGAGTTCCGGCGGCAAAAGCTGCCGGGCAGTTTCCACATCGACCTGACCCAAGGTGGCCCCGACGCCGCGTCCTTTTGGTTTTACTGCCCCTGCGGCTGCGAAGGTCCGAGCCGGATCATCATCGGCCTGCGCGGCAAGCCCGCGTCCAGCCCGAGCTGGGAATGGGACGGGTCCTTGTCCGAGCCGACGCTCACACCGTCGGTCAATCAACTGCGTTGCGGCTGGCATGGCTGGCTGCGCGATGGCTACTGGGAGGTTGCCTGATGTCTGATCTGGTTTTCATCTGGGCTGTTTATCTGCTGGCGCAATTCGCCGACGTGGCGACCACGCGCGCGGCCCTGCGCGGCGGGCTGGTCGAGGCCAACCCGCTCATGGCCCGCCTCATGGGGCTGACCGGCAACTGGTGGGCCGTCAAACTCGGCGTGGCGCTGGCCGCTGGCATTCTGCTCACGTGGCTGGGACAAGAGCACTGGATCATGCTGCTCGCCGCGATCACCGGCGGCGTGGCCCTGAACAATTGGCGCCTGCTCAGGAAAGAACGGGAGCGGCGCTAATGGCCTTTCGATGGAAAAGCCCGGACGGCAAAACCGGGAGCTGGGTTGCAACCGAAGCGGCTGCAATGCGTGACGCGGTTCAGAAAAAAAGTTCGTCGCCGGGCCTCCGGCTCACTGTCGATCTTCAGATCGCAGTGCTGCTGTTCAAATCGCTCGCCGGTAAAGGTTGGCAAATCGAGCAGGGCCAGCCGTGACCGCCCCCGTCCTCACCCGCGACCCGGACGCGCTCCCCGAGGAATTGCCGCGCGGCTCGGAGATCCCCGAGAGCCTCGATCCGCTGGCAGACGGCATCCTGATGGAACATCAACGCTCTTGGCTGGCCGACGAGAGCGATCTCAAGGTCTGCGAGAAGGGTCGCCGCACCGGCATCACCTTTGCCGAGATGCTGGGCTGCGCCCTCATTGCCGCCGCCGCGCGCGGTGCGGGCGGGCAGAACTGCTTTTACATCGGCGACACCAAGGATAAGGGCCGCGAGGCCATTGGCTATGTGGCGCATTTCGCGCGGGTGATCGCGGGGGCGGCGCACCCTATCGAGGAGTTTCTCTTCGAGGATCAACAGCCCGACGGCACCACCAAGTTCATCTCGGCCTACCGCGTGCGCTTTGCCTCCGGGTTCCGCGTCGAGGCGCTCAGCTCCAACCCCGCCAATATCCGGGGCCTTCAGGGCACCGTGGTGATCGACGAGGCCGCGTTCCACAAGGACGTGCGCGAGGTGATCGACGCCGTGAACGCAATGCTGATCTGGGGCGGCAAGGTCCGGATCATCTCGACCCATAACGGTTATCTCAATGCCTTCAACGAGCTGATCCGCGAGGCGCGCGCGGGCAAGAACGGCTTTGCGGTGCATCGCTACACATTCAGCGACGCGGTCGCCAACGGGCTTTATAAACGCGTCTGCATGATGCAGGGCAAGACCTGGACGCCAGAGGCCGAGGCCGCGTGGGAGGCCACTGTGCGCCGGGCTTACGGCGCGCGCGAGGCCGCGATGCGCCAAGAGCTTGATGCGGAACCCGCCGAGATGGAAGGCGCGGCCCTGACCCGCGTCCAAATCGAGGCCTGCATGGCGCAGGGCATCCCGTTCCATCGCTGGACGCAGCCCGACAGCTTCAAGAATGCCGACGAACCCGTCCGCAAGGCCGCCGCTGAAGCCTGGTGTAAAACCCACCTTGAACCGGTGCTTAAAACCCTCGACCGAACGCGCCCGCATTTCATGGGCGAGGACTTTGCGCGCTCGGGCGATGCCACCGACATCATCATTCTCGAGCAGGGCGTCGATCTCACCCGGCGCACCAAGCTCATTGTCGAGCTGCGCAATATCCCCTTTGACCAGCAGCGCGACGTGCTCTTCTGGCTGCTCGACCGCCTGCCCAATTTCCAAAAGGGCGCGATGGACCGCACCGGCAACGGGGCCTATCTCGCCGAGGTCGCGGCCCAACGCTACGGCGCGCGGATCGTCGAGGTCTCATTCACGAGGGCATGGTACGAGCTGGAGATGCCGCCCTATATCGAAGCCTTCTCGGATCGCACCATCGTTCTGCCCGCCCATGAGGACGTGCTGCGCGACCATCAGGCGCTGCAATACACAAACGGCATCATTCGCGTGCCCGAGAACTTCCGCTTCAAAGGCTCGGACGGTCTCGACCGGCATGGCGACAGCGCCATCGCAGGCGCGCTCGCCTGGCATGCGAGCAATCAGGACGTGGTGCCCATGGAGTTTCAATCGACCGGGCGGCGCACCGCTCTGACGGCCGAGGACTTCATCAGCCCTTTGGGCGGGCGGCGCATGGGCTTTGCCCGAGGTGGCGGAGTTCTGGATTTTGGAGGGTTCCCGGATGGCTAGAAAGACCAGCACCATGCGGCTGCGCTCGGTACGGCTGCGCAACCCGATGGAGCTTTCGGGCATCCAGAACGGTCGCGATATCACCCGGCCATGGATCGGCCCGCTGCTCGAACCAACGGACCCGATCCTGCGCACGCGCGGCGGTGGCAGTTTTGACATCTACAAGCCGATCCTGACCGATCCGCAGGTCAAATCGGTCATGACGCAGCGCATCTCGGCCGTCACCAGCCGGGAATGGGAGGTGGTGCCGGGCGAGGACACGGCGGCGGGCAAACGCGCCGCCGACTGGCTGCGCGACGAGCTTTCGGCCATGAAGTTCGACCGCCTGACCGAGAAGATGCTCTGGGGCCTCTTTTATGGCTATTCCGTCGCCGAGCAGATGTATCGCCGCGACGGGCGGCTCTGGGGCTGGGAGGAAATCCGCGTGCGCGACCGGGTACGGTTTCGCTTTGACGAGAATTGCGGCCTGCGCCTTTTGACCCTCTCCAATATGCTGACCGGAGAGGAAATGCCGCCCGAGAAGTTCTGGGTGTTCTCGACCGGGGCGGATCACGACGACGAGCCTTATGGGCTTGGCCTCGCGCATTGGCTCTATTGGCCGGTCTGGTTCAAGCGCAATGGGCTGAAGCTCTGGCTGATCGCCCTCGACAAATTCGGCATGCCGACCGCGCGGGGCAAGTATCCCTCGCAAGCCACCGAAGCGGAACAGAAGAAGCTGCTCGAGGCCGTGATGGCCATCCGCTCGGAGGCCGGGATCATCATCCCCGAGGGCATGGATATTGAGCTTTTGTCCGCGCCCTCGGGTGCCAGTTCTCTGGATTACCAGAAGCTGCACGACACGATGGATGCCGCAATCTCGAAAATCGTGCTGTCGCAGACCATGACCACCGACAATGGCTCCAGCCGGTCGCAGGCCGAGGTGCATGATGACGTGGGCGACGCCGTCAAGAAGTCAGACGCGGATCTCGTCTGCCAGTCCTTCAACGAAGGGCCGGTGGCGCAGCTTTCCGAGTTCAACTTCCCCGGCGTAACGCCGCCAAGGGTCTGGCGCAAGATGGAAGACCCGGAGGATACAACCGCCGCCGTGGACCGCGACGAGAAGCTGCACCGCATGGGCTGGCGCATGTCCGAGGACCGTGTCAAGGAGACCTATGGCGACGGGTATGAGCGCGCGGCCCCTCCCGACCCAACACAACCTGGTGAGAACCCGCCCGAGGCCGGTTTTGCCGAGCATCGCCATGAGAGCGCGCTCGATGCACTCGCGGCGGAGATCATCGCCGAGGGCCATGCCGAGACGGCCGCCGAGCCGCTATTCGCAGATATCGCGGCCCTTCTGGGTGGCGTCGCACCGGGCACCACGCTTGAGGCGCTGCGCGCCCGTCTCGACGCCTTGGCGGCCGCACCAAGCGACGGACAAGCGATGACTGATCTACTGACCGAGGCCAGTTTCGCCGCGCGTCTCGCGGGCGAGCTGGGGGCCGTGGTGGATGACAGCGAAACACCAGATGGGTCGGACAGCCTGCCCGGGTCCTTGGCCCCATGATCGACCTGCAGCGCCTGCGCCCTGAGGACGCGCTGTCGTTCTTTCGCTCCAAGGGCCTCGCCCCGCCTGATGCGCGGTTTGATTTCCGCGATGTCTGGCGCAATGAACATGCCAGCAACTTCGTTGTCGCCAAGGCGATGCGGACTGATGTTCTGGAGACGATCCGGGCGGCACTCGACCGTGCGCTGGCCAATGGCGGCACGATGGGCAGCTTCATGGATGACCTCGAGCCCGAGTTGAAACGGCTCGGCTGGTGGGGCAGCGGAATGGAGCGCGATCCCCTGACCGGCGAGATGAAGAATGTCCGGCTTGGCTCGCCGCGCCGCCTGCGGGTGATCTTCGACGCCAATATGCGCGCGGCCCATGCTGCGGGTAAATGGGCGCGTATCCAACGCACCAAGGCCGCCTTTCCCTTCCTGCGCTACGTGCAGATCCAGCGCGACACCAAGCGCGAGGAACACGCGATCTATCACGAGGTGATCCTGCCCGTCGATCACCCGGCATGGCTTCGTATCTTTCCCCCCAACGGCTGGCGCTGCGGCTGCACGGTCCAGCAACTCTCGCAAGGCATGCTGGAGCGGCGCGGCCTCAAGGTGACAGAGGATTTCGAGCTGGAGGAGCGCGGGGTCCTGAACCGTCGCACCGGCGAGATCGAAGCCACGGCACTCGGGGTCGATCCCGCGTGGGACGGCAACCCGGGCCATGCGTGGCTTGACCTCGGCGCGCGCCACGCGAGGCTATCGGCCGGGCTTTCAGCCCAGGCGGCAGCGACCGAGCTTGGCTTTGCCATGCGCGCCCGGCTCATGGGCCTTGGCGACGGGCGTGAGCATCTTGGCGCGTTCGACCTGGGGACCGGCGAAGAAATCGACTGGAGCGTGGGTAAGCCTAAGCGCGTCAGACTGACCTCCTCCATAATCGGGCGGCTGGAGAGCGGCACGGGTGTCGGCCTCGTGCACAATCACCCCAGTTCCGCACCGCTCAGCCCGGATGACATGGCGGTCATGTTCCAGCGCCAAGTTCGATCAATCGTTGCCGTTGGTCACGACGGCTCGCTTTTCCGGGCACAGATGCTGAGGCCCAGCCGTGGCAACATGCGCGAACTTGCGGAGGTCGCGGCCGAACTCATTGACGAGTTTGCCCCGGGCTTGACCAACACAGAGCGCGACCATGCGGTGCGCCTCGCGGTCCTCGACGTCTTGCAGTCTCAGGGCCTGATCTTATATCAAGAGAGCCTTGGCGCGCGGACACGAGCAATTCGCCAACGCATAGAAGAGACCGCCCGGGCTGTTGCCGCCGCCATTGTCAGGACCATGAACGGAGATGCGTGATGCGAACGTTGCTGGTTGAGCCCCCCGACGAATGGAGCCGCGAGGCCTATGAGGCCGCATTGCGTGAAGCCGAAGCCTTGCCCGACGAAGATCCGGACAAGGAAGAGCTGGTCGCGGTCCGCCGCGAAGACCTTCGGGTCTATTTCGACCGCCCCAAGAGGACGCCCGAAGAGCGCCGCGCACTTCTCCGGTCCTTCATCGACAAATCGGCATCCTGAGGCAATTTGGGGTTATTTGACCCCGCAGGTGCACCTGCAACCGACCCCACCAGACGCAATGGCCTCTCAGCGCCTCATTAAATACCCATTTAATACCCCCATCGGGGATTTTGCGACCCAACCCCCGCCAGAGCCAGAAGCGCACTCAGCGGGCCGTTCTGGGGCCGTTTGCATTCCGGGCTTGCCGCATGCCCTTAGAGGGCGCTAGTCTGACCCAAGGTGGCACGCGCAGCGCGCCCCCCTTCCCCTGAAGCCCTTCATCTGATCTGGCCCGTCGCCCCGGCTTAATGTCGGGTCATGACAAAACCGCTTCACATCTTCCGCGCTGGTCGCCACACCGCCCATTCCGGGCAGAGCTTCGAGTTTTCCGAAGCCGAGGTCGAGGGCATTGCCACCGCCTATAATCCCGCCCTCCATGAGGCCCCCATTGTCGTGGGCCATCCTCGCACCGATGCCCCGGCTTACGGCTGGGTCAAACGCTTGCGCGCCGAAGGGGCGGAGCTTTTTGCCGAGCCCGACCAGGTGGAGCCTGCCTTCGCCGAGATGGTGCGCGCGGGCCGCTTCAAGCGGATCAGCGCCTCCTTCTATCCTCCCCAGTCTGCCGCAAACCCGACCCCCGGCACCTATTACCTGAAGCACGTGGGCTTTCTGGGCGCGCAGCCCCCCGCCGTGAAGGGCCTCAAGGCGGCCGAGTTCGCCGAGGACGCCGAGGCTGTGACCTTGGAGATCGCCTTCTCGGAAGAGGGAGCGCCCGCCGCCAGTTTCGCGGACACGCTGAAAGGCGCGATTGCCGCCGTCCTGTCCTGGGCACGCACCCCCGCAGGCCAAGAGGCACTCCGCGACGCCACAGGCGCGCCCGAGACCACACAAATCCCATTCGCCGAACCCCAAAAAGGAGAGACCGCCATGTCCGGCAAGGACACGCAAACCCCCGAAGACCGCCAAGCCGCGCTCGATGCGCGCGCAGCCGCGCTTGAGGCTAAGGAAGCCGCCTTCGCCGAGGCCCTGAGCAAGACGCGCCGCGCCGAGGACGCCGCCCTGGTCGAGGCCCTGGTCAAGGACGGGCGCATCGCCCCCGGCCTCAAGGACGAGATGGCCGCGTTCATGGAAAGCCTCGACGCGCAAGACGAGGTGGCCTTTGCCGAAGGCAAGAGCGCCAGCCCGCGCGCGTGGTTCCGCGATCTGCTCTCAAAGCAGACCAAGCCGCTGATCGACTTCAGCGAGCGGGCGGGCGGGGATGCCCTGCCGCAGGTCAAAGGGCCAGACGACATCACCGCCGCCGCCAAGCGCCTGATCAAGGACGCAGAGGCCGAGGGCCGCACGCTGAGCTTTGCCGAGGCGGCGCGCCAGATCGAGGAAACCATGGAGAGCGACAATGGCTAATCCCGGACTGTTCATCAAATCCTATCCCGCCGAGGCGGCGGTGCCCGGCCGCCGGATCGTTAAATTCGGCACACTCGGTGGCATCCTTGTGGCCGCCTCCGCGACCAATCTCGCGATTGGTATCTCGGACCAGCTCGACGCAAAACCGGGCGACCTTCAGGACGTGATCATGTCCGGCTCGGCCGAGCTTGAGCTTGCGGGCACGGTTGCCGCCGGTGCGCCCGTCGCGTCGAACGGCGTGGGCCTTGGCATAGCTGCCGTCGCCGGGGCCGGAAACATCGCCGTCGGCTACGCGCTGCAGGCGGGCGTGGCTGGCGACATCATCGACGTGGCCATTGCCCGTCACTCTGTCACCTGATCCTTAGGAGCGCTGATCCATGAGCACCCCCACCCCCTTTGTCGTCGATCCGGTCCTGACCGCCATCGCCGTCAACTACCGCAACCCCGATATCTTCTTCATTGCCGACCAGGTGATGCCCCGCGTGCCGGTCATGGGGATGGATTTCAAATGGACCTTTTATCCGCCCGAACAGATGTTCACCGTGCCGGACACGGAAGTGGGCCGCAAAGGTCTGGTCCAACAGGTCGAGTTCACCGGCGAAGAACGCACCTCCTCCGTCAAGGACTACGGTCTTGACGACGTGGTGCCGCAGCGCGACATCGATGCCGCGCGGGCACTCCGCGCCGCTGGCAACTCGGCCTTTGACCCCGAGGCCCGTGCCGTCGAGGGTCTCACCCATCTGATCCAGCTCGACCGCGAAAAGCGCGTGGCCGCCATGGTGCAAGATGCGGCCAATTATGACGCCGACAAGCGGGTGGTGCTGTCGGGCGCGGGCCAGTTTACCGATCCCACCTCTGACCCTATCGGCGTGATCTCCGCCGCTCTCGACGCGACCTTCATCATGCGCCCCAATGTGGCCGCGATGGGGCGCAAGGCCTGGACGGCGCTCTCGACCCATCCCGATATCCTGAAGGCCATCAACCGGACCTCGGGCGACAAGGGCCGCGCCAGCCGCGAGGCGGTGGCGGAGCTCTTCGAGCTTTCCGAGATCCTCGTGGGCGACAGCTACATCAACTCGGCGCGCAAAGGTCAGACGGCCGCCTTCGAGAAGGTCTGGGGCGGCAATATCGCCCTCATCCACCGCAACACACAGGCCGGACCCGATGGCACCGCCCCCGCATGGGGCTGGACCGCGCAATTCGACGGCCGCGTCTCGGGGCGTTTCTTCGACCCCAAGGTCGGCCTCAAAGGCGCCACCACCCTGCGCGTGGGCGAGCAGCTCCGCGAGGTCATCGCCGCCCCCGCCACCGGCTATCTGATCGAGGACGCAGCATGAGCTATCTCATCAAACGCACTGTGATCGCGGCCTCGCGGCTTGAGGCGGGATCGACCCACCCCGCGCAAGAGATCGGCAGCGCGGCGCAGATCGCGCGCCTTCTGGCCTTGGGCGCAATCGAAGAGACCGACGGCGGGGCCGACACCGCGCCGCCGCCTGTCCTCGACGACGCGCTGCGCGTGGCCTTGACCAATGCCATCAACGCCCTGCCGGGCGACGCCTTCGACAAAGGCGGCAAGCCCAAGGTCAAGGCGCTGCAAGACGCGCTCCCCGGCCTTGCCGACCAGATCACCGCCGCCGTGCGGGACACTGTCTGGGCCGAGATGCAGGCCGCCGCAGGCGCGGCTTCCTGAAATTCCAGAGCGAAAGGATCAATCGCGAACCTCACGGGCACATCGGGCGACAACCAGACCCCGCCGGAGGCGATCCGAGTAGGCGCGGCCCACGCGAGTTGGAGCCTGCAACGTCTGAGAAATGGACGTGACAGCCGGGAGAGACCGGCACCGAAACACCCTGAGCCGGAGGCGCATCCCATGTCAGAGACGTTCAAAAGCACTGATGACGCCCGGGTCGCGAACAGCCCCGTGCGCCATATCCCCCGCACCTTGAACGACGCCGAGGCGTGCCGGGTCTCAGCCGTCAAGGATATCGGGGATGCGTTTCTTACCGAGATTTCATGCGAGCAGGGGCGCGAGTTCGCGCTTGCGCGCACCAAGATCGAAGAGGCTGTCATGTGGGCCGTCAAGGGGCTGACACGCTGATGCCTTACCTCACACCACAAGATATGATCGACCGCTACGGCGAGGGCTTTTTGGCCGAGATCACCGCCCGCGATGGCACGCCGGGCGTCGTCGACAATGCCGTTTTACAAGTAGCCGTCGACGATGCCGTGGCCCTGGTCGAGAGCTATGTCGCGGGGCTATACACTGCGGCCAACCCGCCGCGTGCACTCACCGTGCATGCCGCCGCGATTGCCTGGTATCGGCTTCTGGGCGCGCGAGCGGCCACCTTTGACGGGGCGAAAGACGGCCATGACGCCGCCGTCGCCTTTTTGCGCCAAGTGCGCAAGGGCGAGGCCTCGCTTGGCGACGAGACGCCCGAGGACACCGGCCGAGGCAATCCCCAGCTTCCGCAGATCAGCGCTCCAGCGGGCACCTTCAGCCGCGACAGCCTCAAGGGGTTCTGAGATGGTCACCCTCACCGTCAGCCTCGACAGTCTCGACTTTGACAACGCCATCGCCAATGGGCTGCGTCAGTTGTCCGACCTCACCCCTTTGATGCAGAACATCGGGACGGTTCTGGAAACTTCCGTCTCGGAGCGGTTCGAGAAGGGTGAAGGACCGGGCGGCATCGCGTGGCCCATCTCGCACCGCGCGCGGGAGTTCGGCGGCAAGACGCTGGTCGACAGCACACGGCTGCGCGACAGCATCGTGACTGAGGCCGACAGCCAGTCCGCGCGCATCGGCACCAACGTGCCCTACGCGCCCACCCATCAGTTCGGCGCGTTCATCGAGCCCAAGGCCGCAGGCGATGACGCCACGGCCAAACTCGCCTTCACCCTGCCCAATGGTCAATTCATCATGGTCGACCAGGTCGAAATCCCAGCCCGGCCATTCCTCGGCTTTGACGACAAGGACGAGACCGACATCGTGGACACGGTCGAGGCCTATCTGCGCGAGGTCTTTGCATGACCATCACCGATGTCATGACCCGCCTCGCATCTGAGGTGCCCGAGCTTGGCGGCCGGATCGACGGTGGGCGCGCCTTTGTCGATCTGATCCGCTCCAAGAAGCTGCCCGCGCAGTCGGTCGCGGCTTACGTCTTTCCCTCTGGCATTCAGGGCAGCCGCCCGGATGCTGCGTCAGGCGTGTTCAGCCAGATGCTGACCCACCGCACCAGCGTGGTTATCTTCGCGCAGAGCTTTGACCGCACCGGGGCCGCCTCCCTCGACAAGATCGACCAGTTCCTGATGCGCGTGGTGCGCGCCTTGGCGGGCTGGGCACCGGGCGACGAGGTCGGCGTCTTCCGGTTCGAGCGTGGTCAACTCATGTCCAGCGGGGCCGGTGTGCTCGCCTATCAGCTCGATTTCTCCATCGACGATCAACTGAGGATCTTCTCATGACCAATCTCCCCACCTCCGGCGGGTCCTACACCCGCGACGACAAGGGCGCGCTCAAACCCGCAGGGACCAAGCCTGCGCCCGCGCCGAAACCCGAAAAGAAGGACGCTGATAAATGAGCCGCCTCTGGAGACGCAAGGTCCTGCTCGCAAAGCTCGAGACCACCTATGGCACCGACGCTGCCCCCACGGGAGGCGATGCGATCCTCGCCACCGATGTGCGCCTGTCGCCGATGCAGGGTCAAGACCTCGACCGCAATCTCGACACGCCGCACGGCGGCCCAACGGGCACGATCCCGGTCGATCTGCACCGCACCATCTCGTTCAAGGTCGAGCTGGCAGGCTCCGGTACCGCCGGGACAGCGCCCCGCTGGGGCCGCCTCCTGCGCGCCTGTGGCTGCGCCGAGACCGTGACCGTGGGCACCTCCGTGGTTTACAACCGGGTCTATTCGAACCTCGAGAGCGTGACGCTGCATCTCAATATCGACGGCACGCTCTACGCCATGGTGGGCGTGCGCGGTACCGCCGCCTTTGACGTCTCGGCCTCGGGCATTCCCTATATCGAATTCGAGTTCACCGCGCTCTATGTGGCCCCGGCCGACGTGGCGGTGCCCACGGCGGATTTCACCGGCATTCCCGACCCGCTCGCGGCCTCGGATGCCAACACGCCCGTCTTCACGATTGATGCGACCCCGCTCGTGATGCGCAACTTCAAGCTCTCCCTCGCCAACCGCATCGAGGCGCAGTTCCTGATCGGCGAGGAGGAAGTGCTGCTCGACGGGCATGAAAACACCATCGAGGCGCGGGTGCGCGCGGTGGCGCTGGCCACCTTCAACCCGTTCACCATGGCCGCCACCCAAGAGAAGGTCGCGGTCGAGATCGAGCACGGCAAAACGGCCGGGAACATCGTCAATATCGCGGCCCCGCGCGCCCAGATGCAGCGCCCAGAGGGGCTGGAGGACGGACAGGGCCGCAAGGAATGGCCGCTGCGCCTCGTGCCCTTGCCCACCACCGCTACCGCCGCCGACCAGTGGACGATGACGCTCACCTGAGACGGTTCAACGCCCCCTTCAACGCCCCTTTGAAAGAGAGTTCCCCCCATGTTCAAGATCGACCAGACCCCGACCTTCACCCACCGCGTCGAGATCAAGGTGCCCGCCAACGGCGGCCACGAGCTGCAAGACATGCAGGTCACATTCCGCGTGCTGCCCGACGAGGAGATTGAGGCCTTCGACATGCGCACCTCGCGCGGCGAGCGGGAGTTTCTGGCGGCGGCCGTGGTGGGCTTTGACGACGTCGAGGACGAGAAAGGTGTCGCGCTGCCATACAGCCACGCGCTGCGCGACCGGCTGATTGGTCTGGCTTACGTCCGCGTGGCGATGATCAACGCCTATTACGCAGCGCTGATGGGGAAACGGGTAAAAAACTGAAATGGGCCGGGCGGGCATGGGCGCGCGGCGACCTGATCGAGGATGACGAGGGGCGCGACCATGATGACGAGGCAGCCTTCTGGGGGATCGACCCGGGCCAGCTCAATCGTGATCCGTCCGGCTCCGGCTCTGGTGTCTGGCCGCAGAATGTCCCGGCGCTGCGCGCCTTTCTCGCGGTCTGCAATCAATGGCGCACCGTCTCGGCCGGGCTCGCGGGCTTCCGCGTGGTGGGCCTTGACTACACGGCCGCGCGGGCGGGCCTGCGCATGAGCGGGATCAAGGTCACGCCCGCACTTTGGGCCGAGGTGCAGGTGATCGAAGGCGCGGCCGTGGCCGCGATGCGGGAGAGCTGAGATGACGTTGCGTGTCCAGGGCGAAATCCTGATGGATACCGAACAGGCCAAGGCGCAGATGCGGAGCTTGGCCGTGGCGTCGCTCGGCGCGGCAAGGGATCTTCGGGCGCTTGGAGTTGAAGGTGTCGGTATCGGGCGCGGCATGGACATCGTGGCGCGCACGACAAAATCCGCCGAAGAGAGCATGAATGTGCTGGCCCAAGAACAGGATCGGCTGCGCGCGCAGTTCGACCCACTGTTCGCGGCGAGTAAACGGTACGAAACGGCGCTCGAACAACTAAATGCAGCTCAAAGGGTCGGCGCGCTTACCTCGCGGCAATATGACGCCGCCCTAGACAGCCTGAACGCGGATTTTGCCCGCAGCACGATGGCGGCCCAGCAATTGGCAGGTGCCAATCGCCTCGCCGCAGGCTCGATGGGCAACCTCGTCGCACAAGGCAATGACGTGTTCGTCATGCTGGCGGCGGGGCAAAACCCGCTGACGCTGGCCATTCAACAGGGCACCCAGATCACCCAAGTCATCGGTCCGCTCGGAGCGGCGGGCGCGTTCCGGGCCTTGGGGGGCGCGGTCCTGTCGATGCTGAGCCCGATCAACCTGATCACCATCGCCGCATTGGCGGCGACGGCGACCGTGGTCAATTGGTTCATGTCCGCCTCTGAAGAGGGCGAGACATTCGCAGATACGGTCGAGGCGCTGGAGACCCGGATCGACAGCCTGAAGGACAAGATCGCCGAGGCCTCCGGCACCCGGCTCGAACTGGCCGAGCGCTTTGGTGAAGGCTTCGTCGAGCGCGCCCAAGATCTGCTTGACCGGATCGTCGAGGCTGAAAAGCGTGCCGTCGCCCGTGAAACGCGCGACAATATTGGAAGCTTTCTGGGCGAGACCGGCGTCGACTTTGGGCGCGTCAACCGCAACCGCGAGCTCCTGCCGCAATCTGTCGACGGCGGGCTCGACGTGGCCGAAGGGCAGGCACTTTCCACCTTGGCGTCCGAGCTTGACCTCAGCGGCCTCTTTGGGCGGATGCGCGCCGGGAGCCGTCAACTTGTCCAGGACGTTCTCAACGATTTTGCCGCCCTAGAGGAGGCCGCCAAAGGCACCGTTGAAGAACAAGCTGCCGCCGTCGACGCGCTGATCGAAAGCTACAGCGCCGCCGCAAAGGCCTCGGGCGAGGTTTCGGAGGCTGAAAAGGCCCGGCTCGATACGTTGGCTCAGATGCGTCTACGTCTGGCCGAAGTCGCCCAGCTTCAAAGCCAAGACCCCGCGCGGAACCGCCAGATCGAGGAAATGCTGACCTTCCTCGACTTGGTGACCAAAGCCACCGGCGAGCAGCTCAAGGCCGAGGCGGCGGCGCAGGCCATGCTCTCAACGATGACCGAGCAGAATGCGATTGCATTGGCCATCGCACAGCATGGCGCGGACAGCGCGGCCGTGACACGCCTGCGCGCTCAGTTCGCCCTCGACGCCGCACTTGCGGAGGCCGATGCCTCAGACGCGAGCGTGGAGACGAAAGACGCCATGCGCGAGGCGGCTCAAGCTGCATTCGAGATCGCCACGAGCGACATGTCGGGCAGTATCCGCGCGGCGGCCGACGAGGCAGCACGGCTCTCAGCCGAAGTGCGCGGAGCCGTCGACGCAATGTTCGACTTGCAGTCCCAAGGCGAAGTCGGACTGGAGAACGCCCGTATCCGGGCGGAGTTCCGCGACGATCCGGTGGGCCGTGCGGGGGCACTGGCGGGCGCGCGGTTCGACCGGGAAACCGCCGTCATCAGAGGTGAGGCCAGCGGTGATCTGCCAACGGTCGACGCCCTCAACGCGCGCCGGGACGCTGTGGTCGAACTGGCGCGCGAGACCGCCCGGCTCAACGAACTGGCCCGGCCCACTCGGTCCACCAGCGGCGCGCGGGGCGCGTCGACCAATGCCACCTTGCGCGAACAACAGGCGCTCGACCGGCTGATCGAGAGCAAGCGGCGCGAGATCGAGGCCTTGCGTGAAAGCGACCCGGTGCAACGCGAGATGATCCGCCTACGCGAGAGCCTCACCGCCGCAACACCGAAACAGCGCGAAGAGATAGAGGCCCTTGTCGAGGCCCATGAAAACGAGCGCGTCGCCTTGGAGCGCAAGGAGGAATTCAGCCGCGCCGTAGATGACGTGCTCCTCGAGGCCGAAAGCCTGCGGGACGTCTGGAAAGGCATCGGCGACATGATCGTGCGCGCGGCCAAGGAGGCGCTCATCCTCGGGTCAGGTCCTTTGGGCGGGCTCTTTGGCGGCAGCGGCCTTCTGGGCGGGATCTTCGGCGGGGGCGGCAGCGGCGGCGCGCTTGGCGATCTCTTTGGTCTCTTCTCCGGCGGCTCGCTTCTGTCCTTCGCAAACGGCGGGTTGCCCGGCTTCGCCGCTGGCGGCGATCCTCTCGTCACCCGCCCCGGCCTCCTCTTGGGCGCAGGCACAGGCCGGGGCGACAAGATCCCCGCGCTGGTCAGCGCCGGGGAGTTCATCATGACGGCCGAGGCCACAGCCCGCAATCGCGCGCTGCTCGAAGCCATGAACGCAGGCGCGATCATCCCGGGCTTTGCCGGGGGCGGCCTGCCGCTGCCCGCGCAGGCGGGGGGTGCAGTCGGGACGGCGGGCGGCGCAGGCCTGCAGAGCAATAGCGTCACGCGCCTGCGCATCGAGCCGTCGGAGCTTTTCCGCGTCGTCGCCGAAGAGCGCGCGCGCGACGTGGCCATCGAGGTGGTTGACGATTTCTCGGCGCAACAACTGCCGGGCCGGGTCGAGGCGATCCGGCGCGATCCATTAGGGAGAGGATGATGGCGGTACAGGATTGGCCCCTTCCGGTCTCGGCCTTCTTTGACCTTCTGGGCATCGAGGAGGCCACGTTTTTCCTCAGCGGCGAAAGCACCAATTCGGTCACCGCCGGGGGCGAGGTCATTGTGCATCGGCGCGGCACGCGGCTCTGGCAAGGCGAAGTGGTGTTGGGCAAATCCGAGCCTGATGTGATCGCCGCCCAAGATACGCTGATCGAAAGCCTACTCGAGCCGGGCGCTTCCTTCATGATCTACGACCGCCGCCAGTTTGCGCCGCAAGACCCTGCCTATCCGGGGGGCATCAACTGGGCCGCACAGCCGGTCACGATCAAGAGCCTTGTCCCCGGCAATCGGGAACTGAGCCTTCAGGGCCTGCCGCCGAACTTCACGCTGCGCCGGGGCCAGAAGATCGGTTTTCAATATCTGGCGAGCCCCGTCCGCTACGCCGTCCACAGGATCATGAACGCCACAGTCACGGCGGATAGCACCGGGGCCACAGCCCGGTTCGAGGTCTCGCCCTTTATCCGCCCCGGCGTGGTGGTCGGGGCCTCGGTGATCCTTGAGCGTCCGCAACTGCGCGCAAAGCTGCTCAGTTTCAAACCGGGGCCGGGCCGCTCACGGCGCACCGAAGGCGGCAGCTTCAGCTGGCAGCAAACGCTGGGGGGCGGAGTATGAGCTTTGATCTTGCCCAAATGGACCAGCTGGCCGAGCGCAGCGGCACCGATGCCCATATCCTCGTTCTGATCGAGCCGCGCGACCGGGTCACGGGCGAGATCGTGCCCATGGGCCTCTGGACCGGGGACGATCACCAGACCTTTACCGTCGACGGCGAAACCCATCTCTTTCTGGGTGCGGGCAATGTGATCGAGGTGCCGCCAATCCGCGCAGGCATCGGCCTCGAGGTGCGCCGCCACCGCGTGATCCTGCCGCCCATGACCGATGCCGCCAAGCTGGCGTTGCAGGTTTATCAGGCCGCACAGGCCCGGGTGCGCGTCTGGTCGCAGCCGCTCGATATCTACACCGGCGCGCCACTCGGGACCCCGCAGCGCGTCATCAAAGGACGGCTCGAGACGGCACCCGAGACCTTGGCCAAACTCGGTGATCAGTCTCGCACAGAGCTGGTGATTTCCTCGGCTACGCGCCCACTCACCTTCCGCCAGCCGCTCTTCAAATCCGATGCGGCACAGCGGCTGCGCGACCCGTCCGACCGCTTCCGCGAACATGCCGCCAGCATTGCCGACCGCCCGATCCCATGGGGTCAAGAGACGGTCGTGACCGAGCAGCCGCCCCCCTTCATACGCGAAAACGACCCGAGCGACCGCAAATGATGACACGCGAACGCCTCCTTCGGAAATTCCTCGATGCCCGGCGCGCAGAGCCTTTCCGCCCGAGCCTTTCCGACTGCGCCATGTTCGCAGCCGACTGGATTGAAGAACTGACCGGCACCGATCCGGCGGCGCAATGGCGCGGGCAATATCGCACCTTAGAAGAAGGCCGCGCGCTTCTCTTGGCGGACGGGTTTGCCTCCCCTGCCGAGGTTCTGGCCTCGATCCTGTTGCCGGATGCGGGCTGGATGCAGGCACAGGCGGGCGACGTCGTGGTGCTAATTGAGGCGGGTGACGAGGCCATGGGCATCGTCGGCGGGGGGCATATCCATGTGCTGCGTCCCCTGCGGGGCTTGGGCGCGGTGCCACTCAACCGCGCCGTCAGGATTTACCGGCCATGAGACTGCTCGCATGGGTCATGGCACTCGTACTCGCCTCCGCCGCCCCTGCCTCGGCCGGGCCAGTGGCCGCCGCCGTGGCGGCTGTCTTTGCCGGGATCACGGTCAAGGCTGTGGCCCTTTTTGCCCTGCGCCTCTTTGCCGGTGTGGGCCTATCGATCCTGCAACAACGCCGCGCGCGGCGTGGGCGCAACACGGCCTTCGGTCTTCAAGTCACGGCGACGACACGCGGCGAGTTGGAAAGCGAAACGACGATCACGGGCTTTTACGCCACCAAGGGGCATCTGATCTATCACAACAGCCACGGCCCCAATAACAAGTATTACCAGACCGTGATCGAGTTGGGCGGCCTGCCCGGTGCCGCCTTCAGCCGCGTGATGGTGGACGGCGTCTATTCCGAACTGGGTGAAGAGGCGCATCCCGACTACGGCTTCCCGCTCATCGCCAAGCGCGACCTCGGCCGAGATTTTGCATGGATCAAGGTCTATGACGGCACCCAGACCGCCGCCGATCCGACGCTGGTTGCGAACTATGCCGAGGACCCCGAGACGCCCTGGACGGAGGCCCATATCGGGCGGGGCATTCCCTACGCCATCCTTACAATGGAGGTGAGTTCAAAGGTCTGGCCCAATGGCGCGCCGGAGCAACGCTTTGAGGAAAACGGCGTGCCCTATTACGACCTGCGCCGCGACAGCACCGCCGGGGGCACGGGGCCGCATCGCTGGGACGATCCCACCACCTGGGAGCCCACGCGCAACCCGGTGGTCCAGATCTACAACATCCTTCGCGGCATTGGCCTTTATGACGGCTCGGTCTGGGGCGGCGAGGCCGAGGCCGAAGACCTGCCCGGCTGGAACTGGGTGCCAGGCATGAACGCCTGCGACGTCGACCTTGGCGACCGCCGGAAATACGAGGCAGGCTATGAGATCAAATTCGCCGAGGACACGCCCGGCGAGGTGATCGACGAGCTGCTCGCCGCCTGCAACGGGCAGATCGCCGAGTTCGGCGGCTTCTTCTACATTCAGGTCGACGCCCCCGATATCCCTGTGGCCAGCATTACCGACGACGACCTTCTGGTGACGGATGCCGCCACCAAAGACCCGTTTCCCGAACTGCTCGAGATCTTCAACCGCGTCACCGCCAAATACGTCTCGCCCGGCGCGCTCTGGAACGGCGTGCCGCTTGAGCAGATCAGCAACCCCGCATGGCAAGCCGAAGACGGCATTGTGCGTAACTTCGAGATGGACCTGCCCGCCGTCTTCAACGCCGCGCAGGGGGGACAGCTGGCCAAATCCGCGCTCGAAGATCACCGGCGCTGGCGGCGGCACGCTTGGCCGCTGCCGCCCGATTATGCCGGACTGCGCCCGCTCAACACCGTCTCGGTGACCAGCGCGTGGAACGACTACGCGAACAAGCTCTTTGAAGTCACCGAGATCGTGCTCGATCTGCACCGCCTGACCGTCGTGGCCTCGCTGCGCGAACGCGATCCGGAGGATTTCGAGATCGACGCCGCGCTCGAGATCCCCGACCGCAGCTCGATCCTGCCCCGCCCGGTGCCCAACGACGCAGGCCTGCCCTTCTTTGATGCCGACGCGCGCACTGTCACGAACGCAGAAGGCACCCGCGCCCATGCCGCCGTCGACGTCTTCTGGGACGCCTCGGGTATCGCCGATACCATCAAGGGGATCGCCATCGAATGCCAAAAGCGCGAGACCGAAGAAGAGGTCTGGAGCGGCACCGTGCTCGATGTCGAGCGGGGCCTTGCGACCATCCAGCCTGTGCCGCCACTCACCAACCTGCGCGTCCGCGCCAAGGCGCTCTCCGACAATCGCCGGGGCATCTGGTCGGCCTGGATTTGGGTGACCACGGATGATGTGCGGGTGGCGGCGGCCGACCTCAGCGATGCCCTGCGCGACCAGTTCGACGCGGCCTTTGCCCTGACCCAAGCACACCTTGGCGAGGATGGAATTCCGCCGAGCGTCGCCGATCTTTTCGGCCGCATCGAGCAGGTGATCGCCCCCATTGGCGTGGACGATGTGCCGGAGGTGCCGCATGTGACGCGGCTCGACGGCGCGCTGCTGACAGAGGCGCAGGCCCGCGCCGGGGACGTGCTTTCCGTCGCAGGCGGCGTTCGCGCCGCGCGGGACCGCATTAAATCCTCTGCACAACTGGCGCTCGAGGCCGCCGCGCGGGACTTTCTGGCGCGCGACGAGGTGCGCACCGCACTGGTGGCGGAGATCGAGGGCGCACGGGCCGAAGCCTCGGCAGCGCTCACCGTGCTGGCCGACGGGCAGGTGCAGATCGCGCAGTCGGTCCAGACGCTCCAGACCACGACCGGCGATATTGCGGCCCTTGCCCAGACCGTCGACCAAGCGCGGATCGACGGCGATGACGCGCTGGCCAATCAGATTGCGCTCCTCTCCGTGGGCACGGTCACACAGTTCGACGCCGCCGCAGTCTGGTATTGGGATGCAGACGCCGAAGGGTGGACCGGCGTCACCACCGCCCCAAGCGTCACCTCCGACGGTTGGCTTGCGCTCGCATCGGGCAGCGGCGCGATCTCGCCAGCTGGTCTTGCGATCCCCACGCAGGCCTATCGACAGCTGCGCGCCCGGCTTCGTCGCAGTGGCGTTCCAGCATGGGCCGCGCAATTCTGGTGGGCCGCCTCGGGGCAGGCGTTTGACGCCGCGCGCCGCGTCGACGTGGCCGAGCCGGAATGGGCGGAGGATGTGGCGCTCCTCACTGTCGATCTGGCGTGGTCTGGCACCGTGGACCGGGTCCGCCTCGACCTGCCCGCAAGCGTCGAGATTGACTGGTTGGCGATTGGCCGCCCGGCCCCCGGAGCCTCAAGCGCCGATTTGACCGCAGAGCGCGCGGCGCGCATCGCGCAGGGGCTGGCGCTGGCCGAGGATATCACGGCGCTCGGTTCCGAACTGACCGATTTGGAGGGGCTTGCCACGGGCACTGCGGAGGCGCTGACCGAGACCAACGCCCGCGTCACCGAGACCGAAGCAGGCGTCGCCACGCTGACCGACGCGACCACGGCGCTGACCGGCGAGATTGCCGACCTCGAAACCGGCCTCAATCTGGTCGGCGATGCCGTGGACACACTGACTGTGCGCGCCGAACAGCTCGAGGACGGCGAACGGGTGCAATCCAATTCCACCCGCGCGGTGCGCTCCCGGCTCAAGCTCACAGGCGCACAGTCCGTCGAAGGAGCCGCCCGCGCAATACTGGACGGGATTGCAACGCGCGAGGTCGTGGCGCAGGCGGCCCAGGACCTCAATTCCCGGATCGACCTGACCGAGGATCAAATCCAGATCGTCTCAGCGGCAGTCACCTTGGTGCAGGCGGCCATTCCGGGGCTAGCGACGGCAAACGCGCTGGACCTGCTAACCGCTGAAGTCTCCGAGATCGATGGCGCTCTAACCTCCCTCGCCTCGCGCACCACCACCGTCGAGAGCGCTCTCAATACCCCCGAGACCGGTCTGCTCGCGCGGGTCTCCACGGTCGAGGCCGCCAAGGTAACGGAGGCGGAGGCGGTTGCGGCCGTCAATCAGACCGTCTCGGCCAATTACGGCGATCTGACCGCACTGGCCGAGGCCACGGCCTTTGCCGAAGCCACTGCAGACGGGATTGCGGCGGGCTTTGTCATGCGCCTGAACGAGCAGAACGTCTTTGAGGCGGTCAGCGTCAGTGATGGGACCGTGGAGGGGGCGACAATCACCGGTCGCTGGTCCGGCGACTATCTGCGTCTCGACGGCAATGTACAGGTGGCGGGCGATTTCGTTTTGGACGGGGATCTGATCCTTGGCGGGTCAATCCTAACCGACAAGATTGCACTCGACGCGATTGGGGCGATCAGCGCCGTGACCCTGCAAGACCCATTCGGGATCTCCAGCACCACCGACTTTGAGGACGTTCTGACGCTGACTGCGGCGCATCGGAACTTGCCCAGCGAGCGTCACATGATCCTGAACGTCCGGTTTCAGGCGGTGTCCCTCAGCCCAGATGATGCTGGGGCGGACGTCGAATACCGGGTCCTGAGGAACGGGGTCCAGATGGCGGATACCCTCATCTATCGGCAGCGGATCGAGGTAGGGCGCAGGCAGCTTCTCGATGGCTTGATGTTCAAGAACCGCACGACGCCGGGGGCGTCCTCCACGACTTACACATTGCAGGTGCGCTACTGGTCCCATCCCGGTGGCCTGAAGGGCGTCTACGTTTTGCAAGGAACGCAGATGTTCGCCGAAGAAAAAGCGACGGCGGCATTCACATGACAGCGGCCCGATCAACAAAGGAGTGAGGGATGACGACGACCTATACCACGGGGACCATCTCGGTCAGCAACGGCAGCACGACCGTCACAGGCGTGGGCACCAACTGGATCGCGGGCGGCATCCTGCCCGGTGACGATTTCCGCGCAGCGGGCCTCACGGTTGAGATTGCCTCGGTCAACAGCGCCACCTCGATCACCCTTGCCCGCGCTTGGCCCGGCGGTGGACAGGCATCGGCAAACTACTCGATCCGCCTGATCGACGCGGGCGAGCGGTCGCTCGTGGCGCTCAACCAGATTGTCGGAGCGCTCGGCTCTGGCAACCTCACGAGCCTTGCCGGTTTGGAAGGGGCAGCGAACAAAATGCCTTACTTCACCGGCTTGGGCACGTTGGCGCTGGCAGATCTGACCCCAGCTGCACGCGCGCTCTTGGCACGGACAACGATTGAACAATCCTCCCCTTCCGATGCCACAGCGGGACGGGTGCTGCTGAACCGGGCGCACGGCCTTGGGGAAACCTCTTCTATCTTGTCCCCAGCATCTCTGGATACCGTGACCACAACCGGCTTTCATCGCTACGCTAGCACGACCACCGGCGCACCGAGTTCAGCAGGCGTCGTCCTGCACATGACACGCTTGGCCTCTTCGGGGGCCAGCGGCTTCTTGCAAATCGCCTTTGGGGTCAGCAGCCAGATTTTTGTGAGGCACCTTACGGATACCGTTGGCCCAGTCTGGTCCGCCTGGACTGAGATCACGACAAGGGCCAACCTCGTCGGCACCGTGAGCCAATCCGGCGGCGTCCCTACAGGGGCCGTGATCGAGCGGGGCAGCAATGCCAATGGCGATTATGTGCGCTTTGCAGATGGTACACAGATTTGCTGGCATACGTTGACGGTCAACCTCGCGATCAACGTCGCCTATTTGGGCGGGTTTCGGAGCGGCGGGCAGAACTGGACGTTTCCGGCGGAATTCCTTTCGGCCAGCGCGCCAAAACTGGTCGCGATGCCAAACGCCGCTTCGGCCTTTGGAGCCGCGTCGCACAGTGCTCCAAATGCTACATCCGGCCCTTGGGCCGTGACCGCCGTCACCACGCAAGCTGCCGCCAATCGCACTGTTGATCTGATTGCCACCGGCCGCTGGTTCTAAAGGAGACACCCATGCAGATCACCCTTTCCCCCACCCGCCGCGACACGCCCCTCACGCTAAGCCGCACCGGCGATGCGCTCACGCTTAATGGCGAGGTGCTCGATTTCACGCCGCTGCCCGAGGGCGCGACCCTGCCGCGCGAGGCCATCGCAAGCGATTGGTTCGCAGGCCCGGTCGAGCGTGTGGGCGGCACGCTGCGCCTCACGCTCGTGCTGCCGCACGGGGCCAACGCGCCGCAAGAAACGCTCTTTCCCGCGCCCCTCACCCTTACGGGCAACGGCCCCGTGACCCTGCCGCCCTATGAGTTGGAGACCCCCGATGCAGATTGATTTCGCCCAAGCCGTCACCGCCGAGGCCAAGACCCTAGCAGACAACTTTGCTCGTGCCGCCTTGATCAAGACCGACTGCCGGTCGCGTATCTTGTTTGTCGGCTCAGAGACCACGCAGATGAACATCGCCCAAGCCGGGATCGTGTTTATGGCGGCCGTCTTGGGCGGCAGCCCCCGCGCGGATGCTCTGGCCGCGTCCGGTCTGATCGAGGGCGATCTGGAATTGGCGCAGGGCTGGAAAGCATGGGTGGCCGCGATGCAGGCCGAGTGCCGTCGCGCTATCGAGACGGGCGACGATCCGCTCTGGCCGGAGGTGCCAGAGGGCGTCGCAGGCCTCGCCGCGCGGTTCTGATCCCAAAACCACAGGAGGCCCCGAGCGTTCAGGAAGATACGCCCGGGGACGCGGGGCACAGTCGCCAAACAGAAACCCCGCCGACCAGACATAACCTCATGGCCGCTCCCTGCCCCAAAGGGGCGGCGACTTTATGAGGCGATTCGATTTGGAAGGTCTAGAACTGCGTTGCTGCGCCTGCAGCCGTTTGCTATTTAAATATGAGAGAGGCGCGCAAATATCCGGCGTCTCGATCAAGTGCCCGCGCTGCCGGGCGATGAATATCCTGAGGCCAAGAGCCCTTCCCCCAAAGCGCGCTGCGCAGAGAGAAGGAGCCAAACTTGGCCAGATCGACCACACTCCCGAAACCTGACTTGCCGCCCGGTGCGCCGGGCCTGCCCAAGGGCACCCGCTACCGGCGGCAATATGGCGTCATTGTCCTCCTCGAGGACGAGGCGGCCCAAGTGGACGCCTTCGGCCGCCTGCGCCGCCAAGGCTTCAAATGCCGCGTGGTGGTGACATGAAGCTCGCCATTCACCACGCCAGCCCCATCCCGGACACCTATCGCGCGGCCCGAGTCTCCAGCCTCTTCAACGTCGAGGGCGACGCGGATTTCCGCCTCGAGGTCGAGGCCGATCTCTTGGCCCGTCCGTGGCAGATCGGCCTCATCGTCGGCCCCTCGGGCAGCGGCAAATCCTCCCTCGCCCGCGCGGCCTTTGGCGCGCAGCTTGATCCACGCCCGTGGCCCGAGGGCGCGCTGATCGACGCAATTGACCCGGAGGGCGCGTTCGATGCCGTGGCGGCGGCCCTCTCGGCCGTGGGCCTTGGCACGGTGCCGAGCTGGCTGCGGCCATTCCGCCACCTCTCGACCGGCGAGCAATTCCGGGCTGAGCTCGCGCGCATTCTGGCCGAGCGGCCGAGCTTTGCCATTCTCGACGAGTTCACCTCGACCATCGACCGGCGCGTGGCCCAGATCGGGGCGGCCGCCTTTGCCAAGGCATGGCGGCGCGGCAAAGGCCAGTTCGTCGCCGTCACCTGTCACGAGGACGTGGTGTCCTGGCTACAGCCCGATTGGGTGATCGACACTCGCCGGGCCGAGTTCCGCTGGAGGCGTCTTCGACGGGCACCGCGCATTGCCATGGACATTCACCAGACAGACGGCTCCTTCTGGCCCGCCTTTGAGCCGCATCACTACCTGAAGCTGCCCCGCATGATCGCGGCGAATTACTACGTGGGCTTCGTCGACGGCGCGCCCGTGGCGCATCTCGCCGTCTCCACCCGGCCGGGGCTGGTCGAGGGTCGCGCCTGTCGCCTTGTCGTGATGCCCGAGTGGCAGGGCGCAGGGCTGGGCCTGCGCTTTCTCAACGAGGTCTGCGCCCTCTGGCGGCGCGGCGTGAACCGTTATGACAAACCGATGCCGATGCTCTTTCATACCTCGCACCCCGGCCTCGCCGCGGCGCTCCGCCGCGATCCCCTCTGGGCGCAGGTCTCGGCCATCCTCTACGCCGAATCGAAGGAGCGCAGCATGAAGACCCTCGCCGCCGCCCGGGCACGCAAAGGTCTCAAGCCCGCCGGGACCGGCTACGGCGGGCACTTTCGCGCCGTGCAGGGGTTTCGGTATGTGGAGTGAGAGGGGTGTTTAGGGGGGTGTTAAAGGGGTGTTGAAAATGGCTGTCGGGCTATCGAAACGTGCCCCAATTGTGACCCAAGACCAGCGCCACCTTGACGATGGCGCGGCCGCGTTGGTTGATTTGATTGCTAATGCAGGGCAAATGCAGCCTAGTATTCTAATGAAATCTGGGCAGAGGAATTTCGTTAGGACATGTACACACTGAGCATTGAACGTCGCTACTCAAAGAACCAGATCAAACTAGCGGGGCGTCTCCTTGGCGGCGCTGTCCAAAGGACGCCGGAAGTCGAAGAAGCCTTTCGAATTGTGCACAACTGGCGCCTGCACCACGCCTACCCGATGGTGCGCGAGCGCGCAAAGCTGACCCGACTAGTCAAACCGCAGGGCGGCCTCACCGCCGGGCGTCTGAAGCGCTTATTTTCCATACGAAAGAAGCTGTTTCGGCGGAGTGCGGAACTCGACCAGATGCAAGACCTTGTTGGATGCCGCGCAATCGTCCCTAGCATGGATGCTCTTCAAGAAGTGCTGAGCAAGTACAAGACCGTTGATGACGGAGGGCGGGTGCGTCGGAAGACTGACTATATCGCGAACCCAAAGACCAGCGGATACAGAAGCATTCATTTGATCCTAAAGTTTGGCGAGCGCGGCGCAGGCGAAAAACACGTCGGGTGTAACGTTGAAATTCAACTACGCACCCAGCTTCAACATGTTTGGGCAACCACGGTCGAGGCAGTTGGCTCGATGCGCACCGAGGACCTGAAGGCGGGTGAAGGGAATACTGAGTGGCTACGTTTCTTGACTCTCATGAGCGGTCATATTGCTGAACTTGAGGGCCAGCCGCTTGGAGAACACTTATCAATGAGCCCCAAAGACCTCCGGCGCGAGGCAAGGGAGCTTTCGAAGAATCTCAACGTCAAACACAACTTAAGTACATTCAGCCAGTTCATGCATGAAGCTGACACCAATGGAGGTTCCTATGGCTCCAGATACATGCTCAGAATGAACAGGGAGACTGGGAATATTCAGGTAAGTCCAGCTTGGCGAGAGCTGTTTGCTTTCGACGATTTAGAGGATTCTCTTGACGAGACAAAACAGAGCATTGAGGTTAGCGTTGATAACATGGCCTCGCTTCGGCAAGCATACCCAAACTACTTCGCAGATACCCGCTCATTCATTGAGATTCTGGATGACCTCGAGGGGGCGAAGCCACCAAAGCGGAAGAGTACTTTGGACATGCTGGATTTAAGCTTCCTCCCGAAAGACCCGCCGACTTCCAATAAGGGGAAAGTCGTGTACTTGGATTATACGCGGAAAGTCTATTGGGGCGGCGATCTGGTTGGCCGGTGGGAAAAGGGTGTTTACGGGACGTATTTATTTAGCCCGGGCAATGAGGATTACTTTGCCTTTGAGAGCGGCAACCTTCGCCGGTTCAATGAGGATCTCAAGTTATGGCTAGAGGGCGAGTGACACCGCGTACATAGGATCTAGGGTAGCGACGCGGCGGTAACGTCCGCCGGTCAAGCTCCTGACACCCGCTCTTCCAAAATTGCGTTGCTGTAAACTAGAGTGTAATTTACTGCAAACTTCGCTGTCACGCTACACACGCTACAACAGTCACGCTACAACAACAGTCACGCAACACTGGCCTTTGCAATAGTTCTGAAATAGTTGTTAATTAAACAGCCGTTCATTTCAGCGCAGAGGAGCCGCCGATGGATTTCGCCCTTACCGAGGAACAGACCGCCATTTTCGACATGGCGCACGCCTTTGGACAGGACCGCATCGCGCCCCATGCCCGCGATTGGGAAAGGGCGGGCACCATCCCCAAGGAGCTTTGGCCGGAAATCGCCGCCCTTGGCTTTGGCGGCCTCTATGTGAGCGAGGAGGCGGGCGGCTCTGGCCTTACGCGCCTTGAGGCAACGCTGGTGTTCGAGGCGCTCTCGATGGCCTGCCCTTCGGTCGCGGCGTTCCTGTCGATCCACAATATGTGCGCCAAGATGATCGACAAATTCGGCTCTGACGCGATGAAGGCGCGCGTTCTGCCCCGCGCCCTGACCATGGAAACCGTGCTGTCCTATTGTCTGACCGAGCCCGGTTCCGGCTCTGACGCCGCCGCCCTCAAGACCCGCGCCGAGCGCACCAATGCGGGCTATACCCTCAACGGCACCAAGGCGTTCATCTCGGGCGGCGGTTATTCCGACGCCTATATCGTCATGGTCCGCACCGGCGGCGATGGCCCCAAGGGCATCTCGACCGTCTATGTCGAGGCGGGCACAGAGGGCCTCAGCTATGGCGGGCTCGAGGATAAAATGGGCTGGCGCAGCCAACCCACCCGGCAGGTGCAGTTTGACAATTGCAACATTTCTGCCGAGAATTTGGTGGGTGAAGACGGCAAAGGTTTCACTTATGCGATGAATGGCCTTGACGGTGGCCGCCTCAACATCGCCGCCTGTTCCTTGGGCGCAGCGCAGCAGGGCCTCACCCAAACCCTCGCCTATATGGCCGAGCGCCGCGCCTTCGGCAAACCGATCGACCAGTTTCAAGCGCTGCAATTCCGCCTTGCCGATATGGAAATCGAGCTTCAGGCCGCCCGCACCTTTCTGCGCCAGGCGGCGTGGAAGCTTGACAATGACGCCCCCGATGCCACGAAATTCTGCGCCATGGCCAAGAAATTCGTCACCGAAACCGGCAGCCGCGTGGTCAACCAATGCCTGCAATTGCATGGCGGCTACGGCTATCTCGCCGATTACGGGATTGAAAAACTGGTCCGTGACCTGCGCGTGCATGAAATCCTTGAAGGCACCAACGAGATCATGCGCCTGATCGTGGCGCGGCAGATGCTGGCGGGCCAATGACCGCCGATATCCACATCCGCAAAAAGGGGCGCGTCGGGCGCATCACCCTCACCCGCCCCAAGGCGCTGAATGCGCTGAGTTACGAGATGGCCATGGCCATCGAAGCGGCGCTGGAGGACTGGCGCACCGACGATGACGTGGCCCTGATCCTGATCGACGCCGAAGGGGACAAGGCGTTTTGCGCCGGCGGCGACATTCAGCAGCTTTATGACACCGGGCGCGCGGGCGATTACGATTATGGCCGTCGCTTCTGGGCCGATGAATACCGCCTGAATGCCAAGATCGCAGGCTATCCCAAACCCTATATCGCGTTCATGCAGGGGTTTGTCATGGGCGGCGGCGTGGGCATTTCCTGTCACGGGTCGCACCGCATCACCTGCGAAAGCACGCAAATCGCCATGCCCGAATGCGGCATCGGCCTTGTGCCTGATGTCGGCGGCTCGCTGATCCTGGCCCGCGCGCCGGGGCGCTTGGGCGAATACCTTGGCACCACCGGCACACGCATGGGGCCGGATGACGCGATTTACGCAGGCTTCGCTGATACTTACGTGCCACAGCTCATGTGGCCCACCCTCATCGCAAAACTGAGCGAGACCGGCGACCCAAGCCTCATCACCGACCATGCGCAAACGCCGCCCCCCGGCCCCCTGCGCGCCCTCACCCCGCAGATCACCCAGCATTTCAGCGGCGAGACGCTGCGCGACATCCTCAACGCGCTACGCGCCGAGGACAGCGATTTTGCCCGCGACACGGTAAAATCCCTCAGCCGCAATTCCCCCCTCTCGATGGCCTGCACCATCGAGATGATCCACCGTCTGCGCGGCCCCGCGGCCGATATCGGGCGCGCCCTTGGCCTTGAATACCGTTTCACCTATCGTGCCATGGAACAGGGTGATTTCCTAGAAGGCATCCGCGCCGCGATCATCGACAAGGACAGAAAACCACATTGGAAACATGGGCTTGACAGCTTGCCGGGCAGTGCCGTGGCGCAGATGCTGCAACCCTTGGGCAAAGACGCCCTGACGCTGGAGGAGGCAAAGACATGAAAATCGGGTTTATCGGGCTGGGCAATATGGGCGCGCCGATGGCGGCCAATCTCGCCAAGGCCGGGCATGACGTCACCGGCTATGACATGGCAGCGGTGCAGATCGACGGCGTCACCATGGCCGCCAGCGCCACCGAGGCCGCGCGCGGTGCGGCCGTGGTCATCACCATGCTGCCCAATGGCTCCATCCTGCGCAAGGTCACGTCCGAGGTGATCCCGGCCATGACCCCCGGTGCCGTGCTGCTTGACTGCTCGACCGTCGATGTCGCCAGCGCCCGCGATGTCGCGGCAGAGGCGCAGGCGGCGGGCCTCTCCGCGCTTGATGCACCCGTGTCGGGTGGCGTCGGCGGGGCCACCGCCGGCACGCTCACCTTCATGGTGGGCGGCGACGAAACAGGCTTTAACATCGCCCGCGAACTCTTTGACATCATGGGGCAAAAAGCGGTGCATTGTGGCCCCTCCGGCAATGGGCAGGCCGCCAAAATCTGCAACAACATGATCCTTGGTGTGACCATGATCGCCACCTGCGAGGCTTTTGCCTTGGCCGATAAACTGGGCCTCGACCGGCAGGCGATGTTTGATGTGGTCTCAACCTCCTCGGGCTACTCATGGTCGATGAATGCCTATTGCCCGGCCCCGGGCGTTGGCCCCAAATCGCCCGCCGACAATGAGTACAAACCGGGCTTTGCCGCCGATCTCATGCTCAAGGATCTGCGCCTCTCGCAACAGGCGGCAGAGACGGCTGATGCCGACACCCCCATGGGCCGCGCCGCCTGCGATCTTTACGCGCAATTCGTGGAAGCCGAAGATGGCAAGGGCCGCGATTTCTCGGCCATGCTGCCCCGGTTCGAGAAACGCGGGCGCGGCTGATGCCGTGGGTGGCGCGCGCACCCGGCCTGCCCGTGCTCGAGCCAGAGGCGCGCGCCATTCTCGACCGCCTGACGCCGATGACCGCGCCAGCGGGCACCGTGCTTTTTCACCCCGGCGATACGGTCAAGGGCTTTGTCATCATGCTCTCGGGCCGGGTCGAGGTCTATCTGACCGGCGCGTCGGGCCGAGAACTGCTGCTCTACGCCGTCGAGCCGGGCCAAAGCTGCGTGCAATCCACCCTTGGCCTGATGGGCGGTGACGCCTATTCCGGCGAGGCGATCACCCGCGCCCCCTCCGAACTCGTACTGGTCCCCCGCGATACGTTCCTGCACCTGATGGACCTCTCCGACAGCTTTCGGCATTTCGTCTTCGCCGCCTTCGCGCAACGCCTGCAATCCATGATGCACCTGCTCGACCGCGTGGCCTTTCAGCGGATCGAAACCCGGCTTGCGCAATGCCTGCTCGACCGCGCCGAGAATGACATCCTGCGCGCCACCCATGCTGAAATCGCCGTGATGATCGGCTCCGCCCGCGAAGTGGTCTCGCGCCGCCTCGATGCGCTGGCGCGGCGGGGTATCGTGACCGTTGAGCGCGGCTTGGTGCGGATTCTCGACGCCGAATCCCTTGCCGAAATCGCCCAAAGCACCGAATGACCGACCATGAGGCCAATCTCGCAACCCTCATAAGGCCAGCGCAATCTTGCCCCTTCCCCTTGCCCTCTGCTGCGATATGTTGCACGACGATATCTGAGAAACGACCCGATTAAAGGACCGGCGGAATGGCTGACGGAATGATGGACATCAACGCGAAACCGACCGAGGAAATCTCGGTCCGCGAGACATTCGGTATCGACACCGATATGATCGTCAAAGGCTTCGCCACCCGGACCGAGCGCGTGCCGGAATTCGACTCGACCTATAAATTCGATCCCGACACCACGCTCGCGATCCTCGCCGGGTTTTCCCACAATCGCCGCGTGATGATCCAAGGCTATCACGGCACCGGCAAATCCACCCATATCGAACAGGTCTCCGCCCGTCTCAACTGGCCCTGCGTGCGCGTCAACCTTGACAGCCACATCAGCCGGATCGACCTGATCGGCAAGGATGCGATCAAACTGCGCGACGGCGTGCAGGTCACGGAATTCCACGAAGGCATTCTGCCTTGGGCGCTGCGCAACCCCACCGCCATTGTGTTCGACGAATACGATGCCGGTCGCGCCGATGTGATGTTCGTGATCCAGCGCGTGCTCGAGGCGGATGGCAAACTCACGCTTCTGGACCAGAACGAGGTGATTTCGCCCAACCCCTATTTCCGCCTCTTCGCCACCGCCAACACCGTGGGTCTCGGCGACACCACCGGGCTTTATCACGGCACCCAGCAGATCAACCAGGGCCAGATGGACCGTTGGTCGCTCGTGGCCACGCTGAACTATCTCAGCCATGACGCTGAAACCGCTATCGTGATCGCCAAGAACCCGCTCTACAACACCGCCGAGGGGCGCAAGACCATCAGCCGCATGGTCACAGTCGCAGACCTCTCGCGCACGGCCTTCATGAATGGCGAGCTTTCAACCGTCATGAGCCCCCGCACCGTGATCGCATGGGCGCAAAACGCCACCATCTTCCGCAACGTGGGCTACGCCTTCCGCCTCACCTTCCTCAACAAATGCGATGAGTTGGAGCGTCAGACCGTCGCCGAATTCTACCAGCGCTGCTTTGACGAGGAACTGCCCGAGAGTGCCGCGAATGTAAAAGTGCGCTAAGCGCCACTGGGACAGCCCGATGAACAAACCCACCGACAACCCCGCCGATCCGTTCAAAAAGGCGCTCGCCAACGCCACCAAGGTGATGGCCGACGATTCTGAACTGACCGTCAGCTATTCGGTGGACCCCAGCGGTATCTCCGGCGATGCCATGCGCCTGCCGCAGGTCTCCCGCCGCATGAGCCGCGAAGAGGTGCTTTTGGCGCGCGGCACCGCCGATGCGCTGGCGCTGCGCCACAAATTCCACGACGCGGGCACCCATGCCCGCTACGCCCCCCCCGGCGACATGGCGCGCGACCTCTACGAGGCGATGGAAACCGCGCGTTGCGAGGCGGTGGGCGCCCGCGACATGCCCGGCACCGCCACCAATATCGACGCCAAGATCGCACAGGATGCCAATCGTCTGGGGTTCGAGCGGATCACCTCCACCGCCGATGCCCCCCTGCCCGCCGCCGCTGGCTACCTCATCCGCCACCTCGCCACGGGCCGCGACATGCCCGCAGGCGCGCAAAACGTCATGAACCTCTGGCGCGGCTTTATCGAGGAACAGGCTGGCGGCACGCTCGGCGCGCTTCAGGATATTCTCGCCGATCAGACCGCCTTCGCCAAATTCGCCCGCCGCATGATCGAAGATCTCGGCTACGGCGACCAGTTGGGCGATGACCCCGACAGCATGGATGACGACCAGCAGGACGAGGCCGAAGAAAGCGGCGAAGAACAAGAAGAGCCCGACAGCACCGGTCAGGACGACAGCGACGAAACCGAAGCCGAAGCCGATCCCGAACGCTCTCAGGACGAACAGCAGGACGCGGCGCAGGCACAGGTCAGCATGGAGGAGCTGGCTGACGACGAGATGCAGGATGAAACCGAGCTGCCCGAGGGCGAAGCCCCGCTTGAGCCGCCCGCACCTGCGCCCATTTCCGACGCCGATCCGCATTACGCCGTCTACAACACCGCCTTTGACGAAGAAATCCGCGCCGAAGACCTCGCCGACCCGGTCGAGTTGGAACGCCTGCGCGCCTATCTCGATCAACAGTTGGAACCGCTCAAAGGTGCTGTCAGCCGCCTTGCCAACAAGCTGCAACGCCGCCTTCAGGCGCAGCAAAGCCGGTCTTGGGAATTCGACCGCGAAGAGGGCATCTTGGACGCAGGCCGCTTGGCCCGTGTGGTGGCCAACCCGACCACCCCGCTCAGCTTCAAGGTGGAAAAGGATACCGAGTTCCGCGACACGATGGTGACGCTGCTTCTGGACAATTCCGGCTCGATGCGCGGCCGCCCCATTTCCATCGCCGCCATCTGCGCCGATGTTCTGGCGCGCACGCTCGAACGCTGCTCGGTCAAGGTCGAGATCCTCGGCTTCACCACCCGCGCGTGGAAAGGCGGCCAGAGCCGCGAAAAATGGCTGGCCGAGGGGCGCCCGCAACTGCCCGGCCGCCTCAATGACCTGCGCCATATCATCTATAAATCCGCCGACGCCCCCATGCGCCGCACCCGCGACAATCTCGGGCTGATGATGAAAGAGGGGCTCTTGAAGGAAAACATCGACGGCGAGGCGCTCGAATGGGCGCATCGCCGCATGATCCAGCGCAAAGAGGCGCGCAAGATCCTGATGGTGATCTCCGATGGCGCGCCGGTTGATGACAGCACCCTCTCGGTCAACCCCGCCAATTACTTGGAAAAACACCTGCGCGATGTGATCGCCATGGTCGAGCGTCGCAAACAGGTCGAGCTTTTGGCCATCGGCATCGGCCATGACGTCACCCGCTATTACCAGCGCGCCGTGACCATCACCGATGCCGACCAACTGGCAGGGGCCATGACCGAACAATTGGCCGCGCTCTTTGACAGCGATCCGCGCGCCCGCGCCCGCGTCATGGGCATCCGCCGCGCGGGCTGATGCCCCGGTGTCCTCTGGCCGGTTTCATCTGGCTCTCAATACCTCGGGGGAGGCCCGGATGAAATCCGGGACGGGGGCAGCGCCCCCAAACCCCGACCGCCCCGCAGGAGACCGCATGTTCCAGTCCTTCACCCAATCCGCCCGCCCCGATCAGGGCCCGCCTCGTCTGGCCAATTTGCGCCGCGCCATGGCCGAGGCCGGGCTTGCGGGCTGGCTCGTGCCCCGCGCTGACGCGCATCAGGGCGAATATGTCGCCGCCTGCGATGATCGTCTGGCATGGCTCACCGGCTTTACCGGCTCTGCCGGGTTCTGCGCGGTGCTGCCGGATGTGGCGGGCGTGTTTACCGATGGGCGCTACCGCGTGCAGGTTCGCGCACAGGTCGCCATCCCGCATTTCACCCCCGTTGATTGGCCCGACACCCGCCTTGGCCCATGGCTGCGCGAACATCTGCCAGAGGGCGGCACCGTGGGCTTTGATCCCTGGCTCTACACCCCCGAACAGATCGACGCCCTGACCGAGGCGCTCTCGGGCACCGCCATCCACCTCAAACCCCACACCAATCTGATCGACAGCATCTGGCCTGACCGCCCCGCCCCGCCGCAGGGGGCCATCACCCCATGGCCCGACACCCTCGCCGGAACCAGCCACGCCGAAAAACGCGCCGCCTTGGCGGAAACCCTGCGCGCCGCAGGCCAGACAGCGGCGGTCCTCACCCTCACCGACTCGATTGCGTGGCTTTTCAACATCCGGGGCCGTGACATTCCCCGCAACCCGGTCGCACAGGGCTTTGCCATCCTGCGCGATGACGGGCGCGCCACCCTCTTCACCGACCCCGCCAAGCTCGATGCCGCCGCCCGCGCGCATCTTGGGCCCGAGATCACCCTCAGCCCCCCCGAGGCCTTCGAGACCGCCCTTGCCGCCCTCCCCGGCCCGGTGCGCCTTGACCGCGCCCATGTGCCGCTGCGCGTGGTGCAAGTGCTTGACGGGGCAGGCGTGCCCCATGTCTGGGGGGCCGATCCCTGCATCCTGCCCAAGGCGCGCAAGACCCCCGCCGAGATTGCCGCCACCCGCAGCGCGCATCTGCGCGACGGGGCGGCAATGTGCGAGTTTCTGGCGTGGTTTGACGCGCAATCCCCCGGCACGCTCACCGAAATCGACGTGGTGCGCCAGCTTGAGCAGGCCCGCGCCGCCACCGGGCAACTCCTCGACATCAGCTTTGACACCATCGCAGGCTCCGGCCCTAATGGCGCGCTGCCGCATTACCGCGTGACCGAGGCCAGCAACCGCCGCCTGCTTGATGGCGACTTGCTCGTGCTCGACAGTGGCGGGCAATATCTCGACGGAACCACCGACATCACCCGGACCCTCCCCATCGGCACCCCCGGTGCCGCCGAGCGCGCGGCCTTTACCCGCGTGTTGCAGGGCATGATCGCCATCTCGCGGCTGCGCTTCCCACGCGGCCTCGCAGGCCGAGACCTTGACGCCATCGCGCGCGCACCCCTCTGGCTGGCCGATCAGGATTACGCCCATGGCACCGGCCACGGGGTTGGCGTGTATCTTTGCGTCCACGAAGGCCCGCAACGCCTCTCGCGGCTCTCCGAGGTGCCGCTAGAGCCAGGCATGATTCTCTCGAACGAGCCCGGCTATTACCGCGAGGGCGCTTTTGGCATCCGAATCGAGAATCTCATCGTCGTGACAGCGCTCAACCCGCTGCCCGACGGCGACGGCGCAACGCAGCTTGGGTTCGAAACCCTGACCTATACACCCCTCGATACCCGCCTCATCGACCGTGATATGCTCTCCATACCGGAACGCGACTGGCTGAATACCTATCACAGGGCCTGCCGCGACAAGATTGGCCCTCTGCTTTCGCCCCAAGCGCGGCTATGGTTGGAGAAAGTAACGCAGACAAGCTGACATATTCCTGTTAGGTTCCTGCGTCACACCAAAAAATCAAGATCAAAGAACAAGGGGATGGACAATGGCACGTATCACGATTCGCAAGGCCGAAGGCACCTGGACGGTCCGCGCTGGTGGCGCCGTTCTGGGCGAGAGCCGCAATGCACTGGAACTGACCGAAGGGGACTATCCTTTCGTGATCTATTTCCCGCGTGCGGATATCGCCATGGCCTTTCTCGATGAAACCGAACAATTCAGCCATTGCCCCTACAAAGGCGACGCGCGCTATTACTCGATCATCACCAAAAGCCAAACCCTCGAGAATGCCGCCTGGAGCTATGAATCGCCCAAACCCGAAGTGGCAGAGATCAAGGATCACATTGCCTTCTACGCAACCGACTCTGTGACCGTCGAACGGGTCTGACCGGCTTTAGCTGTGCTCTTCCTCTGACACCGCCGCCAAGGCGCGGTTATAGGCCTTGAGCGCATCCACATGAAACAGCGCGCCCGACAATTCGGGCGGCTGATCCCCCCCCGACAGCGTGACCACCGGCACAAAGGGCACATTTGCCCGCTCGAAAAGCGGCATCGCCTGTTCCAGCGTGGCGGTCACGTCCAGATACACCCCCTGCTCGATCAACGACCAGCATTGCGCCTCATCCGCTGCGCGCGCGTCATCGGGCGCACGCATCACCTTGGACACCCGGAACATCCCCAGCAGATAATCCTGCGGTCCCGCCGCAAGCCGGATGCCCCGCCGCATCAACTGTGCCAGAAAGAACGACCGCCGCACCAGCCGTGATCCCAGCGCCGTCGAGGTTGACACCGCCACCATCACCGCCAGCCCCGTCTGCCAGTCGCCGGTCAACTCAAACACGATCAGCGTGGTCGATATGGGCGCGCCCAGCACCGCCGCCGCCACAGCGCCCATGCCCGCCAATGCATAGAGCGTGTGCGCGCCCGAAACCTCGGGCAACAGTGCGGTCGCCACATGGCCAAAGGCCAGCCCCGTCAGCGCGCCCACCATCAGCGAAGGTGAAAACACGCCTCCGCCCATGCGCCCGCCAATGGTGATCGCCACCGCCACCACCTTGAGCACGGCAAACACCGCCGCCTCATGCCACAAAAGCTTGCCCGTCAGGGCCGCCGAGGTGGTCTCGTATCCCACGCCGATGATATGCGGAAACCAGATCGCCATAAGACCCAGCAGCGCCCCCGCCCCAACAGGCCGCAGCCAGCGCGGCAGGCCCATCCGCGCCTGCACATGCCCGGCCACATCCTCAGCCAAAAAGATCGCCCGCATCAGCGCCGCCGCCACCACCCCGCAAATCAGCCCAAGGATCAGAAAGGCCGGCAATTCGGCATAGAATTCCAGCACGCTCGCCTGCGGCAGGCTGAATTCGGTCACACCGCCGAATTCCAGCCGATTGATCACCGTGCCCGCCACGCTGGCAATGGCGATAGGGGCAAAGGCATGCACCGCGAAATGCCTCAGCACCACCTCCAGCGCAAAAAGCGCCCCGGCAATGGGCGCATTGAACGAGGCAGACACCGCCGCCGCCACGGCACAGCCCAAAAGATCGCGCCCCGTCACACCATCGGCATTGATGCGGTCGCTCACCCAGCTAGAGATGACGCCCGCCAGATGCACCACCGGCCCTTCGCGCCCCGAAGACCCGCCCGTGCCCAGCGTAATGAGTGACGCCGCAGCCGAGGCCAGACCTTCGCGCCGCTCGACCCGCCCCTCATAAAGAGCGGCCCCCTCGATCACATCCGCCACCGAACGCACCCGCCCATCCGGCGTGAACCGGTGCAGGATCAGCCCCACAACCAGCCCGCCCGCGATGGGCAACATTAGGATCCAATACCACGGCAAATGCTCTGCAAAACTATGCAGACGCGCCACATCCTCGGTGCCATAAACCAGCTGCTGCAAGGCGGTGATGCCCTTGCGAAAGAGCAGCGCCGCGAACCCCGCGGCAATCCCGATTCCCAGAGCGATAAGCCAGAATTGAAACTGGCTCGGACCCCGCTTGCGCAGCACCCGCCAGCCTTCGCGCAGGCTCTCGCCCATGCTCCGGCGCAACTGGCCCCAAAAGGATGGCTCTTCGGCCTGCATCGCTCCCCTTCACGCCTCGCGCGCGCTTTTCCGTCAGCGCGGCATGCATTAGGCTACGCCCATCGCCTCTCTCAGAAAGCACATCCATGGACATTGCCCGCGCCATCGCAGACCTCCAATCCTCTCTAGGCCAACGGATCACCCTGTCCAAGTCCGATCTCGCCCTGCATGGCCAAAGCGAATCGCATTTTCCACCCAGCCCCCCCGATGCCGTGGCCTATCCCGAGACGACGGCAGAGGTGGCCGAGATCGTCACCCTCTGCGCCCGCCACCGCGTGCCGGTGGTGGCTTGGGGCACCGGCACCTCTCTGGAAGGGCAGGCGCAGGCCTTTCGCGGCGGCATCGTGGTGGATTTCAGCCGGATGAACGCCGTGCTCGACGTGGCCACGGCAGATATGACCGCGCGGGTGCAGCCGGGCCTGACACGCCAAGCGCTCAATGACGCCCTGCGCGCGACCGGCCTCTTCTTTCCCGTCGATCCCGGTGCCAATGCCTCTTTGGGCGGCATGGCCTCGACCCGCGCCAGCGGCACTACCGCCGTGCGCTACGGCACCATGCGCGACAATGTTCTGGCGCTCGAGGTCGTGACCGCCAAGGGCGAGGTGATCCGCACCGGCACCGGCGCGCGCAAATCCTCCTCAGGCTATGACCTCACCGGGCTATTCGTCGGGGCCGAGGGCACGCTCGGTCTCATCACCGAACTCACCCTGCGCCTCTCAGGCCAGCCCGAGGCGATATCGGCCGCGGTCTGCGCCTTTGACAGCGTCGCCGATGCCGTCGCCACCGTGATCGACACCATCCAATGCGGCATCCCCATCGCGCGGATCGAACTGATGGACACCGAAAGCGTGCGCGCGGTCAACGCCCATGCCAAGATGACCCTGCCCGAAAAACCCCACCTCCTGCTCGAGTTCCACGGCACGCCCGCCAGCACCGCCGAACAGGCCGAAAGCTTTGGCGCCTTGGCGCGCGAGCACAAGGGCTCGGATTTCGACTGGGCCACCCAGACCGAGGCCCGCACCGCCCTCTGGGCCATGCGCCACAATGCCTATTACGCGATCCTTGGACAGCGCCCCGGCGCGCGCGCCATCGTCACCGACATCTGCGTGCCGATCTCGAAACTGGCCGAAGCGATCGAGGAGACCCGCGCCGATCTCGACCAGGCGGGTGTGATGGGCCCCATTCTGGGCCATGTCGGCGACGGCAATTTCCACGCGGTCCTGCTCATCGACCCCGACAACCCCGACGAACTCACCGCCGCCAAAGCCGCCTCCGACCGCATGGTCACGCGCGCCCTGGCCCTTGGCGGCACCGCCACCGGAGAACACGGCATCGGCGTGGGAAAACTAGACTATATGCAGCGCGAACACGGGGGCGGCTGGGCGCTGATGGGCGCACTCAAACACGCCCTCGACCCGCTCAACATCCTCAACCCCGGCAAACTGGTCCCACCGAGGAATTGAGGCACCCCGCCCCCACTTTCATCTGGCCAAAAAATACCTCGGGGGGGACGCCCGGCACGGGCGGCGGGGGCAGCGCCCCCAAACCTCACCCCTCCATCAGCGCCTCGGCGGCGGCGCGGGCCTCGGGCGTGATCCGCTCGCCCGACAGCATCCGCGCGATCTCGTCCACGCGGTCGCCCCCGCGCATCGCCCGCACGGTCGAGAGCGTCTCCTCCCCCTCGACCCGCTTTTCCACCCGCCAGTGATGCGCGCCGCGCGCGGCCACCTGCGGCGAGTGCGTGACCACCAGCACCTGACCACCCGCCGCCAATTGCGCCAGCCTGCGGCCCACCGCATCCGCCGTGGCCCCGCCCACGCCCCGGTCGATCTCGTCAAAGATCATCGTGACACCACTGTTCGTGCCCGTCAGGCAGACCTTGAGCGCCAGCAGAAACCGGCTCAGCTCCCCGCCCGAGGCGATCTTGGCCAGCGGACCAGAGGGCGCGCCGGGGTTGGTGGCCACCCGAAACACCACCTCGTCCTGCCCCGATGCTCCCGGCTCCGCCCGGCCAATCTCGGTGGTGAACACCGCCCGCTCCATCTTGAGCGGGGCCAGTTCCGCTATCACCGCCCGATCAAGCCGCGCGGCGGCCTCGGCCCGCGCCAGGCTCAGCGCTTCGGCCTCTGCGCCATAGACGCGCTCGGCCTCGGCCACCGCCGCCGCCAACGCGCGCATATCCGCATCACCCCGGTCGAGCGCCGCCAATTGCCCACGCAGCCCCTCGGCAAAGCCTGCCAGATCATCCGCCAGAACTCCATGTTTGCGCGCCAGCCCACGGATCGCAAACAGCCGCTCTTCCACCGCCTCCAACTCCACCGGGTTGAAATCCAGCGCCTCAAGGCAGCGCAGCACGCCGCGCCCGGCCTCGTCCAGCTCCACCAGCGCCCGGCCGATGGCGGCAATCGCCTCGTCCAGCTGCCCCTCGGCCCGCTCTGCCGCCCCCTCAAGCCAGCGCAGCGCGTCGCCCGCCGCCCCTTCGGCCCCGTTAAGGCCCAGCGCCTCGGCGGCCTTGGCAATGTCTTCGCGAATGCGCTCCGCGCCCTGCATCATGCGACGGCGCGCGTCCAACTCCACCTCTTCGCCCGGCTGTGGGTCAAGCGCATCCAGTTCCGCCACCGCATGGCGCAGGAATTCTTCCTCGGCCCGCAACGCCGCCTGCGCCGCCTCCGCCGCCGCGCGCGCCTTGCGCTGCGCGCCCAGATCGCGCCACGCCGCCCGCACGCCCTCGCGCCGCGCGCCCAGATCACCATAAGCATCCAGCAAATCGCGATGCGCCTTGGGGTCGAGCAGGCCGCGATCATCCTGTTGACCGTGTAACTCTACCAACACATCCGATAGCTGTCGCAACACCTCGCCCGAGACCCGCCGATCATTGACCCAGGCCGTCTTGCGCCCATCCGCGCTGTTGACCCGACGCAGGATCAGCACGTCCTCTTCGGGCAATCCCGCCTCGCGCAGCACCGCGCGCGCCGGATGATCGGGGCGCAGTTCGAACTCGGCTACCACCTCGCCCTGATCCGCCCCCCGGCGCACCAATTCCGCCCGCCCGCGCCAGCCCAGCACAAAGCCCAGACTGTCCAAAAGGATTGATTTGCCCGCCCCCGTCTCGCCGGTAAGCACGTTAAGACCCGGCTGAAACACAAGGTCCAGCCGGTCAATGATCAGCATGTCGCGAATCTCAAGCGCGCGCAGCATCAGGCCATCCCGTCAGGCAGGGGCATCCCCGCCCCCTCTAGATCCAGCGACCCTGAACGGTCTGCCGATAGATCTGCTGCAACCAGCCATCTCCGGCCGCCTCCAGCGTATAGCCCCGCCCGGTCAAGAGCTTGTAGCTGTCCTCATACCAATCGGTGCCTTGGAAATTGTGGCCCAGAATGGCCCCCGCCGTGCGGGCCTCGTTCACCAGCCCCAGCGACAGATAGGATTCCACCAGCCGGTGCAGCGCCTCGGCGGTATGCGTCGTGGTCTGGAAATCCTCAACCACAACCCGGAACCGGTTGGCAGCAGCGGCGAAGTTATCGCGCTTGAGGTAATAGCGCCCGATCTCCATTTCCTTCGAGGCCAGATGGTCAAAGGCCAGATCGAATTTCAGGATCGCGGAATTGGCATATTCGCTGTCGGGGTAGCGCTCGATCACTTCGCGCAGCGATTGCAACGCCTGAAAGGTCAGCCCCTGATCGCGTCCGACCTCGTCGATCTGATCATAATAGCTCAGCGCCAGAAGATACTGCGCATAGGCCGCGTCCTCATCGGTCGGGTAAAAGTCGATAAAGCGTTGGGCCGCGGCGCGGCTTTCCTCATAGGCCTTGTCCTGATGATGGGCAAAGGCCTGCATGATCACCGCCCGCTTCGCAAGATCCGAATAAGGATAAAGCCGCTCGACCTCGGCAAAGCTTTTGGCTGCCAAATCGGGATCGCGCTGCGCCAGATCGTACTCACCCCGCTCGAAAATTTGCTGCGCGGTGTAATTCTCATAATTGACGTTGCCGCGCTCGACGCTTTCTCTCTCACCACAGCCCGCTATGACCATGGCCACAGCAAGGGCACCCAATAGCCTGGCTCGGGACGTGCCGATTTTCATGCGCGATCTCACTCTCAGTTGCGATGCGCGGGTCGTAACGCCCGCGTCGCCCCGGTCCTAGCACATTAATTTGCGGTGCAAAACGCCTTTGGCATGTTTTGACCGCCCATCGCACACCGCACGCGCGGGTTCAAAGGGCGGCCAGGGCCTCCTAGCCCAGCGCCACCGCGCGCAGGTCTTCATCGACATGCGGCAGATATTGCGCGAAATTATCCGCAAACATGCGCACCAGCTTGGCCGCTTGCGCGTCATAGGCCGCCGGATCATGCCATGTGCGGCGCGGATCAAGAAGCACATCCGCCACGCCGGGAACGGCCACAGGCACGTCAAAGCCGAAATTCGCATCCTTGCGGAACTCGACCCCGTTGAGCGACCCATCAAGGGCTGCGGTCAAAAGCGCACGGGTCGCCTTGATCGGCATCCGCGATCCGGTGCCATAGGCCCCGCCCGTCCAACCCGAATTGACCAGCCAGCACGACGCGCCTTGGCTCTCGATCTTGGCGCGCAGCAGATTGCCGTAAACTTCTGGGCGACGCGGCATGAAGGGCGCGCCGAAACAGGTGGAAAACACCGGCTGCGGCTCGGTCAGGCCCCGCTCGGTCCCGGCCATCTTGGCGGTGAACCCGGACAGGAAGTGATACATCGCCTGCGCCGGAGTCAGACGCGCAATCGGGGGCAGCACGCCGAACGCATCACAGGTCAGCATCACCACATTGCGCGGATGTCCCGCCAGCCCGGTGGCCGATGCATTGGGGATATAGTTCAGCGGATAGGCGCAGCGCATATTCTCTGTAAGGCTCGAATCCTCATAGTCCAGTTCGCGCGTCTCTGCGTCATAGACCATGTTCTCGATCACCGTGCCGAACATCGAGCAGGTGGCATAGATTTCCGGCTCGGCTTCCGCACTCAGATGGATCGTCTTGGCATAGCAGCCACCCTCGAAATTGAACGTGCCTGTGTCCGACCAGCCATGCTCGTCATCGCCCAGCAGGGTCCGGTTGGGATCTGCCGACAGCGTGGTCTTGCCGGTGCCCGACAGACCAAAGAACACCGCCGCATCCTCGGGATCATCCTTGGCATGGTTGGCCGAGCAATGCATCGGCATCACGCCCTTTTCGGGCAGAAGGTAATTCATCAGGCCAAAGATGGATTTCTTGTTTTCCCCGGCATATTCGGTATTGCCGATGAGGATCAGCTTGGCGTCGATATTGACCGCGATCACCGTCTCCGACCGGCAGCCGTGCCGCGCGGCGTCCGCCTTGAAACCGGGGCAGTTGATGACCGTGTAATCGGCTACGAAATGATCCAGCGCCTCACGCTCGGGACGGCGCAGCATGTGGCGGATGAACAGGTTGTGCCACGCCAGCTCATTGACCAGCCGCACATTGATGCTGTGCTCAGAGTCCGCACCCGCCACCAGATCCTGCACAAACACTTCGCGCCCCGCCAGATAGGCCAGCATGTCCTTGTGCAACTGATGAAAATGCTCTGGCGACATCGCCAGATTGTTATCCCACCAGATCGTGTTTTCCGTGGTCGGTGTGCGCACCGTGAACTTATCCTTGGGCGACCGGCCGGTGAATTCACCCGTGCTGACCAAGAGCGTGCCGCCCTGCCCCAATTCCCCTTCGCCGCGCTGCACCGAAGCCGCAACCAAGGCGGGCTCCATCAGGTTGTAATGAACCTTGCCCAGCCCCAAAATTCCCTGATCTTCCAACCGAAAGCGCGGATTGACCCGTCCTGCCGTCATGTCTTTCTCCCTTTTGGGCGTGGGCGCCCTACCCTGTCCGACACCGCTGCGGCGGCGCATTCCTGTCAGCTAGTCCAGCCTCATACGGATTCGCAACCCGCAAACAAGCCCGTTTTTCCAAGTTAGCGCAATCACTTGGCAGGAATCCGCAATGCTGCAGGTGCAAACGCCCTGCACAGAGCATCAATTCGGATTATTCGAACATATACAGCAAAACAATTCGTTTTCAAAAATTCACCTTTCATGTCAGCCTGTACCTGCCCTTCAAAACCACCCGCCAGACCCAAGGACATCCCATGCAACACCCCAGCCCCGCCCCCGTGGACAGAGCCAGCTTTGTCAGCGCCATGCGTCAGGTCGCAGCCTCGGTGACAGTTGTCACAACCGATGGGCCGATGGGCCGGTTCGGGGCCACGGTCAGCGCCTTTGCCTCGGTTTCCGCCGATCCGCCCTCGGTCCTTGTCTGCCTGCACGGGCAAAGCCGCATCGCACAGGCAGTGGCCGCCAATGGCCGCTTCTGCGTCAATATCCTGCCCGAAGGCAGCACTGACATCGCCGACCGCTTCGCCGGGCGGCACGACGGCTGGATCACCGACCGCTTTTCCGGCATCGACTGCTACGGCACGCCGGGCACCGCCCCCCTGATCGAAGGGGCCACAGGCTTTGCCTGCGACATGGCGCAGAGCGTGCCATCGGGCAGCCATCTCATCGTGATAGGCCATGTCACCAGCGTGTTTGACGCAGGTACCGCGCCACTGGCATGGCGCGACGGTGGCTATCACCGGGTCGTGCCCAAGGATGCCGCCCGCTGTGCCGCAGAATAAGAGGCAAAGAATGACCACTGAGTACCAAATGCTGATCGACGGCGCATGGGTCGATGCCTCGGACGGTGGACGGTTCGAGAGCTTCAACCCCGCCACCGGTGAAATCTGGGCCACCGCCCCCGAGGCGACCGAGGCCGACGTGATCCGCGCCGTCGAGGCCGCGCATCGCGCCTGCTATGACGGCCCATGGTCGCGCATGACCCCCACCCAACGCGGCCAATGCCTGCGCCGCTTGGGCGATCTTCTGGCCGAACACAGCGAACCCTTGGGCGAGATTGAGACCCGCGATTCCGGCAAGATGTTCAAGGAAACCCGCTGGCAGGCCAAATATATCGCCGAATTCCTGCAGTTCTACGCCGGGGCCGCCGATAAGATCACCGGCGAAACCCTCCCCATCGACAAGCCGGATATGTTCGTCTTCACCCACCGCGAACCTTTGGGCGTGGTGGCCGCCATCGTACCGTGGAACTCCCAGCTGTTCCTCACGGCGGTCAAACTCGGCCCCGCCTTGGCCGCAGGCAACACGCTCGTGCTCAAAACCTCGGAACACGCCCCTGCCGTGATTCTCGAATTCGGGCGGCTCATTGCACAGGCAGGCATCCCCGACGGCGTGGTCAATATCGTCACCGGCCACGGCGATCCCTGCGGTCGCGTGCTCACCTCGCATCCGCTTGTGGCAAGGATCAGCTTTACCGGCGGCCCGAACGCGGCGCGCCATGTGCTCACGAACTCCACCCAGAATTTCGCACAAGTCAGCCTTGAATTGGGCGGCAAATCCCCCTTTGTCGTCTTTGACGATGCCGATATCGAAAGTGCCGTGAACGGCGCTGTCGCGGGCATTTTTGGCGCTTCGGGTCAAAGCTGCGTCGCAGGCTCGCGCCTGCTTGTGCACGCCGATATCGCCGACGATTTCCTCACCCGCCTCAGCGCCATCGCCAGCCGCATCCGCATCGGCGATCCGATGGACGAGGCCACGCAAATGGGCCCTCTCTGCACCCGCGCGCAACTGGATCATATCGAGCGCGAGGTGGCCCATGCCCAGACCCAAGGCGCGCGCCTGATCTGCGGCGGCAAACGGTCTGCGGCGGGCGAGATGTTCTTTGAACCCACCATTCTTGATTGCCCCTCCCCCGACCTGCGCATCGTCGATACCGAGCTTTTCGGCCCAGTCCTCTCGGTCCTTCGCTTCAAAACCGAGGCCGAGGCGCTGACCCTCGCCAACGGCTCCGAGCATGGCCTTGCCGCAGGCATCTTTACCCGCGACAACGCCCGCGCCCTGCGAATGTCGCGCGCCGTGCGCGCCGGTATCGTCTGGGTCAACACCTACCGCGCCATCAGCCCCATCGCCGAATTCGGCGGCACGAAATCCAGCGGCTATGGCCGCGAAAGCGGCTTTCAGGCGCTTTACGATTACACACGGCCCAAAACCGTCTGGATGAATATGTCCGACGATCCCATGGCCAACCCCTTTCAAATGCGCTGATCACAGGAGACCGGCATGAAATTCCACCTCGCAATCAATCTCGAACGGCTCGATCCCAGCGCCGACATGAAGGCCCTGCGCGACCACACCCTCGAAATGGTCCAAATGGCCGAGGCAGGCGGCTTTGAAATCGCTTGGGCGGCAGAGCATCACGCGCTTGAGATGACCATCGCCCCCAACCCCTTTCAGATCCTGACATGGTGGGGCGAACACACCAGCCGCATCCGCTTGGGCGTGGGCGTGGTCAACGCCGCCTATTGGCACCCCATCCGGCTGGCTGGCGAGGCCGCGATGCTGGATTTGCTCAGCGACGGGCGGCTTGAATTCGGCATCGGCTCGGGTGCCTATCAGCGCGAATTCGACCGTATGATGCCGGGGCTCGCGCAGCCCGACAGCTGGCGCTATATGCAGGAATCGCTGCCCGTGGTGCAAAACCTCTGGGCGGGCGATTACGCCCATGACGGCGAATACTGGCAATTCCCCACCGCCACCTCCTGCCCCAAGCCGGTGCAATCCGAGGTGCCGATCTGGGTCGCCGCCCGCGCCCCCATCACCTTTGATTATGCGGTGGAACATGGCTGCGACATCATGAGCTGGCCGCTCACCATGCCCTTTTCCGAGGCCGAGAATTACCGCGCCCGGCTCGACGCCGCGATCGCCAAGAACGGCGGGCGCTATGACGGGCGTTGGGCGCTCATGCGCCACACGGCGGTCTATGAAACCGAGGACGACCGGCAGGCCGCCTTGGCAGCCCTGCGCCGCGTTCTGGGCCAATTCGGCAACCTGATGATGAAACGCGGCGAAGTGGTCAACGGCTTCCCCGATCCCGTCCCCCTCGCGGAACTCGAGGGCAACGCCCGCACCGATCCCGCCATGCTCGAGGAAAACCTCGCCTTCGGCAGCCCCGAGACCGTGGCCGATAAAGTCCGCCAATACGAGGCTTTGGGCGTCGATGCCTTCATCTACTACGCGTCCATGGGCCTCGATATGGATCGCCAGAAACGCTCGCTGCAACTCTTCATCGACAAGGTGATACCGCAATTCGCCGAGCAAACCATCGCCGCGGCAGAGTGATCCGCCAAGGCTGGTCTGTCAGGCATAAAGGGGAAAGTGGCGCGGTTGACGGGGCTCGAACCCGCGACCCCCGGCGTGACAGGCCGGTACTCTAACCAACTGAGCTACAACCGCGCGTGGGAGGCTGCATAAGCGCCCCCCGCGCGCCCGTCAATCCCAAAATCGTGAATCGAAAGCATTGGCAGATAGGCCCTCAGACCCAGCCCCCAAACGCAAAAACCCCCGCCGGGGCGGGGGCCTTTGAGGGCTGCGGTGGCGCGGTTGACGGGGCTCGAACCCGCGACCCCCGGCGTGACAGGCCGGTACTCTAACCAACTGAGCTACAACCGCCCGCAGCACGATCAGGGGCGAACCCCCGACGTGTGGCGCTTCTATGACGGGGCTGCGCGCCCGTCAAGCGCTGGCTGGCGGAAATTTCAACTTTCCTATGCCCATCCCCCACGCCCAAATCGTGATCTCCGCAGCATCCCGAATAGTTTGATTTCCCCGCGCCGCCTTGGCACACTCTGCCCCAATAGCCCGGGGAGATGTCGATGCGGCCCATCCTATTGTCGATCCTGTGCCTGCTGCTTGCCACGCCGGCAGGCGCCGCCCCCTCGGGCACGTTCCGCCATGCGCATAACGTGGGCTTCGGCGCCCATTCGAGCCTTGATCCCGCCTCGCAGGGCCGCGTGCTCCAGATCATCGAGAAAATCCAGAGCCGCCTTGTGCGCCCCGGTCCCGGCGGCAAGCCCGCACCCGATCTCGCCACCTCTTGGACCCCCAATTCAGATGGCACCGTCTGGAGCTTTCAGATTCGCGACGGTGTGCGCTTTCACGATGGCAGCGCGCTGGATGCGGGCGATGTGGTCTATTCGATCAAGCGGGTGATTGACCCCGATTTCGGCAGCCCCGCCCGCGCCGCCGTCAAGATGATCACCCACATTGCCACCACCGGGCCGCTCAGCGTGGAACTGCGCCTTGACGCGCCCTTTGCCGATCTGCCGCTGCAATTGATGGACCCCCGCCTGCGGATCATCCCAGAAGGCTCGGGCGATACCATTCACCATTCCGGAATTGGCACCGGACCATTCAAGGTCGAGAAATTCGACCCAGACGGCATCACCACGCTGGTCGCCAATGAGGACTATTGGGAAGGCCCCCCCGCCCTCGCCCGAATCGAGGTGATCGGTGTGCCCGATGCCCAAGCCCGGCTTCAGGCGTTCCTCGGCGGACAGCTCGACATGGAGCGCGGCATCGCCCCCATGATGCGCCGCGCGCTTGATAAATCGCTGCGCTACCAACTCCTAGAGATCCCCACCGGCAACTGGATGGGTCTGGCCTTTCGCACCGATGTGCCACCCTTTGATGACCCCCGCGTGCGCGAGGCGCTGCACCTGACCGTCGACCGCGACGAGATGCTGCAACTGGCGCTGGATGGCGGCGGGGTGATTTCCTGCGACACGCCCGTGGCCCCCAATGACCAATACCGCGCCGAGATGGAGTGCCCCGCCAACCCCGAGCGTGCGCGCCAATTGCTCGCCGAGGCAGGCTATCCCGATGGGGTCGATGTCGATGTGCATGTCTCTGCCCTTGATCCCAGCTGGCCGGTGATCGGTGTCGCGTTTCAGGAACAGGCCGCGCGCGCGGGCATCCGCGTCAACCTGATCAACGCCGCCGCCGATGGCTATTGGTCAAATGTCTGGATGAAAAAGGACGCGTTCAGCACCTCTTGGGGCGAACGCCCCGCCGATCAAGCCCTGAATGAGGCGTTTCACTCCACCGCCAAATGGAACGAGACTTTCTATAAGAATTCCAAATTCGACCAACTGCTCGAAACCGCCCGCGCCGAGCTTGATTTCAAACGCCGCCGCGCGCTCTATATCGAGGCGCAGGAATATCTGGCGATGAATTCCGGCACGATCATCCCCTTTCACGTCACGCAACTCGTGGTGCTCTCCAACCGCGTGACCCATTTCGATCCGGTGCCCAACGATGCGCTGCGCTGGCATCTGGTGACGGTGGTGGATTGAGGGGGATTTTCTCGGTCATTCGCAGCACTCAACCCGCGCGGAATCAAGGCGCGTAGCGCCGCCGCGCAGCGCCCGTCCGCCCCCTCGGGCGGGCGCTTTTGCGGCGTCGCAGTTTCTTGATGGCGCGGAAGTATTCGGCAGTCATAAAGTGCCATCCACTCCTGTTTCAGCGCCCTCCCGGCGGACAGGCACCGCGTGGCACGCCATCGGCGTGAACATCAGCGATAGCCCCCTTCAATACGTCCCCGCCACATATTTCGCGATGGCCCCGCCCCGCGAATTCACGTCCAGTTTCTGGTAAATCGCCTTGAGGTAATATTTGACCGTATTCTCCGACAGGCCCAGCCGCGCTGAAATCTGGAAATTGGTCAACCCATCCACCAACAGCCCCAATATCTCATGCTCGCGCCGGGTCAGGCTATCGCCTTGCTCGCCCATCAACCGTTTGAGAATCTCGGCGGGCAGGATGCTGTGGCCTTCAACCAGATGGCCCAACACCCGCGGCAGACTGCTCAGAACCTGCCCCATCATACAAACCGAATGCGCCCCCGCCTTCACCGCCGTGCGGATAAAGGCAAACTCCGCCTCCTCGGCAACCACCACCACCATCACGCGCGGATGATCCCGCCGCAGCATGTCCAACACCCGGCCCAGATCCGCATCCGCCAACCGAACCCCCAGCACCAGCACCACCCGCCCCGGCCGCTCACCCAGCGCCTTGCGCAGGCTGGCCAGATCGGTGGCAAAGGGGCCAAGTCGCACCGCCGCGATCTGCGCCACCAATGATCCCAGGCCCTGACAGACAATCGCCTGCCGGTCCGCCACGATCACCTCGGGCAGCTCCAATGCAGCGTCCTGAACGGTCGCGTCAATCATATCTCGCACAGTCTCCTCCTCCGGCCCCGCTATACAAGACCAAGGAACGTCCTGAAATCAAACGATTTTTCAGAATGCAACGGCATACCGCCGCGCCCCCATCGGGTAGGGCACCCCTACCCGCCGGGGCAATCAGCCCCCCGTATGGCCGCGTTTTTCCATGCGCGCGGGCATTACGGCATGCGCCACCGCCCCGCATAAAGGGCCAAGCCAAGAGGAGGACAATCATGAACGGCCATTCGCATCTTTTCATTCCCGGACCCACCAATGTACCCGAGGAGGTGCGCCGCGCGATGAATATCCCGATGGAGGATATGCGCGCGCCGGATTTCGGCGATTTCATCCTGCCGCTGCTGTCGGACCTGAAAAAGGTGTTCCGCCTGACCCATGGCCGCGTGTTTGTCTACCCGACCTCCGGCACCGGCGCTTGGGAGGCCGCGATTTCCAACACGCTCAACACCGGCGACCGCGTGCTCATGTCACGGTTTGGCCAGTTCTCAATGCTTTGGGTTGATATGGCCGAGCGTTTGGGCCTCGACGTGGACCTCTGCGAGGTGGATTGGGGCAAGGGCGTGCCGGTCGAGGATTACGCCGCCAAACTGACCGCCGATAAAGAGCACAAGATCAAGGCGGTCTTTGCCACCCATAACGAGACAGCCACCGGCGTCACCTCCAACATCGCCGCCATTCGCGCCGCGATGGATGCGGCCAACCACCCCGCACTTCTCTTTGTCGATGGCGTCAGCTCGATCGGCTCGATTGAATTCGAGATGGAGGATTGGGGCGTCGACCTCGCCGTCGCAGGCTCGCAAAAAGGCTTCATGCTGCCCGCCGGTCTTGGTCTCTTGGGCGTCAGCGACAAGGCGCTCGCCGCCCATGAGCACGCAAAAATGCCCCGCTGCTACTTCAGCTTTGCCGATATGATCAAGCTGAACGACACCGGCTATTTCCCCTACACCCCCGCCACCCAACTCCTGCGCGGATTGCGCTGCTCGCTCGATATGCTGCTGGCGGTAGGAATGGAAAGCGTCTGGGACCGTCACCACCGCCTCGCTTCGGGCGTACGTGCCGCGATTGCCGAATGGCAGGGTTGCCGCCTCGTGGCGCATGGTCCGGAATGGCATTCCGATACCGTGTCGGCCATCTATGCCCCCGAGGGCGTCGATGCCCGCGACGTGATCGCCACCGCCTATCACAAGTATCAGACCTCGCTTGGCTCTGGCCTTGCCAAACTGGCCGGTCGCGCCTTTCGCATCGGTCACTTGGGTTCGCTCAACCCGGTGATGCTCTGCGGTGCCATATCGGCGGCTGAAATGGCGCTGCGAGATGCCGGGGCTGTGATCGAACCGGGCTGTGGCATCGCCGCCGCTCAGGAACATTTCCGCGCCTCCACCCCCACAATGCAGGTGCGCGTTGCACCCGCCCGCGCCGCCTGATCGGACATCTTTATGAGCTACACGCTTCACCCGCTGAAAAAGCAACGCCTGCAACGCTCGGAACTCGCCGTTCCCGGCTCCAGCCCCTCGATGATCGACAAGGCAGCGGACTCGGATGTCGACTACATCTTCTTTGACCTAGAGGATGCCGTCGCCCCCCCGGACAAGGTGCAGGCCCGCGCCAATATCATTCAGGCCCTCAACGACATCGACTGGAAAGCCAAGGGCAAGACCATTTCGATCCGCATCAACGGCCTTGATACCCATTACATGTATCGCGACGTGGTCGAGATTGTGGAACAGGCAGGTCAGCACCTTGATACCATCCTTGTCCCCAAGGTGGGCGTGCCCGCCGATCTCTACACCGTCGAAACCATGGTCAGCCAGATCGAGACGGCGATGGGCTTTACCCATCAGATCGGCCTTGAGGCGCTGATTGAAACCGCCCTCGGCATGGCCAATGTCGAGGCGATCGCCTCGGCCCCCGGACGGCTCGAGGCGCTGCATTTTGGCGTGGCCGATTATGCCGCCTCCAACCGCGCCCGCACCGTGGTCATCGGCGGCCTCAACCCCGATTATCCCGGTGACCAGTGGCATTTTGCCCTCAGCCGCATGACAGTGGCTTGCCGCGCTTACGGTCTGCGCGCCATCGACGGCCCGTTTGGCGATTTCTCTGACCCTGACGGCTATACGCTCAGCGCAAAACGCGCCGCGACCTTGGGGATCGAGGGGAAATGGGCCATCCACCCCAGCCAGATCGCGCTCGCCAATGATGTCTTCTCGCCCCCCGAGGCCGAAGTCACCCGCGCCCGCCGCATCATCGAAGAACTGCGCAAGGCCGAGGCCCAAGGCAAAGGGGCCGCGAGCCTTGATGGCAAGATGATCGACGCCGCATCCGAGCGTATGGCCAACAACGTCATCAGCGTCGCCGACGCCATCGCCGCCAAAGGCTGAGGGCCAACCAAAAAGGCCAACCACGATAGGGAGGACTACCAAATGGATATCCACGAATTCCAAGCCAAGGAACTCTTGAAACGCTTTGGCGTGCAGGTGCCGCGCGGCGGCATCGCCTATAGCCCCGAACAGGCGGTCTACCGCGCCTCGGAACTGTCCGGCGACCGTTGGGTGGTCAAGGCCCAGATCCACTCCGGCGCGCGCGGCAAAGCAGGCGGCGTGCGCATCTGCAAAAACGAGACCGAGATTTCCGAGGCCGCACAATGGATGCTCGGGCGCATGCTCGTCACCCATCAGACCGGCCCCCAAGGGAAACTCGTCAGCCGCCTCTATATCGAAGAGGCCACCAGCATCGCGCAGGAAATCTATCTGGCCTTCGTGATGGACCGCAAGGAAGAGCGCGTTGTCGTCGTGGCCTCAGGCCAAGGCGGCATGGAGATCGAAGAGATTTCCGCGCAAGAGCCCGAATCGATCATCCGCTCCGTGGTCGATCCAGCCGTGGGCATGCAGGCGTTTCAGGCCCGCGAGATTGCCTTTTCCCTGGGCCTTGATGCCGCCCTCATCCCGCAGGCGGTCAAGACCATCATCGGCTGCTACCGCATGATGGAGGAAACCGACGCCAATATGGTGGAAATCAACCCGCTCGTCGTCACCACCTCGGGCGAGATCATGGCGCTCGACGCCAAGGTCAGCTTTGATGACAACGCCCTTTTCCGCCGCCCCGAAATCTCGGAACTCCGCGACAAAAGCCAAGAGGACTCGCGCGAAACCTTCGCCTCTGACCGCGGCCTCAACTACATCGGTCTGACCGGCGAAATCGGCTGTATCGTCAACGGCGCGGGTCTCGCCATGGCGACGCTCGACATGATCAAGATGGCGGGCGGCGAACCGGCCAACTTTCTCGACGTGGGCGGCGGGGCCAGCCCCGATAGGGTGCTGATGTCCTTCAACGCCGTACTCAACGACCGCAACGTCGAGGCGATCTTGGTCAATATCTTCGCAGGCATCAACCGCTGCGACTGGATCGCCGAGGGCGTGATCCGCGCGGTGCGCGAATTGAACCTCACCCTGCCCCTCGTCGTGCGCCTCTCGGGCACCAATGTCGAAGAGGGCCGCCGCCTCATCGCCGACAGCGGCCTGCCGATCCTGACCGCCGAAACACTGGCCGAAGCCGCTGATCTGGTGGTCCGCGCCTGGTCCGACACCAAAAACACCGTCAAGGGAGCCGCATGATGGCCATTATCATCGACAAGAACAGTCGCGTGCTCGTGACCGGCCTCACCGGCCGCATCGGCAGCTTTCATACGCAGGACATGATCAACCACGGCACCAACGTCGTGGGCGGCGTGACACCGGGCAAGGGCGGCACCAAACATAACGGCCTGCCCGTTTTCAACACCGTCAAAGGGGCTGTGGCAGAAACCGGTGCCGATCTCGTGATCTGCTTCGTCCCGCCCCCCTTTGCCGCCGACAGCATCATGGAAGCGGCGGATGCTGGCATCACCACCTGCGTCTGCATCGCCGATGGCATCCCCGCCAGCGACATGATCAAGGTCAAACGCTACATGCGCCGCTACAAGGCAGAAAAGCGCATGCGCCTCATCGGCCCCAACTGCGCGGGCATCATCACCCCCGGTCAGGCCTTTGCCGGCCTCATGCCGCCGCATATCTACAAACCGGGCCGGGTGGGCATCATCGGGCGGTCGGGCACCTTGGGATACGAGGCCGCCAGCCAGATGAAAGAGCGTGGCATCGGTGTGTCCACCTCCGTCGGCATCGGCGGCGATCCGATCAACGGCTCCTCCTTCCGCGACATTCTGGAGTTGTTCGAGAATGACGAGGGCACCGATGCCGTGGTCATGGTCGGCGAAATCGGCGGCCCGCAAGAGGCCGAAGCCGCCGCTTACATCCGCGACCATATGACCAAGCCGGTGGCGGCCTATATCGCCGGTCTCTCGGCCCCCAAAGGTCGACGTATGGGCCATGCCGGGGCGATCGTGTCGGCCTTCGGCGAATCGGCGCAAGAAAAGGTCGAGATCCTCTCCGAGGCGGGTGTCACAATCGTCCCGACCCCCTCCTCCTTTGGCGAGGTGGTCGCGCGGATGGTCGCCTGATCCGCCCGACCTTGGGGCCGCTTCTCCCTGTGGCGGCCCCGGCCCTACCGGACCTTACAAAATCGACTTGAGAACCTTACAGACCTTACAGGCTTGCACCCGCCAAACCCCGCCCCTAGGCTGCCGACAATTCCAGCTACAGGTGCCCGATGCGCGCAGCCCTCCTGACCTGCTACAATACCCCCACCGACATCACCGAAGTGCCCGATCCCGACTGTCCCCGTGACGGCGCGATCATCGCCGTGCGCGCCTGCGGTGTGTGCCGCTCTGACCATCACGCGTGGAAAGGGGCCGATCCCGATGTCATCCTGCCGCATGTCATGGGGCATGAATTCGCGGGAGAAGTCCTTGAAATCGGGCCAGAATGTCGGGCCTTCGCCGTGGGTGACCGGGTCACGGCCCCGTTCATTCTGGGGTGCGGCACCTGCCCCGATTGCCGGGGCGGAGAGCCCACAGTCTGCAATCACCAACAGGTGATCGGCTTTACCGGCTGGGGGGCCTTTGCGGAACGTCTCGCCATTCCGCGCGCCGATTTCAACCTCGTGCGCCTGCCCGATACGATGGGCTATGCCGCCGCCGCTGGCATGGGATGCCGCGTCACCACGGCCTTTCGCGCCGTCGTGGATCGCGCAAAAACTCAACCCGGTGAATGGCTTAGCGTCCACGGCTGCGGTGGTGTCGGTCTCTCGGCCATCATGATCGGCGCAGCCATCGGTGCCCGTGTTCTGGCCATCGACGTCAACCCCGAGGCGCTGCGCATCGCCAAATCCCTCGGCGCGACAGCCACCCTTGATGCCAGCCAATCCCCAGATGTCGGTGCCGCCGTGCGCGACCTGACCGAAGGCGGCGCGCATGTCTCTCTAGACGCGCTCGGGATCACGGACACCTTTCACAACTCTTTGAAAAGCCTTCGCAAAATGGGGCGTCACGTTCAAATCGGCATGCCCCTTGGCCGCCACGCCACACCCGAATTACCCCTGTTAGAGCTGGTCTATTCTCGCCAGATCACGTTGCACGGCACCCGTGGCATGGGGGCTGACCGCTTCGCCCCCCTCTTCGCCATGATCTCTGCCGGGCATCTCGACCCTGAACGCCTGATCACCCAACGCATCGGATTATCGGGACTTAACAATGCCTTGATCGCAATGGACGGCTTTCAGGGCTATGGCGTCACCGTGGTCGACCAGCTAAGCGCCTGATTCGCCTTAGTTTCGCCACAATCGCGCCCTAACCGCGCCGTGAAACTTACCGATCCTGTAAGGATAATCAAAGGCCAAGCCGTTCAAGGTTTGCCACCCCATAATGGAGCAGTCCAATGCCACAGGCCACCCCCCCGACATCCGGGGCCAAATCCGCGCCCCCGCAACCCTCTGCGCGACCGCAGCCCAAACCAAATGCCGCGCCAGTCTATCAGGACTACGCAAGTATATAAAAGAAAAAGGCCGCATCCCAACAGGATACGGCCCTTTCTTTATCTATCGCCTTAAGATCAGCCGACCAGTTCGAGACCCGAAAAGAAATAGGCGATCTCGACCGCTGCAGTCTCTGCCGCATCCGAACCGTGGACAGAATTTTCACCGACCGACTCGGCGAATTCCGCACGGATCGTGCCCGCTGCAGCATCCGCAGGATTGGTTGCGCCCATCACTTCGCGGTTCTTGGCCACAGCGCCCTCGCCTTCCAGAACCTGCACCACAACCGGGCCAGACGCCATGAATTCGCACAGTTCGCCGTAGAAGGGGCGCTCTTTGTGCACGGCATAGAAAACACCCGCCTGTTCCGGTGTCAGTTGAATGCGCTTCTGCGCGACGATGCGCAGACCTGCATCCTCGAACTTGGCATTGATCTTGCCGGTCAGGTTGCGCTTGGTCGCGTCGGGTTTGATAATGCTCAGCGTGCGTTCAACAGCCATTTCAGCCTCTTTTCCATAGGTTTCACCGGCCCGGCCCCTTGCCCGACCGCGTTTGATCGCGGGTCCGATAACATGCACACCGCGCCTTGAAAAGCCGCGATTGACGGCGGCGCGCACATACGGCATGCGGGGGCCATGTTGCACATAGATGATATCACCTATTCGGTCGCGGGCCGAACCCTGATCGAGAGCGCCTCTGCCTCTATCCCCGATGGCCACAAGGTTGGCATCGTGGGCCGCAATGGCACGGGCAAAACCACCCTATTCCGCCTGATCCGGGGCGAATTGGCACTGGAAGGTGGCAGCATCAGCCTGCCGTCGCGCGCGCGCATCGGCGGCGTGGCCCAAGAGGTGCCCGGAAACGAGGTGTCACTGGTCAACACCGTTCTGAGCTATGACACGGAACGTGCTGAACTCATGGAAGAATCCGAGCGCTCGACCGATGGCGCGCGGATCGCCGAAATCCAGACGCGGCTCGCAGATATCGACGCTTGGTCCGCCGAGGCGCGCGCCTCGAGCATCCTTAAAGGACTGGGGTTTACCGACGAAGAACAGCTTATGCCCTGCTCCGCCTTCTCTGGCGGCTGGCGGATGCGCGTGGCCTTGGCAGGTGTGCTTTTCTCGCAACCCGACCTCTTGCTGCTGGACGAACCCACCAACTATCTCGACCTTGAAGGCGCGCTGTGGCTTGAAACCTACCTCGCGCGCTATCCCCATACGGTGCTCATCATCAGCCATGATCGCGGGCTTTTAAACCGCGCCGTGGGCTCGATCCTGCATCTTGAGGATAAAAAACTCACGCTTTATCAAGGCGGTTACGAGACTTTCGCCGAAACCCGTGCCGCCCGTCTTGCCGCTGCCGCCTCTGAGGCGAAAAAGCAAGACGCCCGCCGCGCGCATCTCCAGAGCTTTGTCGACCGCTTCCGCGCCAAGGCGAGCAAGGCCGTGCAGGCACAATCCCGCCTCAAGATGATTGCCAAACTCAAGCCGATCACAACACCGCAAGAGGCAGCACTCAAACGCTTTACCTTTCCCACGCCCGAAGAGTTGTCACCGCCCATCTTGCGGATCGAGAGCGGATCGGTTGGGTATGATGGCGTGCCGGTGCTGCGGCGGTTGAACCTGCGGATCGACCAAGATGACCGGATCGCACTCTTGGGGCGCAATGGTGAAGGGAAATCTACTCTTTCCAAGCTCTTGGCAGGCAAACTTGACCCAATTGAAGGCCAGATTCACAAAGCCTCAAAGCTGCGCGTCGGCTATTTTGCGCAGCATCAGGTCGAGGAATTGCACCTTGATGAAACCCCCATTGACCACATCCGCCGCCTGCGCCCGGAAGAGGCACCCGCGAAACTGCGGGCGCGTTTGGGCGGATTTGGAATCGGGGCCGAACAGGCCGAAACGCTGGTCGGCAAGCTTTCGGGCGGGCAAAAGGCGCGGCTATCGCTGATGCTGGCCACGCTCGATGCGCCGCATATGCTGATTCTCGATGAACCGACCAACCACCTCGATATCGAAAGCCGTGAGGCCCTTGTTGAGGCGCTGACCGCCTATTCCGGCGCGATCATTCTGGTAAGCCATGATATGCACCTGCTGGGGCTGGTGGCGGATCGCCTGTGGCTGGTCCGGGACGGTGCTGTGGCCCCCTATGAGGGTGATCTGGAAAGCTATCGCGCCATGCTGCTCAGCGGCTCGGACACCGAAAAGCCAAGTGAAAAACCCAAGGAAATCAAGGTCAAAAAGCCCTCGCGCGATGCGATCCTCAAGCTGCGACAAGATGTGAAACGCTGCGAAGAGCGTATCGCCAAGCTGCAGGACATGGAGAGCAAGGTCGCCGCGAAATTGGCCGATCCCGCGATCTACGATGACATCCACGGGCTGACCCAATGGCAAAAGAAATACGCCGAGATTGAGGATGGCCTGTCTCTGGCTGAGACCCTCTGGATGGAGGCATTGGAGCGGCTGGAAACGGCAGAGCGCTGATCGCCCTTACGAGCATCTACCTTTGCGGGCACTCAGGTTTTTGGATCAGGGGACTTTTCCCTTGGCATTTCAGCCTGAAAATGGTGCAAGACCCTTATGGATACTGCGTTTCTCATCACGGCCTTTGTCACGCTCTTCGTGATCATTGATCCTATCGGGATGACACCGCTCTTTGTGGCGCTGACCCAAGGGATGAGCACGGCGCGACGGCGCGCGATTGCCATTCGGGCCTGCGTCACCTCTGCGCTGTTGCTCATCCTGTTTGCTGCGCTCGGCGAGGCGGTGTTGGGCTTTATCGGCATTTCGATGCCTGCCTTTCGCATTGCAGGTGGTTTGCTGCTGTTTCTCACGGCGCTCGACATGCTTTTTGAACGGCGCGGACAGCGGCGCAAGGGACAGGCCGACGCGGCCGAAGAAGACGACAGCGACGATCCGTCGATTTTTCCCATCGCGATCCCGCTCATTTCCGGGCCCGGGTCGATTGCAACGGTGATCCTATTGGCTGGGCAAAAGCCGGGGGCAGAGGGGCTGCTCTGGGTCATCGGTGTTATGCTGTCGGTCATCGCCTTGGTTTTCGTGATGTTTCTGACCTCTGGTCTTTTAGAGCGCGCCCTTGGCAAGGTAGGGATCAACGTGGTGACACGGCTCTTGGGCATGCTGCTGGCGGCGCTTGCCGTACAATTCGTGCTTGATGGCTTGCGCGGCTTTGGTTTGGCTGGCTGAGCGCCTATATAGCGGCCATGCAGGATTTTGATTTCGCCCGACTGACCTATCTCATGATCCTTGGATCAGTGCTTTTGGTTTGGTTTGTGGCTCAGAACCGCGCGTCCTTGGGCAAATTGGCGCAGCAGGCGTTGATCTGGGGTCTTATCTTTGTTGGTGCCTTGGCGGCGGTGGGCCTCTGGGAGGATATTCGCCAGACGGTGCGCCCAATGCAAAGCGTCGTCGCGGGCGACCGGATCGAAGTGCCGCGCGCGCCGGACGGGCATTACTACCTGACTGTCGAGATCGAGGGCGTGCCGGTGCGCTTTGTCGTCGATACTGGGGCCAGTCAGATCGTGCTCAGCCAGAGTGACGCTGAACGGATCGGGCTTGATACCAAGAGTTTGGCCTATCTGGGCCGCGCCTATACCGCCAATGGCGAGGTGCGCACAGCGCCGGTGCGTCTTGAAAGCCTTGTGGTTGGGCCGGTGCGGCATGAAAACCTGCGGGCCGTGGTCAATCAGGGCGAAATGGGCCAATCCCTGTTGGGGATGGAGTATCTGCAACGCTTTTCCAGCATCGAGATCACTGGCGGACGTCTTGTGCTGACCCGCTGAACAAAGTGTAACGCCCCGACTAAGAGCCGGGGCGCTGATCTTTAGGCCAACATGACCATCGGATTTTCAAGGTTCTCGACGATTTTCGTCAAAAGCTCCGCACCAAGTGCGCCGTCGATCACGCGGTGATCCACCGAGAGCGTCACCGACATGACCGTGGCCACGGTCAATTCACCATCCTTGCCCACCACCGGCTTTTTAAGCCCTGCGCCAACGGCGAGGATCGCACCATGCGGCGGGTTGATGACGGCATCGAAATTCTCGATCCCGAACATGCCAAGGTTGGAAATCGCAAAGGTGCCGCCCTGATATTCCTGTGGTGCCAACTTGCGGTCACGGGCGCGTTTGGCGAGGTCTTTCATCTCTGCCGATAGCGCCGAAAGAGATTTCATCTCGGCGTCCTTTAGAACCGGCGTAAAGAGCCCACCTTCAATGGCCACCGCCACCGCCACGTCAGAGGGTTTCAGGCGCAGCACCTTGTCACCGGCCCAGACGGCATTGGCATCCGGCACCGCCTGAAGGGCAAGCGCGCAGGCCTTGATGATAAAGTCATTGACCGACAGCTTGACGCCCCGTGGCTCTAACTGTTTGTTCAGATCCGCGCGGAATTTCATCAGTGCATCAAGGCGGATTTCACGCCGCAGGTAGAAATGCGGCACGGTTTGCTTGGCCTCGGTCAGGCGCGCAGCAATGGTCTTGCGCATGCCGTCGAGCTTGACCTCTTCATAGGCGCGGCCCTGATACATGGCAACCACGGCATCCGACGACGGACCAGAAGGGGCTGCAGCGGGTGCCGGGGTTGCAGCCTTGCTTGCCGGAGCCTCGGCAGCGCTTGCAACGGGGGCAGCGCCGGCCTTGGCCCCTTCCACATCCGCCTTGACGATCCGGCCATGCGGGCCCGAACCGGTGATGCCTGCCAGATCAATCCCCTTGTCTGCCGCGATGCGACGCGCAAGCGGCGAGGCGAAAATGCGATCCCCATCGCCCGTTTTCGGCGCGACGGGGGCAGGTTTGGCCGCAGCTTGGGCTTGCGGCGTTGCCTCGGCCTGTTTGGCTGCCGGAGCCTCGGCCTTGGCCGGGGCACTGGATATATCCGCAGCGCTTTCGCCCTCATCCAGCATCACCGCGATGGGGGTGTTGACCTTGACCCCTTCGGTGCCTTCGGCCACCAGGATCTTGCCAACAACGCCCTCTTCCACTGCCTCGAATTCCATCGTGGCCTTGTCAGTTTCAATCTCGGCCAAGAGATCGCCCGCAGAAACGGTATCCCCCTCTTTGACCAGCCATTTGGCCAGCGTGCCCTCTTCCATCGTGGGCGAGAGGGCGGGCATCAGAATTTCGGTTGCCATCTTAGGGTCTCCCTCAGCGATAGGTCACTTGGCGAACGGCGTCGATCACCTCTTGGGTAGAGGTCAGCGCCAGCTTTTCCAGATTGGCGGCATAGGGCATCGGCACATCCTTGCCCGTGCAGTTGATGACCGGCGCATCGAGATAGTCGAACGCCTTTTGCATCAGCACGGCCGAGATATGGTTGCCGATTGAGGCCACCGGCCAGCCTTCTTCCACCGTCACGCAACGATTGGTTTTCATCACAGAGGCGATGACCGTATCCGTATCCATCGGGCGCAGCGTGCGCAGGTCAATCACCTCGGCGCTGATCCCATCCTCAGCCAGTTTCTCGGCGGCCTCTAGCGCATAGGTCATGCCGATACCAAAGCTGACGATGGTCACATCCGTGCCTTCTCGCCATATCTTGGCCTTGCCGAAGGGGATGGTGAAATCGTCGAGCTTGGGAACTTCAAACGAGCGGCCATAGAGGATCTCATTTTCGAGAAACACCACCGGGTTGGGATCGCGAATGGCGGTTTTCAACAGGCCCTTGGCATCCGCCGCCGAATAAGGCTGCACCACGCGCAAACCGGGCACTTGGGCGTACCACGCCGCGTAATCCTGGCTGTGCTGTGCGCCGACACGCGCGGCTGCCCCGTTGGGACCACGGAACACGATCGGGCTGCCCATCTGACCACCAGACATATAAAGCGTCTTGGCCGCAGAGTTGATGATCTGGTCAATCGCCTGCATGGCAAAGTTCCACGTCATGAATTCGACGATGGGCCGCAAGCCCCCCCAAGACGCGCCAACACCTATCCCGGCAAAGCCATGCTCGGTGATCGGCGTGTCAATCACGCGCTTGGCACCGAATTCCTCGAGCAGGTTCTGGGTGATCTTATAGGCTCCCTGATACTCGGCAACCTCTTCCCCCATGACAAACACGGTGTCGTCACGGCGCATTTCCTCGGCCATGGCAGTGTTCAGCGCTTCGCGCACTGTCATGGTCTGCATTTCGGTGCCTTCAGGCCAATCGGGGCTGGTATTCGCTTTCGGTGCCTCGGGAGCCTTGGCAGTAGCAGGGGCAGCTTTCGGGGCGGGGGCGGCCTCGGGTGCCTTGGCGGCGGGGGCACTTGCCACGTCTTCGGCGCTCTCGCCATCCTCCAGCATCACGGCGATGGGGGTGTTGACCTTGACGCCTTCGCTGCCCTCGGCGATCAGGATTTTGCCCATCACGCCCTCATCGACCGCCTCGAATTCCATCGTGGCCTTGTCAGTTTCAATCTCGGCGAGGATATCACCAGCTTTGACGGTATCGCCTTCTTTAACCAGCCATTTGGCCAGTGTGCCTTCTTCCATGGTCGGAGAGAGGGCGGGCATCAGGATTTCGGTTGCCATTGTCGTCTCTCCTCTTCACGCGTTCTGCGGTGCCGCGTCGGCAATAATATCTGTCCAAAGCTCATCAAGCGCGGGCTCGGGGCTTTCCTTGGCGAATTCGGCACTGGCGTTCACCACATCCTTGATCTCTTTGTCGATCGCCTTGAGGTCCTCTTCGGTGGCATGACCGCCCGACACCAGCAGATCGCGCACATGCTCGATGGCGTCTTTTTCCTCGCGCATTTTCTGCACCTCTTCGCGGGTGCGATATTTGGCCGGGTCAGACATGGAATGGCCACGATAGCGGTAGGTCTTGATTTCTAGAATGTAGGGGCCCGCGCCCGAGCGGCAGTGCGCAACGGCCTTGTCGCCCGCCTCTTTCACGGCCAGCACGTCCATCCCGTCGACCGCTTCGCCGGGAATGCCAAAGGCCTGCCCACGCGTGTAGATGTCAGGGCTAGAGGTTGATCGTTTCTGCGATGTGCCCATGGCGTATTGGTTGTTCTCGATCACGAAGATCACCGGCAATTGCCAAAGGGCGGCCATGTTGAAGGTCTCATAGACCTGTCCCTGATTGGCGGCACCATCTCCGAAATACGTGAAGGTCACACGATCATTTCCAAGGTATTTGTCGGCAAAGGCCAGACCGGCGCCGAGCGGCACGTTGGCACCCACGATGCCATGGCCACCATAGAACCGCTTTTCGGTCGAAAACATATGCATCGAGCCGCCCTTGCCGCGACTATAGCCCCCCTCACGCCCGGTGAGTTCGGCCATCACACCGTTGGGGTCCATCCCGCAGGCCAGCATGTGCCCGTGATCGCGGTATGTGGTGATGCGGCGGTCGCCCTCTTCTGCGGCGGCCTCAAGTCCGACGACAACCGCCTCTTGTCCGATGTAGAGATGGCAGAAACCGCCGATCAGACCCATGCCATAAAGCTGGCCCGCCTTTTCCTCGAATCGTCGAATGAGCAGCATATCGCGATAATACTGCTTGAGATCTTCGGCTGAGACGTTGGATTTCTTAGTGCTTTTCCGGGCAACCATGGGATGGCGACTCCTTGCTGGCGAATATAGTTTAGCATTAAACTATTTCATACACCAATCGCGTCGCGGTTGCGAGAGGGAATTTTACCTAGAGTAAGTCGTGCAGCACACCCCTGCCCAAATGCCGCAGCACGGACACCCTCATCCAGCAAAACAACAAAAGCCTCAGGCCTCAACTCCGCCCGGCATTCGGCGTGCAAGCGCGCAAAACTGCTCTAAACTCACAGTCTCAGCGCGATCCGTGGGTTTAATCCCCGCAGAGAGCAACCGATCCTCGATATCGGGGGCCGCCCCCTTGAGCGCTGCGCGCAGCATTTTGCGGCGCTGGTTGAAGGCGCGGGCGACCACGCGCTCCAATATCTTGGGGTCCGCGGGATAGCGTGGCTCGGGCAACGCGGTCAGATGCACCACGGCGCTTGACACCTTGGGTGGTGGGGTAAAGGCCCCCGGCGGCAGATGCATCACGATGCGCGGCAAAGCGCGCCACTGCGCCAAAAGGGCCAGACGCCCATAGGCCTTGCCCCCCGGCTGCGCCACGATGCGCTCTGCGACTTCGCGTTGAAACATCAAGGTAAGCGATTGCCAAAAGGGCGGCCATTCGGGCGGCGTCAACCAGCGGATCAACAACTCCGTGCCCACATTATAGGGCAGGTTCGACACCACGCGAATAGGCGGCGTCAGATGTGCCAGCGGATCAAGATCAAGCGCGTCAGCATTTAGAACCGTCAGGCGGCCCGGTGCGGCCTCGGCAATCTCTTGCAAGGCGGGCAGGCACCTCGAATCCTTTTCGATCGCAAGCACATGTCGCGCGCCCTCCATCAAAAGCCCGCGAGTCAATCCGCCGGGTCCGGGGCCAATCTCCAGCACGTCGCAACCGCCAAGGTCCCCCGCCTGCCGCGCAATTTTCGAGGTGAGGTTCAGATCGAGCAGGAAATTCTGACCCAAGGATTTGCGGGCGGAAAGACCATGTGCCGCGATAACCTTGGCCAGTGGAGGAAGGTCTTCAAGCGCTCTCATGCGCGGCGCGCCTCGCCCATGGTCTGCGCGAGCTTAAGGGCCTCAATCAACGAGGTGGGATTGGCCCGCCCCTGCCCCGCGATGTCCAGGGCTGTGCCGTGATCCGGCGAGGTGCGGATAAACGGCAGGCCAAGCGTAACATTCACGCCCCGGTCGAAATCCAGCGTTTTGATCGGAATGAGCGCCTGATCGTGATACATACAGACTGCGGCATCATACGTCGCGCGGGCGGAGGCGTGAAACATCGTATCCGCTGAGAGCGGCCCGCGCAGATCAAACCCCTGGGCGCGAAGGCGGCTGATCACTGGGGCAATAACCTCGATTTCCTCGCGCCCCATTTTGCCACCCTCACCAGCATGCGGATTGAGACCTGCAATGGCCAATCGCGGGGCACTCAGGCCGAAATCACGGATCAACGCGGCGTGGGTGATGCGGATCGTCTCTTCCAGCAGACCGGGCGAGAGCGCCTGCGGCACGTCCTTGAGCGGTATGTGGATGGTCGTGGGCACGACGCGCAACTGATCCGAGGCCAGCATCATCACCACACGCCCGACACCCGCCAGATGCGCAAGAAACTCGGTATGACCCGGAAAGGCAAAACCTGCCCCGTCCTGTAGCGCCTGTTTGTGTATTGGCGCGGTGCAGAGCGCCGACGCCGCGCCGGATTGCACCAGATCGACACCGCGCGCGATCACGTCGATCACGCCACGCGCATGAGCAGGGTTGGGCGTGCCAAGCGTCAGCGGCCCATCAAACGCATGCGCCAAAACCGGCAGCGCAGTGGCACAGGCGGCGGATGCCTCGGCAGGATCTGTAATTTGCGCGATAGGTGTTCCGGGTGGCAGATGCGCCGGATCACCAATCAAGAAGAAAGGCAGGGCACCCCGCAGACGGTCCCATGCGGCGGCGGCAATTTCCGGACCGATGCCAGCCGGCTCGCCACAGCTGAGCGCGATGGGCGCGCTCACTTCTCGACGATCCGCGCCTCGGCGCGTAACTGTTCGAGATACCCATTGGCAAAGGACTCGATCCGCTGGTTGCGGATGAAATTCGACAGATCCTCAACCGAAGGTGCCTCTCCGTCAAGTTTCGGCGAGCGACCACAGAGCATCAGGAACACCAGTGTTTGCCCATTGGCGCGCGTCAAGCTGGTCGAAGTTTCGCCGGGATCAAGCGAGGCGAGCGCGATGGCGATATCCTGCGGAATTTCCTCTGGGGCCTTCGACCCGCGCTCCAACACTTCAGGCGGCTGTCCATGCGCCACGCCATAAAGGTCATCGCAGGTATCAACCGCTGCGCGCACCTGTGCCGCACGCTGCAACGCCGCCTCACTCCGCCCGCCGGGGATATAGTAGGCGGCATATTCGATGGCGGCATATTCCGGAGAGGGCACTGTCATTTCCTCGATATCGCGCATGTAGAAGAGCGCCAGAGCACCTTCTAGAGGCAACGGATCGGACACCTCGCCCGGGGCAAGCCCCAGCACGATTGGCCGCAACCCTGCGGGCAATTCAGACAACGCAACCCAATCCATGCGTCCCCCACGCGAGGACGAGGGTGCCGCGGAGTGACGGCGCGCTGCCTCTGCGAATGCGCCTTCGCTGGTGGATTCTGCAATAGACGCGGCCAAGGCCTGCTTGGCCTCTGCATCCTCAAGACTGGTCACCGGCAGGATGATTTCTGACAAAAGAACGCGCACTGCAGCGCCACCGGTCAGAGCGCGCGTTGCACGTTCCAGATCATCTTCGCTTACCGACACGCGCGCAGCAAACCGCGCGCGCGTCAGTTCGCGCCATGTGATCCCGGCGCGAACAAACTCTCGGAAGGATTCTTGCGACACGCCCGAATCTCCCAATGCCGCGATAAGCTGATCAGCGGTCATATTTGCCCGACCGGCAAATTCCTCCATCCCGTCCCGCACCAAATCCTCTTCAAGCACAAGACCCGAGGCTCTGGCGGCGTCAAGCTTGATACGTTCCTCGATCAGCTGCTCCCGGGCCAGTCGCTGCGGGTCGCCGGGCGCGCGAAACAGCGTCAGAAGGCGCGCGCGTTGTTGCAACTCGTAGCCGGTGATCGCCTGATCGTTCACATAGATTTGCGGCGAGAACAGGTTTTGCGCCTGCGCCATACCCCCGCTCAGGGGCCACACCAGCAAGCCCGTCACGGCGAGGGTCAGGGCGGCAATCAGGCGGCGAAAGATCGGTGTCATTCTGGTCAGTTCCTGCAGGTCCGGGTAAAGCTTCGGTCACGGGTCGCGGACGAGAACCCCGTAAACCCTACCGTAAAGCCGAAGTTGGTTTCCGGTTCAAGGATAGTCGAAGAGGTAAACCGGCGCGAGACCGAAAGCGTGATGTCCACGCATTCGTTGGAATATGTCAGCCCCGCCCCTGCACGCACGCTGCGCTCTGCCGCCGCGTCAAACCGCCACTCGGCATGGCCAGTCCAATGCTGAGCAAAGCGATAGCTGCCATCAATCGCCCATTCGGACACTTTCGCCGGTCGATTTTCAGCCGGATCAGCCGAGAGCCAGACATAAGTGGCCGCAATATTGGTATCATCGTTACGCCAACTGGCGCGGGCCTCAGCCTTGGTCGTGTCGAACATGGAATCAAACAGGCCCCGCGCCGTCACGGTCAAACCAGTGGCATTGCGGAACTGTCCCGCAATCAGCAAGTCCGAGGCACGGGCGCGCAACCCCGAGGATTTGGCAAAGCTTGGGGTCAGGCCATCCCTCTCCAGCAAACGCTCTTCGCGCCAGACCTGCCCGAGAGCAAGACTTCCTTGCCAGCCCGCCGGATCAAACCGGGTATAGCTTACCCCATAGGCGGCACTATACCCACGTTCGCGCCGGTCAGGGGCATTGAACCGCGAGGGATTGAAAAGGTTGCCTTCGTCAAACTCGATCAGCGTCGCCTCGTCGAGGGGAATATCGGGGTTCGATCCACCGCTCCACGACAATTGCGCCACAGGCTCGATCACATGGGTGACTGCATGGCGCGTGGATTTGAGCAGCGGCCACCGAAGTTCAAGCGCGAGTGTGGGGGTCAGTTCGGTGGCCTGCGAGGCGGCCGTAATCCCCGCCTGTGAAATCTCGAAATGATCCAGGATGAGGCCGGTTTGGAAACTGGCAAGCACGCCTGCTGGCAGCGTCCAACCGCGATACCAGTCCAGCCGGGTGGTCAGCCGTGTTACATCGCGCCCGTCCGCAAAGCGGTCAAGCGTGGCCAGCGTGGAATCCGAGCTGCGGTAATGGCTGTGCAGTGTCGCGCCAAAGCGCAATTCGCCCCCGATCCGTGTGGGAAAGAACCGGCGCTCATATTCGGCATTGCCCGCCAACGTGGGCAGGGTTGCGTTGCTCTCGCCCACCCGTCGCGATTGAAAATGCGTGATCGCGCCACGGATATACTCATCCCGGCGCGCACGCTCGACCGACACCTCATTGATCAGGCGGTCCTTGTCGGAAAATCCATGGTCCAACAGAAACGTATCGTCGCTGGACAGCTCGACATTGAACCGCAGGATGAAATCGCGCGGCAGTTCGAACCGACCCGTACCAAACAGATATCCACGGGTTGGGTCGGGGCTGAAATCATCCTCGGCCACGGCACCGTTGAATTCAATTTCACCCTGGCGAAACGCCTGACGATAGCGGAATTCCAGCCGCTTGGAATTGGTCGCAAGGAACGGCGCCAGCGTCAGGTCGCGGCTATCGCCAATGGGGATGAAATAGGGCACGCGGATGCCCGTGCCCAAAAGCGAAGAGTTGACCAGCGACGGGGTCAGAAACCCACGCGCGCGATCAAGCGTCGGGTCCGGCAAGCGAAGACGCGGCAGATAGAGCACGGTGGTGTTCAGGATGCGGAACTGCGCGTTGTCAAAATAGAGCTGACGTTCTTGCTCATCATGGATCACCCGCTGCGCCCGGATCTGCCACAGCGGAGGGCGGCCGTTATCGCAAACCCTGCAAGAGGTCACGGCAGTCTTGTAAAGCTGGTTAAAGCGCGCATCGGTGCGGCGCATCTCCACGGCCGCCAATTGCAATTGATCCTGCATGACGATCCGCGCCCCACGCAGGATGCCATTGGTCAGGTCGCGGTCCAGCTCGGCGCTGTCGGCCACGACCAACGCGCCTTCGACATCCGTGAGCGTCAACGGTCCGGTGATCGCCAACTGGCCGGTGCCATGGTCATAGGTGATTTCGCGCGCAGTCAGACGGCGCCCCTGATAGAGCGCCTCAACATTGCCCGTCGCAATCAGGCGGTTGTCCGCCGTGAGGCGCACGTCATCTGCGACCAACACCGCCGGATCAGAGGGGGCATCCTGCGCGGCCAGCGGGCTTGCGAGCGAAAGCAGCAGAACAAGAAAGAGGCGTATTTGGCGGATCATCCATCCTCCAGATGCAGAAGGATGCCGAGACCGATAAATAGCGAGGCAACGGGCGGAGCCCAAGCCGCCAGCAAGATCGGCAATTGGCCATTCTCACCCAAGATATGCGCGAAATTGCGCACGTAATGCAGGCCGAACCCCAAAAGAACTGCCGTCAATACCGAAAGCCCGACATTGGCACCGCGCGTGTGCCCCATGGTCAGTGCCGCCGAAATCAACACAAGCGCCACCAGAAAGACTGGCTGCGCCAATTCGCTCTGGAACCATATGGCGTAACGTCGCGCAGAAAATCCAGCCTCTTCCAATTGATCAATGAACTTGGGCAACTCCCAAATCGGGATGTACTCCGGGCTGCCGAAACTGTCGAGAATTCGATCCTGGGTCAGATCAGAGGGCACGCTCAACTGCGCCTCTTGGCGAGCCATAGCCTCGGGATTGATGTTCTCGGCCAAGTCCCAAATCTTGGCATCTTCGAGCAGCCAGGCCCCGGTCTCAAGCCGTGCGGTGCTGGCACTTATGCGGCGCAGAGGTTGGCCATCGGGGGCAAAGTCATAAAAGCTGGGGCCGTAAAGTGTGCTGAGATCAGAACTGGAACGGGCAGCATAGATCACCGTCTGACCCGCCGTTCCCCCCTGCCGCAGCCACAGACCCTCTGACGCAATGGCAAGGTCAGAATATGTCTGACCCGAGTAGGTATTGACCAGATCGTGATGCCGTTTCGCAGTCGCCGCCACCAGCGGATTGCCTACCGCCAGCCCCAACAGGCCAATAGCCAGAGCCACCGCTGCCGGAGCAAGCAGACCGCGCAATGCAGACCGGCCAGAGGCGCGCAGCACCACCATCTCGGACGAGCGCGCCAACCGTAAGAAAAGCGCGACCGAGGCAAGAATCATCACCAATGGAATGATCTCGTAATAGGCTTCGGGCAGTTTCAACAGCACGATCCCCAAAACCTGACCAAAGGCCAATTCAGGGAAATCGCCCAACTCGTCCATCAGGTCGATCAGCCCCATGATCACGAGCATGGTGATCGTCACGCCCATAAAGCTCACAAAGAAACGTCGCCCGAAATAGCGCTCTAGGATCATGTCGGCACCTCCGCCGCAGGCCCCTTGCGCCGCAGCCGGTGCCACAGGCCCGGATAGCTGGCAAGCGCCAGGAGCAGCCCCGACAACGCCAGCCCGATCAGCGCCGGCAGATAAAGCAACGGCCACAGCACAGCGCTGGCCAGAACCGGTGCCAGCACAAGGCTCTCGACGATCTTGAGCCCCACCAAAAGACCAAAAGCCAGCAACACCTGACGCCAGACACCAAACCGGCTATGTGCCCCCACCAAGAGGGTGCAGAACCCAACCAAAGCCGCGATCACGCAGAGCAAAGCCGCCGTGATGCGGCCATGCATCTGGGCCATCACAGCCCCCATACTAACGCCCGTGCGCGCCGCGACCGCCTCGGGGTCGCGCAGCATCTCGAGCGTGCCCGCAAAGGCCACCTCGTCTAAATTGACCACATCGCGCCGAACAAGGCTGCTGATGTCATAGGAAAAATCGTCAAAATAGGTGGTAAAGAGCCGGTTTTGCTCGGCGCGAATATTCTGGGCCAATCCCGAGACCATGACCAGCCGTGTGCCGCCCCCCTCTTGCACCAGATAGGCGCGGGACGAGGTATAGGTCACAGGCGCTTCGGGATCACGCCGGTCAGACAGAAACACGTCGCGCAATTCGCCAGACAATGTGATCTCGCGAATATAGAAGGTCACGCCGGGGGCGGGATGCAGGAATTCGCCCTCGCTGAGCAATTTGGCCGTGATATTGCGCGAGACCTCATCTAGCCGCAGGCGCAGCTGGCTTAGGCTGCTGGGGATCAGGAAATGCGCCAAGAGCGACATCATCACCGCAACGATCACACCGAAGACAAACACCGGGCGGGCCAAGCGCAGAGGCGAATATCCAGTGGCCTGCATCACCGTCAGCTCGCTTTCGCTTGACAGGCGGTTGACCACGTAAACAGCGGCAGCAAAGGCCGCAATCGGCAGCACGACGCCGATCACCCCCGGCAGGGTCAATGCCGTGAATTCCACAAACACCCAAGCGGGCTGGCCATCCCCGATCAGCCGGTCGAACATGCGCACCGCCTTGTTGATCCAAAAGATCGAAACCAAAACGAGCGCAAAGAAACCGAACAAAACCATGAATTGCGACAGCATGTATCTGTCGAATCTGGTCACTCTTATCCCCCGTGGCAGCAGTATTGCCGGGCAACCTAGCGGAATTGATTGCGGGGGAAAACTGCTAACTGGTCATTGGCGACAAGCCGCGCTAGGTCTTGGCAAAGCCGAACCAAGGAGAGCCCTCGATGACCACCCCCCTGCACGTTGTCTTTGCCGAGACTGATCTAGAGGCGCTCGCCACAGCGCCCGGTCGGATCGCTGTGATCATTCCCCCCGAAGGCAAGCTTGACGCCGGTGCGCGAAAGATCAATCGCATGACGCGCGGCACCCTTGCGCGGCTGGTCGAGGCGGCCGCCCTGAACGACAAAAAACCTGGCGACGTGATCAGCATCAACTGGCCCTCCGGGATGGTGGCCGAGGCGATTGATGTGGTCATCCTTCCCCGCAGCGCCAGCCCCGCCGAGAGCCGCCGCGCAGGTGTGAACCTGAGCCGCCTCAAGGGGGACAAGCCGCTTTTGATCCTTGGATCGGCGTTGCGCCGTCCGGTCGATGTGCTGCTTGGCGTGCTGCTGCGGGCCTATGATTTCACCCCGCACAAATCGCAGCCCAAGAAAGACACCGCACCAAAGGACCCCGGTGCCGTTACGCTGATGACCGGCAGGCCGGATGAAGTCAAAGCCGAAGCCGCGCCCACATTGGCCTTGGCCGAGGGGGTATTCTTTACCCGCGATCTGGTCAACGAGCCTGCCAATCACCTGACCACCACCGAATTCGCAAATCGCATCGCCGCGATGAAGGATCTGGGCCTCAAGATCACCATTCTTGAGGAAAAGGACATGGAGAAACTCGGGATGGGTGCGCTCTTGTCTGTGGGTCACGGGAGCGCCAGCCCGTCGAAACTGGCAGTGATGGAATGGCTAGGCGGGCCAAAGGGCGAGGCACCACTGGCCCTCATCGGCAAGGGCGTGGTGTTCGACACAGGTGGCATCAGCCTGAAACCCGCCGCTGGCATGGAAGAAATGACCATGGACATGGGCGGTGCCGGTGTTGTCGCAGGGGTCATGCGCACGCTGGCCCTTCGGCGCGCCAAGGCAAATGTCGTGGGCCTTGTGGGCATCGTGGAAAACATGCCCTCGGACCGCGCCACCCGTCCTGGCGACGTGGTGACGTCGATGAAGGGCGACACCATCGAGGTGATCAATACCGACGCCGAGGGGCGGCTCGTGCTGGCAGATGTGCTCTGGTATGCGCAAGAAACCTACAAGCCGCGCGGAATGATTGATCTGGCCACCCTCACAGGGGCCTGTATCGTGGCCTTGGGTCACGAGAATGCCGCTGTTCTCAGCAATGACGAAGGGCTCTGCAACGCCTTCCTGCGTGCCGCAAAGACAGAAGGCGAAGGCGCATGGCGTCTGCCGCTCGGGCCGGGCTATGCCGATATGATCAAGGGCCAGATCGCCGATATCAAGAACTCTGCCGGGCGGCCTGCGGGCACGATCACGGCAGCGGAATTCCTGCACCGCTTTGTGCAGGAGGGCATGCCTTGGGTACATCTTGATATCGCGGGGGTGGCCAGCGTCAAGGCGGACACGACCTACGCCCCCAAAGGCGCGACAGGCTGGGGCGTTCTGGCGCTCAACCGTCTGGTTGCGGATATGCTTGAGGAGAGTTGATGGGGGCCGTCTACTTCTATCACCTGACGCGTCAGCCACTTGAGGCGACATTGCCGATGTTGCTTGAGAAATCCTTGGGGGCTGGCTGGCGCGTGGTGGTGCGGGGAAGAGAGGCGGCGCGGCTTGTCTGGCTCGATGAACGGCTCTGGTTAGGGCCTGAGGATGGGTTTTTGCCGCATGGCGTGGCCGGTGGGGCGCATGATGCCGATCAGCCGGTTTTGCTGACGACAGACCATGCCCGACCCAATGGCGCAGCCTGCGTTATGGCGATCGACGGGGCAGACGTGAGCGCAGAGGAGGTGCAGTCACTGCAACGGGTCTGCATTCTCTTTGACGGGAATGACGACGCGGCCGTTCAAGTTGCGCGTGGACAATGGAAGGCGCTGACCGGCGCAGGCTGCGCCGCGCAATACTGGTCCGAGGCCGGCGGGCGATGGGAAAAGAAGGCCGAGGCCTAAACGGGCTAAGGTGTTGGGCTTAAGCGAAAACTCTGAGCAAGACGTCACGCGCGCCTCAGCGGATGACAATCTCGTCACTGCGCAACAGGCCCAAAACTTCACGCGCCTGCTGATCCAACAAGTCAAGATCAAGATAGCCGTCCGAGAGCCGCCGGGTCAGGTTTTCCATCCGCGCCAGCCGCACATTCAACGCGTCAAGCTGGGCCTGCAACTCGACGCTTTGTGCATCAATTTCGGCGCGACGGAATAGGCCGTAATCCCCTTGAACAGCCGCAAATGTAAAATACGCCCCTAGAAAAAAGGCGATCAGGAAAAAAATCAACAGGCCCCAAGGGCGGCTGCGGGGTGTCATACTCTGCTCTGCCTCTTCGATCCGCCTCGTGTCGGGCGTTGCAGGCATCATGCCACAGGCTCTGCGCTTTGTGAATCCCCTTTCGCCGCTCCGCGACCCCCACTAGCATACCCGCCAAAGGAGAGCGCGATGCAGGACAGCCCGCCTAAGGACATGCTTGGTACCCATGAGGTGACGAACCAACCCGCATCGCGCGGTGATCTTGATCTTTGGGCAGACGATTCTGGCTTGCAGACCCATGCGACGGCAGCAGGGGCCGATCCCGAAACTCTGGCCGCCTATGGCGCACGGATCGGCACTGAAACCCTGCGTTCGGCAGGGCGCGCGGCCAACCGACACCCACCCGAACTGGTGCTTTTTGATGCGGGCGGGCGCAGGCTGGACGAGGTGCGGTTTCACCCCGCGTATCATGATCTGATGCGCGTTGGTATCGGCGCGGGCTATGCGGCCATTCCGTGGGAAGGGGCCAAGGGCGGCCACGTGACCCATGCCGCGATGGTCTATCTGACCTCTCAGGTGGAACCGGGCGTGTGCTGTCCGATGACCATGACCTATGCCGCCGTGCCTGCCCTGCGCAGCGACAAGGCGCTTTTTGCAGATTGGGTGCCGAAACTGACGGCGCGCGCCTATGATCCGGGCGCAAAGCCGCTGGCGCGCAAACCGGGTGCCACACTGGGCATGGCAATGACCGAAAAGCAGGGCGGATCGGACATTCGTGCCAATGCCACCACCGCGACGCCAGAGGGCGCATATTATCGTCTTTTCGGCCATAAATGGTTCTGCTCCGCGCCAATGTCAGACGGGTTTCTAACGCTGGCGCAAGCGCCAGAGGGGCTGACCTGCTTTCTGGTGCCGCGCTGGCTGGAGGGCGCGCGCAATGAGATCCAGATCCAAAGACTAAAAGATAAACTTGGCAATCGTGCCAATGCGTCTGCGGAAATTGAATATCACGGGGCCATCGCCTATCGGCTGGGCGACGAGGGCGCGGGGCTACGTACCATTCTGGAAATGGTGCATCACACGCGGTTGGATACCGCCATAGCCCCGGCAGGGCTGATGCGCGCGGCTCTGGATCACGCGCGGCATTGGGCGCACCATCGGTCCGTCTTTCAAAGGCAACTCATCGACCAGCCGCTGATGCGCGCCGTTCTGGCCGATCTCGCGCTTGATTGGGAGGGCACGCTGGCGCTTGGGCTTCATGTGGCGCGGGCATTTGACGGGCGCAGCCCGGCAGAGCGCGCCTTTGCGCGTCTTGGCGTGGCACTCGCGAAATTCCTCGGCAACAAGCTCTGCCCCGGTGTGGTCTATGAGGCCATGGAGGCCATGGGTGGCATGGGCTATGTCGAAGATACGCCCCTGCCCCTTTTGTACCGCGAAGCGCCGCTCAATTCGATCTGGGAAGGGTCGGGCAATGTCATCTGCCTTGATATCCTGCGCACCCTGCGCAAAGAGCCGCTTGCAGGCGAGGTTCTGACTGCGGAGTTGGCCAGCGTCGCCGGGCAGGACCGCCGGTTTGACGCCGCGCTGAAAGCGCATATGCAAACCTTTCCCAAGCTGCCCGAAGAGGCACAGGCCCGTTGGTATTCCGAGAGCCTCGCCACGCTTCTGACCGCTTCAGTCCTGATGCGGCATGCCCCTGATGCGGTGGCGCAGGGCTATATCTCGACACGCCTCAGCGATCCGCGCGGACGTGTGGCCGGGGCGATTGGCACGCTCGACACAGGCCCCATTCTGGCGCGGCTGGGCGATGGGGACACCTGATCAAAGCACACCAAGCTTGGGAACAGTTAAACTGTCGCTCAGTCTGGCAACCCATCCAATTGACCAAGCCGAATGGCCGCCTGCACCGCCTGTGCCGTGGTCTTGACAGCCAAACGATTGCGCGCGTTACGCAGGTGATTTTCAACCGTCCTCTGAGAAATTCCCAGAGTGCCGGCAATCTCGGCCCCTCGGCGCCCGGCCGCAACCCACGCCAGAACCTCGCGTTCGCGCGTCGACAGATGGCCCGTTTCGGGGCTCTCACCTTCGATCAAGGCGCGGCTGACCCGAAACGCCTGCTCCGCCAACAAGGTTAACAAAAGTTGCACCCGCCGAGAGGCGTCGATGCGGCCGCCTCCAAAGCTCACCGCGCCCTCCAAGCCAATCGGCCCGTAAATCGGCACCTGAAACCCATTGGTGCCCGACAGGCTCGGGGTGCGAACAACCCGGTATTCGGTATTCGGCGTCTTGGTCCAGAAAAACGGCGCGCTGCACTTTAGCACATTGAGGGTGATGGGGCATCTCTGGAGATAGGTTTCGGCATCAACTGTGCTGCCATCACCGAACCAATCACCTTTGACCCAATACACCCTGCTCACGATCTGCTCCCGCTGTGCAGCTGCCGAAAACAGCAGCACCCGGTCATACCCAAGCGGTTCACAGGTCTCGCAGATAACCTGCGATACCCCTTCAAGCGTTGTGGCCTCCTCCAGCCGCAAAAGAACTGAAAGAACCGAATCCGCGGGCTCACGGCTCACTTTTTGTGCACCTCAGCCAACAGTTCCGTCGCCGCCAGTTTCCCCAAGCCATTACCAGCCAGCGGGCTGTCACCAGTCAGGATTTTACCATCCTTGTGGACCTGACCGGAAATACCCTCGTTGAGAATCTCAAAGCCGATGGCCTGCAATTCCTCTCCGAATTTCCACGTCAGATGCCCGGGCATATAGCCAATCTCGGGGGTTTGCGCGTCCATTGCATCCGGAAAGGCCACGATCTTGCGACCTTTATAGATCGTGCTGTCCTTGCCCACGGCCAAAAAGGCAGCAGGGCCGTGACACAGCGAGATCAGAAACTTGTCCTCGGCTGCAACCCATTCAAGCAAGGTCTTGACCTCCGCACTCTCGGGCAGACCGATCAATGCACCATGCCCACCGGGGATAAACACCCCGATATAGTCTGACCCTCCCTCAAGCACTTTTGCGAGGACATCTCGCAATTTCACAGGTGTTTTCAAGGCTTCGGCATATTTTGCGAACAGGCCCATCACCTCAGGGTCCTGCCTCGGCATGGCCCAGAGTTCAAACTTGGCTGGATAACCGGAAATCGTCGCGAAATCGAAGCCAAACCCTGCCTTATCAAGATGATAGAGCGGAAGCAGGGTCTCGACTGGATGATTTCCAGTCGAAAACATCGTACCATTCTCCATCCGCAAATAGCGTTCATCTGCACAGATCACCAGAATCTTCCAGCGCCCCCCAGAATAGGGATGAGGATAGTCCGCCCCCGACAGATCGGAAACCGGCGCGGTAAACTGGCTCAGGGAATAGGGCGAGGGGAAAAAGGCATTATCTTCGGCGGGATCGGGCGTGGGGCGCATGTCCGAGGACTGTGGTGTCGACATCTAGTACTCTCCGTTTCAGGCATGAGGTTACACAATTATGCCGCCAGTCGCGCTGACAAAATGGGGGAAATCCCTCAGTTTTGGTATCTCGACACGAAAGCGAGCCCAGTGAAGGCGCAAGATTTGGCGCAATTCCGAACCGAGAGGGTTTGTCTGCTTTCTCTGAAGCTGCATCAAATTCTTCTTTCTGAATGTGATTGATCCAGATCAAGGTCGATAGGCCTGCACACAGCCTAGGGTGGCCCTGAAAACACGGATTCAGAATTCATCTTTGCTAGAAAAGAGGACATCATGCGCAAAATCATCACCGCGGCGACGCTTGGTCTGGCCGCCCTCACAAGCCCTGTCATGGCCGAGGACGCAAAGCAGATGGTCACGATCCTGACCAGTGCAGAACCCCAAACGCAGCTCATGGGCATGGTTCTGACGATGCAGACGATGCAGGCCGGGGCAAGCTCTTATGTGCTGCTCTGCGGCCCGGCTGGCGACCTGGCCCTCAAGGATGCCCCCGCCAGTGCCACCGCGCCGCAAGCGCCGATGGGGATGAGCCCACAGGGCCTGATGCAAAAGATCATGGAGACCGGGGCAACGATTGAGGTCTGCGCCATATACCTGCCCAACAAGGGCGTGGATGAGACCGCTTTGCTAGACGGGATCACCGCCGCGAAACCACCTGCCGTGGCTGCGCGCCTCTTGGCGGAGGAGACGCGGATCATGTCCTTCTGAGGGATGATCTGCGGGGCCGCCTCACATTTCCGCCCGGTGTAATCGGTGAATTGGTCCTGAACGGGACGCGTTTGCGAGGCGGTCCACCATAGTCGATAACGTCGGCATCTTGCCGACGTCAGGCCGCCTCGCCATCGGTGAATTGCAACCGCGCGAGCCGCGCATAGAGGCCATTCTCAGCGACAAGGCTGTCATGCGTGCCCTGCGCGACAATGCGGCCCTGATCCATCACCACAATGCGGTCAGCCTTTTTTACCGTCGCCAGACGATGGGCCACGATAATCGTGGTGCGGGTGCGCGCCATCGCTTCTACCGCTGACTGCACCGCGCGTTCGCTCTCGGCATCAAGCGCCGATGTCGCCTCGTCCAGCAACAGAACTGGCGCATCTCGCAGAATAGCGCGGGCAATGGCGATACGCTGTTTCTGCCCACCGGACAGCATCACACCACGCTCGCCCACATAAGTGTCATAGCCGTCCGGCAAGCGGCAAATGAAATCATGCGCATTGGCTGCGTGCGCCGCGGCCTCGATCTCGGCGTCGGTCGCATCAAGCCGGCCAAAGCGGATGTTGTCGCGTGCCGAGGCGGCAAAGATCACCGGGTCCTGCGGCACCAAGGCCAGATCACGACGAAATTCGTGCCGCGCCATATCCGCAAGCGACACGCCATCGAGCGTGATTCGCCCTGCATCCGGATCATAGAAGCGCTGGATCAACTGAATGACGCTGGTCTTACCCGCCCCAGAGGGACCGACAAGAGCGACCGTTTCGCCGGGGCGGATCGTCAGGCTCACGTGATCCAATGCTGGGATGCCGGGGCGCGATGGATAGGCGAATTGCACATCCTCAAAGGCGATCTCACCGCGCACCGGGCGTGGCACAGGGGATGGTCGGGCGGGATCGCGCACCGGATCTTCGGCTTGCAACAGCTCGACCAGACGCTCAGTTGCACCTGCCGCGCGCTGCAATTCGCCCCAGATTTCCGAGAGCGCCGCAACCGCCCCTGCGACCATCACCGCGTAGATGACAAATTGCACCAAACTACCTGCGGTCATGCCCCCCGCGCGCACATCGCGTGCGCCGATCCAAAGCACGCCCACAATCCCTGTGAAAACGAGAAAGATCACGATCACGGTCATCAGCGCGCGGGTATTGACCCGGCGGCGTGCGGCGTCATGGCTGCGTTCGGTCACATCACCAAATCGCGCGCGGCTCTCGCGCTCATGGGTGAAAGCCTGCACCGTCTGCACAGACAAAAGCGCCTCTGACGCATTGCCCGAACTCTGCGCGATCCAGTCTTGGTTCTCGCGGCTGAGCACGCGCATCCGTCGGCCAAGCGTTAGAATAGGCACGATGACGAGGGGTACGATCAACAGAACGAGCCCCGTCAGCTTGGCTGAGGTCAGCATCATCAACCCCATGCCCCCGATCAAGATCAGCAAATTTCGCAGCGCGATCGACACCGAAGAGCCAATCACTGACAGGATCAGCGTCGTATCTGTCGTGATCCTGCTCAGAACCTCGCCCGTCATCAGCCGCTCGAAAAAGGCTGGGCTCATGCCGATCACGCGGTCAAACACGGCCTTGCGAATATCGGCGACCACGCGCTCGCCCAACCGGGTCACCAGCAGATACCGCAACCCGGTGCCTACCGCCAAAAGCGCCGCGATCAGCACAGCCGCCGCGAAATACTGGTCAAGGATAGCGCCGTTCTCAGCGCTGAAATTATCCACCACCCGGCGCACTGCCAGTGGCAGCATCAAGGCCACGCTTGCGGTGATGACCAACGCCAGAACCGCGGCAGTCAGCAGTTTGCGATAGGGGCGCAAGAATGGCCACAGTTCAGCCAACGCGCCCACATGTTTCGATTTCTCGCGATCCAGCAGATCAGCCCCGTTTTCGGCCCTGCGCACCATAGATTTTTATTCCTCATCCTTTGGCCAAGGTTCTTGGCGGGCGATGAGGCCGTGGTCAAGGGGACAGATCAGCCACAGAGGGCATGGTAGGGGGAATTTGGTGGAGCGGGCGGCGGGAATCGAACCCGCGTCTCTTGCTTGGAAGGCAAGGGTCTTACCATTACACAACGCCCGCGCTCTTGCGCTAGTTAGTAGAGGCGCGCCCAAGGGTCAAGCCCGGCTGTCCGGACTTTTGCCACGACGCGTCTTGACCAAAAGCGCGCCCAAACGCTGATGCACGCGCTGAATAGTCGCACTGAGCGGAACCCGTCGCGAGTCGGCGATTTTGGCCAAGCCGGGCGCGCATATCTTTACTTGAAGCGCCCGCGCAATGGCTGCAAAGTTGAACGGCGGGGGCCTTGGGATGGTCGACGCGCTCAATCCAACACCTAGGGAGCCCCGTTATGGCCATTCCTGATACCCTTGCTGCCCGGCTGATTGAGACTGTAAAAGGTCATGAGTTGAACGGTAGTTTCTTGATGCTTGGGCGGCAGCGCTGGATCGGGTCACGGCGCGGTGCGTCATCGCGGGTGTTTGCGCAAGCGTTGGCAGACCACTTGCCGGGCCTGAGCGAGGCCGATCTGGTTCCCGAAGGTGCAACCTATTCCGAACCCTTCTTCGAGAAACTCGGTTTTGCCTCGGTCGATTCCATGGATTACTCGGATTTTGAAAAGGCCAGTATCATTCAAGACCTCAGCGCCGAATTGCCCAAGAAACTGGAGCGCAAGTTCGACGTGATCTATGACGGCGGCACCTGCGAGCATATCTTTGATTTGCCCACCGCCTATCGCAATATTCACAAGATGCTCAAACCCGGTGGCGTGCTGATCGGGCACAGCCCCTGCAACAACTGGGTCAATCATTCATTTTACCAGATCAACCCCGAGATGGTCTATGGCTTTTGGGAGGCGACACTGGGCTATGAGGTGCTGCATTGCGCATTGCAACCGATCAAGCCTGCGCATGCCCGAAAGGTGGTGACAACCACCAATCCCAATGTGACCGGCAAGCGCCCGCGCCTGTCCGGTTCATTGGCAGAGGGCGGGATCATCCTCGATTATGCGGTGCGCAAGCCGAAGCGCTCAACAAAATCAGCAGACAAGGTGTATCAATCCGATTACGTCAACCGCTGGACCGCGCCAGATCAAGAGAGCACAGAAGACGCCGCCTGAGGCGTGAAAGCGTTTCGGATTGCGGCGATCTTGGGCTAGGCTGATCCTGTCTCAGTGACAAGGGATACGCCAGATGACAGATACGAATGCGCCTCTCCCCGACCTGCGCGACCTGCCTTTTGACATAGACCTGCGCCGCCTCAATCTGGGCGTCGGCTATGTGGCGCTTGGTTTACCGGTATCACTTGGGCTGGTGTCCCTGCTGACCAACACCTGCTTCAACGCCTCGATCAGCCACTATTACTTCAGCCGGATCGGCGGGGATATCCTTGTGGGCGCGCTCAGCTTTATCGGCCTGTTGCTCATGTTCTTTTACAGTTTTCGTGCGCCGGGGCGCGAGGGGTGCTTGGGCTGGCATTGGTATGATGTGGTACTACTAAAACTGGCCGGGGTGGCCGCCGTCATCGTGGCCTTCGTGCCGACCACCGGATCAGGGTGCACCTATTCCGGCGAGGTGGCGCGTGTGTTCCTGACCAATGCCAGCGGCTCAGAGGGGTTTCACCCGCCGGGCGGCACGGTCGAAGGCACGATCAGCTATGATTTTTGGGCCAGCTTTGCCGCGCTCGGTGCAGATGTGCCAACCGTTCTCAAAATGATGCATTTCGGCGCGGCGGGGGTGATGTTTTTGGTGCTTGGGTATTTCTCAGCCTATGTCTTTACCCGTGAAAATTCCACCGCCGCGCGCCTTGCTGGCAATCGCAAGGACCGGCGCAATCTGTGGTATCGCACGCTTGGGCGCATCATTTTTGCCGTGGTGGGCGTGCTGGCGATCAAGGCCGCGCTGCTTGAGATGATCCTGCCTCTTGGCCTTGCTCAGAGCATAGAGGCCATCTGGGACAGTCTCCGCCTAACCTTTTTGTTTGAATCCCTCGGCCTCTGCGCCTTTGGCCTCAGTTGGATGATCAAGGGGCGGTTCATCGCAGCCTTCGAGGATGCCGCCGCCCGCCCTCAGCCTCGCGCTGCGTAAAGCGCCACAGCCGCCGCGTTGGACACGTTGAGCGAGCCGAAATCGCTGGCGAACTCGATCCGCACCAAGGCATCGCACACCTCGCGCGTCCTCTCGCGCAGCCCCGGCCCCTCGGCGCCGAGCACAAGGGCAACCGGACGGTCACGCTTGCCCTCAAGAGCGGCCTCAATGGTCAGTTCCGCCTCACCGGCCAGCCCCAGCACCGTATAGCCCATGGCCTGCAACTCGATGATCGCATCGGCCAGATTGCGCACTCTGAGGTAAGGCTGGCGTTCAAGCGCACCGCTGGCGGTCTTGGCAAGTGCCCCGGTTTCGGGTGCGGCGTGATGGCGGGGGGCAATTACTGCCCGCGCGCCAAATACTTCGGCAGAGCGCAGAATAGCACCCACGTTATGCGGGTCTGTGACCCGATCCAAAAGCACCACGCGGGGCGCGGTGCGACCATCCCCCAAACAGACCTCAGCCATCGGGCCCCAATCCAGCGGCTTGACTTCTAGCGCGGCACCCTGATGCACCGAACCGGGATCAAGCGGGGCGTTGAACTTGCGCGGATCGACCTCTTCGGGTGTTATGCCGCTTGCAGCAATCGCCGCCTCCAGCTTGTCAGCGGCGTTTTTCGTCACGATCAGCCGCAGTTTTTCGCGGGCCGGGTTTTCCAGCGCATCACGCACCGCATGCAAACCAAACAGCCACACAGTCTCAGAGGCTGCCGCCCGCTTGGCCTGTTCCTTGTCGATCACCCAACGGGGTTTTTTCATGGCTGTAAGGCCCCTCTTTTCCGGCCCGTGACAATGCGACGGGCGGCCACTGCTTGCAAGCGATTTTCCGGTTGACGCAGCATCCGGCCACTAGTAATCAGCCCCCCACGTCCGGCGCGCAAGTGCTGGGAAAGTGGGCGACAGGCCGCAAGGTGTGGCAGGGGACTGTAACTCCCTCGCGGAGACGCACGCCAGGTTCGATTCCTGGGTCGCCCACCACTTTCCCTCTTAATTTCAAGGGATCGCGGACCCGCCTGTGCGCAGAGCATTGGCGAGTTTATGTGCTATTGCGTTGACGTCGCGCCTGATGTCCCTAACTTCTGTCAAGCGGAGACAGCGCGGCGTGCCCTCTGCCGATCAAGATCAAGGTAAGAGGCGAGACCGATGTGCCAGATATGCTGCCCTTCCCCTTCAAACAGCCACGACGAAATTGATTGCTGCCTCTGCGGCGCCCCCACTACTCAAGCGGCCTTTGCCCGGATCGAGGCAGACATCAACCGCCGCGCTATGTTGGGTGGTCTGGCGGCGGTGGTGGGTCTTTATGCGGGGTTTGGTCTGGCGTCAAAACCGGCTCGGGCACAGACCCCCGGTCGCCCGCTGCTCTTGACCAACCTGCGCTACTTCAACGGCAATGACCTCTCTCTGATCCAAGGCCGCGAGATCTTGATCGAAGGCGGGCGGATAACCGGCCTGCCCGCCGCCGGACAGGGACCGACGGATGCTGAGCGCATAGACTGTGGTGATCGGGCGGTCATTCCGGGCCTCATCGACGCACATTGGCATAGTACGCTGGTTGGTGTGACCCAACTGCAGGCCATGACAGCCGACATTGGTTTTGTGCATCTGATGGCCGGGCGCGAGGCAGGGGCCACGCTCTTGCGCGGCTTCACAACCGTGCGCGACACCGGCGGCCCGGCTTTTGGCCTCAAGCTGGCCATTGATCGAGGTGCTTTGCCCGGACCGCGCATTCTTGCGTCGGGCGCGATGATTTCGCAAACCTCGGGGCATGGCGATTTCCGCATGACTTCGGAACTTCCCCGCGCCGACGGCGATCTGAGCTATAGTGAACGGGTCGGCGTGGTGGCGATCGCAGACGGGCGCGCCGAGGTGCTGCGCCGCACCCGCGAACAATTGATGAAGGGCGCAAGCCAAATCAAGATCATGGCCGGCGGCGGCGTCACCTCGCTTTATGATCCGCTCGAGAGCCTGCAATTCACCGAAGACGAAATGCGCGCCGCCGTCGAGGCCGCAGAAGATTGGGGCACCTATGTTTGCGCCCATGTCTATACGCCCAAAGGTATCCAGCGCGCCCTGCGGGCTGGGGTGAAATCCATTGAACACGGTCAATTAGCAGATCTTGAGACGGTTCGCCTGATGCGCGACATGGGCGCGTGGTGGTCGATCCAGCCCTTTTTGGCCGATGAGGATTCCAACCCAAGCAGCGATCCAAGACAGAACGCCAAGCGGCAGGAGGTGTCGGTAGGCACCGTGCAGGCCTTTGAAATGGGCCGCACTGTGGGGGTCAACATGGCCTTTGGCACCGACATCCTGATGAACCCTACAGGGGCCAGCAGTCAGGGGCGGCAATTGGCCAAGCTGAGCCGCTTCATGCCCCCGCTCGAGGCCTTGCGCATGGCGACAGGGGCGGCGGGCGATCTGCTGGCGCTTTCTGGGGAACGCAGCGGCTATGACGGACAACTTGGTGTCATCGCAGAAGGGGCGATGGCCGATCTTCTGGTGGTCGAGAGCGATCCCGAGGCAGGGCTTGACTGGCTTGATGCGCCCGAGCAAAGCCTTGCAATGATCGTCAAGGGCGGTGCGGTCGTGAAGGATCAACTCTGATGTTTGCGCGCCTCGCAGCCCTGTTGACGATACTCAGCCTCGCGCCGCCTGCACATGCGCAAGACTGGAACGCCCAGATCACGCCCTATGCATGGGGGACCGGCATTGGCGGAACGATCACACCCCGTGCAGGCGGCCCGTCATTGCGCTTTGACAAAGGGCTGTCAGACGTTCTCGAAGATCTCGATACGGCGTTCTTTCTCACGGGTTATGCCCGCTATCAGCGTTTGGTGGTGATGGGCGACCTGTCCCATTCGGCAAGTTCGCGACGCGGAACCGTGCCGTTGCCACCCCCTGCCCCCGGCCTGCCCGCGCGTGGCCGGATCGAGCAATCCTCGCTGACGCTTACCGCAGGGTATCGGGCGCTTACGACGCCTGATGCCACGGTTGATTTCATGGCAGGCCTGCGCCACTGGCAGGTTGAAGGACGCGCCACCACGCCGGTGCCGGGGCTTGCCGCCGGGATCGACGTGAGCTTTACCGATCCGATCCTTGCCGCGCGGACCAATCTGCGGCTCACGGACCGCTGGTCCTTTATCGGTTACGTCGATGTCGGTGGCT